>NZ_BPQQ01000104.1 GCF_022179325.1 Methylobacterium isbiliense | reverse complement strand
GCAGGGCCGCCCCTTGGCGGGCGCGGCGCAGCAGGGACGCGTCGGCCGGCCGCGGCGCGACCGCTCCCCTCCCGGTGAATCGGGAAGGGCACCGGCTCGTCTTGGAAGGGCCTCGGGCCGGCGAGGCGGCCTTGCTAGGCGGCCTTGCTAGGCCGCCTTGGGCCGGCTCGCGAGCGCGATCTGCGCGGCGCGGCGCGTGACGTCGCTCCAGCAGGCGAAGGCCGCCGTGACGATCCGGCCGACCTCCTCGGCGTGAAGCTGCATCGCCTCGCCGGGGTTGCTCGTAGTGCGCAGGGCGCGCCAGAAGCTGAAGGCCGCCTCGGTCTCGTCGCGCATGAAGGCGAGCAGGCGCGCATTGATCTCGGCGACGCCGCGCAGGGCCGAGACCGGGACATCCTCCGGTGCGCCCTCGGCGGCCGCGCGGATCAGCGCCGCGACGGGTTCCGGCGCGGGCGGCGCCACGGCCTCGGCGGGAGCCGCCACGGTGGCCTGCACGGCCGCCTCGGCGGGAGCCGTCACGGCTTCGGCCACCGCCTCCGGCGCCGCCACGGACGCATGTGCCAGCGGCTCAGGCGCCAAAGCCTCGCTCGTCAGGGGCTCACTCGTCAGGGGCTCGCTCGGCGCCGCTTCGGGTGTCTCGGCCGGCGGCAGGGCCTCCTCGGCCCTATCATGGGTGAGCACCGTCGCCGGCTCCTCCACCCTGTCGGTCTCCGAGATCTGACCCTCGTCCGGGGCCACGGGATCGGCCGCCTGCGCGGCGACCTCACCGGTATCGCGGGCGTGCAGCACGGCCCCGGTCTCCTCCGGGGCGGCCGTCTCCTGCGCGAGGGCCGCGGTCTCGGGCTTGGCGACCGCCTCGGTCTCGGGCGGGGTCGACGGGGCGGCGGCCTTCCGCGCAGCGGCGGGGGTTCCGCGGGTCGGCTTCACGGACTTACGCCGGGGTCCGTTGGTCATGACGCTACCTCGCGCGCTTGGCAGGTCCCGGACGGGCGCCTCGCGGTCATCCCGCCGCCGACCTGCGACACGGCATTGAACCTGAGCGGACGATGCGCCGGCGAACCGGCGCAGCTCCGCCCGGAAGGGTGGGAGGACGGCCCGGGCGGCCGTCGCGCCCGCCGCGTCAGCCCTTGGCGGCCGACGGATCGTTGGAGGCGGACTTGACCGCATCCTCCGTGAGGGTGGTGAACTCCTTCGCCTGGGTCTGCAGCGCGGCGATCTGGTTGCGCATGTACTCGCTCTGCAGGTCCATCGCCTCCTTGATGTCGCGCGAGCGCACCAGCTTCTCGGCGAAATCGAAGGTCGCGGCGATGTGCTGCTCGGTGTAGTCGAAGCCCTTGGTGACCGCGGTCCCGGCCGTGGACTGCGCCGTCTCGGTGGAGGACTGCACCGAATCCGCGACCTTGCGCGCGGTGCCGAGCAGGCTGCCCAGCGCGTTGCGCGCCTGCTGCAGGCCCTTCTCGGCCGTCGCCCGCATCTCGTCGGACACCTCGAAACCCTTCTTGTCGGCCATGGTCGTTCCCCCGTTGTGCGGTCTGCTCCGCCCGCACCCTCGATTGTGCAGCGCAGCAGAACTATGTTGCGACGCAATGCAGGTGTCAATCGTGCCGGCCGGTGCCTGCGCGCCGGCGGCAGCGCCGACCGCCGCCCGAGAAGGCTATCCGCCCCGGCAGGCCGGTTCAATCCAGCGGCGATCGGTCGCGGGGGGCGAACGCTCAGCACCGCGTCGTGCCTGAGCCTGGCCGGCGCTTAAGGCTTCGCTAACCCTATCGGCACAAGACTGTGGATCACGCTCACGACGAGGTCGCCATGGCACAGCAGCAGGTCCGGCCGATGCCCACCGCCTTCGCCCAGTACCCGATCCCGCTCGAACTCCTGGCCGCCCTGCACCGGGCGAGCGAGGGCGACGTCGACGCGCTGGTGTCGCGCATGCCCGAGACCGGCCGGGCGCGGCTCGCCGCCTACTGCACCGACAAGGATCACCTCCACCGCCTGGGCCTGCGCATCGCCGGGACCTGCGACGAGGCGGCCCTGGTGCGGGTGGTGGGGCCGGATGCCGGGGCGAGCCTCTACGCGCTGTCGCGCCTGCCGAAGACTCTGTCCTCCTGACCCTTGCCTCCTGACCCTTGCCTCTTGATGCGTCAGGACGGGCCGGGCGGCGCGGCGTCCCCGGACCCGAGCGGGCGCTGCATCAGCACGGTGTCGAGCCAGCGCCCGTGCTTCCAGCCCACCGCGCGCAAAACGCCGGCATGGCGGAAGCCGAGCGCGGCGTGCAGGCCGATCGAGGCGGCGTTGCCCGAATCCCCGATCACCGCGATCATCTGGCGGAAGCCCCGGAGCGCCGCCTCGTCGATCAGGGCGGCGAGCAGCCGCCGGCCGAGGCCGCGCCCCTGGGCCGCCGGAGCGACGTAGACCGAGTTCTCGACGCTCGCCCGATAGGCCGGGCGGGCGCGGTAGGGGCCCGCATAGGCGTAGCCCGCGACCCGGCCGCCGAGGTCGGCCACGAGGTAGGGGTGGCCGGCCCCGATCAGGCCGGCATGCCGGCGCAGCATCTCGGCGAGGTCCGGCGGATCGAGTTCGAACGAGGCCGTACCCTCCCGCACCGCCTGGGCGTAGATCGCCTGCACGGCCGGCACGTCGGCCGGCGTGCAGGGGCGCAGGATCGCGTCGTCGTCGCTCATGCCCCAATCCCCCTTCGGTGCCGCATCGCCCGTGCACGGACGATGCCGCGGGCCCGTCCGACCGTCGCCCAACCCTTCGCGCGCGAGGCCCCAATCCCTATATTGCGGCCATGCTCGCCTCGTCCCCCGACCGCCCGGCCGTGCGCCGCCTCGATCCGGTGCTGGTCGACCGCATCGCCGCGGGCGAGGTGGTGGAGCGGCCGGCCTCGGCCGTGAAGGAACTGGTCGAGAACGCCATTGATGCGGGCGCGAGCCAGATCGAGGTGACGATCCAGGCCGGCGGGCGCCGCCTGATCCGGGTGGTGGACGACGGCATCGGCATGGGCGCGCAGGACCTCGCGCTCGCGGTCGAGCGCCACGCCACCTCGAAGCTGCCGGACGGCGACCTCGACCGGATCGAGACGCTGGGGTTCCGCGGCGAGGCGCTGCCCTCGATCGGCGCGGTGGCGCGGCTCTCGCTGGTGTCGCGCACTGCCGCGGACGAGACCGGCCACGGCCTCGTGGTCGATGCCGGGGTCAAGGGGCCGGTGCGGCCGGTGGCGGCCGAGCGCGGCACCCGGGTCGAGGTCACCGAACTCTTCGCCGCCACGCCCGCGCGCCTCAAGTTCCTGAAATCGGACCGCGCCGAGGCCGGCGCCGTCGGCGAGATCCTGCGCCGCCTCGCGGTGGCCCATCCGCAGATCCGCTTCGTCCTGCGCGGGGAGGGGAGCGGCCTGACCTTCCCGGCGGAGGCCGGGGCCGGCTCGTGGCTGCGCCGGCTCTCCGCGGTGCTCGGGCCGGACTTCGCCCCGAACTCCGCGCCGCTGAGCCTGGAGCGCGAGGGCTTCACCCTCGATGGGCATATCGGCCTACCGACCTTCCACCGCGCCGCGGCGACCCATGTCCACTTCGTGGTCAACGGCCGGCCGGTGCGCGACCGGCTGCTGCTCGGGGCGGTGCGCGGGGCCTACGCGGACGTGATGGCCTCCGACCGCCATCCGGTGCTGGCGCTGGCGCTGACCTGCGATCCGACGCAGGTCGATGTGAACGTGCACCCGGCCAAGACCGAGGTGCGCTTCCGCGAACCGGGGCTGGTGCGCGCGCTGATCGTCAGCGCCATCCACGAGGCCCTGCGCCGCGACGGTGGGCGCAGCGCCCCGAGCGTGGCGGCCAGAACCCTGGAGAGCCTGCGCCCGACCGCCTCACCGCATCCGCCCCTGTTCCGCGAGGAGCCGCCCGCCCGCCCGCGCGGGTCGGGACGGCCGGACGCCTTCGCGCGCGACTTCCTCGGCGCCGAGCCGGACCCCGCGCCGCAGCCCGCGCCGCTTCCGGGATCCGGCGAGGCCGGGATCGCGGAGACCGGGTTCGCAGAGGCCGCGCAGGCGCGCTTCGAGGGCGAGATCGACCGCCCGAGCGCTGCCGCTCCTGTCCCCGCTCCCGCCGAGCTGCCGGCCCATCCGCTCGGCGCCGCCCGCGCGCAGCTCCACGACACCTACATCGTCGCGCAGACGCCGGACGGCATCGTCATCGTCGACCAGCACGCCGCCCACGAGCGCCTCGTCTACGAGCGGCTGAAGCGCGAGCGCGCGGCAGGCGGCATCGCCCGGCAGATGCTGCTGATCCCGGAAGTGGTGGACCTCGACCCGGCCGAGGCCGACCGCCTCGCCGAGGCGGCGGAGGACCTCGCGGCGCTCGGCCTGTCGATCGAGCCCTTCGGCCACGGTGCCGTGCTGGTGCGCGAGGTGCCGGCCGCGCTCGCGGGCGGCAGCCTGCGCGGGCTCCTCGCGGACGTGGTCGACGTGCTGCAGGAGGGCGGGGCCGACCCGCTGGTCCGCCGCCTCGACGCGGTGCTCTCGCGCATGAGCTGCCACGGCTCGATCCGGGCCGGCCGCCGCCTGCGGCCCGAGGAGATGAACGCGCTGCTGCGCGAGATGGAGGCGACGCCCCTCTCGGGCCAGTGCAACCACGGCCGTCCGACCTACGTCGAACTCAAGCTCAGCGACATCGAGCGCCTGTTCGGGCGGCGCTGAGCCCGGAACAGCGGCCCCGCGCATCCGTTGCCCGTCGCCCCCCGGCGCGCTGCCCGGGTGCACCCGCCACGGAGTTGTCGCATGATGCTCAAGCCCCTGCCCTGCACTCTCGCCTTCGGTGCCCTCCTGGCGCTCGCCGCGCCGTCGCTCGCGCAGGGCATCAACAACGGCTCGGGCGCCGCCCCGAGTTCGAGCGGCAACACCGGGTCCGGCATGGCGAGCCAGCCGCCCGGCAGCGGCATCGGCGGCAACAATCCCGGCAGCATGGGATCGACCGGCACGCAGGGGTCGAGCGGCGGCAACATGGGGCCGAACGCCACGTCGAGCACGCAGCGCCCCACCGGCAGCGGCTCCCCCGGCACCGGGCCGGGCAGCGCGTCGGGCAGCCGCTGACGGCCTCCCGCAGACGGCCTCCCGCAGGAGGCCGCGGACGGCCTCCCGCAGGAGGCCGCGGACTGGTAAGAGCCTGCTTGAGCGGGTGAAGCGGCGCCCCGTGGCGCCGTGGCCGCTCCGATCGAACGGGCGGGGACGTGTCGCTTCAGCCTCGTCACGCGCGCGCGCCGGGCCGTCGCGCAGGGCCGGAGGGCGTGCGGCGGATGCGCCGCGCCGCCGCGATCGTGCCGCTCCTCCTCGCCGGACCGGCGCTGGCGCAGGCGGAGCCGTCCCGCCGGGTTCCGCTGGAGCCGGACGCGTGGCCCTTCACGGCCATCGGCCGCGTCAACGTGGTGACCGGGCCGGCGCATCGCAGCCATTGCACCGGCACGCTCGTCGGCCCGCGGCTGGTGCTCACGGCCGCTCATTGCCTCTACGATTCCCGCCTCGATGCCTGGGTGAAGCCGCATCAGGTGCATTTCGTCGCGGGCCAAGCCCGCGACCGCAACGGCGGGCATGCGGCCGGAGAGGCGATCCGGCTCGCGCCGGGCATCGATCTGCGCCGCGAGACGCGCCCGCATCCCGACGCGATCCGCCCCGATATGATCGGCCGGGACTGGGCCGTCATCACCCTGACGGATCCGCTACCCGGGATCGCGCCCGTCCCCTGGCGGGTCATGCCCGAGGCCGATCTCCCCACCGCTGCGCCCGGCGCCGTGGTGGCGGTGGCGGGTTACGCCTTCGACCGGCCCTACCTCCCGGTCGTCCACCACGGTTGCTCCGTCCGCATCGACTCGCCCGAGCCCGGCCTGCTCTCGAGCCTTTGCGAGTCGGGCTCGGGCGAATCCGGCGCGCCGGTGCTGCTCCTGCGGCCTGACGGCACGGCCGCGCTCGTCGGCATCCAGACCGCCTTGATCGGGGCCGAACGGGTGCGCAACGCCTACCGGGGCGGCATCGGCCGCGGCGTCGCCGCGGCGGCCTTCGCGCCGACGCTCGAGGAGATGCGGGCGCCCTGACCGGGCATTCTGCCGAATCCCGCCGGCGGGCTCAGCCCTCGTGGCGCGCGACAACCACCTGGGTGTCGCCGTAGGTGCGCCGCTCGGCCTCGGTGAAGCCCGGCGGCAGGGCGAGGGCGACGGAGGCCGCCTCCTCCACTACCGCCAGGGCGCCGGGCGCGAGCCAGCCGCCGCCGCGCGCGGCGGCGAGCGCCCGCGGGGCGAGGTCGCGGCCGTAGGGCGGATCGCAGAAGAGAAGGCCGAAGGGCTCCCCCGGAGGAGCCGGGCCGAGCTTGGTCGCGTCGCGGCGAAACAGCCGGGTGACGCCGCCGAGGCCGAGCGCCTCGACGTTGCCGCGGATCACGCCGCGCGCCTCGGCGCCCTCGTCCACGAGGAGCGCGAAGGCGGCCCCGCGTGACAGCGCCTCGAAGGCGAGCGCGCCGGTTCCGGCGAAGAGGTCGAGCACCCGCGCGCCCGGCACCGGGTCGTCGTAGGCATGTGCGAGCACGTTGAAGAGCGCTTCGCGCAGGCGGTCCGAGGTCGGCCTGATCGCATCGCTGCGCGGCCCCGCCAGGGTCCGGCCGCGCAGCGCGCCGCCGACGATCCGCACCCTAGCGCCCGCCGGACGGACGGCCCCCGCGCGGCGGGCCGCCGGGGCGCCCGCCGGGCTTCGGCCCGCCCCGGCCGCCGGGCCGGCCGGCCCCGCCGCCCTTGGGTCCGGACCGGCCGAAATCCGGCTTGCCCCCGGGCTTGCCGCCGCCCGATCGGCCACCCCCGGGCTTGCCGAAACCAGGCTTGCCGAACCCCGGCTTGCCGCCCGGCCGGCCCGCGGCGAAGCCGCCCGCCGGTCCGCCCGTCGCGCCGCCCGGCTTGCCGAAGCCCCCCTTCGGCCCGCGCCGCTCGGGCGCGCCGCCCTCCGGCCGGGGCGCCCGGGCCGGCCGCTCGCCGCGCTCGCGCGGGGGGCGCTCGGTCCACTCGGTGCGCTCGCGCTGGGGCCGCTCGCTGCGGTCGCGGGCGGGCCGCTCGCCGCGCGGGGCTCGTTCGGGCCGCGGCTCGGCGGCTGGGTCTGCCCTCAGCCGCTCCACCAGTACCCGGCGCTCGCCCGTGGCGATGGCGCCGACGCGCTCGCGCGGCCGCTCCGCGGCGGCGGCGCGCGCCTCCTTGGGATCGCTGATCCGCCGCCGCACCCGCGGCCGCTCGCGCGCCTCGTGCACCGCCTCGGCCTCGGGGTCGCGCCACACCGCGCGCCGGGGCGCCGTTGGATCGGGCTTGCCGGCGCGCGGGGCGGCTCCGGCCTGCGGCTTGCCGAACCCCTTGCCGAACCCCTTGCCGGCGCCCGATCCGGCAGGGCCCTTGCCGAATTGCGGCCGGGCGGGATCGCGCCCGCCGCGCGACCCCCGCTCCGGATGGCCCGCCGCCGCTGCACTCTTGGCCGCGCCCTTGGCGGCGGCCTTGGGCGAGCCGAAGGGCGCGATCGGCTCGCGCACCGGACTGGTGAAGTCGACCCCGGCCTGCTCGGCGAGATTCGTGCCGAGCTGCTCCTTGAGCACCTTGGTGCGCACCTCCTCGACGAGGCCGACTTCGAGGTCGCCGAGCTGGAACGGGCCGAAGGAGAGCCGGATCAGGCGGTTCACCGACAGGCCGAGATGTTCGAGGATCCGCTTGACCTCGCGGTTCTTGCCCTCGCGCAGGCCGAGCGTCAGCCAGACGTTGTCGCCCTGCTGGCGGTCGAGGCTGCCCTCGACGGGGCCGTACTCCATGCCGTCGATGGTGATGCCCTTGCGCAGCCGGTCGAGGGCCGCCTGGTCCACGTCGCCGTAGGCCCGCACCCGGTAGCGGCGCAGCCAGCCGGTCTCCGGATGGGCGATCACCTTGGCGAGGCCGCCGTCGTTGGTGAGCAGCAGCAGCCCCTCGGTGTTGATGTCGAGCCGGCCGATCGCCACCACCCGCGGCAGGTCCTCGGGCAGGATGTCGAACACGGTCTGGCGCCCTTCCGGGTCGCGGGCCGTGGTCACGACGCCGCGCGGCTTGTGGAAGATCCACAGCCGGGTGCGCTCGCGGGTGGGCAGCGGCTCCCCGTCCACGGTGATGCGGTCCTGGGGGCCGACATTGACCGCCGGCGAGGTCAGGCGCTCGCCGTTCAGCGTGACGCGGCCGTCGAGGATCATCGCCTCCGCGTCGCGCCGCGAGGCGAGGCCGGCCCGCGCGATGGCCTTGGCGATCCGCTCGGGCTCGGGGGCGGCGGCCGGCGTCTCGGCGGCCATAGCGTCTTCGGCTCCGCGCGGGCCCTTGCGCACGCGCGGCGTGTGGTCGTTGCTGTCGCTCATGCGGGCCTGATACCAGAGCGGGTGTGTTTCCGCGAGCGGGACCGATGGGCGATTCGTGCGGGGCAGGCCGGCCCGATCCGCTGGGGCTGGCCTTCGCGGCGGCGCGGGAGGCGGCGCTGCTGGGCGAAGTGCCGGTGGGCGCGGCGGTCGTGCGCGGCAGCACCGTGCTCGCCGTGGCGGGCAACCGGCCCCGTGCCCTGCACGATCCCACCGCCCACGCGGAGGTCCTGGCGATCCGCGCCGCCTGCCGCGCGCTCGGCGACGAGCGGCTGACCGGCTGCGACCTCTACGTGACGCTCGAACCCTGCGCGCTCTGCGCGGCGGCGATCAGCTTCGCGCGCATCCGGCGGCTCTACTTCGCGGCCTCGGACCCCAAGGGCGGCGCCGTGGAGCACGGACCCCGCTTCTTCTCGCAGCCCACCTGCCACCACGCCCCCGAGGTCTATGGCGGCCTGCGCGAGAGCGAGGCGGCCGCGCTGCTGCGGGACTTCTTCCGGGACCGCCGCGACTAGCCGGACGGGGCGGCTGACGCAGCACCGTGCCGAATTATCCTTCCACGCCCCGCGGGGGTCATGGTACAGACCTCCCCTGTGCCTCGGCTTTGCTTAAAATTTCACCAGATTGACGACGGTTTTGTCGTCGTCTGCAGGAACGAAGCGGCGGTCCGGCGCTTTGACCTGTCCCATGCTTCACACCATGCCTCGTCCGATGAAGATCAGAACCGGATACACGATCGCCTTCGACACGCCCGCGCCGACGCCGATGGTGCTCAAGCTGAGCGTGCACCCCTCCCGGGCGGCCGACCTGCTGACGCCGGAGCGGATCGTGGTCGACCCGCCGGTCCCCGTGCGGCAGTGCCTCGATGAGTTCGGCAACGTCTGCACCCGCCTCACCGCGCCGGCCGGCCGCATCACGGTCTCGACCGACATTGTCGTGCGCGATTCGGGCGAGCTCGACGCCTGCGCGCCGGAGGCGCGCCAGCACCCGGTCGCGGAGTTGCCGGACGACGTCCTGCCGTTCCTGCTCGGCAGCCGCTACTGCGACACCGACAAGCTGAGCCCGCTCGCGTGGTCGCTGTTCGGCCACACACCCGAGGGCTGGGCGCGCGTCCAGGCCATCGTCGCCTTCGTCCATCGCCACATCCGCTTCGACTACATGAAGGCGGACGCGACCCGCAGCGCCTCGGAGGCCTACGTCCAGGGCCACGGCGTCTGCCGCGACTTCGCGCATCTCGCGGTCGCATTCTGCCGCTGCATGAACATCCCGGCGCGCTACTGCACGGGCTATCTCGGCGATATCGGCGTGCCGCCCGTGCCGGATCCGATGGATTTCTCGGCCTGGTTCGAGGCCTTTCTGGGCGGGCGCTGGTACACGTTCGACGCCCGCCACGAGCGCCGCCGCATCGGCCGCATCCTCATGGCGCGCGGTCGCGACGCCACCGATGTCGCCCTGACCACGAGCTTCGGCACCGCGGTGCTGGCACAGTTCGACGTGCACACCGACGAGGTGCCGGAGGAGACGGCGCCGCGGCTGGTGAGGGCCGCGTGATCTGACGCCGGTCCAGAGCGCCGGCCCTTCCGCGTCGGCGCTCCGGCCCGTCTCCCGGCGCTCCCGGTCGCCCCGCCGTCCACGATGCGGTCGCGGCGGACCGATGTCCCGCTCGATCAAGCGGCGGCGTGCGAACTCCGAAAGACTACTCCCCGGATGCTGCCGGCCGAACCCGGCGGCGTAGCGCGCGGGAGCGTCTCACTGATCCCTCTCCGCGCGGCCGCCCGCTAGGCCCGCATGGCCATCGGCGGCGCATCGGCATGCGGTCCCGCCCGGTCAGGAGGGTGCATCGTGGCGAGTTCGACGACGGATGCGGCCCCCGCTCGTCACCAGCCGCACGAGAAGTACGAGCGCTTGGTCGCGGCCGCGCAGGCGCTCCCCCGGCTCAAGGTGGCGGTCGCCCATCCGTGCGACGAAGCCTCGCTCGGGGCGGCGCTGGAAGCGGCGGACCTCGGGCTGATCGCCCCGATCCTGGTCGGCCCGCGGGGAAAGATCCTGGCCGCGGCCTCCGCCCTGAAGGCCGACCTCGCCGACCTCACCCTCGTCGAGGCCGACCACAGTCACGATTCGGCCGCCAAGGCCGTGGCGCTGGTGCAGGCCGGCGAGGCCGAGGCGCTGATGAAGGGCAGCCTCCACACCGACGAGCTGATGGGCGCGGTGGTGCGGCGCGAGGGCGGGCTGCGCACGGCCCGCCGCCTCAGCCACTGTTTCGTGATGGACGTGCCGAGCCACGACCGGCCGCTCATCGTCACCGATGCGGCCATCAACATCGCGCCGACCCTGGAGGAAAAGCGCGACATCGTCCAGAACGCCATCGATCTCGCGCACGCCCTCGGGGTCGAGACGGTGCGGGTTGCCATCGTCTCGGCGATGGAGACCGTCAACCCGAAGGTGCCCTCCACTCTCGACGCCGCCGCGCTGTGCAAGATGGCGGATCGCAGCCAGATCACCGGGGCCGTGCTCGACGGGCCGCTCGCCCTCGACAACGCCATCGATCTCGGCGCGGCGGCGATCAAGCGGATCCGCTCGCCGGTCGCCGGACGGGCCAACGTGCTGGTGGTGCCGAACCTGGAAGCCGGCAACATGCTGGCCAAGAGCCTGACCTTCCTGGCCGGCGCGGATGCGGCCGGGATCGTGCTCGGCGCCCGCGTGCCGATCATCCTGACGAGCCGGGCCGATTCGCGCCTGACGCGGCTCGCCTCCTGCGCGGTCGCCTCGCTGTTCGCCGCCGCGCAGCGGGCGGCCAAGCCCCTGCCCGAGGTCTAGCCGATGGTCCCGGCCGCGCTCGTGCTCAATGCCGGCTCGTCGAGCCTGAAGTTCGGGGTCTTCGTGCGCGGGGAGGACGGCGCCCCGCAGCGCCTCTACCAGGGTCTGGCCGAGGGGCTCGGCGGCGCGCCGCACCTCTGCATCCGCGACCGGGCCGGCACGGTCCTGGCGGACGAGCGCCCCGACGCGCAGGCGTCCTACGGGCACGAGGCGGCGCTGCTCCAGATCGCCGAATGGCTGAGCACGCATCGCGGCGAGCACCGGCTGGCGGCGGTCGGGCACCGGGTGGTGCACGGCGGCATGGCCTACGCCGCGCCCGTGCGGATCGACGACGCCGTGCTGGAGGAGCTGGAGCGCCTCGTGCCGCTCGCACCCCTGCACCAGCCGCACAACCTCGAGCCGATCCGCATCGTGCGCCGCCGCTTTCCGAACCTGCCGCAGGTCGCCTGCTTCGATACCGCCTTCCACCGCGGCCAGCCGGAGATCGCCCAGCTCTTCGCGCTGCCGGCCGAGGTGAGCCGCCGGGGCGTGCGCCGCTACGGCTTCCACGGTCTCTCCTACGCCTACATCGCCTCGGTGCTGGGTGCCGCGTCGCCCGCCCTCGCGGAGGGGCGCGTGGTCGCCGCCCATCTCGGCAACGGCGCCAGCCTCTGCGCCCTCGACCGCGGGCGCAGCATCGCCACCACGATGGGGTTCTCGGCCCTCGACGGGCTGCCGATGGGCACCCGCTGCGGCAGCCTGGATGCGGGCGCGGTGTTCTACCTGCTGCGGGAGATGGGGCTCACGCCGGATCAGGCGGAGCGGATGCTCTACACCCGTTCGGGGCTGCTCGGCGTCTCCGGCCTGTCGAACGACATGCGGATCCTGCGCGCCCACGCGGCGACGCATCCGGGGGCGCGCACGGCGATCGACCTGTTCGTCTACCGCATCGGGCGGGAGCTCGGCTCGCTCGTCGCCGCGCTCGGGGGCATCGACGGGATCGTGTTCACGGGCGGCATCGGCGAGCACGACGCCGCCACCCGGGCCGAGGTGCTGCGGGGCGCGGCCTGGGCCGGGTTCCGCCTCGACGAGGCCGCGAACGCGGCGGGCGGTTCGCGCATCACACGCGGGGAGGGCCCCCAGGCCTTCGTGATCCCCACCGACGAGGAGGCGATGATCGCGCGCGGGATGCACGCGGTGCTCGACGAGGCGCGCCAGCCGGCGCAGTGACCCGAACGGAGGCCATGATGGAGACCCATTCGACCAAGGCCCATGTGGAGATCGGGAACGAACCCTTCATGTCGGCCGACGACCTCGCCGCCTACTCGGCCCGGATGCGGGCCGCCAAGGCGCTGAAGGACATGGAAGGGCAGGACCACGCCCTCAAGGCGCGGGAGGAACTGGTCAAGCAGCTCTCGCAGCCGATCGAGGTCACGCCCGAGACGGTGCACGAGATCACCCAGCGGCTCCTCGACAAGCTGCGCATCGCTGCCGAGCAGGGTCAGAAGGAGCTGCTGGTGATGCGCTTCCCGAACCTGCTGTGCAGCGACAAGGGCCGGGCCATCAACAACGCCGAGGCGGGCTGGGCCGAGACGCTGACCGGCCGGCCGCGGCAGGCCTACGAGTTCTGGCGCGACCGGCTGCATCCCGCCGGCTACGGGCTGAAGGCGATGATCGTCGACTGGCCGGACGGCATGCCGGGCGATGTCGGCCTCTTCCTCACCTGGGAGACCACCCGCCACTGACCCGGCGCGCGGCGCGCCGATCGCGCAGGGGCACCAGCACAGGACGACCGCCATGACAGATCCCCGGATCCACGAGGCCGCGGCGGCGGCCGGGCTGCCTCCGCTGTTCCAGCTCCAGGCCCGCATCGCCGAGGTCTACCGGGAGCGTTGCGCCTCCGCGTTCCAGGGCTATCTCGACGCGACGCTGGAGGCCGGCCGCGCCTGGACGGAGGCGGTGAAGCCCGCCGCCCCCGCGCAGGCGCTCGGGGACGCGGTCACCTACTGGACCGACTTCGCCCAGCGCTCGGTCCTGTTCTGGGACACGCTGCGCCAGCGCGGCAACAACTGGCTGGCGCACGAGGCGGCGGGCAAGCCGCCGCTCCTCGCCTTCGCGTGGGAGATGGTCGCCGATGCGCGCCGCTTCGCGCGGCCGGTGAACTACGCCCTGGTGCGCGTCGCAGCCCCTCCGGGCGTCGCCATTGATGCCGAGAAGCGCCCCTACGTCATCATCGATCCGCGGGCCGGGCACGGGCCGGGCATCGGCGGCTTCAAGCCGGATTCGGAGGTCGGCATGGCGCTGCGCGCCGGCCACCCGGTCTACGTGGTGATCTTCTTCCCCGAGCCGGTGCCGGGCCAGACGCTGGCCGACGTGGCCCAGGCCGAGGCCGCCTTCCTGCGTCTCGTGCGCGAGCGTCACCCGACGCGGGGCAAGCCCGTCATCGTCGGGAACTGCCAGGGCGGCTGGGCGGCGATGCTGGTGGGTGCGCTCGATCCCGATTGCGCCGGCCCGATCGTGGTGAACGGCGCCCCGATGTCCTACTGGGCCGGCAACGATGCCGAGAACCCGATGCGCTACGCGGGCGGGATGCTCGGGGGCAGCTGGACCGCGCTGCTGGCCAGCGACTTCGGCGGCGGCGTCTTCGACGGCGCCTATCTCGTCGACAATTTCGAGTACCTCAACCCGGCCAACACGTGGTTCGGGAAGTCCTACAACCTGTTTGCCAAGATCGACACCGAGCCGCCGCGCTACCTCGACTTCGAGCGCTGGTGGGGCGGCTACTTCCTGATGAACCGCGAGGAGATCCGCTGGATCGTCGACAACCTGTTCGTCGGCAACCGGCTCGCCGCGGGCGCCGCCGAATGGGCGGCGGGCCAGGCGTTCGACCTCCGGGCGATCCGCTCGCCGATCATCCTGTTCGCCTCGCTCGGCGACAACATCACGCCGCCGCAGCAGGCCTTCAACTGGGTCGCCGACCTCTACCCCACCACTGAGGACGTCAAGGCGAACGGGCAGGTGATCGTCGGGCTGATGCACGAGAGCATCGGGCATCTCGGCATCTTCGTCTCGGCCGGCGTGGCGCGCCGCGAGCACGCGCAGATCGTCGACCTCCTCGACTACATCGAGCACCTGCCGCCCGGCCTCTACGGCATGAAGGTGGTGGAGGAGCGGGTCGACGGGGTGGTGCGCTACGACGCGGAGCTGCGCGAAGTGCAGGTCGAGGACCTGCAGACGCTGCAGAAATACGCCCGCAAGGACGAGGTGCCGTTCGCGGCGGTCGACCGGGTCTCGGAGCTCAACACGGCCGCCTACGAGACGCTCGTGCACCCGCTCCTCGCCTGGATCCCTCCGGAGGTCGGAGCGGTGTCGCGAGCGCTCCATCCGCTGCGGGCGCAGCGCTGGGCGCTCTCCGACCTCAACCCGGCGCTCGCGCCACTCGGCCCCTTGGCCGATCTCGTGAAGGGCCACCGGGTCCGGCGGGACGAGACCGGGGCCTGGGCGGCCACCGAGCGGTGGAACGCCGCCGGGATCATGGCCGGCCTGGACTTCTACCGGCAGATGCGCGACGCGGCGGTCGAGAACCTGTTCTACACGGTCTACGGCGCGATGAGCGTCGTCGCGCCGCGCACCGAGGAGGCGGCGGTCGCCGCCGCCCTCTCGGCCGAGGAGGCGCCTGCCCTGCGCGACGCGCTCGGCCGGATCGCGGAGGGCGGCTTCACCGACGCGGCCGTGCGGGCGGGGCTGCTGGTGGCGCGCCGCGGCCGCAAGGAGCGGCGCCTGTCGCATTTCAAGCGCATCCGCGCCCTGGTCGGCGACGACGTCGGCCTGCTCGCCATGAGCGCCGACGAGGCCGCCCAGGTGGTGCGGCGGCAATCGGCCATCGTCGAGCACGCGCCCGAGAGCGCAATGGCCGCGCTGCCGGCGCTGCTGCGGACGGCCGAGGAGCGCCGCCGCCTGCTCGACATCCTCGATCGCCTCTCGGCCGAACTCGACCTGGAGCCGGACCAGCGGGCGATGATCCCGCAGTTTCGCGACCTCCTCGGGCCTTCGCCCGAAGCGGTTCCGGCGCCCGAGGCGGCCCCCGCCCGGCGCAAGGCCGGCTGACGCCGTCGAGCGGATTCGCGGCGCCATCGGCCCGGGCCGTCGAGGCCACACCATCATGCCCCCGAAACGACGACCGCTTCGGGGACCGACGCTGAGCGGAGACGAGGGCCATGACGCAGATCCCCGACGGCCAAGCGCTCGCCGGCAAGCACGCGCTCGTGCTCGGCGTCGCCAACGAGCACTCGATCGCCTATGGCTGCGCCCGCGTCTTCCGGCGCCTCGGCGCGCAGATCGCGCTCACCTACCTCAACGAGAAGGCGCGGCCCCATGTCGAGCCGCTGGCGCGCGAACTCGATGCGCCGATCTTCGCCCCCTGCGACGTGCAGAAGGAGGGCGACCTCGACGCGGTCTTCCGGCAGATCGCCGAGACTTGGGGCCGGCTCGACATCGCGCTCCATTCCATCGCCTTCGCGCCGAAGGCCGACCTGCAGGGCCGGCTCCTCGACAGCTCGGGGGAGGGCTTCGGGGTGGCCATGGACGTGTCCTGCCACTCCTTTATCCGCATGGCGCGGCTCGCCGCGCCGCTGATGACCGAGGGCGGCACGCTGCTGACCATGAGCTATCACGGCGCCAACAAGGTGGTGCCGAACTACAACCTGATGGGTCCGGTGAAGGCGGCGCTGGAGAGCGCGGTGCGCTACCTCGCCTATGAACTCGGCGATCGCGACATCCGCGTCCATGCCGTGTCGCCCGGTCCGCTCAAGACCCGCGCGGCCTCCGGCCTGAAGGATTTCGACCTCCTGCTCAACGAGGCGGTCGAGCGCGCGCCGATCGGCGAACTCGTCGACATCGACGATGTCGGTCTCACCGCAGCGTTCCTGACCACGCCCTACGCGGCGCGGCTGACAGGCATGACGCTCTACGTCGACGGCGGCCTCAGCATCATGGCCTGAGCCCTCGGGCCTTCTCCGACGAACCGGTCCGCTTCGTCGGAGAATGCTCTAAGCAGACTTGCGTTGGCAAGCCAACGCTTCGTCCGCTTAGGTTCTTGTTTTTTCGCAGATTTTTATCGCAAAACCGGCGACCACTTTTGCGAAATCTGCTTACTAGCGCTCCGGGACGAAGCGCCGGTCCCGGAGCGTGTCGTCGTAGGCGTTCTTCTTGCAG
>NZ_BPQQ01000103.1 GCF_022179325.1 Methylobacterium isbiliense | reverse complement strand
CGCGCCAGTCGCCGACTCTACTGACCGCCACGCTGCCAGGATGGTCGAGGAAGACCAGGAGTTGGTCGCGGGCTCGGCCGATCTTCTTGCAGAGCGCGGGTCAGATCGCACTTCAGTTCATCTTCGAGCAGCTGTAACGCGCCAGAAATGTGGTCCTGATCAATGTGCGAGATGTAGATGTAGTCGATTCTCGAACATGCTCGTGCATGCTCGCAGCCATGCCACCGTCGCAGAGGATGCGAGCGCCGTCCTTCGCATCGAGCAGCAGGCAGTCGCCTTTCGCGGACTGAAAGATGTTTAGCTTCACGGAAAAGCTCCTTCAGACTTCGACGCTCTGGTTGAACGTGCGCGCCTCCTGAACCGCGGCGGTTGGGTCGATCACACCGAACCCGGCGTCATTGCGCCAATCATAGGAGGCGCCAGGCAGCGGACGCGCAGTGCGCTGGAGAATGCCCGATCACTGCGCCGACGTGAGATCTTTGTTGGCTGAGAGCATCAAGCCGACGACGTCAGCGACGTAAGGACTTGCCATGCTGGTGCCGGTTTTGCCGATCCAGGCCTTGTCGTCTTCGCTGAAGCTATTGGCGGCGATGATGTCGGCCCCGGGGGCGGCGATGTCGGGCTTCAAGCGGTCGTCACGCGTCGGGACTTGGCTGCTGAAAATGTTGATCCGCTGTCGCGCATCGTCGAAATTGGCGACGGCGATGAGTCGTCGGGGAGGAGTTGGCGCAGCGAGCCGGTAATGAAGAGCTCGCCCTGATCGCGTTCCTTGTGGCCGAGCATGCGCAGCTCTCCGGCAGCCTCGGCGAAGTGAATCAGGCCGCAGCATCACTCGCCATCGCAGCCGAGGCTTTATCAACAGCCCCAGACCTCAGGTATGGTGGGCGGTGGATCAATGGCACATCCCTCCCATCATCCCGCCGGGCTTGACCTCGCCGAAGCGGGGCGGAAGGGACTTCAGGTAGACCGCCATCGCGGTGCGGTCGGCCTCTGAGCGCCGGGACGTGTTCCGCACCACCTCGCGCATGGGGCCGCCGACGTGCATGACCCGCATTCCGCGGCCGGCCAGCAGGCCGGTGATGTCCCCGACGCTCCACCGGCCGATGCCGGTTTGGATGTCGGGCGTGATGTTCGGGACCTCGTAGCCCTCCAGGCGCTCGCGCGTGCCCGACATCGTGCGGCCCCGGTCCACGGCTCCGAGGAGATTGCGCGGCGCGTGGCAATCGGCGCAGTGCGCGACCGCATTCACGAGGTACCGACCCCGGTTCCATTCCGGGGGCCTGCCCGGCTCCGGCTTCAAGGGACCCTGGTCCAGGAAGAGGACCTTCCAGGGGCCATTGCGAGCCGTAGGCTGTAGGGAAAGCCGAGCTCGTGAGGACGGTTCGGCTGGGACACCGGGGGTACCGAGCCGAGATAGGCCCAGAGGTCCTCGATGTCGCTGTCCGACATCCCCGTGTAGGAGGTGTAGGGGGAGACCGGATAGTAGTGGGTGTTGCTTGGCGAGGCGCCGCGGCGCAGCGTGCGCTTGAAGTCGCCGAAAGTCCATCCTCCGATCCCGTGGATGGGATCCGGGGTGATGTTGGGCGAGAAGAACACGCCGAAGGGAGTTGGCAGCGCCCGTCCGCCGGCGAGCTGATGGGCGCTGCCGCTCCCGGGTATGGTGTGGCAACTGGCGCAGTTGGCAGCCGTCGGGAGGTAAGCGCCGCGCTGGACCACCGCCGGGTCCGGCGGCTGTGCGGACTGCTTGGCCTGTGCATGGGCTGACAGGGTGCCGACCACGACGAGTGCGGCGGCACCGGGCAACCGCCACGCCGAGCGGATCCAGGGTCCGCCCGTGCCGGACGCCCCGACATGCCCCGGAAGGGTCAGGCCAACGCCACCTTCGATCCAGGGGGAGCCGCGGGTCCGGATAGGCCCGGAAGCGCGTCGCGCGCGTCCGCAGGAGCTCGATGCCGCGCGACCGATGCGGGCCGGTCGAGCCATCGAGGGCGCGCAAAGGTGGGCTCCATCGGCGTGCGCTCCTTCGGAAGACGTGTTGAGGGCCGGTTCCCGCTCGAAGAAACCGGCGGGGATCGTCCGGCCCCGGCGGGCGTCAGGGCCGCTTCTGCTTGTCGGATCCGCCGCCCATCATCATCATTGCGCCGACCATCAGCAGGCACGGGAGCAGGAACAACAGAAACGTCCAGCTTCCGACCTGGGTGACGCTCGTCAGCCCTCCCCCTCCGCCGAAGAGCAGCGCACCGATGACGACGCCGACCAGGACGGCCAACATCATGGACATCGACCCGCCGCCCATGCCGCAGCTCATGCCGCCGCGGGAGCGGGCTGGCGGAACAGGCGACGGTGGAGTCGGGCCCGGCCCTTCGTTCCGCCCAGGAGCGAGCTCCGGCCGGTCGCCAGGATGGTGAGCACTCATCCTGAACTCCTTGGTTCGCGGACGCGCCCTCTGGAACGACATGCCCCGCCGGCTCCGGCGTCCTCCCGGCATGTCCAAAAGGCCTCGACCGGCGGAGGTCAGGCCGGCCGAGGCAAGAGAGCGGGGCTGGCTGCTGGGCCAGCCCCGCGCGGAGACCTCTCGGGAAGCCTCCGTCGCGACCCGGCGGGGGGTGCCGGGCGGCGAACTCGTCTGCGGGTGCAACAAGAACGTGCAGCACTTCTGTGCCCGCTGTTCCTGGATCTCAGCCTGCCGCCGAACCAGACGGTTCAGACAGGCCTCAAGGACCTCAGCCGCGATTGTCCGGGGAGGGCTGGCCGGGTCCGCCCTGGTTCTGCCGGTCCTTCGTGGTCTGCATCATCTTGTTGCAGTTCTCCATCATCTTCAACATCTCCTGCATCATCGGCATGTTGCCGCCCTGCATCATGCCACCCATCATACCCTTGTCCGAGTTGGTGGACGGGGACGTGGCAGTCTCGGCCGAGACGCCGGCGATGCCGGCAACAAGGGCCGCGCCGAGTACGGCGGCGGGCGCGAGCTTCGAGATCTTCGACATGGGTTCTCCTGTCGTCGGTGGGTTTCGGGTGGTTCCGCCCTCGCGCTACTCGCGCGCGAAGACCTTCGGGTCGCCGTCCCTGATCCCGTAGACCGTGAACGGCTCCGTCTTCTCACCGTCCATGCCGGGCGAGCCTGGGGGCATGCCGGGCAGCGAGATGCCCTTAATGGCCGGGCGCACCGCCAGCACCGCCTCGCCCTGCTTGGCTCGTTTCCCGACGAATTCGAAGGCGTAGTCCTTGAACGCGGCCGGCGCACCCGCCACTTCGGGCTGCGTCCCCCCGCGCGGCAGCCAGCCGGTCAGGGCGGCCGGAAGGTGGCCGGAGATCGCGCTTGGGACCGTCCAGGTCCCGCGCCCGAGCCCGTAGCCGAAACCGAGGGCGGCCACGAGCATGATGACGAAGAGAAGGATACCCACGATCCACGTGATCCGACCGCCGGAGGGGGCGGTCTCGAATTCCTCGAAGTCACGGAACGGCGTGTTCTG
Source organism: Methylobacterium isbiliense (assembly GCF_022179325.1). Taxonomy (GTDB): domain Bacteria; phylum Pseudomonadota; class Alphaproteobacteria; order Rhizobiales; family Beijerinckiaceae; genus Methylobacterium; species Methylobacterium isbiliense. The sequence continues at coordinate 20,493 of NZ_BPQQ01000103.1, read as the reverse complement.
ATGCATCACGGCACTGCCTGCAGGACGAGCCTGCGCTGGATCGGGTTCGGAAGCCCTGGGATCTTGGCCGCGAGCGTGAGCGCCCAAGCCCCCTCCATCGAGAGGTCAGTCTCGAAACGGTAGTAGCCGGGCATCGTATCGGCCTGGAGCTCCAGCGGAGCCGTCATCGCGGCCATCCCGTCAGGCGACATGTCGATGCGGCTGATGAACAGGACCGCATCCGGAACCACCTTGCCGGTCCGCTCGTCGACGAGCCGGACCAGGATGGTCGTGCCGTAACCCTGTTTCACCTCGCGCTCGACGAGCTCGAAGGCGTAAGGGTCCGAAGAGCCGCGGCTGAAGGACGACGCAAGGGCGACGCCGGTGCCCACGAGAAGCAGAACCACGGCGAGAGCGCGCAAAAATTGGAGGTGCCGCCGCGCGGGGGCGGCCGCGGCGCGCGCTTCGGCCAGCGGAGGCGTGCGAGCAGGGACGCTCAAAACTCAGGCCCACCTGCAGTGCCGCCGAGGTTTTGCTGAGCCGGCAGGCGCTCCGGGAATCGGGCGTTGCCGCGTGTGCTGCTGCGGAAGTCTCGTCCCTGCAGGTCGCGCAGGCCACGCGTGCGGTTCAGGCTGCCTGCGAGGCTTCCGGTCGTCTCCGGATCACGCAAGGCGGGAGCGGGATACGGGGCGTGGAGGCGCGGGCCAGTCCGCGACTGCCAGGTGGGCGCGGCCGATGCCGTGCCGACGGAGGCCAGCGTTGCGAGAGCGATACCGATGAGGGGCTTCATGATCTTGTCCACCGTTCTCCGAGGGAGCGCCATGGCTTCGGCGCCATTGCTCATGAGTTCGGGAGGCAAAATCTTTTCGTTACATCAGGAGGTGCGGGATGCCCGGCGCCTTCCCGTCAGCGCCGGAATGAACATCGGCACGCGCTGCCGATAGGCCGCGTAGCGGTCTCCGAACTCGGCGAGGAGGCGCTTCTCCTCACGTCGGGCGAGACCGACATAAAGCCAGACGATCACCGGCGACAGTAGCAGCGTCGGAATGGTCGGCCAGTGAATAAGCTGACCGAGGACAGCCAAGAACAGGCCGCTGTACTGCGGGTGGCGCATGCGAGCGTAGATTCCATCGGTGAGCAGGCGCCCGCAGGCGCGCAGGACAGCTCGCCAGCCTTTGGCAATCAGGATCAGACCTGTGATGACGAGCGCGTAGCCGGTGGCCATCTCGACCAGTGCGCCCGCAGGACCGTACCCCAGGAGCGTCGCCCAGAGATGTCCGCTGTCATGAACAAGCGGGATTGGGACATGCAGGAAGCTGGTCAGGACGTAGATGGTCAGGGGAAACTCGTACATCTCCGTATAGAGCGCGATGATGAACGCCTGGACGGCGCCGACTCCAGCCCAGCCGCGCCAGGACTGGGGCGCAAGGAAATGGTACAGGGCCCAAGAGGCGATCACGATGGCGATGAGGGCGAGCGGCCAGAGTTCGCTCCAGTGCCATTCTTGCAAAGGCGTCTTCATCGCACTCAGCCGAACTTACAAGAGTGAAATCATGACGCACTCACGCCCGTGAACTCCGTAGCGGCAGCAGGCGTACAATCTTGATCCGGCACCCTGCCGAACGTACCGAGGGGCAACCTCTTCCAACAGGCGGCCTACCAGCGCAGCAGCTGCGGTCCGAGGAGCGCACCAGCAAGGGAGCAGAGGGCGATGGTTCCCCCATGCCAGAGCGCGATGAACGGAATGCTGTCGTCCATGCAGTGGAGTGCGGAGCCTGCTGTTTGGTTGCGGAACGTTGCTGGGATCAGGCCCGTTGGGCGATTGAGGAGCATGCCTGGCGCTTCGAGCCGGACCGGCGCTCCTCAGCCAGGAGGGCGCGCTGATGCTCGCAATCCATCTCAATGCCCGCACCACCCCAGCCGTGCGCGCCGAGATCGCCCGCTCAGTCGAGCCGTCCGGCGTGCTGGCCAAGCGCTACGGCGTCTCCGCCGAGACCATCCGCAAATGGCGCAAACGCGGGCCCGACGACTGCCAGGACCGTTCCGCCCGACCTCACAAGCTGCCTTGGAAAGCCAGCGATGAGGAGCGCGCCATCGTCTGCGCGCTCCGCCGCGCCACCGGCTTCCCGCTCGACGATCTCACCTTCATCGTCTGTCGCTTCCTGCCCCACCTGAACCGGGATGCCGTCTACCGCATCCTCAAGGCCGAGGGCCTCAACCGCCTCCCGCCCGCTGATCGCTCCCGCAAGCCGCACAGCGCCTTCAAGGACTACGAGGTCGGCTTCGTGCATATGGACGTGAAGCACCTGCCCAAGCTGCAGGATCGCGACCGTCTCACGCGCAAACGTTACCTGTATGTCGCGATCGATCGTGCCTCACAGTACGTGCACCTGGCCGTCAAAGATGATGAGACCGCTGCTTCAGCCGTGGCTTTCCTGGAGGAGGCGCTCGCGGCCTTACCCTTCCGGGTCACGCACCTGCTGACCGACCGTGGCTCCTGCTTCACCGCGGATGGCTTCGAGGCGGCCTGCCGGCAGCACAAGATCGCGCATCGCACCACGCGGCCCTATACGCCGCGCACCAACGGGATGGTGGAGCGCTTCAACGGACGTGTGCAACGTGAGGTGCTGGGCATTACGATCTACAGTCATCGTGATCTTGAAATAGTGCTGGCCGGCTTCAACGCGGCCTATAACGGTCGCCGTCAGCGCGTCCTGAAGGGGCGATCACCAGACACAATCCTGCGTGAGCGGCTGAAGGCGAAGCCGGAGCTGGCCAAGCCCGTCACCAAGCCGCCTGATCCGGACGCGCTCCCCGCAGCGCTCAAGGTTGTCGCAGACGCCAAGGAGGTCTCGCATCCAGACACGGCCCGAACAGCACGACGTCGTAGGTTTCCGGCTCCATGCCCTCGACCTCCATGCCGGGCGAGCCGACCGGCATGCCCGGCACGGCCAGCCCGGTGCCCTTGGGCTTCTCCGCCAGCATCCGCTTGATCACCCCAGCCGGGACGTGCCCCTCGACCACGTAGCCGTCGACCTGGGCTGTGTGGCAGGAGGCGAGATCGCGGGGCACCCCGAGACGGATCTTGAGCGGGTTCACCGGCGCCTCGACGACCGTCGCCGCGAAGCCGGCCTCGCGCAGGTGCGTGACCCACCTCTCGCAGCAGCCGCAGCTCGGGTCCTTGGTCACCGCCACCGTGGGCAACCGCTCCGCCAGGGCGGCACGTCCGAACGCCAGCCCTGCAGTTATTCCCGCGAGCACGGCTCGCCGGGGGGGCATCGCATCGCTCCGCATCATCATCTCCCGTTCGCTCTCACTCGGCTGCCTCCGGCAGCCGCATCGCGTCTTCTTTTGCCGTGTAACGGACCGCGCCGGCCGGGGGCAGCTCGTGCCCGTTCACCAGGGCATAGATCGCCGGGATCACCATCAAGGTGAGCACGGTCGACGACACCATTCCGCCGATCATCGGCACCGCGATGCGCTGCATGACCTCCGACCCCGCCCCGGTACTCCAGAGGATGGGCAGCAGGCTCGCCATGATCGCCACCACCCTCATCATCTTGGGGCGCACACGCTCGACCGCGCCGATCAGAATCGCTTGGCGCAAGTCCTCCCGGGTCAGTGGCTGCTCAGCCTTGCTCCGCACGGCCTGGATCTCGGCCAGGGCATGGTCGAGCTAGCATTACAGTTGCATGCGCCGTTTCAGATGTGCTTCTCGGGCTGCAGCTTGATGAGCGCGTCTCCAGGCTGACCATGCAATGACGACAGCGGGCTCAATGCGCCGCTGGGCCAGCTGCATCGCCACGCGCCGGATCTCCTGGACCGACCAGGGCACCGGCGAGCGTGGCGATGAGCGCGGTTTTTGGGGGCGCGCCGTTCGCCAATCGGCGGACCCGCGTCAGCAGCGCAAAGGCCAGCATCACCAGCGAGACGTGCCGGTGCCAGCCATGCCAGGAGCGGCTCTCGTTGTGGGCCAAGCCGAGTTCCGTCTTGGCGGTCTCAAACGCATCCTCGATCGCCCAGCGGCGGCCCTCCACCGCCACCAGCCTCGTGACGGGCGTGCCGGCTGGGCACCACGTCGTGAAGTAAGCCAGAGCCCCGTCCGACAGGCTGCGTCGCACCAGCAATCCGCGCGTCCATTCGCTCTCATCGAGGGCCGGATCCACGGCGCTGGCCGGCAGGGTGGCCAGAGGCAGGTAGGCCCAGTCGAACAGGCGCGCCCCCTTCGTGCCCGCCCCAGCTGACAGGCGGATCCAGTCCGTCTCCAAGAGACCCTTGGCGATGTCCTCGGCCGTGCCGGCAATGGGGCGCTCCGTGATCCAGGACCAGAAGCTGTGCTGGCCGGTGACGCCCAGCACGTAGCCTTTGGAGGCGCGCCGCAGCACCATCTCGATCTCGCCCACCCCGTAGATGCTGTCTGCCGCTACCCAGGCGAACGGCACCCCCGCGGCGATCGCGCGCTGGATCATCGCCATCGCCAGCTGTGGCTTGGTCGCGAAGGCGATCTCGTCGGGAACATGCGCGGCCCGCCTGCGGGCCGGATTACCGCTCCAAGCTTTGGGCAGATACAGCTGACGATCGATGAAGGCGTGACCCTGATCCGAGACATAGGCCGCGAACACGCCGATCTGACAGTTCGTGATCTTGCCGGCCGAGCCGGTATACTGGCGATGCACGCCGCACGAGGCTTTCCCCTGCTTGAGAAAGCCGGTCTCGTCGAGCACCAGGGTCGCATCTGATGAGGCGAGCGTCTCGATCGCGAGGTCTCGCACGACATCGCGCAGGGCGTCCGCGTCCCAGTGACTGCGGCCCAGGATCGCCTGCTGGCGCCAGGGGCCGGGATCCCCAGCTGCTTCCGCGCGCATCCAGCCGGTCTTGCGCCGCTCGCCCCCGAGTAACCCGTCCAGGAAGGCATTGGCCGAGGCGGCGACACTGGGAGCGGCAAACAGCGGTCGCATGCGCTGCTTGGCCTCGCGCAGCGACGTCGACCAGAGTTCCAACGTGGTCTCCAGCGAGACTGAGGGCATCGGGCTCTCCGTCCGAAACCCTTCAGATAGGCGCATCAACATGCAACTGTAATGCTAGAGCTCGCAATCGTGGTCTACTGGATACACACCCGCGTTCTCGCCAGCGCTCGCCAAGGCCGGATAGAACCGGTGGCACCGAAAAAGTCACCGGATTTAAAGCGAGGATCGATACGAAATCGTTCAACAGACTGGTTGGGACGGTCGAGTGCCTGGTAGCGCTGGAGAAAACCAATCCCGCTCTCGCCCGCGCTCGCACTCAAAGGAGCAGCACCTGCTAAGAGGGCTCCGGCGATCAAAGTACTGAAGAGGCGTGACATCTCGAGCCTCCTGCTGGTACGCTCCACGCGTAGATGGTGCTGCGCGCAAATCGTTTTACCAAGCTTCTCAGTCCCCTATGATATGACACACCTCCAACGAAGCCTTGATCCAAATCAACTGCATTGCCCGTACATGTTCGTTAGACGGTGAACAGGCCCATGGCCAATCTTGCGCATTGCGGTAAAACGCATCGCCCCGGGTCTAATCTTAACTCGTAAACGCAGAAGACCTTATCGCCGCATAATTTGAATTCATTAAACATTTAAAGCGTGATCAAAACAGTAGGCGAAGGCCGCCCAGTAAGTACAACCGAGAAGTTTGTTCGCCATCCCGTTTTGCGATGGCGGCTGTCTCGCCCACCTTTCGCTCCCACGAGACGCCGACATACGGCGCAAACTCGCGCGTGAACTCGTACCGGAGGCGCGCGCTCAGCTCAAAATCTGTGAAACCGCGTCCCGTCGATAGCTCGGGCACCCGCTGCGCGGAGACGTTTATGTCGAAGCGGGGCTGCAAGACAAAGCGGTTCGTGAGCAGCACGTCGTAGAAGGCGTTCAGGCGGCCGGACACCTCGCCCTTCTGGCTGATGAAGGCCTGCGTGTCGAGCTCGAAGAGGCCAGGGGCAAGGCCTTCGACACCGATCACGGCGTAAGTTCGTGAAATCGGCTCGATGGTCTGCCGCACGCCGATCTGAAAGTCGAAGAAGTAGCTGATCAGGCGCGAGTACAGAACCTGGAACTCAGCGCTCTCCCAACGGGGCGTCCTGCCGAACGCGGAGCGGCCCGCTCCGCCGTTGTTGAAGCCCTCGGTCTTGACGAAGATCTTATCGTAGTCCGTTCCGACCCAGGCCTCCGCGTCCCACTCATAACCGTGGCGGCCGGATTGCGGCTTCACTTCCAGCTTGTCGAAGCGGACGTTGTAGTAGATTTGCTGATCGGGAAATCCGCCCTGAGCAATAGGCTGAAAAGCCGAGAACGACGGTGTGGATGCCATCGGCACCTCCTGGGAGGCGGCAGGCTGCGACACGAGGCCGGGTATCAACACCGCGGCTCCGAACAGGCCAGCAAGTCGAAGAACGCGCATTGTCCGCTCCTTCCTAATGCTGTGCCGCAGCTTGGCGCTGAACGATGATCTTGCGCATCATGCCGGCTTCCATGTGGTAGAGCTGGTGGCAGTGGAATGCCCAGGGCCCCTCCGCATCGGCCGGCACGTCGACGTCGAGCGTCGCACCGGGATTGATGTTGACCGTGTGCTTCATCGGGTTGCGCGCGCCAGCGCCCACATCCGGCAGAAACCATGTCCCGTGAATGTGCATCGGGTGGGGCATCATGGTTTCGTTGATAAACCGGAAGCGGACCCGCTCGCCGAGCCTGAGAACGATGGGCTGGGCTTCGCTGAACTTCCGGCCGTTGATCGACCAGAAGTAGCGCTGCATGTTGCCGGTCAGGCGCATCTCGATGATGCGGTCGTACTTCTTGTACGGGTAAGGCTTGAGCGCCTTCAGGTCGCGGTATGATAAAACTCGCGTGCCGGGCGGTGCGCCCGTTCGGTTCACCAGGGCATCGGGTGCGCTGTGGCCGAGCATGGGCCCCTCGTTCGGCATGTCCTCACCCCCATGCAGCGCATAGGCTTGGTGACCCTGCTGTAGACCTCCCGTTGCTGCCGCAAGAACCCCGGTCGGTGGAGTAGTGCTGGTAGACGTCATGCCCGGGCGGAGACCCGGCATGCTGCCATGCTCCATGCTCGGCATCTGGACCCAAGCGGGGTTCTGCTCGACAGGGGCGCGACTCATGCGCTGCATGGCGCCGTGATCCATCCGAGGCATGGCCGGCGTTTTGACCGGCTTCCTGGTCCTTCTCGCGCCATTTGCCATGCGGCTGTGGTTCATGCCCGACGCGCCGTCCGGCGGCATGGACCCGCCGACCTGCATGCCGGCCATAGCGTTATGCCCAGCCTGCTGACCTCCTGCTTCGCCCATGCCGTTCATCGAGGCCATGGGCATTTCCGGGGCGACATGACCCGGCATGTCTTCCTCAGGTCGTGGCGTGCCCCGGTCGTTCCCCTTAGGACCGAAATTCATGCCCATCTCGGACATCGAGACGAGCGGGCGAAGGCGGTGGGGCGGCAATGCCCCAACCATTCCCTCTCGCGGTGCCAGGGTTGCGCGGGCAAAGCCGGTCCGGTCGATTGGCTCGGCGACGATAGTGTAAGCGCGTTCCTCGGCCGGCTGAACGATGACGTCATACGTTTCGGCGTTGCCGAACCGGAACTCGTCAACGCGTATGGGCTGGACGTTGTTGCCGTCGGCTTGGACGACCGTCATCTTGAGGCCTGGAATACGAACGTCGAAATAGGTCATCGCGGACGCGTTGATGAAGCGCAGGCGGACCCGTTCGCCCGGTCGGAAGAGAGCCGTGAAGTTGCGCTCGGGGGATTGCCCGTTCACCAGATAGGTGAGCCCCCCGATATCTGCGATGTCGGTCGGGTCCATGCGCATCATGTCCCAGTTGACCCGATCCTCAACGACAGCCCGTCGCGCATCGGCATCCGGCGCTCTGGTCAGCTCGTCGATTAGACTGGCCATGGTGCGCCGGTTTAGATTGTACCAGCTGCTGTCGGCTTTCAGGTTCTTAAGGATCCGACTCGGATCCTCGTCGGTCCAGTCCGACAGCATAATCACGTAATCGCGGTCATACCGGAACGGCTCGCGCTCGCGGGGCTCGATGATCAGGGGCGCGTAGATCCCGAGTTGTTCCTGCTCGCCGGACGAGTGACTGTGGAACCAGTAAGTTCCCGATTGCCTCACCTTAAACCGGTAGGTGAACGTCTGACCCGGCGGGATGCCATTGCCGTAACCCGGGGAAATGCCCGGCACACCATCCATCTCGGGTGGAACGATTAGACCGTGCCAATGGATCGACGCGCTCTCGCCGAGACGGTTAGTAACGTTGATAACGGCATCCTCGCCTTCCTTGAGCCGCAGCGTGGGCCCAGGCAGCTGGCCGTTTATCAGCATGCCAGCCCGCTCGCGGCCGGTGACGTTTACTGTCCGGCGTTCGAGCACGAAATCGTAAGTAGCCGCCGCGGCCAGCTGCGGGAAACTGGCAGCAACGAGGAGAGATGCGGGTCGTAACAGCCTGAATAGCCCCAATAACTTCATGCTCCCGCCTCCGTCTGGTCGCGGCCTGCGGCACAAGGTGCCACAGTCCCGTTGGAGCGCCTCTCAGCCCGGCAGCCTCCACCAGATCCGGCGAGGGCAGCATTGATCGAAATCAGACAGGCGGCCCCGATCAACGCTCGGCTCAAGCCTCGAGTTGTTTTCTCGGAATTTGTGACCAGAACAACACAGGGCTACGCGGAGGTTATGTATGCAGCTGCGATTTCGTGCTCGGTGCAACAAACTGTGCAGCCACGGCTCGCGAGTTGCCGCCCTATCTTGATATGGAGCCGCACGGTTTGCTGGCGGTAGCGAAGCCGCTTGCGAAGCATGCGAAAACTGCTCCTGCTATGCCTCAGACAGGGCTTCAAATTGGCCTATCGCGCTTGATCCAAATCAAGGAGGTGGAAATCGAGCTTGGTATGCAAAGGGCGTTATGAAGGAGCTCGTCATGAACCATTCCAAACGCAAGCTCATGTTCGCATTGGCTGGCGGGATGCTGATGCTGGGATCCACGAGCGGTTTCGCTCAGACCCAGCTCGCCTACATGAACAGCGTCGATTGGCTCCGGCAGATGGAACAGCTGCGACCGAAGCAGAAGGATCCCAGCGAGCGACCCTGGATTTCCTCTGAGGTCAAGAACGTCGACCTCTCGGGAAATCAACTCACTATTGCGCACGGCGCCATTCCGAGCATAAACATGCCAGCCATGACTATGACGTTCCCGGTCCAGGACACGGCTCACCTGAGGATGCTTAAGCCGGGTGATCAGGTCCAGTTTCAAGCCGCTGAGATTGGCGGCACGGTCAAGATCGTCAACGTCAGGATGCAGCACTGACGAGAACGCCCCCCTCGGGGAGCTCGACGCTTGAGCAAGCCCTGATGATCCGGTGAGGCGGGCGCAATCTCTCCCGGCAAACACTCGGGCTCTGTTAGCTTCCTGCCTGCGGGAGCAGTCCTGTGCGACCGCGGGCATGGGGGCCGAGCGAGCGCCGTGATCAACGACAATCGCCGTCAACAGGCTCTCTCCTCCAGCAGAGCCTGATCGGACGCGGAGGAGGCATGATGAGAAAGTTGCTGCTATCCTTGGCGTTGCTGAGCCTGGCTGTTGCCTGCGGCGAGGCAAGCGCGACCGACGCCTCGATCGACGGCTTCGAGTGGCTCTCGCGCATGGAGCGCCTGCAGGCCGAGCGCGGTGATCCGGCCCGCCACGTTCATTTCGACGCCCGGGTTGAGTCGGTCGACCCGGGCTCGGGTAGCGTGACCATGGTGCATCCCGAGATGCGCAGCGGTGACGGCTCAATCGTGATGCCCCGTATGCACATGACCTTCCACGCCATCTCGTTCGCGAAGCTGCGCGGGATCGCGGCCGGGGATCCGGTCCACGCGGTCATCGGGCGGCACAAGGGGGCCATCATGGTCACGCAGATCCGCAAGCTGCGGTAGGTTGCGTCCACCGGTGGAGCGGGTCTGCCCATGGAAGACGCCTTTCCTCTGACCCGCCTCATGACGGTCGGCATGGAAGCGGCCGGTGTCCTCACGATCGGCGCCAGTTCCGTGCTCTCCCTGCTCATCGCCGTCCGGGGCGCACGCCGTGCCTCGGGATGGTCGGGCGCCTACGGGTTGTACCGGGCGTCTTTCGGCCGGGGCATCCTGCTCGGGCTGGAGTTCCTGGTCGCGGCGGACATCATCCGCACAGTCGCCGTCACGCCAACCGTGCAGAGCGTCACCGTGCTCGCCCTGATCATCCTGATCCGCACCTTCCTCAGCATCTCGCTCAAGGCCGAGATCGAGGGCGCATGGCCCTGGCAGCGCATCCAGCCACAATCACAGCAACAGCCCCAGCCGACATCTTCCGAAGACAGCCCCTCTTGCAGCGGCCCGGACGGCAGCCCGTCATGTTCCCCCGTCGGCAATGGTCACCAGCGCCGGTAGGTCAACCCGGAGCAGGTGACGGTCGAAGAAATTGACCACTTTACGTTGGCGCAGATCGGCGAACGCGCGACTCACCGTCTCGGGGGTGAGACCCACGTAGTCGGCGATGTCGGTGCGTGGCATGGGAACCGGCACGACGTCACCGAGACCGAGGTGTCGGTGCAGCATCCGGAGGAACCCGGCCAGTTTCTGGCGAGGGGTCTTCCTGCCCAGCAGGACCACGTGCTCCATGGCTTGGCCGAGGTTCGACCTCATCGCCGTGGCGACTTGCCTCGCCAAGTGCGGGTTGCACTTGCTCAGCCCCTGCCGCCGTCCGGCATCGAATTCCAGCAACGCAGCATGGGACACTGCCTCGGCGGTCAACTCGCGCTCCCCCCGGCTGAGGCCGAAGTAGTCTCTCGGGAAGGCGAACCGGACAACCTGCCGACGCCCTTCCACGTCGACGAGAACGACGCGGGCCACACCTTCCATGACGCGGAAGCACCGGCGTTCCGTGGTCCCGCCTGTCGAGATGATCGCGTCCGCCGCCGCGACGCGGCGGTCGCCCTGCCGCTGAAGGAATCTCTGGGTCTCCTCCTCGTCCCGCAGGTCGCAAGGCAGGTTCTCCTCCCGCCATCCCCGCGTGTCCGAGCAGAGGCAGCCCACCGCCTCGGGCAGCGCATCTGCGCAGGATCCAGAGCATGCCGTTGAGCACTTGACCGAAATTTTCCGCAGGCCGCCCGATGTGCGGCTTGTACGGAGGTAGCAGCGGGGCGAACTGCTCCCACTGCGCGTCAGTCAGTTCAAAGCGTCGCATTCCGCCCACATGGGCCTCTATCCCGCCGATGGGAACCCCTTTTCAGAGACGCCCTAGATGCAGGCGGCGCCGACACCGGATCGGGCCACGCTGTATGACCTACAGAGACCTCACCGAGCTGTTTGAACGCATTTTCTGCATGATACTACATTGAATGATTGCGCTTACCACTGTGCTTCATTTTCATATTGCCAGGTTTCGCCTTTCCCATGCTCTTGCGTGGGCTCGCTGCTGCGGCAGTCGTGCCTGCAGATCCGCGTGGCGGCATGACCATACTCGGATCCTCAGCTTTCGAGGATCCCATCCGCCGGCCCATGCCCCCGGCGGGGCCACCAGCCTGCGAGCCGGAGTCGTTGTACGGTGAACCACCCTGCGCCAGAGCGGGAGCAGAGAGGAAAGCCAAGCTGGCGGCGATCAATATTGCCTTCTTCATCTTTATCTCCTTTTGAGATATCATATCCCGTGGTTGGATCTTGCTGGTCTCATGAAAAAGTGATCGGATATTGGCCAGTTGCGCCCCATATATAAATCTTCCTCTGCCCTCATGGGCGCCGATGGCCTCCCTCACAGCCAGACGCTCCTTGGCAGATGCTTTTGAGAGTGTGTTCCTTTAGCTCTCTATCGTGGTGATCAAGAAGAGGAGAGCTTCCCTCCCTTGCGTCCAGGCTTGAGCCCGGCGGCTTTCGCCTTCCCGTCGGTGCCATATACTGGGGATGGTGCGATCCAGGTGCCGTTCGCCTAACGACATCGTCGCTTGCCGAGAATGGTGCGGAGTTGGCCTGGGCCAAAGCTGAGATAGCGGTCAGGCTGACCCCGACGAGAACGGGCCCGATCACCGCTCCCAACCTCGTTGCCGATTTGGAGTGCTGTCTGCGCCTCGATGTATGCACAGCTTCAGCCAAGATGCATGCCCCATGGTGAACAAGGTTATCAGGACCGGATTTGGTGATTGAACCGGCCTCTTCTCAGCCGGCGGCAATCAGATCCGGGTGTGGCCCGCTGGGGAGGCGTGCGGCAATTGCACACGCACACTCCAAACTTCATCTCAGCATCCAATCAATACCGCTGAGAGCAGCTCTGCATTGATTTCAATCAAGCGCTCGAACGAAACCTAGCATTGCATTTTCTCCTACCCGCCTCATGACCGCCGGCATGGAAGGGCTCGGTCTCCCCACGACTGGCGCGATCTCCGTGCTCTCCCTGCTCATTGCCAGCAGGGGAGCTCGCAGTGACCTCGGATGGTCGGCCAGCTACGAACCGTACTGGGCGTCTTTCGGAAGGCGCATCCTGTTCGGGCTGGAAGTCCTGGTGGCCACGGAAGTTATCCGGAGGGCCGCCGTCACCCCCACCGTGCAGAGCATCAGCGTTCTTGCCCGCATTATGCTGGTTTGCCCCTTCCTCGGCATCTCGCTCAAGGCCGGGATCAAGTGAGCGCGGCCCTAGCAGCGCCTCCAGCCAAGGCCGACATCTCCTGACGTTGACGACAACCTCTCTTGCACAGGCTTGGTCCCGGACGGCAGGCCGTCATGCTCCCCCGTCGGCAATCATCACCAGCGCCGGTAGGTCAACCCGGAGCAGGTGGCGGTCGATGTGATCGACCACTTTACGTTGGCGCAGGTCGGCGAATGCGCGGCTCACCGTCTCGGGGGTGAGACCCACGTAGTCGGCGATGTCGGTGCGTGGCATGGGAACCGGCACGACGTCACCAAGGCCGAGCTGCCGGTGCAGCATCCGAAGGAACCCAGCCAGCCTCTGGCGAGGGGTCTTCCTGCCCAGGAGAACCACATGCTCCATGGCTTGGCCGAGATTTGACCTCATCGCTGTCGCCAATTGCCTCGCCAGGTGCGGGTTGCAGTCGCTCAGCCTCTGCAGCCGTCCGGCATCGAATTCCAGTAACACGGCGTGAGACGCCGCCTCGGCGACCAGCTCGCGCTCTGACCGAGAGAGGCCGAAGTAGTCGCCCGGGAAGGCGAAGCGGGTAACTTGCCGGCGCCCATCCACATCGATCAGAACAAGCCGCGCCACCCCCTCCATGACGCGGAAGCATCGGCGTTCGCTGACCCCACCCTTCGAGATGACCGCGTCTGCCGCGACGACGCGGCGGCCAGCCTGCCGCAGAAGGAACCTTTGGGTCTCCTCCTCGTCCCGCAGGTCGCAAGGCAGGTCCTCGTCTCGCCGTCCGCGCGGGTCCGAGCAGAGGCAGCCCACCGCATCGGGCAGCGCATCCGTGTCAGAGGAGCGGGGCATCGCACCGTCACCAATTCGTTTGCTGCACTACAGAACCGTCCGACCGAGGATGAGGGCAGCGCGTGCGAATAGGCATTGAGGCAAATCAAGTCGCTTCGCTCTGTCCGCCCATTCGAGCCGGTACTGCGAGCCATGCCGCGCGCTCGCGTGATTTGGATCAATGCCACCGGCGGCTGCGCTGACGATAACGCCCGTCGAGCGAACGGCCGCGACAGGCACGATCCACTCATCGTTTGGGAGCAGTTCAATGCAATCATCCCGCCTTCTCTGCGCAGCGTCTGCGCTGGTGGTCGTCAGCCTTCTGTCTGGCCCGTCCATGGCGACGCCCGCGGCCGGACGCACCGACCGCATCATCGTCGCCGAGGACGACATGATGGGCATGCAGTCTTCCGGCGGCATGGGGCAGGGCGGGTCCCAGGCCGGCCAGACTGGCGGCATGGGGATGGGCTGCTGCGGCATGGGCGGCATGCAGCAGGGCTCGATGGGACGATCCAACATGCAACAGGGCCGGGGATCCGGGTCCGGCGGCATGGGTATGGGTATGATGGGCGATGATATGCGCCGCATGCAGCAGAACCAAGCCATGCCGGGCATGGGCTCGAACGGCGTCGACATGATGGACCGCATCGACGGGCGCATCGCATTCCTGCGTACCGAGCTGCGGATCACTGATGCTCAAACCGGCGCGTGGAACCAATTTGCCGAAGCCCTGCGTTCCGGCCGCCAGCACCTGCTCGAAGCGCGCCAGCAGCTCACGGCCCCTGCATCCACTCCATCCGCCCGTCTCGACCAGTACGAACGCCACCTGACAGCACGGCTTGAGGCGATCCGCGCCGCGCGCACCGCCTTCTCCAACCTCTACGCTGCTCTCGACGAGCACCAGAAGCACGTCGCCGATGAGCTCGTCGTGCCCTTCCTAGCAACGTTCTGAGTTCTCGCTGCCCAGTTCTCACGACCCTGCCGTTCGAGCGGTAAAGCTGAAGCTATGAGCGGGGATTGCTGTCCATGCCGCAGAGGACATCATGCCTCCGTTGAGTGGAAGGTGGCGGTTCGCGTGGATCGCAGGCGCTGCCCTCATCGCCCTGGGCACGGCCGTCGGCATGGCCCCTGTTCACGCCCAGTCGGACGGGGGCCATGCCGGTCACCATCCCTCCTCGCCTGCCACTCCACCGGTCGAAGGCGCACCAGCCGCCCGCGACGGCATGGGTGGCATGATGGAGGGGATGCACGGGGCCCCCCGAAAGCAGTTCTACCCTACCCTGATGACGATGCCGGCCCTAACGCCAACCGAGCGCGAAGCCGCGGCACGGGAAGCTCATAGCCGGATGGGATCCGGCCTGCCCCTGCTCGTGGGCGGGGCCGACGGGGCGATGCGGGCGTTCTCGGCCGGCGACGCGGTTGGCATGCGAGACGCCGCCGGACAGATGAGGCAGGGCCTATCCCTGTTTGAGAGCGGACTGTCCTCCCACCTCGCCCTAAGTGCAGGCGATCCGCCCCAAACAGTGGCGCTCGCTTGGTTCAGAAGCCAGATGAGTCTGCCGATGCCAGAGGCCGCGGCGGGCCAAGGCGCCATGAGCCTGACGACCTTCTCGCCCGGGCACATCGCCCTGATGGTCGGCTTGGCCCTGTCCGCAGCGACTCTGCTCGCTCTGCAATTCATGCGGATGCGGCGCGTCCAATCAATCCTGAGGCGAACGGGGCCGCCGGTGCCGGCCAGCCTGCCTGCACAGGTCGGGCAGCAAGCCCCTGCAGCTGTTTTCCCAGCACCGGCGCCCGCCCCCTCCCCGGCTCCCAGTGGGGCTCCGTCGGCCGACACGGTCGTACCTCCGCGACAATCCCCCCCACGCCGCGCTTGGTCCGGCGAGCTCAAGGTAGCGCAGGTCGTTCGAGAGACTCCCTCGATCAAAACGTTCCGGCTCGTCGAACCGTCCGGTGCGGCCCTGCCATTCGAGTACATGCCCGGGCAGTTCATGAACGTGCAGGTCGAACCGACGCCCGGTGATGTCCTCCGGCGCGCCTACACCATCGCGTCCTCACCGACCCGGCAGGCCTACGCGGAACTCTCGATTAAGCGCGAGGCCCAGGGCAAGGTCTCGCAGTTCCTGCATGACCGCGTGAAAGTCGGAGACCTGCTTAAGGTCAGCGCCCCCTACGGGGCCTTCACCTTCACGGGGCTGGGCGAGGACAGCATCGTCCTCGTCGGCGGAGGGGTTGGCATCACGCCGCTGATGTCGGTGCTGCGCTACCTGACCGACCGCGCCTGGCCCGGCGAGGTGTATTTCGTCTACAGCGCGCGCAGTACCGCGGAGTTCGTGTTCCGCGACGAGCTCGCCTATCTGCAACGGCGCCACCCCAACCTGCACGTGCTCGCGACCATGACGCGCAGCGAAGGTACGGACTGGATGGGCCCGGAAGGGCAGATCACGAAGGAGCTCCTCCAGGCAGCCGTTCCGGAGCTGCCACACCGTCGCATCCACCTCTGCGGTCCGCCGCCGATGATGGCCGCCATGAAGGAGGCGCTCTCGGAATTGGGCGTCCCGCCGGACAAGATCCACACAGAGGCCTTCGGCCCCGCGTCCCTTCCGGCGGACAAGCTCCCGCCGGCGCCCCCGACGCGAGCTGAGGCCGCGCGGTTCGGCGGTGCAACGCCTCCGGTCGTCGCGCCTGTGGAGGCGGTGGTCGCCCCCGCCGCGAACACGGTGATCTTCTCCCGGTCGGGCAAGTCGGCCCCCCTGCCTGCGGACAGGACGGTTTTGGAGGCGGCGGAGAGCGTGGGTGTCGAGATCCCATGGTCTTGCCGCGTGGGCATCTGCGGGACTTGCAAGGTGAAGCTGCTGCAGGGAGCGGTATCGATGGAGGTGGAGGACGGGTTGCCAGCGGAGGACAAGGCCGCCGGGTTGATCCTGGCGTGCCAAGCCAAGTCGACCGGCGCCAACCTGCAGGTGGAGGCGTGAGCCGATGCAGGAGCGCAGCGCCGTCGCGGTGGGATCCCTGGCCGCACTTCTTCTCCTTCTGCCGCTCGGCTACCTCTTCCACGTATCTCCGCGGTTCCCCGGCAGCCTGACGGGTAGTCTCTTCGGGATCGCAGGTGCCCTGCTGATGCTGTTCCCGCTTCTCTACGTCGTCGTGAAGCGCATCCCGGCCATCAAGTCGCGGGTAACTCGGCAGGTCTCGATGAGGACGTTGCTCGCCCTCCACGTCTACGCCGGCGTGCTCGGCCCCATCCTCGGGCTGATTCATGCGGCCCACAAGTTCCGCAGCCCGCTCGGCGTCTCTCTTACCGGAATGCTACTGGTTGTCGTCGTGACGGGGTACGTCGGGCGCTACCTTCTGTCCCGCATCACGAAAGCGGTCCAGGGCGAGCGCGCCGACCTTGCCTCCCTCGCGGCCGCCTTTGAGCGTGTCTCGTCGGCGGGAGTGCCCGCCGCTCCCGGACTTGGCGGGCCGGCCGCTTGGCTGAGACGCGTGTTCTTCGCGCCGGAGGAGATTCCGGTCTCAGCCGGGAAGCGGGAGGGCTTGATTGAGCTGGCGGATGCCATGGCGGACGTTGAGTCCGCGATCCGCAGCGAGGAGGTGACGCGCGATCTCTTCGACCGCTGGCTCCCGCTGCACATCCTGGTAGCCATCCTCCTCTACGGGCTGCTCACCCTGCATGTCTGGTCGGGGCTCTACTACGGGCTACGCTGGCTGCAATGACCCGCACGACCGCCCTCTACGTGCTGACGGGATTGGCAGCCGTTCTGGCGGGCCTCGTGGTGCCCTACCTGGTGCACCGGACCGGCGGCACCTCTGTACCCGGCTGGCAGGGCCTCGTGATGCCGGGTGCGCTCACGGACAAGCATCGGTTCATCACCCAGCGGTGCGAGACCTGCCACACGCCGCACATCGGGGTAGAGGCGAGGAACTGTATCGCCTGTCACGCCAACTCACCTGCCATTCTGTCGAAACAGTCCACCAGTTTCCACGCCAGCATCGGCACGTGCAGCGGCTGCCATGTGGAGCATGAGGGCCGCGCGAAGCTGACGGAGATGCAGCACTCGGCGCTCGCGGCGGCAGGCTTCGAGCGTGGGGCGGACGCCGCAATGGCGAGAAGTGCGAGTGAACAACTGCTGCGGTTAGCCGAGGGGCTCGGGATCCTGCCGGACCATCGCGGCGACGCTACGCACCTGGTCTGTGCGACCTGCCATTCCAACAGGGACCCGCATCGCGGCCTGTTCGGGGAAGGCTGCGGCTCCTGCCACGGGGTGACGTCCTGGACGGTCAACGGGTTCCGGCATCCCTCACCGGGATCCACCGACTGCGCGCAGTGCCACCAAGCGCCGCCGAGCCATTACATGATGCACTTCGAGATGGTGTCCGAGAAGGTCGCCGGGCAGGAGCATGTGCGGGTTGAGCAGTGTTACCGCTGCCACCAAACGGATGCATGGAACAACATCAGGGGGGTCGGCTGGTACAAGCATCACTGACCGAGCGCGCCGAGCGCACCAGTGGTGCTGTCGCGGTTGGGCTTGAGGACGGGGGCCTGCTTCGGGTGGAGAGGCCCTATCCCCGGTTGGGCTCACTGCACGTGTCGGCCGAGCCCCCTGGACCGATGCACGGCAGGCCATATCGCCAAGCCGGGACCGACGACGTTCTTCCGGAGCCCTCGCCCCGTTGCCGCGTGTCGTTCCATTCCCCGTCAGCCATCGTCATGGTAGCGGCGGTGCAGGCGTGCAGGGGCGTGGTCTAGGGGGAAAGCTCCTCAGCAGGAAAGGATCACGCCGGGGCCGCCGGGCGCCTGGCCAGGGCAGCCCAGCGCGGCACAAAGGCGGGGACGCGGGCCATGTAGGCCCGGTAGGTCTCGCCGAACTGCGCCAGAGCCTCGCGCTCCTCGCTGCGGGCCAGGCGCACGTACATGACCACCAGCAGGGGGAACATCGCCAGCGTCAGTAGGGTCGGCCACTGAACCAGGAACCCGAGCAGCACCAGCACGAAGCCGACGTACTGAGGATGGCGCACACAAGCGTAGGCCCCTGTGGTGGCGAGTTGACCGGCGCGCTGGGCCGCATAGAGGGTCTTCCAGGCCGCGGCGGTGAGCCAGAACCCAGCTCCGATCAGCACATAGCTGAGCACGTGGAAGGGGCCGAAGTGCGGGTTGGTCTTCCAGCCGAAGATCATCTCCAGCAGGTGGCCGGCGTCATGCGAGAACCAATCGACACCGGGAAAGCGCGACTGCAGCCAGCCGGACAGCACGTAGATGGTCAGCGGGAACCCGTACATTTCGGCGAACAGCGCAGCCAGGAAGGCGCTGAACGCGCCAAAGGAGCGCCAGTCGCGCGGGGTCTTCGGCTTGGCGAAGCTGAACGCGAAGGCGATGAACACCGCGGCGTTGACCAGCACATAGCCCCATAGGCCGTAGGCGGACGAAGTGTCGTGCATGGGCGGGCGCTCCGGTCACCCCTGCACCATGCCGGCCGCCGACACCAGCGGCCTTGAGGCAGATCAATCCGCGAACGGGCCGTCAGGCGCACGATCAGCGGCAGAATACAGAACCGGGAGGCCTCCATGGCCACGCTGACTTCGGACCGTCCATCCGCCGGCACGGGGCTGAACACACCTCTCAACCTCATCGCTACGGGCTGCGGCCTGACCAGCGCGCTGGTCGGGCTGTTTGTCGTTTGCTTCGCTCTGTCGTTCGTCTGGCCGGTGGGCGGTGGCTCACATGCCTGGATCCGGCTGTTTGCCACGAACCCCGACAACGTGCTGCGCACGCTACTCGAGGGCATTCTCGGCAGTGCCGCGGCGGCGTGGCTCACGGCCATGCTGTTCGTGCCGGTCTACAACCGGCTGGCCGACCGCTGAGCCTTCGCGCATCAGGCAGCCCGGCTATCAGCTGAGGCGTGTCTGAGACTTGTGGAGAAACAGCTTCCACTCCAGGCTCACAGTCCTGTTGCTCTCGACGGTCTACAAGCGGCCGGTAGACCGCTGCCGGCCGGGAGAGCTTGGGCGCGAGCGACGCGGAGATGAACAGGTAAGCCTCGTCCAGGCACGCCGCAGCCGATCGGTCACCTGGGTTCCTGCCACCGCGGGCGAGAGTTTCGAGGGCCTGGAGCAAGTGTTCGGCCGCGCCAAGTTCTCCCTCCTGGCACGCCTGCTGCAGGACAGCCAGAACCTCAAGCACGCCATGGTGAGTTCGCCAAAGCATCAGCGGCCTACGAGGGACGGGATCAGAGGGTGGTGGTTCGCAGGCGCAGGGCGTTGCCGATCACGCTGACTGACGAGAGCGCCATCGCCGCAGCGGCGATGATCGGTGAAAGCAAGATGCCGAGGGACGGGTAGAGCACCCCGGCCGCCACTGGTACGCCGGCCGCGTTGTAGATGAACGCGAAAAACAGGTTCTGGCGGATGTTGCTCATGGTGGCGCGCGACAGCCGCCGGGCACGCACGATCCCGTTCAGGTCGCCCTTGAGTAGCGTAATACCGGCGCTCTCGATCGCGACGTCCGTGCCGCTGCCCATGGCGATGCCGACGTCCGCCGCAGCCAGCGCCGGGGCGTCGTTGACGCCATCGCCGGCCATCGCGACCACCTGGCCCTGCGCCTGGTGGGCTTTGACCACCGCGCTCTTCTGGTCGGGCAGGACCTCGGCCTCGACCTCATCGATGCCGAGTGCGCGCGCCACCGCCTGAGCCGTGGTGCGATTGTCGCCGGTCAGCATGACCACGCGAATGCCTTCGGCACGCAGGGCCTGCAGGGCTTCAGGCGTGGTGGCCTTGATCGGATCGGCGATCGCGATGGCGCCAGCCACCCGGTCATCCACGCTCATGAAAATCGCCGTGGCGCCGTCCTGGCGCAGGCGGTCCGCCTGCTGGTCGAGCGCCGCCGTCGGGATCCCGGCCTCGCCCAGGAATTTCGCATTGCCGAGGCGGATCCTGTGGCCCTCGACGGTGCCCAAGGCACCGCGGCCGGTCGGGCTATCGAAGTCACTGACCGACGCCAAGGCGAGGCCCTGCTTTTCAGCCGCGGCGACGATCGCCACCGCCAGCGAGCATCCGCTGGC
>NZ_BPQQ01000102.1 GCF_022179325.1 Methylobacterium isbiliense | reverse complement strand
GCTGCGCTTCGCCATCCGCGAAGGCGGGCGCACCGTCGGCGCCGGCGTCGTCGCCTCCATCTCCGAGTAAGCCTGCTCCGAGCAATCCTGCTCCGAGTAATCCTGACGATCGGCGTCCGGGGGCGGTCCCCGGACGCCGCGAGACGAACGGGGCCGGCGCGGCATGCGCCGGCCCCGTTCCGCTGTCCGGGCGCCTCCGGCCCGGCCTGGACGCCTGGCTTGGGCGCTTGGCTTCGGCGACGAAGCCCCTTGCATCCGGCGCCGCCTTGCGGCACAGAGCGTGCGCGCCTCGGCGCCTTGAGGAGTGTAGCTCAACTGGTCAGAGCACCGGTCTCCAAAACCGGGGGTTGGGGGTTCGAGTCCCTCCACTCCTGCCAAGGACCGCCTGCCAAGGCCCCCCTGCCAGCGCCCCCCTCGACCCGAGCCGCTCACCACCCCATCTCAGGCAGGCCGCAGGGCCATCGACAAGCCCGCGCAACTGCGCTAGAGGCATCGCCATCCCAGATCGGACAAGGCGGCGGCGCGGGCTTGGGAAGGGCCAGGCTTCGCGCCCCTGTTGGTTTCGAGCGGCGACGGTACGTCGGACATGGCATCGAACGAAGCGACGAAGAAAGTGGACCTCGGGCGCAATGCGTCGCGCGGCACCCCCGCGCCCCGCGGCGGAGGCGCCGGCGCGCCCACGCCGCCCTCCCGGCCCGCGCCCAAGCGCGTCGGACCGTTCGAGTTCCTGCAGCAGGTCCGGGACGAGGGCCGCAAGGTCACGTGGCCGACCCGCAAGGAGACGCTGATCACCACCCTGATGGTCTTCGTCATGGTGGTGGCGGCCAGCATCTTCTTCGTCGTCGTGGACCAGGTGCTGCGCTACCTCGTCACCCTGGTGCTGGGCATCGGGGCCTGAGGAGTAGAACACCGTGTCGAAGCGTTGGTACATCGTCCACGCCTACTCGAACTTCGAGAACAAGGTCGCGCAGTCGATCAAGGACCAGGCCGCCCAACGCGGCCTGCTCGACAAGTTCGACGAGGTGATGGTCCCGACCGAGAAGGTCGTGGAGGTTCGGCGCGGCCGCAAGGTCGATGCCGAGCGCAAGTTCTTCCCGGGCTACGTGCTGGTGAAGTGCGACCTCACCGACGAGGTCTACCACCTCATCAAGAACACCCCGAAGGTCACGGGCTTCCTCGGGGCCGACAAGTCGAAGCCGGTGCCGATCCCCGACGCCGAGGCCGAGCGCATCAAGGGCCAGGTCCAGGAAGGGACCGAGCGGCCGAAGGCCTCGATCTCCTTCGAGGTGGGCGAGACGGTGCGCGTCGCCGACGGCCCCTTCGCGTCGTTCAACGGCGTCGTCGAGGAAGTCGACGAGAGCCGCTCCCGCCTCAAGGTGGCGGTCTCCATCTTCGGCCGGGCCACTCCGGTCGAACTCGAATACGGTCAGGTCGAGAAGGTCTGATCGTGACGGCGGCGGCGAGGGGCGGAGGAGCCTGACCGCGGGCTCCTCCGCCCCTCGCCGTTCGTCTCCACCCGCGGGAGGCCCGCCCGGTTCGCCGCCGGGAGCACCGGGCCGCACCGCGACCTGCAACCGCCTCGCCCTGAGGGCATGAGGCAACCAACGGGAGCAGTCCCATGGCGAAGAAGATCACGGGCTACGTGAAGCTTCAGGTGCCGGCCGGCGCCGCCAATCCGTCCCCGCCGATCGGCCCCGCGCTCGGTCAGCGCGGCCTCAACATCATGGAATTCTGCAAGGCCTTCAACGCGAAGACCGCGCAGATCGAGAAGGGCACCCCGATCCCGGTGATCATCACCGCGTATCAGGACCGCTCCTTCACCTTCGAGATGAAGCAGCCGCCGGTGTCGTTCTTCCTCAAGAAGGCGGCCGGACTGAAGATCGGCAAGAAGCCGGCCTCCGGCTCGAAGACCCCCGGCAAGGGTGCGCCCGCCGGCCGCGTCTCCGAGGCGCAGATCCGCGAGATCGCCGAGAGGAAGATGCCCGACCTGAACTGCGATTCGGTCGATTCCGCCGTCGCCATGATCCGCGGCTCCGCCCGGGCCATGGGTCTCGAAATCACGGCCTAAGGGGAGGGCAGCATGGCACGTGTAGGCAAGCGCATCCGCGCCGCCCGCGAGGGCATCGACCCGACCAAGGTCTATCCGCTCGCCGACGCGGTGAAGCTCCTGAAGGAGCGGTCCACCGCCAAGTTCGACGAGACCTTCGAGATCTCGATGAATCTCGGCGTCGATCCGCGTCACGCCGACCAGATGGTCCGCGGCGTCTGCAACCTGCCGAACGGCTCCGGCCGCACCGTGCGGGTGGCGGTGTTCGCCCGCGGCGCCAAGGCCGACGAGGCCAAGGCGGCGGGCGCCGACATCGTGGGCGCCGAGGATCTGCTGGAGACCATCCAGGGCGGCACGATCGACTTCGATCGCTGCATCGCCACCCCGGACATGATGCCGCTCGTCGGTCGTCTCGGTAAGGTGCTGGGCCCGCGCGGCCTGATGCCGAACCCGAAGGTCGGCACCGTCACCATGGACGTGAAGGGCGCGGTCGGCGCCGCCAAGGGCGGTGCGGTCGAGTTCCGCGTCGAGAAGGCGGGCATCGTCCACGCCGGCATCGGCAAGATCTCGTTCGACGACCAGAAGATCGTCGAGAACGCCCGCGCCTTCGCGGATGCGGTGGCCCGGGCCAAGCCCACGGGCGCCAAGGGCACCTACATCCAGCGCATCGCGGTCTCCTCCACGATGGGCCCGGGCATCAAGGTCGACCCCGCGAGCGTCCTCGCGGCGCAGACCTCGGCCTGATCGGCGATCCGCTTCGTCCCCACCAGAAGGCCCGCTCCGGACACGGGGCGGGCCTTTTTTCGTGTCTCGGACGACCCGGGAACCGGCGTGGGGCGGTCAGTACAGGGTCATGGTCGAGGACGGAAAGACGCCGGTGATCGCTTTGACGCCCGTGAGCTTGGCATCGAGGTTGGGCGGTCCCTCGACCTCCCAGACGCGCTCGCCCTCGCCGAGCGGTGTGGCGGTCTGCTCGTCCACGACGTGGGCGCCGGCTTGTTCCAGCGCCTTGCCGAGGTTCTGGGCATCCAGTCGGCGCTCGGCCGTCACCAGCCACTTCATGGTCCGACTCCTCGCTCACGCCACCCGGTCGTCCGGCAGCCGCGGCCGCACCCGGCCCGGGATGCGTCCGTCTCCTCGCAGGAGTTGGTAGGCCGCCGCGGCGTTGACCACCCCGCTGCCGGTGAGAAAATCGCGTCCCGGCTGCCCGATGTCCAGGGCACTCTGCATCAGGGCCGTCTTGAGCGCGGCGGGGGTGAGGTCCGCGAAGGCGCTGAGCAGGGCGGCCCCGACGCCGCAGGCGACCGGCGTCGCCGCCGAGGTCCCGTTGTCGTATGGCTGGGCGAGCCCGCCGGGCCGTCCGGGTCCGAAATTGCCGAAGAGATGCGTGTAGGCCGCGATGTCCGGTTTCGCCCGCTCGAACATCCCGGGACCCTGGCTGGAATAGCCCACCCGCTCGTGCCGGCTGTTGACCGCCGCGACGGTGATTACCTCGGCGAGGCTGTTCGAGGCGTGGATCGACCGGCCCGGGCCGATGCCGGAGGGGTGGCATTTGCCGCTCGGGCAGTTCTCCCCGCAATTGCCCGCCGCGAAGAAGCAGGGGATTCCGGCCGCCGCCACCTCGCGCACCTTGCGGTGGACGGGGTGGTTCAGGTTCCAGATCTCATGGTTCGGCATCGTCTCGCGCGGGGGCACGCTCACGAAGCCGTAGCTGTTGTTGGTGAGATGCGGCGTGCCGTCCCGGCGATGCTGGTCCAGCACCGCCTGGAACATGGCGATGGCGCCGCCGGAACTGGGCTGCCCGAGGAAAGGGTAGTCGTACAGGCGAGCGGCCGGCGCGGCGACGAGGATGTCGGCGGCGCACATCGAGCCGTGGCTCGTGATCGCGGCCAGCCCCCAGCGCCGCTCCGTCGTGGTCTCGTGTCCGCCCACGACGGGGTAGAGATGGCTCACCCCCTCGTCGAGGATGCCGACGATCACGTTCTGACCGCGGAATCCGTCCCGCCACAGGGCCTCGACCCCGAGCAGGGTGCGGATCGCCTCGACGGAGACGCCGGGCCGGAACGGGCGGCAATCGGTGCCGCCGGCGCTCGTCGCGAGATCGAGGAGCCCGACGAGCCCCTCATCCGGGGCGGAGCCTTGCGTCAGGGAGAGGCGGCTGTCGGGCCAGACCACCACGTCGGACCGCGATTCCAGCTCGTGAAGTCCCGCGGCCGTGACCTCGCAGAGCAGCACCACCGACGCCACGTTCGCCAGGGGCGGCGAGGCCGCCTTGGGTCCGCCTCGCCGCCGCCGGCCCGATGAGGACGCCGCCGACACGAGGGCGGGCCCGCCCTCGGCGGCATCCAGCGACACGTCCGCGGCCGCCAGGGGAATCGGGCCGAACGCATCCGTCACCTCGATGCCGGTCCCCGGAAGGCCGGCCATCATCGCCTCGGCCAGGGCGAACAGGTCGGCCGAGCTCGCCGGTCGGATGCTGGCGGACGACGCCGACGCCAGCGCAGCCTGTTCGACGGTCGGGACGACCTCGACGAGCACACGAAGCTTGGCCACCGTATCCTCCCTGCGCGGATCCTCTTGGGCCCGAGGATCGCTGACGCAGATGACCGCGGCAATACGGCAGGCGTGGAAGGGAGATTTCCGTACCGGGGCCTCGGCGCGCTCGCGACGGGAAAATCGGCTGCCGGGGGGACGCCGCCCGGCCCTGCTGTGCTAGATTGTGCACCATGCGCAGCACGGTCCCGGTCTCCTCCACGCGACGCATCCTCTGCGTCTTTCCCGCCTACACGCCCTCCTTCGGCACGTTCCAGCACGCCTATCCGCTGATGGGCGGCGTGAAGGCGTTCATGCCGCCGCAGGGATTGCTCCTCATCGCGGCCTACATGCCGGAGCGGTGGGAGGTCCGCTTCGTCGACGAGAACATCCGCAGCGCCGCCGCCGAGGAATTCGCCTGGGCGGACGCGGTGTTCGTCTCCGGCATGCACGTCCAGGCGCCGCAGATCCGCGACATCCAGGTCCGCGCGCAGGCGGCGGGCTGCGTCGCAGTGCTGGGCGGTCCCTCGGTCTCGGGCTCGCCCGAGCAGTATCCGGGCTTCGACTACATCCATATCGGCGAGATCGGCGACGCCACGGACGAGCTGATCCGCCGCCTCGACGCGGACGTCTCCCGCCCGCCCGCCCAGGTGCGGCTGGAGACGCAGGACCGGCTCGGCCTCTCCGACTTCCCCACCCCCGCCTACGGGCAGGTGCCGCTGCGGCGCTACCTCATCGGCTCGCTGCAATTCTCCTCGGGCTGCCCCTACCGCTGCGAGTTCTGCGACATCCCGGCCCTCTACGGCCGCCAGCCGCGGCTGAAGACGCCCGAGCAGCTGCTCGGCGAACTCGACGCCATCGTCGCCCAGCCCGGCCACCCGGCGGTGGTCTACTTCGTCGACGACAACTTCATCGGCAACCGCAAGGCCACCCGGGAGATGCTGCCCCACCTCGTGGACTGGCAGCGGCGAAACGGCTACCCGGTGCAGTTCGCCTGCGAGGCGACGCTGAACATGGCCAAGCAGCCCGAGATCCTCGAGCTGATGCGCCAGGCGAACTTCGTCACGGTGTTCGTGGGGATCGAGACCCCCGAACTCGACGCCCTCAAGGTCATCGACAAGACCCACAACGCCGCCGTGCCGATGCTGGAGGGCATCGCGACCCTGAACTCCTACGGGCTGGAGGTCACCTCGGGCATCATCCTCGGCCTCGACACCGAGACGGCGGAATCCGAGGACAAGCTGCTCGCTTTCATCGACCGGTCGAACGTCCCGGTCCTGACCATGAACCTGCTCCAGGCCCTGCCGCGCACGCCCCTGTGGGACCGGCTCGCGAAGGAGGGGCGGCTCGTGGACGATCCGCACCTCGAATCGAACGTGCGCTTCCTGCGCCCGCACGACGAGGTGGTGGCGAGCTGGCGCCGGGCCATCGCCCACGCCTATTCGCCCGAGCGGCTGTTCGACCGCTTCCGCCACCAGATCGACGTCACCTACGTGAACCGCGTGCGGATCCCCGCCAGGGACCGCCTGACCCGGGACAACCTGCGCCGGGCGCTGGTGCTCGGCTTCAACATCGCGGTGCGGGTGGGGCTGCTCTCGGATTACCGCCGAGCCTTCTGGCGGGCGGCCGGCTACGCCCTGAAGCGCGGACAGATCGAGGCGGTGTTCAACATGGGCTTCGTGTCCCACCACCTGATCCGCTTCACCCGCGAGGCCCTGCGCGGCGAGCAGAACGCGTCGTTCTACGCGACCCGCACCGTCGAACGGTCGACGCGGCGCGGGCAGGGCTGGTGGCGCAAGGGCCGCCCGCACCGCGAGGCGGCGTAGCGGAGCCTTCCCGGCCGCTCCCACGAGACGCAGGCGCGACGACGCGGATGAGTAACCGATCGTCAATGCCCCAAGGGCAACTTGCGCGGGCAATGTGCTTCAAGTGGCCGGATCGGCCGCGATGCGTGGAGCACCGGGTCCGTCGGAGGTAGAGATGCCCATTCGGCATTGGTTGAGCGCCATCCTGATCGCATTCGGTGCGATCGTGTTCGGGCTGTGCGCAGAGAACCTCCGCACCTCCTGGCGGCAATGGAATACCGCCACGCACGTCGCGCGGCTCGCCACCGTGGACCGCCTGCTGCTGCAGGCGCTCGCCAACTTGCGCTTCGAGCGCGGCGCCACGGTCTCGGGGCTGCCGCTCGAACGCGAGCAGGGTGCGGCGAACGCCAAGGACATCGCCGAGCGCCGCGCCGCCGTGAACGGCAGCCTCGACCAGGCGAGGGGTCTGCTTGCGGAGCTGGGCGAGACGGACTTCGCCGCCGTCCTGTCCAGCCTCGACGCCGCATCCTCGGACTGGCAGCGGACCCGCCGCGACGCCGACGCGGCGCTGGCGCAGCCGCTCTCCGCCCGCGACGGGGCGCTCGTCGCGCGCGTCAACGCGACCGGCGGGCGCCTGCTCGACGCGGTCGAGGCGACGATGGGCGCCGTCGAGAGCCTGATCAGCGCCGAGGATCCCTCGCTCACGGCCCCGCTCCTCGCCCGCGCGATGACCTGGGCGGCCCGGAACTTCGCCGGCGCCGAGGTGCTGATCGTCAACGACGTGCTGGCCCAGCGCCGAGCCATCACCTTCCGGGAGCAGATCACCCACGAGGCCAATCGGAAGCAGGCGGAATTCGCCTTCGGCGTCGCGCGCGGCGTCGCCCGGAAATTCGAGGGTTCCCAGCGGATCCGCGAGGCCATGGGCGCCGCCGAGGCGGGCTACTACTCGGCCGCCCACGCGGAGCGCAACGCCAAGCTCATGGAGGCGCTCCTCGATCCGAGCCTGCCCCGGCCCACGCTGCCCGAGTCGCGCCGCGTGACGACGCCCCTTCTCAGCCAGATCGCGGCCGCCGCCACGGCCTTCGTGGAAGAGGTCGATCAGATCGCCGCGGCGAGCGCACGGAATGCCCGCCAGGACTTCGCGGTCTATGCGGGGCTCCTCGCCATGAGCCTCGTCCTCGCGGGGGGCGGGATCCTTCTCGTCACCCGGGCGATCATCCGCCCCCTCTCGGCCATGACCGGCGCCGCGACGCGCCTCGCGGAAGGGGACACGGCGGTCGTCGTGCCCGGCCGCGGCCGCGCCGACGAGATCGGCGCGCTCGCCGGCGCCGTGCAGGTGTTCAAGGAGAACCTGATCCGCACCCGCGCCCTGGAGGAGGAGACGGCCCTGGCGCGGGCGGGCGCGGAGGCGCAGCGCCGCGCCGCCATGCGCGCGATGGCGGATGGCTTCGAGCGGGCGGTGAGCGGGATCGTGCGCACCGTCTCGCACTCGGCCTCCGAACTCCAGGCAACCGCCCAGGCCATGACCGCCGCCGCCTCCCGGACGGCGCTGCAATCCTCCTCGGTCGCCGCCGCCGCCGAGCAGGCCGCCTCGAACGTGGGGACGGTGGCGGCGGCGGCCGAGGAACTCGGTGCCTCCGTGCAGGAGATCGGCCGGCAGGCCGCGGGGTCGAGCGACCTCGCGCGGACGGCGGTGGGAGAGGCCGAGGCCACGGCCGGCCTGGTGCAGGAACTCTCCGGCGCGGCGGCGAAGATCGGCGAGGTCGTGTCGCTCATCACCACGATCGCCGGGCAGACGAACCTGCTCGCGCTCAACGCCACGATCGAGGCGGCGCGGGCCGGGGAGGCGGGCCGCGGCTTCGCGGTGGTGGCCGCCGAGGTGAAGGAACTCGCCACCCAGACCGCACGCGCCACCGAAGACATCTCCGCGCAGGTGGCGCGGATCCAGGCCTCCACCCGCGAGGCGGTGGGGGCGATCGGCGGGATCGGGGGGCGGATCCGCGAGGTCAGCGAGGTGACGACCGGCATCTCGGCCTCGGTGAAGGAGCAGGGCGCGGCGACGCAGGAGATCGTGCACAGCATCGCGCAGGCGGCGACCGGCACGGGCGAGGTGACGCGCAACATCGCGTGCGTCGCCGCGAACGCGGAGGAGACCGGCGCGGCGGCGAGCCATGTGCTCTCGGCGGCCTCGGCCCTGTCGCGGCAATCGGACCACC
Organism: Methylobacterium isbiliense; assembly: GCF_022179325.1. Classification (GTDB taxonomy): domain Bacteria; phylum Pseudomonadota; class Alphaproteobacteria; order Rhizobiales; family Beijerinckiaceae; genus Methylobacterium; species Methylobacterium isbiliense. The sequence goes on along the minus strand of NZ_BPQQ01000102.1, from coordinate 14,855 downwards.
TGTCGGCCGAGGTCCGGCGCTTCCTCGACACCGTGCGGGCCGCCTGAGGCCCGTGGCGGCCGGGGGAGGGGGCGGTTTCCTCCCTGCGACCGAATTATCCGCACCCGCCCACTTGGCAGGCTGCTTGCACCCCGCTATAGACCGCGCTCCACGTTTCCACCTTTGAAAGGACTCGACCGATCGGTCGTGGCCTGACGAGACGTCCCCGGGCGACCGGGTGACGAATGGCCGGCGGGCTCGAGGGGAACCCTCCTCGCGCCCCGTCCGGCCATGTCCTGTCCGAGACTGCAGGCGCCGGTTCGCTGGCTTAATCGCCAAGCCTGCACAGACGGGGAAGACCGAGTTTTTCCGCCCCGCCTCCCTCGCGGGCGGGCAGGGCGTCGGTTTGAACCATCTCACCCGGTTCGCGCGGCCGCAAGGCCGTCGGTCGGGGACAGGGCCGTGAAGCGTCGCTCGCGCCGCCGCGGTCTTCCAAGGCCCCGGCTCGGCACGGGCGGCATGTGCAACCGGCGGAACCGATCCTGGTTCCGCCAACCGGAGAGAGCCCGGTGGACAGAGCAGCAAAAGCTGATCTCGTCGCGACGCTCAACGGGGTGTTTTCCACCACCTCGCTGGTCGTCGTGGCCCACTACAAGGGCCTCACGGTCGCCGACATGCAGAAGCTGCGCGCGCAGATGAAGCAGGCCGGCGCCACCGTGAAGGTCGCGAAGAACCGTCTCGCCAACATCGCTCTCGACGGCACCGACGTCGCTTCCATCAAGCCCCTCCTGAAGGGCCCGACCCTGCTCGCCTATTCGAGCGATCCGGTCGCGGCCGCGAAGGTGGCGGTGGATTTCGCCAAGGCCAACGACAAGCTCGTGATCCTCGGCGGCGCCATGGGCGCGACGGCCCTGAACCCGGACGGCGTGAAGGCACTCGCCACGCTGCCGTCCCTCGACGAACTGCGCGCCAAGATCGTGGGCCTCGTGCAGGCGCCCGCGACCAAGATCGCCCAGGTCGTCAATGCGCCGGCGGCCAAGCTCGCCCGCGTGTTCGGGGCCTATGCCGACTCAGCGAAGACGGACGAGGCCGCCTGAGGGCGCTTCGCTCACACCCCCATCGTTCAAACCGACAACACGCAGGAACTGGAAATGGCTGATCTTGCCAAGCTCGTCGACGACCTCTCGTCCCTGACCGTCCTCGAGGCGGCCGAACTCGCCAAGATGCTCGAAGAGAAGTGGGGCGTCTCGGCCGCCGCCGCCGTCGCCGTGGCCGCCGGCCCGGCCGCGGGCGCTGCCGCCGCCCCGGTCGAGGAGCAGACCGAGTTCACCGTCGTGCTCGCCGCCGCCGGCGACAAGAAGATCGAGGTCATCAAGGAGGTCCGCGCGATCACCGGCCTCGGCCTCAAGGAGGCCAAGGACCTCGTCGAGGGCGCTCCGAAGCCGGTCAAGGAGGGCGTGTCCAAGGACGACGCCGCCAAGCTCAAGGCCCAGCTCGAGAAGGCCGGCGCCAAGGTCGAGCTCAAGTAAGTCGATGCGGGTCCGTGCGGACCCGCATTTCTACGCTGCGGGTGCCTTCCCGGCATTCGCGAGCCCCCAAGCCCGCGGGTTCTCGCCCGCGGGCTTGGGCCGCTTCGGCGGCCCCCTCGGGATCCGGGGTCGGGATCCCCATATAGGTTCGTTCGGGTTTGAAGGAACGCCGGCCCCGCGGCGCTCCGGCCCAGGGACGGTCGATGCGGACAGGTCCGCGTCCCGCCGGGCCCCGATGATGCGGTGGATGAGGAGCGAGGTCACCTATGGCCAACACGCTGGTCGGTCGCAAGCGCATTCGCAAGTTCTTCGGCAAGATCCGGGAAGTCGCCGAGATGCCGAACCTCATCGAGGTCCAGAAGGCGTCCTACGACCAGTTCCTGATGGTGGACGAGCCCGAGGGCGGGCGGGCCGATGAGGGTCTGCAATCCGTCTTCAAGTCCGTCTTCCCGATCTCCGACTTCTCCTCGACCGCGCTGCTCGAGTTCGTCAAGTACACGTTCGAGGCGCCGAAGTACGACGTCGACGAGTGCCGCCAGCGCGGCATCACCTTCGCCGCCCCGCTCAAGGTGACGCTGCGGCTGATCGTGTTCGACGTCGATCCGGATACGGGCGCCAAGTCTGTCAAGGACATCAAGGAGCAGGACGTCTACATGGGCGATATGCCCCTGATGACGGAGAACGGCACCTTCATCGTCAACGGCACCGAGCGCGTGATCGTCTCGCAGATGCACCGCTCGCCGGGCGTGTTCTTCGACCACGACAAGGGCAAGACCCATTCCTCGGGCAAGCTGCTGTTTGCCGCGCGCATCATCCCCTACCGGGGCTCCTGGCTCGACGTCGAGTTCGACGCCAAGGACATCGTGCACGCGCGCATCGACCGCAAGCGCAAGATCCCGGTGACCTCGCTGCTGTTCGCGCTCGGGCTCGACGGCGAGGAGATCCTCTCGACCTTCTACAACCGCGTCAGCTATGTGCGTGACGGGCGCGACTGGCGCGTGCCCTACGACGCCGAGCGCCTCAAGGGCTACAAGGCCTCCACCGACCTCATCGACGCCGATTCGGGCGAGGTGGTGCTGGAGGCCGGCAAGAAGCTGACCGCGCGCACCGCCCGGCAGATCGCCGAGAAGGGCGTCAAGGCCCTGCGCGCCACCGACGAGGACCTGCTCGGCCAGTACATCGCCGAGGACATGGTCAACTACAAGACCGGCGAGATCTATGCCGAGGCCGGCGACGAGATCACCGACAAGCTCCTCAAGGGCCTGACCGACGTCGGCACCGAGGAGATCCCGGTGCTCGACATCGACCACGTCAATGTCGGCCCCTACATCCGCAACACCCTGGCGGTGGACAAGAACTCGGCCCGCGAGGGCGCGCTGTTCGACATCTACCGGGTGATGCGCCCGGGCGAGCCGCCGACCCTCGACACCGCCGAGGCGATGTTCCACTCGCTGTTCTTCGACCCCGAGCGCTACGACCTCTCGGCGGTCGGGCGCGTGAAGATGAACATGCGCCTCGACCTCGACGCGGCCGACACGGTGCGGACGCTGCGGCGCGAGGACATGCTCGCGGTGGTCAAGGCGCTCGTCGACCTGCGCGACGGCAAGGGCGAGATCGACGACATCGACCACCTCGGCAACCGCCGGGTGCGCTCGGTGGGCGAGCTGATGGAGAACCAGTACCGGCTGGGCCTGCTGCGCATGGAGCGCGCCATCAAGGAGCGGATGTCGTCCGTCGACATCGACACCGTGATGCCGCAGGACCTGATCAACGCCAAGCCTGCGGCGGCGGCGGTGCGCGAGTTCTTCGGCTCCTCGCAGCTCTCGCAGTTCATGGACCAGACCAACCCGCTCTCCGAGGTGACGCACAAGCGGCGTCTCTCAGCGCTCGGGCCGGGCGGTCTCACCCGCGAGCGCGCCGGGTTCGAGGTGCGCGACGTGCACCCGACCCATTACGGCCGCATCTGCCCGATCGAGACGCCGGAAGGCCCGAACATCGGCCTCATCAACTCGCTCGCCACCTTCGCGCGGGTGAACAAGTACGGCTTCATCGAGACCCCGTTCCGCCGCGTGAAGAACGGCGTCGTGACCGACGAGGTGGTCTACCTCTCGGCCATGGAGGAGGCGAAGTACTACGTGGCGCAGGCGAGCGCCGCGATGGATGCCGAGCGCCGCCTGACCGAGGATCTCGTGGTCTGCCGCCGCGCGGGCGAGGTGATCGTGGTCGCCCCCGACCGCGTCGACCTGATGGACGTGTCGCCCAAGCAGCTCGTGTCGGTCGCTGCGGCGCTGATCCCGTTCCTGGAGAACGACGACGCCAACCGGGCCCTCATGGGCTCGAACATGCAGCGCCAGGCGGTGCCGCTCGTCCGCGCCGACGCGCCCTTCGTCGGCACCGGCATGGAGGCGGTGGTCGCCCGCGATTCCGGCGCGGCCATCGCGGCGCGGCGCGCGGGCGTGATCGATCAGGTGGACGCCACCCGCATCGTCGTGCGCGCCACCGAGGAGACCGACCCGACCCGGCCGGGCGTCGACATCTACCGGCTGCAGAAGTTCCAGCGCTCCAACCAGTCGACCTGCATCACGCAGAAGCCGCTGGTGAGGGTGGGCGAGGTCGTGAAGAAGGGCGACATCATCGCCGACGGTCCCTCGACCGAATTCGGCGAGCTGGCGCTCGGCCGCAACGTGCTCGTCGCGTTCATGCCGTGGAACGGCTACAACTTCGAGGACTCGATCCTGCTCTCCGAGCGGATCGTGAAGGATGACGTGTTCACCTCGATCCACATCGAGGAATTCGAGGTGATGGCCCGCGACACCAAGCTCGGGCCGGAGGAGATCACCCGCGACATCCCGAACGTCTCCGAGGAGGCGCTCAAGAACCTCGACGAGGCCGGCATCGTCTACATCGGCGCCGAGGTGCACGCGGGCGACATCCTGGTCGGCAAGATCACGCCGAAGGGCGAGAGCCCGATGACGCCGGAGGAGAAGCTGCTCCGCGCCATCTTCGGCGAGAAGGCGTCCGACGTGCGCGACACGTCCCTGCGCGTGCCCCCCGGTGTCACGGGCACGATCGTCGAGGTCCGGGTGTTCAACCGCCACGGCGTCGACAAGGACGAGCGCGCCCAGGCCATCGAGCGCGAGGAGATCGAGCGCCTCGCCAAGGACCGGGACGACGAGCAGGCGATCCTCGACCGCAACACCTACGCGCGTCTCGCCGGCGTGCTGGTGGGGCAGGCGCCGGTCGCCGGGCCGAAGGGGTTCAAGAAGGACACGACCCTCACCCGCGAGAACCTCACCGACTACCCCCGCTCGCAATGGTGGCAGTTCGCGGTCATCGACGATCGTCTGATGACCGAGATCGAGGCGATGCAGAAGCAGTACGACGAGTCGAAGAAGCGCCTGGAGCAGCGCTTCCTCGACAAGGTCGAGAAGCTGCAGCGCGGCGACGAGCTGCCCCCCGGCGTCATGAAGATGGTCAAGGTCTTCGTGGCGGTGAAGCGCAAGATCCAGCCCGGCGACAAGATGGCGGGCCGCCACGGCAACAAGGGCGTGGTGTCCCGGATCGTGCCGATCGAGGACATGCCGTTCCTGGAGGACGGCACGCATGCCGACATCGTGCTCAACCCGCTCGGCGTGCCGAGCCGCATGAATGTCGGCCAGATCCTCGAGACGCATCTCGGCTGGGCGGCGGCCGGACTCGGGCGCCAAGTGTCGCAGGCGGTTGACGCCTATCTGCGCACGCACGATGTCAGCCCGCTGCGCGAGCAGATGGCCAGGATCTACAGCCCGTCCGAACTCGACGGCCTGACGGACCAGGATCTGGCGGAGGTCGGCAACAACCTGCGCCGCGGCGTGCCGATGGCGACCCCTGTCTTCAACGGCGCCAAGGAGGCCGACATCGAGGCGATGCTGGAGATGGCCGGGCTCGACCGTTCGGGGCAGTCGACGCTCTACGACGGGCGCACCGGCGAGCCCTTCGACCGCAAGGTCACGGTGGGCTACATCTACATGCTCAAGCTGCACCACCTCGTGGACGACAAGATCCACGCCCGGTCGATCGGTCCCTACTCGCTCGTCACCCAGCAGCCGCTGGGCGGCAAGGCGCAGTTCGGCGGCCAGCGCTTCGGCGAGATGGAGGTGTGGGCGCTCGAAGCCTACGGCGCCGCCTACACCCTGCAGGAGATGCTCACCGTCAAGTCGGACGACGTCGCCGGCCGCACCAAGGTCTACGAGGCCATCGTGCGCGGGGACGACACCTTCGAGGCGGGCATCCCGGAGAGCTTCAACGTGCTCGTGAAGGAGATGCGCTCGCTCGGCCTCAACGTCGAGCTGATCTCCTCCAAGCGGGCCGCCAACGACCAGCTCGAAGCGCCGCCGGAGGCGGCGGAGTAGGGGAGATCCCCTCGACCATCCTCTGACGACGCGCCGCGGGACCACCGTCCCGCGGCGGCGGACGGATTTCGAATGAAGGGGAGGGCGCCGCGTCGCGACGGCTCCGACCCCGGCCCGATGACCAGCACGGCGGCTGCCCACCGGCCCACGGGGCGCCCCGTCAGCTCAGGAGCAGATCATGAACCAAGAGGTCATGAATCTTTTCAACCAGCAGGCTCAGCCTCAGAGCTTCGACCAGATCAAGATCTCGATCTCGTCGCCTGAGAAAATCCTGTCCTGGTCCTACGGCGAAATCAAGAAGCCCGAGACGATCAATTACCGTACGTTCAAGCCTGAGCGTGACGGCCTGTTCTGCGCGCGGATCTTCGGACCGATCAAGGATTACGAGTGCTTGTGCGGTAAGTACAAGCGCATGAAGTACAAGGGCGTGATCTGCGAGAAGTGCGGCGTCGAGGTGACGCTCGCGCGCGTGCGGCGCGACCGCATGGGCCACATCGAGCTCGCCGCGCCCGTCGCCCACATCTGGTTCCTGAAGTCCCTGCCGAGCCGGATCGGCCTCCTGCTCGACATGGCGCTCAAGGACCTCGAGCGCATCCTCTACTTCGAATCCTACGTCGTCATCGAGCCGGGCCTCACCCCCCTCAAGGAGCGTCAGCTCCTGTCGGAGGAAGAGTACCTGCGCGCGCAGGAGGAGTACGGCGAGGATTCGTTCACCGCGATGATCGGCGCCGAGGCCATCCGGCGCATCCTCCAGGACCTCAACCTGGACAAGATCGCGGCCGACCTGCGCCAGGAGATCGCCACCACCACCTCCGACCTGAAGCCCAAGAAGCTGCTCAAGCGCCTCAAGATCATCGAGGCGTTTCAGCTCTCGGGCAACAAGCCGGAATGGATGATCCTGACGGTCGTCCCCGTCATCCCGCCGGACCTGCGCCCGCTGGTGCCCCTCGACGGCGGCCGCTTCGCGACCTCCGACCTCAACGACCTCTACCGGCGCGTCATCAACCGCAACAACCGCCTCAAGCGGCTGATCGAGCTGCGCGCGCCCGACATCATCATCCGCAACGAGAAGCGGATGCTGCAGGAGGCGGTCGACGCGCTGTTCGACAACGGCCGGCGCGGCCGCGTCATCACGGGCGCCAACAAGCGCCCGCTGAAGTCGCTCGCCGACATGCTGAAGGGCAAGCAGGGCCGGTTCCGCCAGAACCTGCTCGGCAAGCGCGTCGACTATTCGGGCCGCTCGGTCATCGTGGTCGGCCCCGAGCTGAAGCTGCACCAGTGCGGGCTGCCCAAGAAGATGGCGCTCGAACTGTTCAAGCCGTTCATCTACGCGCGCCTCGACGCCAAGGGCTTCTCGGCGACGGTGAAGCAGGCCAAGAAGCTGGTCGAGAAGGAGAAGCCGGAGGTCTGGGACATCCTCGACGAGGTGATCCGCGAGCACCCCGTCATGCTCAACCGGGCGCCGACGCTGCACCGGCTCGGCATCCAGGCCTTCGAGCCGAAGCTGATCGAGGGCAAGGCGATCCAGCTGCACCCGCTGGTCTGCGCCGCCTTCAACGCCGACTTCGACGGCGACCAGATGGCCGTGCACGTCCCGCTGTCGCTCGAAGCGCAGCTGGAAGCGCGCGTGCTGATGATGTCGACCAACAACATCCTGCACCCGGCGAACGGCGCGCCGATCATCGTGCCCTCGCAGGACATCGTGCTCGGGCTCTACTACCTGTCCATCGTCGCCGACGGTGCGCCGGGCGAGTACAAGGCCAACAACCCGCAGAACCCGATGCAGGGCGTCTACGGCAATTTCGGCGAGCTGGAGCACGCGCTGGCCTCGCGGGCGGTGACGCTGCACTCGAAGATCAAGTGGCGCTGGAAAGGCCTCGGCCCCGACGGCGAGGAGGTCACGCGCACCTACGACACCACGCCGGGCCGCGTGATCCTCTCGAACGTGCTGCCGCGCCACCCCAAGGTCCCCTTCGACGTCGTCAACAAGCTGATGACCAAGAAGGAGATCTCGGCGATGATCGACACTGTCTACCGCCATTGCGGTCAGAAGGAGTCGGTGATCTTCTGCGACCGCATCATGGGTCTGGGCTTCAGCCACGCGTTCAAGGCCGGCATCTCGTTCGGCAAGGACGACATGGTGGTGCCGGAGAACAAGTGGTCGATCGTCGACGAGACCCGCGCGCTGGTGAAGGACTACGAGCAGCAGTACCAGGACGGCCTGATCACTCAGGGTGAGAAGTACAACAAGGTCGTGGATGCCTGGGCGAAGTGCTCGGACCGGCTGGCCAGCGAGATGATGAACCGCATCTCGTCGGTGCAGAAGGACGAGAAGGGCGCCGACCGCCAGGTCAACTCGATCTACATGATGAGCCACTCGGGCGCCCGCGGCTCGCCGGCGCAGATGAAGCAGCTCGCGGCGATGCGCGGCCTGATGGCCAAGCCCTCGGGCGAGATCATCGAGAGCCCGATCATCTCGAACTTCAAGGAGGGCCTCGACGTTCTCGAGTACTTCAACTCGACCCACGGCGCCCGCAAGGGTCTGGCGGACACGGCGCTCAAGACGGCGAATTCGGGCTACCTGACCCGCCGCCTCGTCGACGTGGCCCAGGACGCGGTCATCCGCGAGGTCGATTGCGGCACCGAGAGCGGCATCCGCATGCGCGCCATCGTGGATGCCGGACAGGTCGTGGCCTCGCTCGCGAGCCGCATCCTCGGTCGCGCCACGGCCGAGGACCTGACCGCAGCGGACGGCTCGCTCATCGTGGCCAAGGGCACGACGATCGAGGAGCGCCACCTGGAGCCGATCACCAAGGCCGGCATCCAGGAGGTGAAGATCCGCTCGGTGCTGGTCTGCGCCACCAAGAACGGCGTCTGCGCCACCTGCTACGGGCGCGACCTCGCCCGCGGCACGCCCGTCAACCAGGGCGAGGCGGTCGGCGTCATCGCGGCGCAGTCGATCGGTGAGCCGGGCACGCAGCTCACGATGCGCACCTTCCACATCGGCGGTGCGGCCCAGATCGCCGATTCGTCCTTCATCGAGTCGAGCTTCGAGGGCACGGTGCGGATCCGCAACCGCGGCCTCGCCCGCAACTCGGACGGCGACCTGATCGCCATCGGCCGCAACGTGGCCGTGGTGATCGTCGGGCCGGACGGCGCCGAGCGGGCGGTCCACCGCCTGCAATACGGTGCGCGCGTGCGGGTCGACGAGGGCGACACGATCAAGCGCGGCCAGCGCATTGCCGAGTGGGATCCCTACACCCGGCCGATCCTGACCGAGGTGGACGGCATCGTCGCCTACGAGGACTTGATCGACGGCCAGTCGATCACCGAGACCACCGACGAGTCGACCGGCATCGCCAAGCGCGTCGTCATCGACTGGCGGGGCTCGGCGCGCACCGCCGACCTGCGTCCGGCCCTCGCGATCCACGATGCGAGCGGCAAGGTGCAGAAGCTGCCGCGCGGCTCCGACGCCCGGGCGCTCCTGCCCGTGGAGGCGATCATCGGCGTGGATCCGGGCGCCCGGGTCAAGGCCGGCGACATCCTGGCCCGCGTCTCGACCGAGAGCGCCAAGACCCGCGACATCACCGGCGGTCTGCCGCGGGTGGCGGAGCTGTTCGAGGCGCGCCGGCCGAAGGACGCGGCGATCATCGCCGAGAAGTCGGGGACGATCGCGTTCGGGCGGGACTACAAGAACAAGCGCCGCCTGACCCTGACCCCGCACGACGGCTCCGAGCCGGTGGAGTACCTGATCCCGAAGGGCAAGCACATCCACCTGCAGGACGGCGACGTGGTCGAACTCGGCGACTTCATCGTCGACGGCAACCCGGCCCCGCACGACATCCTGGCGATCAAGGGCGTGGAGGAACTCGCGGCCTACCTCGTCAACGAGATCCAGGAGGTCTACCGGCTGCAGGGCGTGTCGATCAACGACAAGCACATCGAGGTGATCGTCCGCCAGATGCTGCAGAAGGTGGAGATCACCGACAGCGGCGATTCCGAGATCCTGACGGGCGACCAGATCGACCGGACGGAGCTGGCCGACATCAACGAGCAGCTGATCGGCGAAGGCAAGAAGCCGGTGCAGGGCGTCCCCGTTCTGCTCGGCATCACCAAGGCCTCGCTGCAGACGCGGTCGTTCATCTCGGCGGCCTCGTTCCAGGAGACCACCCGCGTCCTCACGGAAGCCGCGGTCAACGGCAAGGTCGACCTGCTCGAAGGCCTGAAGGAGAACGTCATCGTCGGCTCGCTCATCCCGGCGGGCACCGGCGCGATGATCGCCGACATCAAGTCGATCGCGCGCCGCCGCGACGACCTGATCATGGCCCAGAAGACCGCCGAGAGCGGCGCGGCCCTGCAGGAGCTGCCCGCCGCCGAGTGAGGGCGGGCGGCCTCCGCCTGACACGAGAACCGGGGCCGGCGTCGCCACGAGGCGGCGCCGGCCTTTTTCATGCCCTCTTCGGAGTGGCGGCACCGATGCGTGTGCGCGAATCCGTTCGTCATCCATCGGCGCGTTGTGCGAAGCGGACACGGCCAAGGTCGAGACGAACCGCCGGGCTGTGCTGGAGCGCCTGCTGTCCGAACGCTTGCGCGACCAGGGCGGCCGCAAGCACAGCACGGTCGGGCACTCGTTCCGCCTTCCCGCCTCCGCGGGGCGCGAGACGATCCTCTTCGACCTCCGAGGTCGGCGCGCGCGGCGGCCAACGGCCCATTAACGCTTGACACCGCCCATCCCAGGGACTAGGACGCGCCCTACTGAACGGCTGGCCGTAGGCGACAGCCGATCGACGTGCCTCTGAGCCTCGATCCACGCCGCCTAAACGCGACCGAACTTCAAACCGACTGACACGTGTCAGACCGGCATGACCGCGGGGGTGCGAGCTCCGGTGGTCCTCTGCTCGCATGGCGCGCCAAAGGCTGATCCGCAGCCTGGGGCGCGATTTGCGTTGCCTGAGGGCGGTCTGCATCGCCTGAGGGACGGGGCGCACGCCGCCCGGACGAGATGAATTTGACGGTCGCCCCGGACGGCGATGCGTTGCGAGAGGAATGGCATGCCGACGATCAACCAGCTGATCGCCAATCCGCGGAAGATCCAGAAGAGCCGCAACAAGGTGCCGGCCCTGGATGCCTGCCCGCAGAAGCGCGGCGTCTGCACCCGCGTCTACACCACGACCCCGAAGAAGCCGAACTCGGCGCTCCGCAAGGTGGCCAAGGTGCGGCTGACCAACGGCTTCGAGGTGATCGGCTACATCCCTGGCGAGGGCCACAACCTGCAGGAGCACTCGGTCGTCATGATCCGCGGCGGTCGCGTGAAGGACCTGCCCGGCGTGCGCTACCACATCCTGCGCGGCGTGCTCGACACCCAGGGCGTCAAGAACCGCAAGCAGCGCCGCTCGAAGTACGGTGCCAAGCGGCCGAAGTAAGCGGGCCAGCCGAACGACGTTTCGACACCACGACCTTTATCGCCTGTCCCGCAAGGATGCCGCCGGCCCACACGCTCAAGGCGGCCTGCGCGGGACGTACCAGACCCTTTTGAGACCTGAACGGAGCGAGCGATGTCCCGCCGCCACAGCGCCGAGAAGCGCGAGATCATCCCGGACGCCAAGTACGGCGACGTCGTCCTGACCAAGTTCATGAACTCGGTCATGTACGAGGGCAAGAAGTCGGTCGCCGAGAGCATCGTGTACGGCGCCTTCGACATCATCGAGAGCCGCGCGCGCGCGAACCCGATCGAGGTCTTCCGGGCCGCGCTCGACAACGTGGCCCCAGCGATCGAGGTGCGCTCGCGGCGCGTCGGCGGCGCCACCTACCAGGTGCCTGTCGAGGTCCGGCACGAGCGGCGCCAGGCGCTCGCCATCCGCTGGCTGATCCAGGCCGCGCGCTCGCGCAACGACCGCACCATGGTCGAGCGCCTGTCGGCCGAGCTGCTCGACGCCGCCAACAACCGCGGCAACGCCGTCAAGAAGCGGGAGGACACGCACCGGATGGCCGAGGCCAACCGCGCCTTCTCGCACTACCGCTGGTAAAGCGGCCCACAGCTTCAGGAGCCCCCCGATGCCCCGCACGCACGCGATCGAGGACTACCGCAACTTCGGCATCATGGCCCACATCGATGCCGGCAAGACCACGACGACCGAGCGGATCCTCTACTACACCGGCAAGTCCCATAAGATCGGCGAGGTCCATGAGGGCGCCGCCACCATGGACTGGATGGAGCAGGAGCAGGAGCGTGGCATCACGATCACCTCGGCTGCGACCACCTGCTTCTGGCGCGACAAGCGCCTGAACATCATCGACACCCCCGGCCACGTCGACTTCACCATCGAGGTGGAGCGCTCGCTGCGCGTGCTCGACGGCGCGGTATGCGTGCTCGACGGCAACCAGGGCGTCGAGCCGCAGACCGAGACCGTGTGGCGTCAGGCCGACAAGTACGACGTGCCGCGCGTCGTGTTTGTCAACAAGATGGACAAGATCGGCGCCGACTTCTTCAAGTGCGTGGCCGACATCATCGACCGCGTCGCCGGCAAGCCGGTTTGCCTGCAGCTGCCGATCGGCTCCGAGTCGAACTTCAAGGGCGTGATCGACCTCATCAAGATGAAGGCCATCGTCTGGTCGGGTGAGGCGCTCGGCGCCAACTTCTCCGAGGAGGAGATCCCGGCCGACCTCGCCGACCAGGCCGCGGAGTACCGCACCAAGCTGGTCGAGGCCTGCGTCGAGATGGACGACGACGCCATGACCGCCTACCTCGACGGCACCGAGCCGGATGAGGCGACGATGCGCCGGCTCGTGCGCACCGCCGTGCAGCGGCGCGCTTTCCACCCGGTCCTGTGCGGCTCGGCGTTCAAGAACAAGGGCGTGCAGCCGCTCCTCGACGCGGTCGTCGACTACCTGCCCTCGCCCGCCGATCGCGGCGAGATCAAGGGCATCGACTTCAAGACCGAGGAAGAGGTGGTGCGCCGCCCGTCGGACACCGACCCCTTCGCCATGCTCGCCTTCAAGATCATGGACGACCCCCACGTCGGCACGATCACCTTCTGCCGCGTCTACTCGGGCAAGGTCGAGTCGGGCGCCAACGTCATCAACTCGACCCGCGACAAGAAGGAGCGGGTGGGACGGATGCTGCTGATGCACGCCAACAACCGCGAGGACATCAAGGAAGCCTTCGCGGGCGACATCGTGGCGCTCGCCGGCCTGAAGGACACCCGCACCGGCGACACCCTCTGCGACCCGCAGAAGGCCGTGATCCTCGAGAAGATGGAGTTTCCTGAGCCGGTCATCGAGATCGCCGTCGAGCCGAAGTCGAAGGCCGATCAGGAGAAGCTCGGCATCGCGCTCTCGAAGCTCGCCGCCGAGGACCCGTCCTTCCGCGTCTCCACCGACCAGGAATCGGGCCAGACCATCCTGAAGGGGATGGGCGAGCTCCACCTCGACATCAAGGTCGACATCCTGAAGCGCACCTACAAGGTCGAGGCCAATATCGGCCAGCCGCAGGTGGCGTACCGGGAGAAGCTGACCCGCCGCACCGAGATCGACTACACCCACAAGAAGCAGACCGGCGGCACCGGTCAGTTCGCGCGGGTGAAGCTCGTCGTCGAGCCGAACGAGCCGGGCGCGGGCTACGCGTTCGAGTCGAAGATCGTCGGCGGCGCGGTGCCCAAGGAGTACATCCCGGGCGTCGAGAAGGGCCTCAACAGCGTGATGACCGCCGGCATCCTGGCGGGCTTCCCGGTGGTCGACATCAAGGTGGAGCTGATCGACGGCGCCTACCACGAGGTCGACTCCTCGGCGCTCGCCTTCGAGATCGCCTCGCGGGCGGCGTTGCGCGAGGCGCTGCAGAAGGGCGGCTCGGTCCTGCTCGAGCCGGTGATGAAGGTCGAGGTCGTGACCCCGGAGGACTATACCGGTTCGGTCATCGGCGACCTGAATTCCCGGCGCGGCCAGATCCAGGGCCAGGACATGCGCGGCAACGCCAACGTCATCAACGCGATGGTGCCGCTCGCCAACATGTTCGGCTACGTGAACCAACTCCGCTCCTTCACCCAGGGGCGCGCGAACTTCACGATGCAGTTCGACCACTACGAGGAGGTTCCGCGCGGCGAGGCCGAGAAGGTCGTCGCCAAGTACGCGGGCTGAGGCACCCCCCTTCGATGGATCCGGCCCGTCCGGGTCCCGCATCCGCGGCGCCGTCCTCCGGACCGGGCGCCGCGCACCACCCCTGAATTCTCGAAGATCGACGGAGTTTGGCGATGGCCAAGGAAAAGTTTTCGCGGACGAAGCCGCACTGCAACATCGGGACGATCGGGCACGTTGACCACGGCAAGACGTCGCTGACGGCGGCGATCACGAAGGTTCTGGCGGAGACGGGCGGGGCCACGTTCACGGCCTACGACCAGATCGACAAGGCGCCGGAGGAGAAGGCGCGCGGGATCACGATCTCGACCGCCCACGTCGAGTACGAGACCCAGAACCGGCACTACGCCCACGTCGACTGCCCCGGCCACGCCGACTACGTCAAGAACATGATCACGGGGGCCGCCCAGATGGACGGGGCGATCCTGGTGGTCTCGGCGGCCGACGGCCCGATGCCGCAGACCCGCGAGCACATCCTGCTCGCCCGCCAAGTCGGCGTGCCGGCGCTCGTGGTGTTCATGAACAAGGTCGACATGGTCGACGATCCGGAGCTCCTGGACCTCGTCGAGCTCGAGGTGCGCGAGCTGCTCTCGAAGTACGACTTCCCGGGCGACGACATCCCGATCACCAAGGGCTCGGCCCTGTGCGCGCTGGAGAACCGCGAGCCGAAGATCGGGCACGACGCGATCCTCGAGCTGATGGGGCACGTGGATGCCTACATCCCGCAGCCGGAGCGGCCGATCGACCTGCCGTTCCTGATGCCGATCGAGGACGTGTTCTCGATCTCGGGGCGCGGCACGGTGGTGACGGGGCGCGTGGAGCGCGG
>NZ_BPQQ01000101.1 GCF_022179325.1 Methylobacterium isbiliense | reverse complement strand
CAAGAACCTAAGCGGACGAAGCGTTGGCTTGCCAACGCAAGTCTGCTTAGACCGACAGCCAGCGGCGCACCTGCGCCTCGACCATGCCGGAGCGGGGACCGGCCTCGACGACTTGGCCGCGGTCCATCACCGCGTAGGCATCGCAGAGGTCGCGCGCCCACTCGAAATACTGCTCGACCAGCACGATCGCCATCTCGCCCTTGGAGCGCAGATAGCTGATGGCCCGCCCGATATCCTTGATGATCGAGGGCTGGATCCCCTCGGTGGGCTCGTCGAGGACGAGCAGGCGGGGCCGGGTGACGAGGGCACGGCCGATGGCGAGCTGCTGCTGCTGCCCGCCCGAGAGGTCGCCGCCGCGCCGGTGCAGCATGTCCTTGAGCACCGGAAACAGGTCGTAGATCTCGCCCGGAACGTGGCGGTCGCGGCGCTTGAGCGGCGCGAAGCCCGTCTCGAGGTTCTCCTTGACGGTGAGCAGCGGGAAGATCTCGCGCCCCTGGGGTACGAAGGCGATGCCGCGCCGCGCCCGGTCGTAGGGGGCGAGCCGGCTGATGTCCTCGCCCGCGAGGCGCACTGCCCCCTTCGACACCGGCTGCTGGCCGACGATGGCGCGCATCAGCGAGGTCTTGCCGACGCCGTTGCGCCCGAGCACGGCGGTGACCTGACCGACCTCGGCCGTCAGCGACACGCCGCGCAGGGCCTGCGCCGCGCCGTAATGAAGGTCGATCGCGTCGACGTTGAGCATGGCCTCTCCTCGCGCCCGCTCTCCCCGGGGCATGGCCGCGCTTGCAAGGATCGCGCCGTCACACGAAATCCGATCGATCGCTCGGCGCCTGCGTTGCAGTCGCATCGCGATGCGGCTCCTGGAACGGATCGTCCGGAAACCGAATCAGAGGATCGAGGGGGTGCGGCCCGTCGCATCGGCCCGGGAGACCGGCCCGGATCGGGCGCGCGCCTGCCGGCGGCTCAGCGCCACGAGACCGCCCGCCGCCAGGGCCGCCACGCTTCCGCCGAGCGGGAACCCGATCCAGGCGAAGGCGACGCCCAGCATGCCCAACACGGCCCATGTCGCCGCTCCACCGAGGAGGGCCGCCGCCGCCAGCAGAAACATCGTCCCGTTCCTCAACGCCTATGCCGGCAGGAAGCTTAGAGAGCCAGCTTTGTTGAAGAGGACCGGACGTCGCGTTGTCAATATGCAGCAAAGCGGAGCCGTGCGAATCGCAAAGCGCGCGTCCCGGCGGTCACTCGGCGGCCTGCAGCAACCGGGCCGCCGCGCCGCCCGGCTCGACCGTGCGGATGGTGCGCAGGAGCGCTTGGCCGTAGCCGGTCTTCGCGAAGGCATGAGCGCGCGCCAGCGCCTGCTCGCGGGAGATGAATCCCTGGAGGTAGGCGATCTCCTCCAGGCAGGCGACCTGCATGCCCTGGCGGCGCTGGATCACCCGCACGAACTCGGAGGCCTCCAGCAGGCTGTCGTGCGTGCCCGTGTCCAGCCACGCATAGCCGCGCGACATGCACTCCACGTGCAGCTCCCCCCGCTCCAGGTAGGCCTGGTTCACGTCCGTGATCTCAAGCTCGCCCCGCGCCGAGGGCCGCACCGCCGCCGCGATGTCCAGCACCTGGTTGTCGTAGACGTACAAACCCGTCACCGCCCAGGTCGATTCCGGGTGCGTCGGCTTCTCCACCAGCTTCGTCGGCCGGCCCGCGGCGTCGAGGTTGACCACCCCGTAGGCCTCCGGATGATCGACATGGTAGGCGAACACCGTCGCGCCGCGGCTGCGCTCGCGCGCCCGCCCGAGCATCTGCTGCAGGCCGGCGCCGAAGAACAGGTTGTCGCCCAGGATCAAGGAGACCGGGTCGGGGCCGACGAAGTCGCGTCCGATGACGAAGGCCTGGGCCAGGCCCTCGGGCCGGGGCTGGAGGGCGTACGAGAAGGAGAGGCCGAACTGCTCGCCGGTGCCGAACAGGTGCTTGTAGTTGTCGAGGTGCTCAGGCGACGAGATGATCAGGATGTCGCGGATGCCGGCGAGCATCAGCACCGAGACCGGGTAGTAGATCATCGGCTTGTCGTAGACCGGCAGGAGCTGCTTGTTGATCGACAGCGTGGCCGGGTGGAGCCGGGTGCCGGAGCCTCCGGCCAGCACGATCCCCTTCATGATGATCTCCTTCGAGCGGGGGCCGGGACGCCGCGCATCGGTTGCCCGACACGACCCTGCGGCACGACCGGGATCTAAGCAGAGTTGCGCGGGGCAACTCTGCTGAGTTCTTGTTCTTGCATCATCTTTGCCGCCGAACCGGTGACCACTTCGGCACCTGTCGTTCGCGACCGGCGGAATGATGCTCAGGCGGACGCGGCGTCCTTGGTACGTGCGCGCACCAGGGCGGCGATCTCGTCGAGGGCGCGCAGGCTGGCGGCGTCCTCGGCGGGCCGGGCCAGCGCGGCGCGCCAGGGCCGCAGGTCGTCGGGCGACAATTCCCACCAGCGCGAGGCGAGGAGGCGGGCGCGGAGCTCCTCCGGGAACCGGTGGCGGATCACCCGCGCGGGCGCGCCGATCACCACCGCGTAGTCCGGCACGTCGCGCGTGACCACCGCGCCGGCTCCCACCACGGCGCCGATGCCGATGCGGCGGCAGCGCGGGGTGATGACCACGTAGTCGCCGATCCAGGCGTCGTGCCCCACCTCCAGGCGGGGATGCGGCTCGGGCAGGTTGGTGAAGCGGCCGTACTCGCCCTCCTCGTAGAAGGCCGGGCTGCTGCTGATGCGGTCGGTCGGGTGGTTGAACGACCAGAAGGCGGTCTGGGCCAGCGAGACGTAGCGGCCGATGACGAGGCCCTCGCGCAGATGGCGCGTCGGGTAGAGCAGCGACCCGTACGAGAAGGCGCCGGCCACCACGCGGTTGCGCTCCCACAGCACCTGCCGCAGCGTGGCACTCGTCGCCGAACCGCCCTCCCAGCGGCGGATCAGACGCCAGACCCAGCTGTCCGGCAGGCGCCGCCCGAGGATGGTGAGGAGGAAGGCGAGGCGCTTCGAGCGCCGCAGTCCCGGCTCGGACAGGTCCGGCCCGCGCGCGGCGGCGCGCGGCGCCGTGAGGCCGGCGTTCAGGGCGGGATCGATGGTGACGGGTCTCATTCACTGGCCTTTCGGGACGAGGCGGGCCGGGACGCCGGTCTCGCCGCACAGCCCGGCCCACCAGCCCGCGAGCGCCACCCGGAAGTTCCGCACCGCGCCCGCCCGGACGTATTGCAGGGTCAGGAGCAGGGTCGCGGCCGCAGCGACCGGAAAGGCGTAGGGATAGAAGCGGCGGGTGAGCAGCAGGCGGCTGCGCTCGTCGAGGAAGACCGAGATCGCCGAGCGCGATCGCCGGTCGAGGTTCGAGCCGATCGTGGCGCCGTGGTCGTGCTGCACCACCGCGTCGTGCGCGTAGCCGAGCCGGAAGGCGCCCCGGCGCAGGCACCAATCCACCTCCTCGGCATAGAGGAAGTAATCCTCGCTCATCGGGCCGACTTGGCGCACGAAGTCGCGCGTCACGTACATGGCGGCGCCCGACACGTAGTGCTGGTCGCGCTCGATCGCGTCCGGGTCGACCGGCGCCTCGGCGGCGGCGCCGAGCCCCATGTTGTAGCCGCGCCCGAGGAAGCGGCGCCAGCGCCCGCCGTAGAGCTGGACCCGGCCTGAGCCCTTGACGATGAGGCGGCTGCCCACGATGCCGTAGCCCCCCCGCCCGGCATGCGCCACCAGGGCGGCGAGCGCGTCTGGCGCCGGCTCGGTGTCCGGGTTGAGGATCCACAGGGCCGACCAATGCGGATCCGGCGCCAGGGCATCGAGGATCGCGTTGATCGCCCCCGCATAGCCGAGATTCCGCACGGCCCGGTACAGGACGACCTCCGCAATGGCGCCCGCCCGGGCCGGCCGGGCGAGGCGCATGGATCGGTCGGTGGCCTCCCCTCCCCCGGCGGAATCCGTGGAGATCGCGAATCCGAGGCCGCCGAGGGCGGCCGCCAGGGCCTCGAAAGCCTCCGGGCCGCCATTCTCGCAGATCGCCACCGTGCGCACCGGATGGGTCGAGCGATCGAGGCCGGTCAGGCAGGCCGCGATCGCCTCGGGGCAGCGGTAACCGACGATGCCCACCGCCACGCCGGTCATCGCGCGGCCTCCTGGCGGGTGAAGGCGAGGCGGTGCGCCTCGAGGAAGCGGAAGCCGCGGATGCGCAGCAGCACGCGGGCGGCGCCGAGCCGGTCGCGCAACGGCCCGATCTCGGCGGCCCGCATCGCCTTGAGGGCGTGCGGCAGGGCCGAGAGCAGAACCAGCCAAGCCCGGGCGAGCCAGGGCAGCACGCGCAGGCCGCCGGGCCGCGCCAGCAGGTAGGCCTCCCGGGTGGTGCGCCGCCACTTGCGCACGAGATCGTCCCAGGTCCGCCGCGCGGGATGGGCCACCACGGCCCCCGGCGCGTAGGCGAGGCGGTAGCCCCCCGCGCGCGCGCGGTGGCACCACTCCACGTCCTCCGACATGCCGTTGCGGAAGGGGCCGACCGCCTCGAACACGGCGCGGCGCACGAACATGTTGGCGGTGACGGTGAAGCCCTTGCGCGCGACGTAGAGGTCGTTGCGGAAGGCAAAGACGAGTTCGAACGCCTCGACCGGCGTCGGCGCGGCGGCGTTCTCGGCCACCACCCGGACGGCGCCGCCGATCACGTCGGCCCCGCCGAGCGCTGCGAGACCCCGGACGAGCCAGTCGGCCTCCGGGCGGCAATCGCTGTCGAGGAAGACCAGGATGTCGCCCCGGGCCGCCGCGACCCCGGCGTTGCGCGCGGGCCCCGCCCCCCGCTCGGGCGCATCGATCACCCGGGCCCGGCCCGCCGCCACGGCCCGCACCGCCGCGAGCCCCGCGGCCGAGCCGTTATCCGCCACCACCACCTCGACGCGGCCGGACGGCAGCGTCTGGCCCGCCAGCAAGGCGAGGCAGCGGTCGAGATTGGCGAGATCGTCGACGTGCGGGATCACCACCGAGACGAGGCCGGTCGGTGGCGCGTCAGCGGAATCGTGCATGAGTGCCTCCATGATCTCAGGCTGCCTCCGCCGGCTCGGCCGCCGGCACGGTGCGGTCCGCGGGCGCCCGCATGCGCACGAGGTCGGCGGGCGAGAGGCCGCTCAGGCGCAGGGCAACCGCGTAGACGGCGAGCCCGGCCAGCCCGTAGGCGACGCAGAGCGCGAACCAGTGCCCGACCGGCAGGGCGGCGGCCTGCGGCGCGAGGGCCGCGAGCGCCAGGAGCGCGCCCACGGGAAAGAGCACCAGGAACCACGCGAGGCGCGGCGAGAAGCCGTGCCAGCCCAGCGTGCGCCAGACGATGCCGGCGAGGACCAGGGTCTCGCCCGCCGCCAGCCCGCCCACGAAGCCCGCAAGCGAGCGGTGGAGCGGGATGGTCGCGGCGGCGATCAGCACCACCCCCGCCCCGGCGATCGAGCCCCAGAGCACGAAGCGGGTCTGGCCGGCGGCGAGGCAGGGCGGGACCGGGAAGGCGAGCAGCGTCTTGACGCTGACATCGACCGCGATGGCGCTCATCAGCGCCAGCGACGGCGTGTAGGCCGGGCCGAACACGAGGCCGATCACCGGGCGCCCGAGCGCCAGAAGCCCGAGGCCGTACGCGAAGGCCGCCAGCGACAGCCAGACCGCCCACTGGTCGTGCAGCCGCGCCCGCGCCGCCTCCGCCGGGGTGCGGGTGACGAAGGCCGGGAGGTAGACGCTGGTGAGGAACTTGATGAGCTGACCGCGGGGGATGAGCGCGATGCCCATCGCGTTGTTGTAGAGGGCGAGCACCGAGACCCCGAGCGCGCTGCCGACGAGGAGCCGGTCGCCCATGATGCTGAAGGCGTTGGCCATGCCGTTGGGGATCAGCGGGCGCCCGAACCGCTCGGCCTCGCGGGCGACCTCGCGGTTCCAGGCGAGCCGCCAGGGCCGTCGCGCCATCGCCTGCGAGACCACGACGCTGACGAGGGCGCCGCCGAGGATGCCGGCCAGCATGCAGCGGTAGTCGCGCACGACGAGGGCGATCCCCACGGCCACCAGCGTCCAGGCGAGTTGCGCGGCGACCACCGTCGCGGCGTCCGGCCCGAACTCGTAGGAGCGGGTCAGTTCCTTGACGCCGAGGTTCTGGAAGCCGCGGATGAGCGGCACGGCGGCGAGCGCCAGGAAGGCCCAGAGGGCGTGCCCGGCATCGAGCGACCAGACCACGAGCGGGGCGGCCGCCAGCAGGCCGAGGGCGATGAGGCCGGCGCGCAGCAGCGCCACCGCGTGCAGCGTGCCGTAGACCTCGTCCGGGTCGATGTCGCCGTGCCCGCGCACGGCCGAATATTGCAGGCCGATATCGGTGGCGAGTTCGGCGAAGGCCGCCACCACCGAGAGCGAGATCGCCAGCCCGTACTGGTCGGCCGGCAGGGTGTGCGAGAGCGCGACGTTGCGCGCGAAGGGAAACAGCATGTCGGCGAGGTTGGCCGACAGGAGGGTGGCCCCGGAGCGCAGGCGCGAGCGGGCCGCCATCAGCGTGCGCCCTCGGCGGCGGGGGCGAGCCGGGCGGCGGCCGGCGCGGGGGTCGGCCGGGCGGCACGGCGGATCAGTCCGGCGCTGCGCTCCCCCCAGGCGTCCCAGGTCAGCACGGCACGGGCGCGGGCGAGCGTGCTCTCGCGCAGGCGCGCATAGGCGTCGGGCGAGGACCAATGCTCCCGCACCGCCTCGACGTAGGGGCCGGGGCCGGCCTCGGGCGCGAACAGGAACCCGTTGACGCCCGGCCTCACGATCGTCGGGATGCCGCCGGTCTCGGTGGCGAGGCTCGGCAGGCCGTAGGCGCCGGCCTCGCAGAAAACGAGCCCGTAGGCCTCCTGGCGGCTCGGCACGATCAGGAAGGCGGCCCGGGCGAAGAGGTCCTGCAGGCGCCGCACCTGGTCGGGATCGCCCTTGCTGAGGAAGCCGTGGGCGACGAGGCCGGGCACGGCGGCCGCCTCGGGCGGGGGCGTGCAGCCGACCACGTGCAGTTCCGCCGCGACGCCCGCGGCGGTGAGGCCGCGCAGCACCGCGAGGGCGAGGTCGCCGCCCTTGCGCGCCCAGTCGACGCCCACGAAGAGCAGGCGGCAGACGCCGTCGCGCCGGAATGGATCCCGGGCCGGCGGATCGGCGAGGTTGGCCCCGAACGGCACCGTGTGGACGCGCTCAGCGGGCGCGCCGTAATCGTCGCGCGCCGAGGCCGCGGCCCAGTCCGAGGGGTAGAGGGCGAGCGCGGCGCCGAGGATCACCCGGCGCTCCATCGCCTCGCCGTTGCGCACCGAACGGGGCGAGAGGCCGGAGAACCAGTCGGGGTAGTAGCCGCACATGCCCCGGAAGGTGGCGTCCGAGCAGTGGACGACCGGGTAGTCGCCGACGAGGCCGGCGAGCTGCGTCGTGCTGGCGAGCCCGAACACCGCGTCGGGGCGCAGCCGGTCGAGCTGGCGGCGCAGGGCGAGCGCGTAGAGCCGCCCGAAGGCGGGCTCGCGCGCCGGGTCGGTGCGCAGGCGGCTCCCCGCCCGGCGCAGGGCCCGCTGCAGCCTCTGCATCGCCGGGCTTTGCACCGGCACGACGGTCTCGAACTGGGCGCGCAGGGCGCGCAGGCAGAAATAGGGCGTGCCGCTCCAGGCGGCGGGCGTTTCCGGCGAGCCGGGGGACAGGAAGGCGATGCGCACGGCGTCTCTCCGGTTCAGGACCGCCCGGCCGCCGGGCTCATCGCGCCCTCTGGCGCGGAATCCCGATGGGTGGGCTGGGATGGGGTCGGCGCGGAGCGCCCCCGCGGACCGAAGCGGTGGCGCAGGCCCGCCGCCGGCTGGGCGATGAGGCGGTAGGACAGGTAGGCGAGCCCGACCGTCGCGAGCCCGGCGAGCGGAGCCACTACGAGCTTCAGGTGGAGCGGGAGCAGCGCGGCCTGCGCCACGCCGAGCTGGCGCAGGACGATGTCGAGGGGAACGAAGTGCCAGAGGTAGGCGCCGTAGGAGAGCCGCCCGAGCCGGACCAGCGCCGGCCGTTCGAGCGCCGTGCGCACCCGCCCGCCGGCCTCGCTGCCGTAGAGCGCCACGAAGGCGCTCGCGAGGGCGAGGCCCTGCAGCGAGTAGCGCGCCGTTTCCCGGAACACCGGGTGGCGCAGGGCGAGCGAAGCGAGCAGGAGGGCGGCGGCGACGGCGAACAGCACTTGGCCGTGCCGCCAAGCCCAGCGCAGGCGCTCGGGGAAGCGGGCGAAGACCACCGCGAGCCAGCAGCCATAGGCGATGGAATCGAGGCGCGCGTCGCTCGCCTTGTAGGTCCAGTCGGGGTCGAGCGAGAGGCCGAGGACCACGATGAGGCGCCACACGAGCCCGAGGACCAGAACCCCGCTCAGCGCGGCGAAGAGCAGGCGCGGCCGCGGGCCGATCAGGATCAGCGCGAGCGGGAAGACGAGGTAGAAGTGCTCCTCGACGGCGAGCGACCACAGCATGTGCCAGCCCGCGCAGGCATCATAGCCGCACATGCCGACCGTGAGGTGGTAGTAGTTCGTGAAGTAGAACAGCGCGGCGATGAGTTCGACCGGGCGGATCAGGTAGCCCTGGACCCAGGCGACGCCCGCGATGATCAGCACGAAGGCAGCCATCTCGGGGGTCAGCCGCAGGGCACGCCGGATGTAGAAGTTGCGCAGGTCGATGCCGCCGGTCCGCTGCTGCTCGCGCAGCAGCAGCGTGGTGATCAGGAAGCCGCTGAGGAAGAAGAAGATGGTGACGCCGAGGCCGCCCGGCACGACGCGGCCGAAGCCGTAATGCCCGGCGAGCACGCACAGGATCGAGATCGCCCGCACCCCGTCGAGACCCGGAATGTGCGATCCCTGCAGCACGGCAGGGCCCGTCCCGGTCGGCGCGGTGCCGGTCGCGGCCGTGCCCGCCGGCCTCTCGTGTCGGGCGCAGGCGGTGCTCATGCCTTGATGTACCGCTCGTGGTAGTAGGTGCTGGGCGCCTCGCCGTAGCGCTTGAGCTGCTTGAGGCGGGCCTTGTTCAGCACCGTGCCGAGCAGGCGGTCCCAGACCACGGGCGCCGAGCGCAGGGCGTCGGCCACGAGCTCGCGCGAGGTGGCGCCCCACTCGATCACCAGCACGAAGGCGTCGATGCTGGAGGCGAGCGCGCGCACGTCGGTGACGGGCATCATCGGCGGCAGGTCGACCACGAGGTAGTCGTAGCGCTCGCGCGCCTCGGCCAGCAGCGCGCGCATCGCGGGCGAGCCCAGGATCTCGTAGGCGTCGGCCTGGGCGCCGCCCGTGGTGGCGGGCAGGAAGTCGAGGGAGAGGTCGGCGCTCCCCTGCACGGCGGCGCCGAGATCGGCCCCGTCCAGCGCGTCGGCGAGGCCGGTGACGGCCTCCGGGGCGAGGCCGCGGGTGAGCGTCGGATTGCGCAGGTCGCCGTCGATGAGCAGGACGCGCCGGCCGCTGCGGGCGATCAGCCGGGCGAGGTTGGCCGAGACCGAGGTCTTGCCCTCCCCCGGCAGGCACGAGACGACGCCGATGCAGCGCACGCCCCGCCCCTCGTGGGCCTGATCGGCCGCCACCCGGATGGCGCGCAGGGTCTCGGCCCCGATCGAGAAGGGCTGGCGCAGGACGTGGTCCCAGGCGAGGCCCGGCGCGGCCTTCCGGCCCTGACCGGCCGGGTCGCCCGCGCCCTGGCGGCCGGTCTCGTCGCGGGCGGCCGGGATGAAGCCCAGGCAGTCGCAGCCGACCGCCTCCGCCGCCTCGCGGCGCGTGCGCAGGCTGCGGTCGGCGAAGTCGACTCCGAAGCCGAGCAGCAGGCCGAGCGCGCCGCCGCCGACCAAGCCCAGCCCCATCAGCAGCGTGCGCTTGGGCGAGAACTTCTTGGTGGGCGGGGTCGCCTCGGCGATCAGCCGGGCCTCGCTGACCGGGAAGGTCTCGCGCTGCACCGTCTGGATGTAGCGCTGGGCGTAATCCTCGTAGGCCTGACGCGCCGTGCGGGCGGTGCTCTCCAGCTCCTGCAGCCGGACCTGATGGGCGCCGATGTCGCTGGTCTTGCGGAACTGCTCGTCGAGGCTCTGGCGCAACGCCGCCTCGCGCTTGCGGGCGATCTCGAGATCGCTGCGGTAGACTTCCTCGATGCGCCGCAGCTCGCTGCGCATCGATTCCATCATGTTGGCGGCGTCCCCCCGCAGGCGCTTGACCACCGGATGCTCCTCGCCGAAGCGCGAGGCGAGTTCGCTCGCCCGGGAGGTGGTCTCCAGGTATTGCTGGCGCACCTTGGTGATGACCTCGTTCGTCAGCGCGTCGGCCACCGCGAGGTCGGGCGTGGCGGCGCGGTTCACCGCGACCACGCGGTCGAGCTTGGCCTGTGCGGTCGCGGTGGTGCCCGCCGCCTCGGTGAGCATGGTGCTGATCGAGGCGAGCGCCTGATCGTCGATCGACTTGCCGTCCGCGGTCGCGATGTTGTTCTGGCGCTTGTAGGCGGCGACCGCGGCCTCGGCCCGGGTGGCCTCGCGGGCGAGATCGTCGAGCCGCTTCTTGAGCCAGCCCGCGGCCTGCTGGGTGGTGTCGCTGTTGGCCTGGATCTGGTCGCGCAGGAAGGCCTGCGCGAAGCCGTTGGCGACCCGCGCGGCCTTCTCGGGGGTCTCGGCCAGGAAACGGACCTCCATCACGAAGGTGTTCTCGACCCGGGCGGCCGAGAGGCCGCCGGCCACCGCCTCCACGGCGGCCTGCCGGCGCTCGGCCGGGCTCGGGGCGTCCGGCGCCTCTCCGGTGATCCACGCCGTGAGGCGCGCGAGCGTGCCCGGACGGGTGCCGTTGAACTCGGGATCCTCGTCGAGGTTCAGGTCGGCCACCACCGCGCGGGTGATGCGCTCGGAGCGCACCGTCTCCACGAGGCTGTCGACGCGGGCCGGGTCGAAGACCGGCTCCTGGCGGCGGCGCTCGTCCTTGGTGTCGAGGACGCTGAGGCGGCGGGGATCGACCGAGATCTCGGCGCTCGCCCGGTAGAGCGGCGTCGCCGTGTAGGCGAAGACCGTGAACACGATCCCGCCGAGGAGCGCGCAGGCGAGGATCAGCGGCAGCCGGCGGCGCAGCAGCGCGAGAACCGCGCGGATCTCGTTCTGGAGCGTCGGCCCCGACGCACCCCGCCCCGGATAGGGCGCGAGCGCGAGATCCTGATCGATGTAGGTCATGCGGGCACGGCTCCACGGGATGCGGCGCACCGGGCAGGTGCCGGGACGGTCGGGGTCACCGACCGCCCGCGGGGGCGATCGCGATCGGGGCGGGAGGGGAGCATCACGCGGCCTCCTGGCGGAGGGCCGTCTCGTCGAGGTAGGCGAGGCTGCGGATCAGCACGAGGTCGTCCGCGCGCTGGAGCATCACCGGGTCGGCCCGGTTGAGAACGACGCCGACGAGCTTGCCGGCGATCCCGGGGTTCAGCGCCATGGCGTTCTGGAGATCTTCCAGGGTGGTGTGATTCCAGCGCGTGACGAGGACGAAGGCATCGACGTGGGGCGCGAGCGCCCGGGCATCGGCGACCGGCAGCATCGGCGGCAGGTCGAGGACCACGTAGCGGTAGCCCTTGCGCCCGGCATCGAGCAGGGTCTCCAGGGCGGGCGAGGTCATGCGCTCGGCGGGATGCAGGCGGTCGCGCACCGCGCTCGACGGCAGGACGTGCAGCCCGGTCGCCTCCCGGCGGTCGATCACCTCGCGCAGCGGCGCCGTGCCGTCGAGCACCTCCTGCAGGCCGTGGCCGGCCCCTTGGCCGCCCTCTTGGCCCGCAGCCTCCGTTCCGCCCGCGTCCTGCCGCACGAGCGCGCTGAGGCGGCGGCGGCGCAGATCGAGGTCGACGAGGAGCGTCGGGCTGCCCGCCGCCGCCATCACGGAGGCGAGGTTCGAGGCCACCGTGGTGGCGCCCTCGCCGGGCAGGGCCGCGATCACGCCGAGCACGATGCCGTTGCGGCCGGGCTCCGGGGGGCGCTGCACGTCGGCGGCGAGCCGCACCCCGCGCAGGGCCTCCGCGAAGGCGCCCAGGGGATCGCGCGCGGCGAATTCGAGCGGCCGGCCCCCCGGCACGGCCCGCCCGCCGGAGCGGGCGAGGGCCGGCATCTCGCCCACCACCGCCACGCAGGGCGCGCGCACCGCCGCCTCCAGCTGCTCCCGGTCGCGCACGCGGCGAGAGGTGATCTCGCGGGCGAGCGCCACCACGCAGCCGAGGCCGAGGCCGGCCGCGAGGCCGCCCACCAGCGAGCGGAACGGGTCGGGGGAGGCCGGACGCAGGGGCGCGGAGGCCTCGCTCACCACGCGCGCCTCGGTGACCGGGTAGGTCTGTTCCTGCGCGGCCTCGGTGAAGCGGAACATGAAGGCGTCGCGCATCGCCTTGTAGGTGTCGGCCTTGCTCTGGAGCTGGGCGAGTTCGACCCGGATCGCCTGGGCGCGGCCCGAGCGGGCGGCGAGGTCCTCGAGGCCGCGGCTGATCGCCTCCTCGTTGAGCTTGGCCACGGCCGCGTCGCTGCGGGTACCCGCCGCGAGGCGCCGGAACTCCTCGGCGATGGAGTTCTGCACCTCGCGCAGCTCCGCGCGGGCGCGCTCGACGGATTCGTGCGTCGGGCCGTAGCGGTCGGTGTTCTCGGCGATGCGCTGGCTCACCTGCGCCCGCTTCTGGCGCAGCGCCACGATGACGGTGTTGCGGAACTCGTCCGCCACCGCCCCCTGCGCGCCGTTGCGCAGGATCGCCTCGATCTGCTCCAGCTTGGCTTCGGCCTGGGCGCGGTCGCTGCGGGCGGTGATCAGGCGGGTACTGAGCTCGCCGAGCTGCTGCTCGTCCACGAACTTGCCGTCGACCAGCATGATCTCGTTGCGAGCGCGATACTCCACCGCGGCCTTCTCGGCCTCGCCGGCCTGGGCCTGGAGATCGGCGACGCGCCGCCGGTACCAGTCGTTGGCGCTGCCCGCCGTCTCCTGCTTGGCGGCGAGCTGGTCGTCGATGTAGGCGCGGGCGATGCCGTTGGCGATCCGGGCGGACTTGGCGGCGTCCCGCGTCAGGGCGCGCACCTCGATCACGTAGGAGACGCCGACGCGCACCGCGCGCAGGCGCTTGCCCATCGCCTCGATCGCCACGCGCCGGCGCGCCTCGTCGGTCTCGGGCGCCGCCTCGGCGAGGCCCG
This sequence comes from Methylobacterium isbiliense, assembly GCF_022179325.1. Taxonomy (GTDB): domain Bacteria; phylum Pseudomonadota; class Alphaproteobacteria; order Rhizobiales; family Beijerinckiaceae; genus Methylobacterium; species Methylobacterium isbiliense. Next base: position 33,357 of record NZ_BPQQ01000101.1, on the reverse strand, counting down.
CCAGGGCGAGCAGGCGCGAGACGCCGGAGGAGGCCTCGACGAATTCGGGATCCCGGTCGAGGCCGAGGTCGCGGACCACGGTCCCGACCACGCCGTCGGAGGTCATGATCGTCGCCTGGCTGTCGACCGCCGAGTCGTTGACCTTGTTGTTGATCGCGAGCTGGTCCTGGCCGATGTCGGCGAGGCGGCGGAAATCCACCAGGATGCGGGCGGTCGCGAGGTACTGGGGCGTCGCCGCGGCGAGGTAGGCGCCGCCGAGCGCGAGGCCGGCCAGCGCGAGGCCGGCGATGATCCGCCAGCGCCGTCTTGCGACCGAGATCAGGTAGGAGACGTCCCCGGGATCGCTGATCCGGCGGCGGATCGTCGGCTTGGTGGACGCGGGCGCCGCGGGGCGCGCTCCGGAGGCGGATCGGTCAAGCATCGGCGCGACGCACCTCCTCGGCGAGGGGCCGGCGCAGCGCGGCGCCGGCCGGGCGGGCGAGGCGCGCGGGGAGCCGGGCGGCGAGGCCGCCCGCGCCGTCCTCGCCGCGCGCGGCCGGGCCGAGGTAGCGCGCCTCCGAGAGACCGGCGCGGATGCCGATCAGGAGCGCGAACCACGCCCAGGCGGTGCCCCAGAAGAACACCGTGAAGGAGATGAAGCAGAGCTGCACCAGCGCGATGGTCAGGGCCTTGCGGGCCTGCGCGTGCCAGGGATCGTCGCGGCGCGGCGTGGCGCGCGGGGTCCAGACGAAGAAGGCGCTCGGCACCGAGAGCGCGAGCAGCGCCGTGCCGACATAGCCCGCATTGAGCGCCTGGGCGAGCCAGAGGGCGTCGACGCTCGACACCATGGTGGACAGCCGCACCCAGTCGCGGGTGCCGATGCCGAAGAACGGCGAAGCCTGCAGGTTGTAGGCGACCCATTCCCAGATCAGGAAGCGATAGACGCCCGTCTGGGGGTCGAGGGTGAACAGGTCGATGAGCGTGCGCAGCGGATCGTCGACCAGCAGCAGCAGCATCGCGAGCCCGTACAGCAGCACGCCGACGAAGGCCGTCCAGCGCCAGGTCGCGTGGCAGAGCAGCCGGTCGTAGGTGACGAAGCCGACGAACAGCATGAAGGCGAGGAGCGGCGCCGAAGACAGGGCCGAGAGGGCGCCGGCGAGGCAGAGGGCGACGGCCGCCGCCTTCAGGGTCGGGCTGTCGAGGAGGTGGTAGAGCAGCGTCGCGCAGGTCGCGAAGAAGGTGCCGAACAGGATGGCGTGCTCGAACGACGCCCGCGCCCGCGGCAGCCCGAAGCGGTACTGCGTCATGTAGAGGGCACCCCGGTCGACGCCGAAGACCTGACGGGCGATGCGTGCGAAGATGTTCTCCCCCGAGGCGAGGTCGATCATCGCCATGAGGAGCAGGATGCCGGCCACCACCAGGAGGACGCGCGCGAAGGGCTCCAGCCCCGCGCGGGTGCCGAACAGGCAGCGGCCGGCGAGGTAGGCGCTCAGGAACTCCACCGGGCGCAGCCCGCTGGCGCTCGCCACCGCGGCCGGGCCCTGGGTGACCACGAGCGCCAGCTCCATCCACAGGACGAGGAGGAGCACGACCACGTCGGACATCACCGGCACGTAGCCGCCGCGGGTGAGCTTGCGCCCCAGCACCATGAGGCTCCAGGGCAGGAGCACGAGCAGCGCGATGCGCAGGCTGGTGAGCACGATCCCGGCCTTGATCGCCGCCTCGCTCGGGAAGAGCAGGCCGCCGAGCAGGATGGCGGCACAGACCAGCGCGGCGCGCGGCTCGGGCCGGTACCCCGCGGGCGCCGCGGCGCGCAGCCGGGCGGAGCGGCGCGCCGTGGGCAGGCCCGCCGGGCTCAGGGTGGTCAGGGCCGCAGCCGTCGGGGTCATTCTCACCTCAATCGGACGGGCGAACGGGACGAGGGTCCGGGCGGCGGGTGGCCGCGCGCCCGACCGGCTCTGGGGTTCTCGACAGGCCGCCGACGCGGCGTGGCACTCAGTAGGCGTCGTGCTTGAGGACCTGGACGGCCGTCATCACGATCAGCTTGAGGTCGAGCCAGAGGCTCCAGCGGTTGACGTAGGCGATGTCGTGCTCCACGCGCCGCTCCATGTGATCGACGGTCGGGGTCTCGCCGCGGCAGCCGCTCACCTGCGCAAGGCCCGTGATGCCGGGCTTGACGTGGTGGCGGAAGGCGTAGTTCGCGATCAGCCGGGTGTATTCGTCGTCATGGGCGAGCGCGTGCGGGCGCGGGCCGACGAGGGACATGTCGCCCCGGATCACGTTGAGGAGCTGGGGCAGCTCGTCGATGCTGGAGCTGCGCAGGAAGCGGCCGACCCGGGTGATGCGGGCGTCGTCCCGCCGCGCCTGCCGGACGACCGCCCCGTCGTCGAGCGTCGTCATCGTGCGGAACTTGTAGATCCGGAAGCGCCGGCCGCTGAAGCCGATCCGGGTCTGGCGGAAAAGGACCGGGCCCGGGCTGTCGAGGCGCACCGCCACCGCCACCGCCGCGAGGAGCGGCAGCAGGGCGACGAGGGCGCAGGCGGCGACGGCGAGGTCGAACAGGCGCTTGGCCGCCTGCTCGCCGAGGCTCAGCGGGCTGCGCTGCACCTCGACGGCCGGCACCGAGCCGATCTGGGTGAGCGGGTTGGAGAGCAGGCTGCGCAGGCCGTGATCGGCCACGAGCAGGACCGGCAGCGGCAGCACCCGCAGGCGCGCCAGCACCTCGTTGAGTTCGCCGAAGCGCGACCAGTTGAGGCAGATCAGGATCTGGTCCACCCGCTCGGCCCGCGCCCGCCCGATCGCCGCCGCCGCGCAGGCCTCGATGTCGCCCCCCGGGAAGTCGCAGGCGATCACGTCGACGATGCGGGTGCCCGAATCCCGCAGGCGCCGCTGCAGGCCGAGGCTCAGCGCCTCCCCGCGCTCGCCGATGAGCAGGACGCGCCGCTCCACCACGCGGTGCTCGCGCACCGCCCGGCGCGCCAGCGCACGGACGCCCGCCCGGCCGGCGCAGACCGCGAGCGGGCCGGCCGCGACCAGGGTGACGAAGAAGCCCCGCGAGACATCGCTGCCGGCCTTCAGCAGGAAGGCGAGCCCCATCAGGATCGCGGCGGCGATGAACCACGTCGAGAGGATATCGGCGACGCCGAGGCCCCGCGCGGTCAGCCGCTCCAGGGCGTACTGCCCCCGGGCGTGCATCCGGATCGCGAACAGGGAGGCGAGCACGGCGCCCGCCGCGACGCATCCGTCGACCGGACCGAGCGTGCCGAACGCGGCCCAATGATAGAGGAAGCCGGCGGCGGCGGCGGCCGACATGATCGCCAGGATGTCGGCCAGACAGGCGGCGAGGCTGAGAAGCGGAACCGGGAGGGTGAGGGTCTGTCGCCTGTCGATCGGCTGCGGCGCATGGCGGGCATGGGCGCGGTACGGTTCGAACGAGGCCACCATTGCTGAGTCCCTGCTTACTGGTCCGCCCGGCTTCCTCGCGGATCCGCGACATACCGCACTGCACAACCGCTCTGGATGAGGCCGGACGTTATCGGCTAGGGTCGGCCCTAGGAAGCCTAAAAATTAATCATATTTTGCCTAATAATTAGTCATATTTGGTCTAAGTTGGTTTATTTTTCGGGGTTGACGCGGCCCGCTCCCAGATCGCACGATTACTGCGGTGCGATAGAGCCAAGCTCGGCAATCGATCGGACTGCCCCAGTCCACGTCACATCATGCCGTGTCCGCCGGAGAGCTTAGCCGGCGCCACGACGACGGTCGCATCCCAATTCCTGCGCGGAAAGAGGATTCAAGGCATGAATGTCAGTGTGTTCGGCCTCGGCTACGTCGGCACCGTATGCTCGGCCTGCTTGGCGCATATGGGCCATCACGTCGTCGGCGTGGACCTGAATCAGACGAAGGTCGACCTGCTGACGAGCGGCAGAGCGCCGATCGTCGAGAAGGACGTGGCCGAATACGTGGCCGATGCCGTCGCGGCCGGAAACCTGCGCGCGACGATGGATGTCGAGGAGGCCGCCCTCGACACCGACCTGTCGCTGATCTGCGTCGGAACGCCGAGCCGCCCGAATGGTTCCCTCGACACGAGTGCGGTCGAGACGGTGGCGCGCCAGATCGGCAAGGCGATCGCGGGCAAGAACGCCTACCACTCGATCGTGGTGCGCTCGACCGTCCTGCCGGGCACCGTGCGCGGACGGGTCCTGCCGATCCTGGAACAGGAGATCGGCGGGCAGGTCGGTGAGCGGTTCGGCCTGGCGAGCAATCCCGAATTCATGCGCGAGGGCACCGCGATCGCGGATTTCTACGATCCGCCCAAGACGGTGATCGGCGAGATCGACCCCGAGACCGCCGAGCGGCTCGTCGGGCTCTACGACGGGCTGCCCGGCCCGACCTTCCGCACCTCGCTCGAAATCGCCGAGATGGCGAAGTACGCCGACAACGTCTGGCACGCGCTGAAGGTGACGTTCGGCAACGAGATCGGGGCGATCTGCAAGCAGACCGGCATCGACAGCCACGCCCTGATGGAGATGTTCTGCGCCGACGAGAAGCTCAACATCTCGAAGGCCTATCTCAAGCCGGGCTTCGCCTTCGGCGGCTCGTGCCTGCCCAAGGACACCCGCGCGCTCGCCCACCACGCGCTTTCGCACGACCTCGATCTGCCGGTGATCGCCAATATCGGCCGCAGCAACCGCCAGCAGATCGAGCGTGGCACCGAGTGGATCCTGGAGACCGGCGCCAAGCGCGTCGCCTTCCTGGGCTTCAGCTTCAAGGCCGGCACCGACGATCTGCGCGAGAGCCCCTATCTCGAGATCATCGAGCGGCTGATCGGCAAGGGGTGTCAGGTCCGGATCTTCGACCGGAACGTCGAACTCGCCCGGCTCACGGGGGCCAACCGCAACTACCTGTACGGGGTGATCCCGCACATCGCCGATCTGATGGTCGGCTCGATCGAGGAGGCGGTGGCGGATGCCGAGGCGGTGGTGGTGACCGCGAAGTCGCCCGAGTACCGCGCGGTGGCCGACCTCCTCGGTCCCGACCAGCGCATCCTCGACTTCGCGCGCCTGCCCGAGGCCGAGGCGCTGGAGGACCGTTACGACGGCTTCCTGTGGTAGGCCGATGCGCAGGATCCTGATCATCGTCGAGAACCTGCCGGTCCCCTTCGACCGGCGGGTGTGGTCGGAGGCGACCGCCTTGCGCCGGGCCGGCTACGAGGTCTCGGTCATCTGCCCCACCGGCCGCGACGCGCAGGCGCGCCACGAGGTCATCGAGGGGGTCCATATCTACCGGCATCCGCTGCCGGTCGAGGGGCACGGCGCGCTCGGCTACCTCGCCGAGTACTCCGCCGCCCTGTTCTGGGAGTTCCGGCTCGCCCTCCGGGTGCTGCGCGAGCGCGGCTTCGATGCCATCCACGCCTGCAACCCGCCCGACCTGATCTTCCTCGTCGGCGGCTTCTTCAAGCTGTTCGGCAAGAAGTTCGTGTTCGACCACCACGACATCAACCCGGAACTCTACGAGGCGAAGTTCGGGCGCCGGGACTGGGGCTGGCGGCTGATGCTGCTGCTCGAGCGCCTGACCTTCCGGACCGCCGACGTGTCGATTGCCACGAACGGCTCCTACCGGGAGATCGCCATCACCCGCGGCGGCATGGACCCGGCGCGCGTGCACGTGGTGCGCTCGGGTCCGAGCCTGGCGCGCATCCGCGAGTTGCCGCCCGACCCGCACTGGCGCAACGGGCGCGCTCACCTCGTCGGCTATGTCGGGGTGATCGGGCAGCAGGAGGGCATCGACCTGCTGCTCGAAGCGGCGCGCCACGTCGTAGTCGAGCGCGGGCGCACCGACGTGCAGTTCGTGATCGTCGGCGGCGGGCCGGCGCTCGCCGAGATGGAGCGCGCCTGCGCCGGGATGGGCCTGTCGGACTACGTCACCTTCACCGGCCGGGTGACGGACGAGGTGCTGTTCAGCGCGCTCTCGACGGCGGATGTCTGCGTCAACCCGGACCGGCCGAACGCCATGAACGACAAGTCCACCATGAACAAGATCATGGAGTACATGGCGCTCGCCAAGCCGATCGTGCAGTTCGACCTCACGGAGGGCCGCGTCTCGGCCGGGGCCGCCTCGCTCTACGCCCGCAACACCGAACCGGCGGATTTCGGCGACAAGATCCTCGACCTCCTCGCCGATCCGGCCCGGCGGGCCGAGATGGGCGCGTTCGGGCGGCGGCGCGTGCGCGAGGAGCTGGCCTGGACCTACGAGGAGCCCAAGCTGCTGGCCGCCTACGCCCAGCTCTTCGCCGGCGAGGACGTGCCCCGGGCGGCCTGGAGCGAGGCCTGCTCGCCCGCCCGGCCCGGGCGGTCCCTGCCGCGCGGCACGGATGGTCAGGGGTGAGCGCGGTGCCGCCTACAGCACCTCGATCGACCGGTCCGAGACCAGGAGACAGGTGAGGACGCCGGTATAGACCGCGCCGGTGTCGAGATTGATGCGGTTGAAGCGGAAATCGGGCGCGGCCACCGGCGTGTGCCCGTGCACCACGAGGAGGCCATGATCGCGCGTGGACGACAGGAACGGCTCGCGGATCCAGAGCAGGTCCGCCTCGTCCTGCCGCTCGATCAGGCGGCCGGGACGGATGCCCGCATGGACGAACAGCAGCGCCCCGATCGTGTAGGCGACCGGCAGGCCAGCCAGGAAGGCGCGGTGGTGCGCCGGCAGCGCCCGGCGCAGGTGCTGCTGCAGCGCGGCGAGGTCCGCCGCCGCGGGCTCCTGGTTGCGCGGCAGCGGGCAGCCGTAGGCGCGCAGGGTGGCGTCGCCGCCCCAGCCGAGCCAGGAGCGCAGCACCGCGCGGTCGTCGAGGGCACCGAGCAGCAGCGCCTCGTGGTTGCCGCGCAGGCAGACCGTCTCCCGCTCCCGCCCGCGGGCGATCAATCGATCGAGCACCGCCGGGCTGTCCGGGCCGCGGTCGACGTAGTCTCCGAGATAGATCTCCAGCGGGCGCAGGCCCCGGGCGCCCGCCACGGCGTCGAGGCGCGCCTGCGCGTCGGCCAGGAGGTCGTCGCGGCCGTGGATGTCGCCGAACACCGCCAGCGAGCGCCCGCCGAGGGCCGGCCAGTAGACGAGGCCGTCGCCGGGCCGGCGGCGCCACTCGTCCATCAGGGAGAGCCTCGGATGCGAGGCTCCCGGGTCCGGGGCGGCGACACGCTTCACCGCACGATCTCCCGAACCTCCCCCGCGCCGCGCCGCGCCGGGCGCGACGCCCCGATCGCCCGGCCGCCGGGCTTCTACACCAGCCTGCACCGCACGCGGAAGATGACCGGCAGGCCGGCCCCGGCGCTCGGGCGGGGCGGATGCGGCCGGCCGGCGTGCGAGGCCGGCATCGATGCAGCCCGGAGGGAATCCCCCCGGGCCGCGGCCGTCGGAGCGTCGGCTACAGCCGGGGTGGCTCGAGCCGCAGCACCGTCCGCAGGTAGGATTGCCGCGACCGCATCAGCGCGAGCGCGTTTTCCGTCCGTCCCAAGGCCAGCAGGGCGGTCTCCCGCTTCTGTCCGCACCGCGCCAATTGCTCGATCTGGCCGAGCTGCGCGCGGCGCCGCTCCTCGTGATCGCTGATGGCGTGGCTCAGCGCCAGCATGGTCGCTTCGAACGGCTCCGCGGCGGAGCCGGTCGACTGCTCGTGGCCGGTCGGGGAAAGGTCGATCGTCAATCGTTCAGGCTCCCAGGGTGTGAGGGTTCACCGAGGCGCCTTGGAACGGCATGACGACCGGACCGTTCCTGCGGCATCGCACCACGCCTGCGTGCAGTGCAGCCGGTCTGCACGCAGGGCGTCAGGGCCGCTCGCTCCGCGGGCGCGGGCTGCCCTCCGGGTTGAGCACCGCGCTCGCATTGCCCCCGAGCCAGACGTGCCAGGCCGGGCGTGCCCGCGCCTCGGTCGCCAGGGCGTCGAGATCAGCGGCGAGGTCGGGGTCGCGCGGGCGCAGCCAGGGCAGGACCGGGTCGATCCAGGCCAGCGACTGGCGGTCCCGGGTGGGCAGCTGCCGGGCGCGCGCGATCTCCTGCGCCTTGCCCGGATCGCGGGTCCCGGCCGCCGTGAAGGCGAGCATGCGCCGGAACGCCGTCTCCTGCGCGGCATCGAGGGCGATGCCGTTGGCGTCGGCGTAGCGCACCAGCACCACGAGGGCGAGCGCCGCGAAGTGCTGGTAGAACAGGGCGCGCTCGCCGCGGGCCATCTCCTTGCGCAGGGCGCCGTTCGCGTCGATGTCGTCGAGGCCCCGCCGCAGGGCCGCGACCGCGAAGTCCCGCATGGCGGGATCGTTCAGCACCGCACCCGCGAGTCCGACCCCAACGCCGGCCCAGTAGAGGTGGTTGGCGCCGTGCCGGGACCATTGGTTGTCGGCCCCGTACTCGTCCATGACCGACCGGGCGAGCCGCGCCATCCAGGCGCGGGACGCGGCCCCGTCGGCGCCGCCGGGGCCGGGCGCCACCTTGAGCATCACCGCCGCGACGTTGGCGAGGTGCCACGCCCGGGTCATCACGGCTTGGTGCCGGCCGAGTTCGTCGTTGCGCTCGGACCCGGCGAAGAGCGCGTCCCGGCGCGCCCAGACGGCGATCTGGTGCAGGGCGCAGCGGGCGAGGTCGGGATTGGCCGGCCGGCTCGCCACCGCCTGGTCGGCGAGCCGGGCGAGCGCGGTGGCGAAGGCCATCAGCCGCCCGCCGCGATCGGCCTCGTGGCGCTCCCGCTCGGCGCTGACGCGCGACTGGGTCGGGTCCTTCGGATCGTAGCGCGACTGCAGGCCGGCCATGTCCGCCACGGGCTCGACCGGGGCCGGGCAGGCGGCCGCACCGGCGGGCTGCCCGCGCAGTGCCCGTGCCCCCTCCACCGCGAAGCCCGAGACGACGGCCGGCGACGCGGCGCGTCCGGGCAGGGTCGCACCGAGGCAGGCCAGCACGGCGAGCGGGGTCATGAGCGGGCGCATCATGCAAGACATCTCCACGATCGGGGACGGGGCGAGCAGGCCGCAGCCGCCGGGCGGCAATCGGGCCTGCCGCGCCCTTCGAGCATCAGTCTAACTCAGCAATGTGCAGACCGTCTACGGGCTATTTCTGGATATTCTTGCCATGATGCGATGTATTCTACACGGTACACGCTGATTCAAAAAGCATTTCCGCGCACGGCGCGCGGATTGATTACATCTGTGCAATCACCATCAGGAGGAACCGGAGGATGACGGGTCGGACAGCAGGAGCAGCGGGGATGGTGCGGGCGGCGCGCGCCGTGGCGGCGGCGGGTGCGCTGCTGGTCGGCGGGGCCGCGACGGCCGCGGAATACCGCCTCCAGGCGGGCGACGTGCTCGAATTCTCGGTGGCGGGCGTGCCGGAGATGAAGCAGCGCCTCACGGTGAACCTCGACGGGGAGGTGTCCTTCCCGCTGATCGGCGAGGTGAGGGTCGCGGGGTTTCCGGTCGCGGCGGCGCGCGAGAAGGTGAAGACGCTCCTGCCCAACCGCAGCCTCACCATCCGGGGCCAGGACGGCAAGGAGAACCTCACGGTGATCTCCGGCGACGAGATCACGCTCGCCATCGCCGAGTACCGGCCGATCTACGTCAGCGGCGACGTGGCCAAGCCCGGCGAGCAGCCCTACCGGCCGGGCCTCAGCGTGCGGCAGGCGGTGTCGCTGGCGGGCGGCTACGACCTGCAGCGCTTCCGGATGGAGAGCCCGATCCTCCAGACCGCGGAGTTGCGCGGGGAGTACCAGTCGCTCTGGGCCGACTTCGCGCGCGGACAGGCGACGGCCGCGCGGCTGCGCGCCGAACTCGACGGGAAATCCGAGTTCGACCGCAAGGCGGTTCTCGATGCCCCGCTGCCCGCCCCGGTGCTGAACCAGATCCTCGACAACGAGCAGAAGCTGCTGGCGGCCCGCGCCGGCGACTTCTCGCGCGAGCGCGACCACCTGAAGCGCACCGTCAAGCTCTACGACGACCGCATCGAGGTCCTGACCGAGCAGCGCAAGAAGGAGGACGAGGGCGCCCAGCTCGATTCCAGCGAGATCGAGCGCATCAACGACCTCAACCGGCGCGGCGTGGTGCCGATCACCCGCGCCCTGGAGACCCGCCGCCTGAGCCTGCTCTCCTCCACCCGCGCGCTCCAGATCGGCGTGCAGACGGAGCAGGCGAAGAAGGACCGCCAGGATGCGGCCCGGTCGGTCGACCGCTTCGTCGACCAGCGCCGGGCGGAGGTGCTGCGCGACCTGCAGGACAACGACATCAAGCTCGCCCAGACCCGCGCCAAGCTGCAGGCGGTGGGCGAGAAGCTGCTCTACACGGGCGTCGTGCGCTCGCAGCTCGTGCGCGGCGGCGGCGGCACGCCCGAGATCGCCGTCTATCGCCGGACCGACCCGGCCCAGCGCACGCGCATCCCGGCCGACGAGGAGACCGATCTGCAGCCCGGCGACACGATCGAGGTGGCCCTCAAGGTCGAGTACGACTTCAAGCCCACGCAGTAAGACCAACGGCCGTCGAGGACGACCCTTGGTTCCGTACTCGAATCGTCGCCAAGCCTCCGGCTCGGCATCGAAACGTCGAGATGGGTCATCGGCCCCGTCGATCCCGGGCAAGCCCGGGATCGAGATCGATGCGTCCGCATCCTGGGGCGATGGCAGAACGCAAACCTCCGACACCCCGCCCCGACCACCGGCGGGCGGCCGCGGCCGCCCGGGCCAACCGAGCGCAGACGCATGACCGCCACCCAGACCGACGAGACCGACCGCGTCGCGGTCGCCCTCTGCATCGACCGGGCCTTCCTCCGCCACGCGCTGGTGACGGTGGCCTCGCTCCTCGACGCCGGCCCGAGCCTGCCGCTCGACGTCCACATCTTCCACGCCGAGACCGACCCGGCCTGCATGGCCCGGATCGCCGCACTGTTCGAGGGTCAGGACCGGCACTTCTGCCACTTCCAGAAGATCTCCCTCGACCGCTTCGAGGGCTTCCCGGTGAGCGAGGCCTTCTCGGCGGGAATCTACGCGCGCCTGCTCCTGCCCTACCTGATGCCGCGGCGTGAGAAGGTGCTCTACCTCGACGCGGACCTGATCGTGCTCGACGACATCGCTCCGCTCTGGCGGCTCGACATCCGCGAGCATGCGGCGGCGGCGATCCGCGACCCGTTCTGCGACAGCCGGGCGGCGATCGGCTTCGCCCCGGACGAGCCGTACTTCAACTCCGGGGTGCTGCTGATGAACCTCGAGGCTTGGCGCCGCGACGGCATCGCCGAGGCGGTGGCGGGCGAGATCGCGCGCCTCGGGCCGCGGCTGACCTACTTCGACCAGGACGCCCTCAACCTCGTGCTGCGCGGCCGGATCCTGTTCGCCGACCCGCGCTGGAACTTTCAGCCGCGCATGGCGGATGCGACCGCGCGGGACCTCGCCTGCGCGCCGGAGGTCTTCCGGCGCATCCGGGACAGGCCCGCCATCGTGCACTTCACCACTCCGCATAAGCCTTGGAAGGATCCGTTCGCGATCCATTACGGGGGCGAGTACCTCGCCTGCCTGCGGCGGCTCGATCCCGACCTGCGCGCCCGCTACTTCGCGGACGTGCCCCAGGAGAGCCGGCTGCGGCTCGCGCACCTGAAGACGCGGCTGCGCTGGCGCTTTCCGGAGGCCTACCGCGCCGCCCGCGGCCTGTACCGCATCCTGAGCCGCGGCCTGCCGGCCGGACCCGCGCCGGCCGGACGGCCCGCCCGCTGAGGAACGAGGCCCCCATGGCGCTGCCCGACCGCCTGTTCGACCGCGTCGTCGTCCCGCTCCTGCGCGGACGGGAATTCGACAGCGTCTACCTGCGCGACGCATTCCGGTCGCGCTACGGGATCGAGATCGGCCTCTACTCCTACGGCTGCTTCGACCGCTGGCGCATCCCCCCCGGCACCCGGATCGGCCGCTACTGTTCCTTCGCGAAGTCGGTCCGCATCCTCAACGCCAATCACCCGATCGATGCGCTCTCCACGCATCCCTTCCTGTACGACCCGGCCTTCGGCGTCGTGCCGGAGAGCCGGGTGTCGGCGACGCGGGTCGAGATCGAGGACGATGTCTGGTTCGGGCACAACGCCACGGTGGCCCCGGGCGTCGCCCGCATCGGGCGGGGCGCGATCATCGGCACCGGGGCGGTGGTCACCCGCGACGTCCCCCCCTACGCCATCGTGGCGGGCGTGCCGGGCCGGGTGATCCGCAGCCGGTTCCCGCCTGCCACCATCGCGCGTATCGAGGCGAGCCGGTGGTGGACCCTCGACCGGACGGCGCTGCGGGACCTCGTCGCCCGGGAACCCGATCTGCTGCAGCTCGCCGCGACGCCGGAGCCCGCCGCTCTCGCCTGACCGGGCCGAGAGCAGCCACCGTCCGGCTGACCCGGATCGACTGCCGGCGGCGCCGAGATCGGCCCGGCCCGGCGCATTCTCCGTTCCGACGCGACCTCGCTCCTGCGCAGCGGCCGGCTCGCACGGCCCGGGCCGGCATGGCCGTGGCGCCACATCTCGGTTGAATCGCGCCAACAGCGCAACCTGTGCTTGATATGCGGCCGCGAATCATCGAGCCAGAGTTCGCGCCGACGGTCTTGGCGTCGGCGATTTCCGGTCGGGCGTCGCCCAACTCACCGTCGGGCGCCCGGCATCGTGGTAAACGGACGGTCGCGCCAGTCGATCCAAACCGCTCGCATCGGTTTGTGGCCGTCGATACATGTGCCGGCTCCTCAAAACGACGACATTCGTCGGGTCAATAGGCGCAATTCCGTTTAATCAGGCCGAAAGAAATACGGTCTATCACTCGAATGACCGCAGGAGACGCCGAGCGGCGCTGTTGCCGCGAACGGCGGGCCCGAACATCGGTCCAGGGGCTTTGGAGATGGTTTCGCTCAACACGAGTTACTTCGCGGCCTTGCGGGCAGCCAACGGCGACGTGACGCCGATCCCCGGGATCGACGCCCCGGTCGGCTACGTCGCAGGCCCGACGCCGCTGCGCTCGGCTGCGACGCTGACCGCCGCCGATGGCGTCTACATCAACAAGGCGCTCAACACGGTCGTGATCTACAAGGCGGGCGTCACGCTCGACACGATCGATTTCCGGGGCATGACCGTCTTCGTCCAAGCGAACGACGTCACCCTGAAGAACTCGTTGTTCGACGCGCAGGCCGGCACCGCGGCCGTCGTGGGCTATCCGGGCTATTCGGGCCTGACCATCGATCGCTCGACGTTCGACGGCATGAAGCTCAACAAATACTATCTCGACTTCGTGCTGGCGCAGGGCACGAACACCACGATCACCAACAACGCCTTCCTGAACGCGCCGAGCGACGCGATCTACATTGAATCGGGACGCGTGGCGGGCAACTACATCGGCGGCGGCGGCTATCAGGTCGGCGCCCATGCGGACGCGATCTGGATCGGCAAGACGACCGGACCGGTGACGATCGAAGGCAACCTCGTCGACTGGCGCAATGCCCCCGACGCCAAGGCCGAGACCAACAATGCCATCCGCATCACGGCCGAGAAGGGCGATGCCTCGGCCATCACGGTCCGCGAGAACGTGCTGCTCGGAGGCAGCTATACGGTGTCGGTGACCGACATCAACAAGGATGCCGGCAACGTCAGCGGCGTGACCATCAAGCACAACGTCGTGGACGAGGGACAATACGGGGCGCTGTACTTCAGCGACCGGCCGGGCGATCTCGTCTACACCGAGAACCACGGCAAGAACGGCAAGGGCCAAGCGGGTGGCGCGGGCTCGACCGGAACCAAGTTCGCGGACCTCGTCGCCGGCACGACGCCGATCCTCGGCGGGGCCCAGGCGGACGCCCTCCTGGGCACGGCCGGGCGCGACCACATCATGGGCGGGGGCGGCCAGGACTGGATCTCGGCGGGCACGGGCGACGACGTGATCCAGGGCGGCGAGGGACGCGACTACCTGTACGGCGGGGAGGGTGCGGACACCTTCGTGTACACCTCCTTCTCGGACGGGCGCGACCTGATCAGCGACTTCGTCGGCGGCACGGACAAGATCCGGTTCGCCGATCTGCCGGGTGCGCCGAAGGATGCCGCGGCCTGGACGTGGCTCGGCACGGAGCGCTTCGACGGCAACGCCTGGGAGCTGCGCACCGAGACCACCGCCAACGGCAACACGATGATCCAGCTCGACCGCGACGGCGACATGGCGGTGGATTTCGAGGTGGAACTCGCCGGGCGCCACACCCTCGCGGTCACGGACTTCATCCTCGGCATCCGCGCGGCGGCGCCCGCCCCCGCGGATCCGCCCCCGGTCACCGCGCCACCGGCCGACACCATCGTGGTCCCGCCGCAGCCCCCGGCCCCTCCGCTGCCGGCTCTCGTCATCCGCGGCACCGACGGGGCCGACTTCCTGGCCGGAACCGCGAAGGCGGAGTTGATCTCCGGCGGGAACGGCGGCGACTCGATCAAGGCGGGCGACGGGGACGACGTCGTGATCGGCGGCGGCGGCAAGGACATCATCAGCACGGGCGCCGGCCGGGATCGGATCGTCTACGAGGCCGTCGCCGACAGCCTGCCGCAGAGCCGCGACTACATCACGGACTTCACGTCCGGCCAGGACGTGATCGATCTCTCCGCCCTCGATGCGGTGAGCGGGACCGCGGCCAACGACAGCTTCGCGTGGCGCGGGAACGCGGCCTTCACCGGTCAGGCGGGCGAGTTGCGCGCCGCGCCCACCACCGCGGGCTCGACCCTGATCCAGGCCGACCTGAACGGCGACCGCACGGCGGATCTCGCGATCGAGCTGGCCGGAACCATCGCGCTCACCGCCGCCGATTTCGTGCTCTGACACGAAGGCCCTGCCTCCGGGGTGCACCGGCTCCGGCCATGCACCTCGGATCGACGTGCGTCGGGGCCGCCCCCCGCCGACCGAGGGTCTCCCGCCAGGAGCCGGCCGCAGCAGCGGATCCTCGCCCCGGCCCGCCCCGCCGGCCTTGCGGCCGCGCACGCAACACGGACGCAATCGGCGACGCCATCTCCCGGCAACGCGTCCGCCCCATGGTTAACGCCACGCTTCGGAGCGGCCACACGCTCCACCGGGGACCATCGCCATGCGTACGATCACCATCGCCCTCTCGTCCGGCCTGCTTGCGGCCGCCGCCACCCTGGCGCTCGCCGCAACCGAAGCGCGGCCGCTGCAGCCCGCCGGCACCCTCACCTGCATCACCAACCCGCATGTCGGCCTCGTCTTCGGCACCACCCGGGCCGCGTCCTGCCTGCTGGTGAGCGAGGGCGGCGACCTGCGCCAGGATCTCGGCGCGCTGTTGCCGGGGGCAGGCCGCGACCGGGACGTCACCCGCAGCGAGACGCTGTCCTGGCGCGTGCTCACGGCGGACGGGTCCCTGCGCGCGGGCCAGATCGACGGGGTCTTCGCGGGGGCCGCGAGCGCGACGGTCCCGATCTTCCAGGCCGAGGGCCGCCCCGTGCGGCTGGAGCCGCTGCCGTCCGCGGCGGCGGAGGATCTGAATTTCTCCGGCCCCGCCCCGCGGCTTCTCCTCGCCACCCCGGAGAGGACGATCGGGGAGGTCACGGCGGCCGGACGGTTCTGAGCCGGTCCCCGTCTTCACGGACGCGTGCGCCCCCCTTGCGGCGCGGCACGGACCGGCAGTAGCACGGGGTCGGGATCAGGGAGACAGCGATGAGCGTCAGCGCCCATTTCGAACAGCCGATCCGTCCCCAGACCGTATTCGTGTCGTCGGTCGGCTACCTCGCCGCCGCGATCGCCTGCGCCGATGCGCGCCGCGCCTCAGAGCGCCTCACCCCGCATCAGCCGCGGCTGCGTGCCGCGTAGGCCCGCCGCCTCGCGGATGAACAGGCGCTTGAGCGCCGGCATCCGGTCCACGAGGCCGAGGCCGAGGTCGCGCGCGAGCCGCACCGGCAGGACGTCGTTCGAGAACAGGCGGTTGAGCCCGTCCGTCGCCGCGCCCATCGCGAGCGTGTCGAAACGCCGGCTGCGCTCGTAGGCCCGCAGCGCGTCCGGCCCGCCCGGATCGAGGCCGAGGCGCATCGCATCCGTCAGCGCCTCGGCGAGGGCGGCGGCGCTCTTGAGGCCGAGATTGAGACCCTGGCCGGCGATCGGGTGGATGACGTGGGCGGCATCCCCGAGGAGCGCGAGCCGCGGGCCGCAGAAGCGCCGGGCGAGGCCGAAGGCGAGCGGATAGGCGCGCAGGTCGGATTCGAGGGCGATGCGGCCGAGCGTGTGGCCGAAGCGCCGCTCCACCTCGCGCAGGGCCTCCTCCGGTCCGCCGCCGAGGAGCGCCGGCACGTCGGCGTTGCGCTCCGTCCAGACGATGGAGGAGCGGTGGCCGAGCGTGCCGCCGTCCGACAGGGGCAGCACCGCGAAGGGGCCGGAGGGCAGGAAATGCTCGATCGCCCGCCCCTCGTGGTCGTGCTCGTGGGCGACCGTCGCGACGATGCCCGATTGCGGGTAGGACCAGCCGATCCAGCCGAGATCCGCGGCCTCCCGCAGGCGCGAGCGGGCGCCGTCCGCCGCCACGACGAGCGCGGCGTGCAGCACGCGCCCGTCGGGCAGGCGCGCCGCGATCCGGCCCGCTTCGGGGCGTGCCTGCGCGACGGGCTGCGGTTCGAGGGCGATGCCGGCCCCCGCGCAGGCCTCCCGCAGGGCGTCCACGAGGCCCGTGCCCTCGACCATGTGGGCGAAGGGCTCGCCCTCCTCCACCTCGCCCGCGAAGGTGAGGAAGGCCGGACGCACGGGGTCGGCGAGGCGGCTGTCGGTGATCACCATCTCGCGGATCGGCTGGGCGGTGGGGCCGACCGCTGACCAGACGCCCAGCCGCTCCAGCATCCGCCGCGCGCCGGCCGCCACCGCGTAGGCACGCAGGTCCGGCCGGGCCGGGCGCCCGAAGGCCGGATCACAGACCGTCAGCTGCACCGCCTCGCCGAGGGCCTGCCGCAGCGCGAGCGCGAAGGACAGGCCCGGCAGCCCGCCTCCCGCCACGACGATCTCCCGGTGGGCTCGCCGCTGGGCCCCCTCTTGCGCCGCCATGCCGACCTCGCGTCCGTCTCCTCAGGCCGCCCGCCATACCACGAACCGCGCCGGCGCGTCGCTTGACGGGGGTGCGGCGCCCGCGCCACATCGCCCGGGCACGGGACCTCCGGAGCGGGCTTTCCATGACGCATGCGGTCGACGAACTCCTCGGCATCCTCGATCTGGAGCAGCTCGAACACGATCTCTTCCGCGGGCGCTCGCCCAAGGCGCGCTGGCAGCGGGTCTTCGGCGGGCAGGTGATCGGGCAGGCGCTGGTGGCGGCCACCCGCACGGTGCCGCCGGAGCGCCGGCCCCACTCGCTGCACGCCTACTTCCTCCTCGGAGGCGACCCGCGGGTGCCGATCATCTACGAGGTCGACCGCATCCGCGACGGGCGCAGCTTCACCACGCGCCGGGTGGTCGCCATCCAGCACGGCCGGCCGATCTTCTCGATGTCGGCCTCCTTCCACGTCGCCGAGCCGGGCTTCGACCATCAGGTGCCGATGCCGGCCGTGCCGATGCCCGAGGAGCTGCCGGACGAGCGCAGCCTCAAGGCCACCGTGATGCCGCGCATGCCCGACCCGGTGCGGGCCTATTTCGAGCGCGAGCGCCCGATCGAGCTCAAGGCCGTCGAACTCGAACGCTACATCTCGCGCGAGCCCCAGCCGCCGCGCTTCCACGTCTGGATCCGGGCCACCGGCCCCCTGCCGGACGATCCGGCCGTGCACCAGAGCGTGCTCGCCTACGCGTCCGACATGACTCTCCTCGACACGGCCCTCGCGGCGCACGGGCGCACGGTGTTCGAGCGCACCATCCAGCCCGCGAGCCTCGACCACGCCCTGTGGTTCCACCGGCCGTTCCGCGCGGACGAGTGGCTGCTCTACGCCCAGGACAGCCCGAGCGCCTCGGGCGCCTGCGGCTTCTCGCGCGGGCTGATCTTCACGCGCGACGGCACCCTCGTGGCCTCGGTGGCCCAGGAGGGCATGATCCGCCAGGTGCGCGAGGAGCCCCAGGCGCCGGAGTGAGGACGCGAGCGCCCGTGCCGCTGCGGTTCATGCATATTTCGCAGTCATTTGCCTAAGTTTTAGACGGCTCGGCCGCCGGCGCCGACTCGAATCTCCGCATTCGGCCCAGGAACCGGGCAGCTTGTCCGTAGCGGCCGGCCCGATCGCTGGCACGTTCCTTGATATGCCCCGGCGCGACCGGGGGCACGCCGAGTGCCTCCCCACGCCGCGCCGCCGACCGCCCGACGCTGAGGACGGGGGCGGCGTGCCCAGTCGGAAAGGGGGCACGACCCATGAAGATCGTCATGGCCATCATCAAGCCGTTCAAGTTGGAGGAGGTGCGCGACGCCCTCACCAGCATCGGCGTGCACGGCCTGACCGTGACCGAAGTCAAGGGCTACGGGCGGCAGAAGGGCCATACGGAGATCTACCGCGGCGCCGAATACGCGGTGAGCTTCCTGCCGAAGCTCAAGATCGAGGTGGCGGTCGCGGCCGACCTCGTCGCCAACGTCGTCGACACCATCGCGGCGGCGGCCCGCACCGGCCAGATCGGCGACGGCAAGATCTTCGTCATGCCCCTCGAGCGGGCCGTCCGCATCCGCACCGGCGAGACCGACGCGGACGCGCTCTGACGGGCCGCCCGCCACACCTCAACGCAACCTCCACCTCGACACCGATCGGGAGTCCCGTTCCCATGAAGCTTCGCAACCTCCTGGCTGTCGGCCTGGGAGGCGCCGCCCTGGCGCTCCTCCTGATAGAGCCGTCGCTGGCGCAGACGCCGGCCCCCGAGGCCGCGCCGCCGGCGCCGGTCCCCAACAAGGGCGACACGACCTGGATGCTGATCTCCTCGGCCCTCGTGCTGATGATGGTCGTGCCGGGCCTCGCGCTGTTCTACGGCGGCCTCGTGCGCACCAAGAACATGCTGTCGGTGCTGACGCAGGTCTTCGCCATCGCCTGCCTGTCCTGCCTGCTCTGGGTGTTCTTCGGCTACAGCCTCTCCTTCACCAACGGCGGCGGCCTCAACGACTTCGTCGGCGGCTTCTCGAAGGCCTTCCTCAAGGGTGTCGACGCGAACTCCGTCGCCGCCACCTTCTCGAACGGCGTCGTCATCCCCGAATTCGTCTACATCTGCTTCCAGATGACCTTCGCGATGATCACGCCCGCGCTGATCGTCGGCGCCTTCGCGGAGCGGATGAAGTTCTCGGCCTTGCTGCTGTTCAGCGTGCTGTGGCTGGTGTTCATCTACTATCCGATGGCGCACATGGTCTGGTACTGGGGCGGCCCCGACGCGGTGGGCAACGCCGCCAAGGCGCTGGCCGCGGCCAGCGACGACGCCGCCAAGGCGAGCGCGCAGGCCGCTCTCGACGCCGTCAACGCCGATGCGGGCCTGCTCTTCAAGTGGGGCGCCCTCGACTTCGCGGGCGGCACCGTGGTGCACATCAACGCCGGCATGGCGGGCATCGTCGGCTGCCTGCTCATCGGCAAGCGCATCGGCTACGGCCGCGACCTGCTCGCTCCCCACTCCCTGACCATGACCATGATCGGCGCCGCGCTGCTCTGGGTGGGCTGGTTCGGCTTCAACGCCGGTTCGAACCTGGAGGCCAACGGCACCGCCGCGCTGGCGATGCTCAACACCTTCGTGGCCACCGCCGCCGCCGGCCTGTCCTGGCTGTTCGTGGAATGGGCCACCAAGGGCAAGCCGTCGCTGCTGGGCCTCGTCTCGGGCGTCATCGCGGGCCTCGTGGCGGTCACCCCGGCCTGCGGCTTCGCCGGCCCGATGGGCTCGATCGTGCTCGGCCTCGTCGCGGGCGCGGTCTGCTTCGTGATGTGCTCGACCGTGAAGAACGCGCTCGGCTACGACGACTCGCTCGACGTGTTCGGCGTGCACTGCGTCGGCGGCATCATCGGGGCGCTCGCCACCGGCATCCTGGTGAACCCGGCCCTCGGCGGCTCGGGCGCGCCGGACTACGCCACGAAGCCCGGCGAGCTGGTGGCCGCCGCCTACGAGTTCGGCCCGGCCTTCATGGCCCAGATCAAGGCGGTCGGCTTCACCATCCTGTGGTCGGGCATCGGCTCGGCGATCCTGTACAAGCTCGTGGATCTGCTGGTTGGCCTGCGCGTCACCCAGGAGGAGGAGCGCGAGGGCCTGGATCTCGCCGACCACGGCGAGCGCGCCTACAACTACTGAATCCCCTCCGGCCGCCTCCGGGCGGCCGATCCCCGGGTCGTCGACCAGAAGCCCCGGCTCTCGCGAGCCGGGGCTTCTTGCTGTTGGGCCCGGGTGGCTCGATCGGCGAGACCGGAACGCCATTCCAGGCGAGGCCGGCCGGGCGGACGCAAGGTCGGCAGCCGGCCGAGCTGTCGCGGCCGTGTCTTGGCCCGGTTCCGGATTGTTGCAAGGCCGCAACAACGGAGCGTCATCCCTCACGGGAAGCCCGAAAATGCTCACAAAATAGGCAAATGCATAGAAGTTGCTTTTGCGCCCAAGCTTCGACTCCTGCACCTTGGCTATATACGAATAAGGGGTCTGGGTCCGATGACTGTGAAGACGTTCGTGCGAAGCATGGCAGCGGCGGTGGCGGGAGCCTTCCTGCTCGGTGCCGGTGCCGCGCAGGCCGCCGATCTGCCGGTTGTGCCGAAGGTGATGCCGGCCGAGGTGAAGGCGCCGGATCCGCTCATCGGCTTCGCATTCTACTCCGCCTACGCCACGGACTATAACTTCCGCGGTGTCTCGCAGTCGAACCTGCAGGGCAGCTACCAGACCTTCTTCGAGGCGCAATTCTTCAACAACTTCGCGTATGCGGGCTTCTACACCTGACAGACGCGCCTGCCGACCCGGCCGGACTTCGAGTTCGACTTGGTGGCCGGCATCCGCCCGACCTTCGACAAGCTCACGCTCGACCTCGGCGTGATCTACTACTTCTACCCGAACGAGCAGCGGCTGATCAATCCGTTCACCGGGGCCTTCCTGACCACCGCCAACACCGACTTCATCGAGTACGCCGCCAAGGCCCTGTACCAGGCCACGCCGGAACTGCTGCTCGGCGCCAACGTGTTCTTCGCGCCGAACTACCTCGGCCAGCATACCGAGGGCACCTACGCCTCCGGCACCCTCGCCTACACGCTCCCGGCCACGCTGTTCCCGTTCCTGCCGGACTGGGCCTCGGGCGGCTTCACCTTCTCGGGCGAGGGCGGCCATTACTTCCTCGGCGCCTCCAAGACCTCGGTCAACGGCTTCATCGGCGGCCGCGAGAAGTTCGCCTCATTCAACCTGCCGAGCTACAATTACGGCAACGTCGGCCTGACCTGGGCCTACAAGAACCTCTCGCTCGACGTCCGCTTCCACACCACGGACCTGACGCCCACGCAGTGCTTCCAGCTGACCGGCGACTTCCGCGGCAACATCAACGGCGGCACCTCGCGCTGGTGCGGCGACGCCTTCATCGGCACCATCAAGTGGCAGGGCTCGACGGCGAGCCCGGGCGTCTACGCCGAGCCGGGCGGCTTCCTGAACCTGTTCCGCTAGCACCAGGACACGGCCGGGCCCCAGCGCCGCCCTCAGGCCCCGGAGCGATCCGGGGCCTTTCTCATGCGCCCGGTA
Source organism: Methylobacterium isbiliense (assembly GCF_022179325.1). Taxonomy (GTDB): domain Bacteria; phylum Pseudomonadota; class Alphaproteobacteria; order Rhizobiales; family Beijerinckiaceae; genus Methylobacterium; species Methylobacterium isbiliense. The sequence continues at coordinate 11,753 of NZ_BPQQ01000101.1, read as the reverse complement.
CCAAAATACCTAAGCTGTTGAAATATATCGATTTCCGCTGACCGCAGCCTTAAACCGGCATTAACTACGCCAGCCCTAGGTTGTGGGAGGTTCCGCGTACCCGGCTCTCCCCATGCGCTCGCTTCGTCGCTCGGCATCGCCCTACGATGCACTCGTCGATTCGCTCCGCTCGTTCCTGAAGCGGCGCATGACCGAGCTGACCGGGCTCGCCCTGGTGGCCGGGTCGGCCGCGTTCACGATCTCGCTCGCCACGTGGTCGATCGACGATCCGAGCCTCAACCACGCCACCAACCACGCCGCGCGCAACCTCCTGGGATCCGGGGGGGCCATCGTATCCGATCTCGGGATGCAGCTCGTGGGCCTGGGGTCCCTCGCGCTCGCATTGCCGCCGGCGGTCTGGGGCGTGCGCCTGCTGCGGACCCACCGTCTCGGCCGCATGCCCGCCCGGCTCGGTCTGTGGCTGCTCGGCGTGGCGGCGGCGAGTGCGACGGCGAGTGCTCTGCCCCTCACCGCCCGCTGGCCCCTGCCCACCGGGCTCGGGGGCGTTGCGGGCGATGGCCTGCTCGGGGCGGCGAAGTCCGTCCTCGGTCCGGCCGGGTCGCTGGCGAGCATCGCCGCCGCGATTGCCGCGGTGATCAGCCTCACGGCGGCCTGCAGCCTCGCCGTGCTGGAGGACGAGGAGGAGGAGGCCGAGCCCTATCCGGCCACGACCCCGCGCTACGACAGCCGTTCCTCGCGCCACGGCCCCGGTCCCGTGCCGGACGACGACGGCCCCGGCCTCGGCATCGCCTCGCTCGACGCCGTGGCGCAGGTGGCCCTGCGCGCCCGCGACCGCGTCGCCGAGCGCATCGAGACTTGGCGCGCGGCGCGCTTCGCGCGCCCGGCGGACTTCGCCGAGGACTCGCCGGTCGTGGCGGCCCGGCGCGCCTTCTCGGAGAACGACGAGGCCCTGTGGGACGAGGAGCCCGCCGAGGCCCCGGGCCGCCGGGAGCCGGTCTTCGCGGACGAGCGCGTCCCCGCCATTCCCCGCCCGCAGGCGCCGGCCGAGGAGCCCGGCCCGCGCGGGCGCGTCGCGCCGCCGCCCGCCCCGCTCGCGACCCGCCGGACGGCTCCGCCGCCGGCCGCGCCTGCCGGTCCGGACGCCTACGAGATGCCCTCGCTGGCGCTCCTGGCCGAGCCGCGCGGCCTCGCGCCGAGCGCCGCAATCTCCACCGACGCGCTGGAACAGAACGCCACCCTGCTCGAATCGACGCTGGAGGATTTCGGGGTGCGGGGCGAGATCCTGGCGGTGCGGCCCGGCCCGGTCGTCACCCTTTACGAACTCGAACCGGCGCCGGGCACCAAGTCCTCGCGGGTGATCTCGCTCGCCGACGACATCGCCCGCTCCATGTCCGCCGTCTCCGCCCGCGTCGCCGTCGTCCAGGGCCGCAACGCCATCGGCATCGAGCTGCCCAACGCCAAGCGCGAGACCGTCTACCTGCGCGAACTCCTCGCCGCCCCCGCCTTCGCCGAGACCAAGCAGAAGCTCGCCCTCTGCCTCGGTAAGAACATCGGCGGCGAGGCCATCATCGCCGATCTCGCCCGCATGCCCCACCTGCTGGTGGCCGGCACCACCGGCTCGGGCAAGTCGGTGGCCATCAACACCATGATCCTCTCGCTCCTCTACCGCATGAAGCCCGAGGAGTGCCGCCTGATCATGGTCGATCCCAAGATGCTGGAGCTGTCGGTCTACGACGGCATCCCGCACCTGCTCTCCCCTGTCGTCACCGATCCCAAGAAGGCGGTGATCGCCCTCAAATGGGCCGTGCGCGAGATGGAGGAGCGCTACAAGAAGATGGCGCGCCTGGGGGTGCGCAACATCGACGGGTTCAACGCGCGGGTGGCGGAGGCGCGCGAGCGGGGCGAGGTGATCATCCGGACGGTGCAGACGGGCTTTGACCGGGAGACCGGGGAGGCGGTGTACGAGGACGAGGTGATGGACCTCTCGGCCCTGCCCTACATCGTGATCATCGTGGACGAGATGGCCGACCTGATGATGGTGGCCGGCAAGGACATCGAGGGGGCGATCCAGCGCCTGGCGCAGATGGCGCGGGCGGCGGGCATCCACCTGATCATGGCGACGCAGCGTCCGTCGGTGGACGTGATCACCGGGACGATCAAGGCGAACTTCCCGACCCGGATCTCGTTCCAGGTGACGAGCAAGATCGACTCCCGGACGATCCTGGGGGAGATGGGCGCCGAGCAGCTTCTGGGCCAGGGCGACATGCTGTTCATGGCCGGCGGCGGGCGCACCACGCGCGTGCACGGCCCGTTCTGCTCGGATGCCGAGGTCGAGAGCGTGGTGGCCCACCTCAAGCGGCAGGGCCGGCCCGCCTATCTCGACGCGGTCACGGCCGACGAGGAGGAGGCGGCGGAGGCGGCCGCCGACACGCCGGTCTTCGACCAGGGCGGCTTCGCCGAACCGGCGGCGGACCTCTACGAGCAGGCGGTGGCGGTGGTGCTGCGGGACAAGAAGGCGTCGACGAGCTACATCCAGCGGCGGCTGCAGATCGGCTACAACCGGGCGGCCTCGCTGATGGAGCGGATGGAGCGCGAGGGCATCGTCGGCCCCGCCAACCATGCCGGCAAGCGCGAGATCCTGGTCGAGGCCGACGGGCCCGAGGCGTAGCGCCCGGCCCACTCTGCCGCTCGGTCTCCTGCCGCGCGGCGCGCCACCCTCTGCCTTCGCGGCGCGGTCTAAGCAGATTTCGCAAAAGTGGTCGCCGGTTTTGCGATGAAAATCTGCGAAAAAACAAGAACCTAAGCGGACGAAGCGTTGGCTTGCCAACGCAAGTCTGCTTAGAAGGTCCGGACCTGCAGCACGTCACCCAAGATCTGCAGGATCGCCGTCAAAGTCAGCACGGTGACGAGGAGGGACACGATGATGGAGATCGATACCTCCTCCCGGAAGTAGTCGTACTTGTTGGCGAACACGTAGGCTCCGGCTCCGACCGGCTGCGCTGCCATGACGATGGCGGTGGCCGCCCAGACGTCGATCCGGGTTCCGACGAGGACGAGAAGAACGGCGACCGTCAGGGCGGGCTGCACCAGGATCTTGATCAGCACGACCGGCACGACCCAGGCCATCTGCCGTGATAGTTGCGCCCGGCCGACGTCGATCCGCGCAAGACCGAGGCCCAGTGCGAACAAGGCCGTAGGGCCGGCCGCCGCGGCCAGGAACTGGCTGAACGACACGGCCATGGCGGGCAGCGACAGGCCCGTCAGGGAGAAGGCCGCACCGGCGAGCACCGCTAGCGTGAGCGGATTCCTCACCGTCATCAGGAGGGCCCGGCCTGCGCTCGTCAGGACCCGGACATCCTTCCGGCCCGCGAGATCCTGCGTGATGATGACCGCCATGATCGCCGGGATGTTGTGCAGGATCGTCGCGACAGCCGCCGGCACCGCAGCCTGCGGCCCGAAGGCGGAGATCAGGATTGGGATGCCCATGTAGCCGGTCGTGCCGTAACAGCTCGCCATGCCGACGATCGACGCATCCGGTGAGTGCGTTCCGCGCGACCGTGCGACCAGCGCGCCGCCGAGATAGGCCGCCGCGATGCCGGCGAGCGTTGCCGCAACGAAGGGCCATTGGGCGAGATCTGCCGGATCGGCGCGCGCCACCGCCAGAAACAAGAGCGCCGGCAACGCAATGTAGAGCACGTACTCGTTGATCAACTTCTCTGCTTCGGTTGAGGATTTTCTCCGACGACCATAGAGATACCCAAGCAATATAACCAGAAAGACAGGAATGACGATCTTTATCATTCACACCCCACCGAGAGACGTGCCTAGTCTTGCGAGAAAGATCTTGCGAAAGACCGGCCGCAGCAACGCGCCACGGCCGGCCCCACTTTCGTGTCGTGAATGACGAGAGATGAGGCTGCATCAGTCTCGGTACAGCCATGCGTGTCGGCATCGGTACGAGGACCTGCCGGATCGTCGACCGAACCGGGAGCGTTCGACGCCGGCTCCGAGCCGGTCGCTTCAGTCCGCCGGCATGCCGGTGCGATGCTGAAGGTAGTCGCGAGCAAGATCGTACACCCGCTCCGAGAACAGCACATCGTCAGTGTAGAAATTCTCGACCATGCCGCGCAGAGCCTTGTACTCGAACAACTTCCTGACGGTGATCTCGCGCATCTGGCCGTCGAGATAGGTCCTGAATTTTTCGGCCACTTCTTCAATCGCGTCCTGATCGTTCAAGCCGAGGTCGCGCACAATGTTGCGTAGGGTCGATTGATGCAGGCCGATCGTGTTCAAGAAATAGCGCGATGCGCTACTTGACCCCAGATAGTCAGGTATGTTCGTCACTCCCATGTTCTCACAATCGACGATCATCCCGCTGATCGGCCGAAACAGATCAGGAATGACAAGAAACGTCTCCTCGGACAAGCGGGAAGCGTCTTGGACGGCGCCAGCATCGAGCGCGCCGCTCGCCAGCGTAATCGATTTCGCCTGGAAGATCCGGTCCAGCAATTCGATGGCAGGCAGACCGGATCTGTTTCCGAACTGGGCAAAGCCGCCCTCGATGAGGTTGAAGCCGTGATAGATCGACGTCAATGCGTTCTGGAGTGCGAAGCCTCGATCGTTGTGAGCATGGAGACAGAAACTCGCCGTTGGGTAATCGTACCGGAGATTGGCGGCGAGCACGGCCATCGCCTCAGGATAGAGCGTGCCGAGCGAATCGTTGATGCGGATGGTCCCGATCCCGACTGCCATTGCGCGATCGATCTGGTGGACGATCGACTCGTAATCGCGCTCATCGATCTCCCCACCAAATTTGTTCAGAAGGGAGACCCGGAAACTTGAGAACCCCATTTGTCGGAACTGATCGACCGTTCTTTCGAACAAACATGTCTCGCTGTCGTGAGTGATCATCCCGAAACTTATTGTGATATTGTCACGCACAGCATCGGCCATGGCCTGGAACTGCGGCATCAACGGCTCGAAGCAATTCAACAGCAGGATGAATGAGAACTTCTGATCAGCCAGCGCCCCCTCTCGTTGGAGCCGCACCAGCACGTCGGCCAGATCGTTCGGGTCGTTCGGACCGCTGCCGAAGATGACGTCCTTCACGCCGGACTTCAGAATGCAGCGGATCAACGGCAGCTTGCTAGATGTCGGGACCGAGAACATACACCGCTCAGACCCCTCGCGCAAAGTCTCGTCGAGGATCCCGTCGATGGAAAATCCCGACAAGCGCGACTCATGACCTTGAGCAAGTCTCATGACCATATCGTCTATCCCTTCAGAAAACATAATTCAACGCGGCATGACGCCGGGAATGATCCCAGCCTTGCTGTGGAAAAGCACCTCCTCCCGTAAGCTAAGGCTTATTGTGCTTTGCACCATGAATAAAATGAATAATGTTCGACGATAATGCGGGAAACACATCATGACCGGAGATCTTCGACGGCTCACCTTGGAGCAGATCCGGGCCTTCGTGTCCGTGGCGGAGCGGCAGAGCTTCACCGGCGCCGCCCGTTCGCAGATGCGCACGCAGACGGCGATCACCCGTCAGATCCGTTCCGCCGAGGACATCCTCGGTGTGCGGCTGGTGCTGCGGACGCGCGGCCATGTCGAAGGATTGACGGAGGCGGGCACGCGGCTCCTGCCGTTCGCGCGCAAGATCCTGGCGACGGTCGAGGACGCCTGGTCGAGTCTGGAGAGGCCGTCGGTCCGGGGAAAGATCCGCATCGGCATCATGGACGATATCGACGTCACTTGGCTCCTGCGCATCGTGACCCGGTTCAAGGCCATGCACCCGGATTGCGACGTGAGCGCCGTGTCAGATTTCTCGGTTCATCTCGAACGGCGTCTGGAGCGGCGCGACATCGACGTCGCCATCATCAAGCGGCTGGTCACCGACGCGAGCCCAGCGCCGGGCATCACGGTGCGCCGCGAGCCCCTGGTCTGGGCCGCTGGACCGGGCTTCCGTTGGGACCACGACCGTCCCCTTCCCCTCGTGGTGTTCCACGAGAGCTGCATCTATCGGCAGCATGTGTTGACTCGGCTCGACGAGCAGAAAATCCCCCACCGCATCGCCTATGAGGGACTGAGCTACGCTCACGTCCGCAGTGCCGTCTTCGCGGGCATCGGGATCTCCGCCCTGGCCGAGAGCCAGCTCGAGGTGGGCGGGCTTCAGCGGCTGGGGAACATCGGGGGTGTCGCCCTGAAAGCCCTCGACCCAGTAGAGATCGTGATGTGCGTCGTCAGCGGACGCGAGCACCCCGCTCTCTCGGCATTCATCCGGGAGACCGCCAACCACATGCTGTAGCGGCGGCGGCCCGCCGGTCGGACGGGCGTCACGCTGCCCGGCCGTCGTGACGCCCCTCCGTCACCTCCTCGATGATCTTGGCCGAGAAGGCGTCGAGGTCGCCGGGGTTGCGGCTGGTGATGATGCCCTTGTCGGTGACCACCGCCTCGTCGCGCCAGTCGGCGCCGGCATTGACCACGTCGGTCTTGATCGAGGCGTAGGAGGTCATCCGGCGGCCCTTGGCGGCGCCGACCTCGACCAGCAGCCAGGGCGCGTGGCAGATCGCCGCCACGACCTTCCCGCTGCCGAGGAAGCTGCGCAGCACGTCGAGGGCCTTCGGTTCGAGCCGCAGCTTGTCCGGATTGATCTGCCCGCCGGGCAGGACGAGGGCGTCGTAGGCCGCCGGATCGACGCTCTCGATGTCGGCATCGACCGGCACCAGACGGCCCCAATCCGTCTGGTCCCAGCCGCGGATGGAGGCGGGCGTCTGCCGCGACCGGGGGGCCGCGACCGTCACCTGGGCGCCGGCCTCGGCGAGCTTGGCCTTCGGCACCTCAAGCTCCGACTGCTCGAAGCCGTCGGTGGCCATGATGAGGATCTTCGCCGCCTTGATGTCGGGCATGGGGAGTCTCCGCGCTGCCGGGTTCCGGGGCCAACCGGGCACCTCCGCGGCGGTTCCCGCGCGGAACCGCTCCGGCGCGGTCCGGTTGACCCGCACAGCCCGTACCGAGAGGAGGCACGAGCATGGCCAATCCCGGCATGCCCCATTCCGACCCGAACCCGGGCGGCATCATCCCGGGCGACGTCCCCCCTCCCCCGGGGCCCGACGACCTGCCCGATACCGGCCCGACCGGGCCGCGCACGCCCTATCCGGTGAACGATCCGGGCGTCACCGACCCCAAGGGCCCCGGTTCCGAGCCCGACTACCTGCCGGGCGGACCGACGGACCCCGGAACGCGCTTCTGATATCAATGGCCCAAGATGCTAACGCATCGGGCCGTCGAGGCATCTCGATTGCTTGACGCCAGATCGAAGATCTGACGAAACATCGAGAACCGAACCGGCGGTCATCGGCAACGACCGCCGGCATGAGGCGCGTCAATGGCCGCCGTGCGACGTGCGCACGTCGCGCGGCGCGCTCAGGATCTGGTTGAGGCTGGTGGCGACGTGGCGCGCCTCCTCGTCGGTGAGGCGCAGCTGGAAGGGCGGCAGCGCCCCGGCCTGCAGGGCGACCACCGCCTGCCCGCTCTCGTCGGTGCCCACCTCGATCACCGAGGAGGTCACGTCCAGCATGGCGACGCTCTCCTCGTCGAAATCGTCCGCCTCCGGCTCCTCGCCCTCGTCGATGGCCGTGAGCAACTGACCGACCGCGCGCACCAGCGCACGCGCCGCCCGGGCGTCCATCACCACCGCGGTCGCCTGATCGTCCTTCTGGAACGAGAGCTGGATGTTGCCGCCTTCGAGGGAGACCGAGATACCCGCCATGCAATCCGACCGTCTGTTCTTGGCTCCTATATGGGGAGAGAGGCACGGATGCGACAGGCAAGGTTGCGTATGGCACCCGAACAGTCCGCGCATCGGCGCGTTGACGGGACGAGAGAGGCGCTCACCAGGACCGCGCCCACACGCCCGGAGAGGGTCATGGCCCGTACCACCGACGCGCAGAAAGCCACGATCGCCCGCGTGATGCACGCCTACAAGGAAGGCGATCTCGACCAGCGCAACGGCGCGCCCGTGCAGAACCCGAAGCAGGCGATCGCCATCGCGCTGCGCGAGGCCGGCGCCTCGAACCAGGAGACGCCCGCGCAGAACCGCGCCACCTTCCGCCGCACCCGCGCCAAGGAGCGCGAGACCCGTGCGGAGGCCACGCGCGCGACGCTCTACGCGGAGGCGAAGCGCCGCAACATCCCGGGCCGCTCCCGCATGAGCCGGGGAGAACTGGAGCAGGCGCTCAACCGTTGAGGGAGCTCACCCGGCCCATCGCCGGTGGATCTGTCGTGAGAGGCGCAGTGCATGAGTTCGAAGCAGCCGAAGACCACCACGCCGACCGACGCCGACCTGAAGGGCAATCCCGGGATCGGCACCAGCAAGGGCATGACCCGCTCAGGCGGCGATCCCGCGGATATCGAGGGTGCCAACACCATCGAGGGTGATGTGGCGAACGACGTCACGCGCGAGGGCGGGGTCGATCCCGACCAGCGCGGCCGCACCAATCCCTGATCCCAGGCGGGCCAGCGGTCACACGGCCTTGTTGCGGCCGCATACCGACCCTACATGGAGTGAGGCGGCAGGACCCGGCCTCACGCGCCTCAGGCGCCGCAGCACTCCGGGTCGCCCGATCCCCAACCGCAGTCTCTGACGCGCCACCCGGCCCGCCAGGCCGCTTCGGCCGGGGATTTTCTGCATGAGACGAGGACTACGCTTTTGAATACTGGTACTGTCAAGTGGTTTAACGACCAGAAGGGCTACGGCTTCATTCAGCCGGATGATGGCGGCAAGGACGTGTTCGTCCACATCTCGGCGGTGGAGCGGGCTGGACTGCGCGGCCTCGTGGAAGGTCAGAAGATCTCCTACGAGCTGCAGACCGACAAGCGCAGCGGCAAGACCTCGGCCGGAAACCTTCAGGCGGCGTGACCGCCCACGGCCCGGAATGCCGCGGCACCGGGCCGTCGACTGAGCTTCGATGTCGACGCCGTCTCCCGCACGAGGCGGCCGATCGAAGACCCCACCGGGAGGCATCCGCGATGCCTCCTGGCTTGCTTGGGAGGCGTCCATGATGCCTTCTGGCATGATCGGGAGGCATCACCGATGCCTCCGGCACAAGGCGGGAACCGTGGGCTGCGGCAACGGTTGTGGGGACCGCACGGGAGGACCGGCGCATCCGGCCTCCGCATCAAAACGTCACAGACGCGCCCTACACGTGGAGCGTCGCAAGGATAGAAGAAAAGGCATGTTGTTCGAGTTTACCCGGCGCTCCGGCGCCCCGACCGTCTTCAACGACGGCGTCACCTTTCATGTCGACCAGATCAGCCGCTTCGGAGCGGGCGAAGGCCCGACCGACGTAAGCCATCTCATCGACAGGAGCTACGGCTACCATTCGTCGCGCGAGCTGCGCTGGCACTTGGCCGAGCGCTTCGGCGTCGCGCCGAACGCGGTGGCCCTGCGCGAAGCGCACTGACCGCGGCGAGCGATCGCCCTGACCGAGGCGGGCGGCACGCGGTGCCGGCCCGCCTTTGTTCTGTCCGGGGACCCGCACCATCTTGATCGCGCCTTGAGAACGGCTAAGCTCTCCCAAAGACAGGGGGGGAGCGCATGCTGACGAGGCGCGGTTTCGCGGGGTGCGTGCTGTGCACGCTCACGGCCGGCTCGGCCGCCACCACCGTTTCGGCCCAGCAGACCGGCGGCATCACCCGCACCATCCTCGGCAGGGCCGACCTGCCCGACGGCAAGTTCGTGTCGATCCTCGCCGCCGTGGAGGTGGCGCCGGGCGCCGTAATCGCGCGGCACACGCATCCGGGCGTCGAATCCGCCATCGTCACGGAAGGGTCGCTCGACCTGAGCGTCGACGGCCTGCCGGACCGCACCGTCAAGGCGGGCGAGGGCTACCTCGTTCCGACGGGCGCCATCCATGCCGCGCGCAACGGCTCCGCGACCACCAAGCTCGCCATCACCTACACGGTGGAGAAGGACAAGCCGCTCGCCTCACCCGCCTGAGGGCGCTCAGGCGTGACGGCTGCGCGTCGAGCCGGCGAGGCTGATGCGACGCCCGGTGGGGCTGATGCGTTCGGCCGGACGCGGGGGCCGGCTGCGCGACTGGGCGTAGAGCACCGCCCCGGCCACGCCCGCGACCTGCACCAGATCCGTCTCCGCACAGGTGGCGGCGACGCGCAGGCCGATCTCGTGGGTGTGGCTCTTGCCATACAGATAGGCCGCGAGCCGCGCCCGGGTGCGGTCCGGGATGCCGGCGACGATCGTGTCGATCGTCTCGGCATCGCCGCGGTAGAGCGCACCCAGCGTGGCCAGCGGAACGGGGCAGTCGGTCTCGTCGATCGTCTGGGATCCGGGCTTCGTCTGCACCATGGCGCACCTGAGGGTTGATGACCGTTAGGGTCGCGCCGCGCGGTAAACGAAGTGTTAACCTGGTCCGGCGCGGGGCAGGATTCGTTATCAATTGAAATTGACTGGCAGACGGGACACACCTCGGGCCCGTTGGACCGTCACGGATGACGGTGGATGGGATCGATCCAGTAGACCGTCTCGGGCGGCTCGACCGGCTCGACATGCGGCAGGTTGACCACCACGGCCTCGTTGTCCGAGCGCACCAGCACGCATTCGAGCGGCTCGTCCGGCGAGGCGTTGATCTCCTGATGCGGCACGTAGGGCGGCACGTAGATGAAATCCCCCGGTCCCGCCTCGGCGGTGAATTCCAGCCGCTCGCCCCAGCGCATGCGCGCCCGCCCGCGCACCACGTAGATCACGCTCTCCAGGGGGCCGTGATGATGCACCCCGGTCTTCGCGTCGGGCTGGATCGCCACCGTCCCGGCCCAGATCTTCTGCGCGCCGACCCGCGCATGGTTGATCGCCGCCTGCCGGAACATCCCCGGCGTCTGGGCCGTGTTGGGATCGAGCCGGTCGCCGGTGATGACCCGGACCCCGTCGTGCTTCCAGCGCGGGGCCTCGTCGTCGTGCCCGTGCGGATGATCGTGCGCCTCGCCCGACATGCCCTGCCCTCCCCCGAAGCCGTCCAGGCATTCTGCGTCAGCCCGGAGCGGCGCGCCAGGGGGAGGCGCCGCCTCGTTCGGTAAAGAGAACGATTTCGACGGCAACGGCGGAGCTCGGCCGGCGCGATCGCGACGAACGCAGCAATCCTTCCGCCGCAAGGCGGGGGCGGAGGCCGACCTTCTCTCTCAAACTGTTCTATAGAAAGAACATTCCGGTTGACAGGGACCGGGGCTGCCCCGATCCTGTCCTGGCCCCGATCACGGCTCGGCCGCGGCGGGCGCCCCCCGCGATGCCGGCCCCACGGTTCCGGCCTCCTGCGTCACCGGAGATGCTGCGATGCAGCCCAACCCCCGACGAGTCCGTCAGGCCCGGCGAATGGCCGTGAGCGTGCGCGACTGCTGTCGCGCCGGCTGCTGACCCCTTCCCGACATCCCCGTTCGAACGCACCCGGCCGCCTGCCCCGCACGGCGGCCCAGAGGATCAGGCACGCCATGCAGTCAGCCCGCATCGTCGAGGTCGACGAGACCTCCGCCGGCATCGTCGTCCCGGAGGACCGGGGCTACCGGTTCTTCGCCGCCCATCCGGACTTCTACCGCCTGGAGGGGCTCGTGTTCCGCAGCCCCCGCCACGCCACCCGCGCCGCCCGCGAACTGCGCGAGACGCGCAGCCGCCCCCGGCGGCACTGACGCCCACGTCGGACACGACACGCCGCGGCCCGGAGCCGGGCCGCGGCGTGTCGTGT
>NZ_BPQQ01000100.1 GCF_022179325.1 Methylobacterium isbiliense | reverse complement strand
CCAGCCGCAAGGACAACGCCGTCCACGCTTCTCTTTCTCAGATCAACTTGTCAAAGAACCGCCTGCCGGAGCAGGCTACACCCTGAGAAGACACGCCCGCAGTCCCGAGGCTCTACTCGGCTCTGCCGCTCGTCTTCTCTGGAAGACTGACGCCGGGGCCGGAAGTGCTGGCCGCCGCGTCGGTGGAGGGGCGTATAGGCCCCCCGCTCCGGGCTGTCAACACGCAATCGGCGCTGCCGGATCGGCGGGTCGCCTGAGCGACCCGGGCCAGGTCGAAACCCGGGCCCATCCGCTCGTCTGCGTGTCCGTGAAGATCAGCGGGCGCCACCGCCAACACTCCCGATATGGTGATGATCGCCGCAGCTTCAAGATCTCCCGGCCAACTCAAGAGGCTGACGCTGCGTGCAGATGCTGTCCTTCACCCCGCACCGCGTTCTGGCGCCGCCGCGGGCATTCCGCTCCGCGAGGCGACAGACGCAAAGAGGGGCCGCCCTCGCGAGCAGCCCCTCCATTGCCAAGCCGCGGTCCGCCTGAGACCGCAGACGCGTCGCTTACGCGGCGCGGACCTCACCAGAGGCGAGCATCCAGGTCACCAGCGCGGACGACCGCGGCATACGACAATGAGACACTGGATCACCTCCTTTCGTTCGTTGATCGGAGAGCCCCAATTGGGTGCGCGCGCCTCACCTCACAAGGGTGCGTCGTCCGCCGTCCACGCATGGGAGGGCTGCAGACCGCACGCGGCGAGGGAAGGGCCCGCGCCGGCCTAGACCCACTCGTCGGTGACGGTCAGCGTGATCCCGAATTCCGCCGCACGCGCGAGCACGCGGCGCAAAGCGGCGCGATGGCTGGCGAGTTGCTTGCGGTCCCATTCGCCGAGCGGCTCCGACCGGTCCGGGTCCTCCAGCCGGTCCATCGCCGCCAGGTGATGGTCGGCGCAGGCCATCAGGGCGCGCACGCGTTCACCGAAGGGCATGTCCTCCAGCTCGCGCTTGAGCGGCATGCGCAGATAGGCCGGACTTTGAGCGGACGAGGCATGCTCAGCAGCGGCGGCGGCTCGCCCGATCGCAGGCGAGTAGGTCGAAAGGCGGTCGTGAGTCGGTGTGATCTCGGTCAGCATTGATGGTCGGTTCGAGGACGCACTCCCCGGACTGGCACAGGCCGGGGTGGCGGGTGAGCAATTCTGGTGGAATCTGCATATGGGGCGGATCGTGCAGTGTTGCCAGGCTGGGCGATGATGCAGGGGACTCAGGCTGAACGAACCGTTGCAGGACCGGCGTCGCGAACGGATCCGTCTGCGGCGCCCCGTCGGAGAATGCAGACAGCCTCGCTGCCGGGCGGAGCCGGCAGGCCGAGGCGATCCACGTCACGGTCTCTGATCATCCCGGGTCGTTGCCCGGTCGCCTCGGGTTCTGCCTCCCAGCCCCGAAGTCATGAGTGCATCCTACGAGGCATTCTTGAACCGTCGCCTAAGAAGCGCGGTGAACGGCATCGCAACAGGAGTTGCCGAAAGCTTAGCGCGACAGCGCTCCAGCCCGAACGGCACCGCCCGTCGCGCCGGAGACGATCGACCGGACCGGACGGGAGGTCGGCTCTGCGCGCGATCAGACGTCGCCGGATGGCCGGCCGGGTCTCGTGGCGGCCTCGGAAGGACCGCCCGGGCATCGGCGCGAGACCAAGCGCCTTGCCCCGTCGACAGCCAATCGCACCCAGATCCGCTCGCCACCTTGACCGCCGGCATCCGTAAATCTCTTCTGTCGAACCATCCGGCTGGGCCGTCGGCGGCGAGTTTCGGCGGTCATCCGGAGGCAAAACAACCGGCCTGAAGGCCGGAATGCATTGTGCAGGGGAGGAGCAGATGGGTGAACTCACGCGCCGGGCGTGGCTCGGGGGAGTGTCCGCGGCGGGAATCCTGGCCGCCACGGGGGCGCAGGCCGCGATGGGGCCGGACGACAAGTTCGACCTCGTGGTCAAGGGCGGCGAGGTCATCGATCCGAGCCAGTCGCTCCGGGCCAAGCGCGACCTCGGCATCCGCTTCGGCCTGATCGCGGCGATCGAGGCCGACCTTCCGGCCGCGCGGGCCCAGCGCGTGCTCGATGCCTCGGGCAAGCTCGTCCTGCCCGGCCTCGTCGATCTCCACGCGCATACCTACCCGTACGGCTCGGCCATCGGCATACCGGCGGACGAGACCGTGCCGTTCGCCGGGACGACCACCGTGGTCTCCGCCGGGGATGCCGGCGCCAACAACCTCGCGGCCCTGCGCCGGCACATCGCGGCGCAGACCCGCACGCGCATGTTCGCCTTCGTGCACATCGCCAACAACGGGCTGTCCGGCTTCCCGGTGGCGGAACTCTACAACCTCGATCACGCCCAGGTGGAGGCCTGCGCCCGCGCGGTGGCGGAGAACCCGGACTTCGTGCTCGGCGTGAAGGTGCGCCTGTCGGAGAACGTGATCTTCAAGCACGGCCTCGAGCCGCTGAAGCGGGCGATCCAGGCGTGCGAGCTGTCGGGCCGGCCGGCCAAGGTCATGGCCCATATCGGCGGGGTCGAGACGGCCGACCTGATGGGCCGGATCCTCGATCTGCTCCGGCCCGGCGACATCCTCACGCACTGCTATTCCGGGGCGCCGAACATCGCCGGCCAGTTCACCAACATCGTGCAGGACGGCAAGCTGCTCCCGGCCGCACTGGCGGCGAAGCGGCGCGGCGTGATCTTCGACATCGGCCACGGCGGCGGCAGCTTCGACTTCACGGTGGCGGAGGCGGCGATCGCACAGGGCGCGCCCCCCGACACGATCTCCTCGGATCTGCACGTCTTCTCGGGCAACACGCCGGGCCTGCCGTTCCTGCCGTGGGTGATGAGCAAGTTCCTGCCGCTCGGCTTCAGCCTGGAGCAGGTCGTGGCGATGGCCACCTCCGCCCCGGCCCGGGTGATCGACCGCGACCCGAAGCTCGGCACGCTCCAGGTCGGCGCGCCGGGCGATGTCTCGGTGATGGAATGGGTCGAGGGGCCGGTCAGCTTCGTCGATACCCGCAACAACACCCGCAACGGCACCGCCTACCTCAAGCCCGCGCAGACGGTGAACACCGGGGTGGTGTTCGGACGGCCGTACCAATCGCCCTTCGCTGTCCGGTAGGTCGGCCGGCAGCCGCTCCGCGCGGGCACGGTCATCGCGGGACGGCCTGTCGGCCGTCCCCGGCCTCGCGCGACGAAGTGCTGCCGGCCCGAAGCCTTGCCCGCCGCGCGGGCGATCCGCGCCCCGCGATACAAACCTTCGTATGATCGGCTAGAGACAAGGTATGCAGGAAGCTAAACCGCGATGATACTATCGGGTGGCCGGCCGTTGTCTAATATTGCCTCATCGGCACGGCATACTCGAACAGCAACGGGAGCGACTCCGATGATCCAGGTCACGATCAACGGCCGCACGCATGCGGTGGATGTCGAGCCCGATACGCCCCTGCTCTGGGTCCTGCGCGACACGCTCGGCCTCACCGGCACCAAGTACGGCTGCGGCGTCGCCCAGTGCGGCGCCTGCACGGTCCTCATCGACGGCGAGGCCACCCGCTCCTGTCAGGTGCCGGTCGAGAGCCTGGGCGCGGCCCGGATCACCACGATCGAGGCGATCGAGCAGGACCCGGTCGGGCGCAAGGTCGTCGAGGCCTGGGTCGGCCAGCAGGTGCCGCAATGCGGCTACTGCCAGTCGGGCCAGGTCATGGCGGCGACCGCCCTCCTCACGCAGACGCCGAAGCCCACCGACGCGGACATCGCCGCCGCGATGACCAACCTGTGCCGCTGCGGCACCTACAACCGCATCGCCGAGGCGGTGCGCCACGCCGCCGCCTGAGGAGGCCCGCATGACCCTGCGCGTCGCACCCGGCTCCGCCATCCCGGTCCTCGCCTCCGACGGCGTGGCGAATCTCTCGCGCCGCCGCTTCCTCGGCACGGCCGCGGGGGCGCTCGTCGTCGGCATCGCCCTGCCCGCCCGCCGCGCCGGGGCCGAGAGCGCCGCGCTCAGGAGCGCGGCACCCAAGCCCGGCACGCGCGTCCCGGCCTTCCTGGAGATCCGCCCCGACGGCAGCGTGCGCCTGCTGAGCCCCTTCGTCGAGGGCGGCCAGGGCATCGCCACCGGCATGGCCCAGATCGTCGGCGAGGAACTCGACGTCGATCCCGCCCGCTTCGTGGTCGAGTGCGCGCCGCCCGGCCCCGACTACGCGGTCGTCAACGGCCTGCGCATGACCGGCGGCAGCTTCTCCACCCGCTCCAGCTACGCGCTGATGCGGCAGCTCGGCGCCACCGCCCGCGACATGCTGATCCGCGCCGCCGCCGCCCGCCTGGGCGTGCGGGAGAGCGACCTGACCACCCGCGACGGCAGCGTGGTGCACGCGGCCTCCGCGCGCAGCCTGCCCTACGGCGACCTCGCCGCCGAGGCCCTGGCGCTCGCGCCGCGCGAGGGTGTGGCGCTGCGCGATCCGAAGGACTTCCGCTACATCCGCCACGCCGTGCCGCGCCTCGACGTGCGCGACAAGGCGACGGGCCGGGCCGTCTACGCCATCGACCAGACGGTCGAGGGCATGCTCTACGCGGCGGTCCGCCATGCGCCGCAGCCCGGCACCGAGCCTGAGGGGATCGACAACGAGCCGGAGGCCCGGGCGATGCCGGGCGTGCAGGGCGTCCACCGCCTGCCGGGCGCCGTCGCGGTCACGGCCGACAGCTGGTGGCGCGCCCGCAAGGCCGTCGAGGCGCTCGCGGTGCGCTGGACGCGCCCGGCCCCCACCGGCCTCGACACGCTGGCGGCTGACTTCTCGTCGGAGGCCATGCGCGCGGCACTGACCGAGACGCCCGGCGAGGGGCACGAGGCCGAGGCCGCGGGCGACGCGGCCGCCGCCTTCGCACGGGCCGCCACCGTGATCGAGGCCGAGTACCACGCGCCCTACCTCGCCCACGCGCAGCTCGAACCGCCCTCCGCGATCGCCCGCTTCAACCCGGACGGCACGCTCGACGTCTGGACGCCCAACCAGATGCCGGAGCTCTTCCAGAGCCTCTCGGCAGAGGTCGCAGGCCTGAGCCCCGACAAGGTGCGCATCCACTCGCCGATGCTCGGCGGCTTCTTCGGCCGCCACTTCGCCTACGGGCCCGCCAACCCCTACCCGCAGGCGATCCGCCTCGCGAAGGCCACCGGCCGGCCCGTGAAGGTGCTGTGGTCGCGCGAGGAGGAATTCCTCAACGATGCGCTGCGGCCGCTGAGCCACAGCCGCTTCCGCGCCGCCCTCGATGCGGCCGGGCAGCCGATCGCCGTCACGGTGCGCACCGTCGGCGAGGGGCCGATCGGCCGCTGGTTCGGCGCGCTGTTCGACGGCCCGGTCGATCCCTCGGCGGTCGAGGGCATCGTCGGCAAGCCCTACGCGATCCCCAACCGCCGCATGACCTTCGTGAAGCGGGCGCACCCGGTGACCATCGCCTTCTGGCGCTCGGTCGGGCACTCGATGAACGATTACTTCTCCGAGAGCTTCCTCGACGAGATCG
Source organism: Methylobacterium isbiliense (assembly GCF_022179325.1). GTDB lineage: Bacteria > Pseudomonadota > Alphaproteobacteria > Rhizobiales > Beijerinckiaceae > Methylobacterium > Methylobacterium isbiliense. The sequence continues at coordinate 17,381 of NZ_BPQQ01000100.1, read as the reverse complement.
CGCTGGCAGGCGGGCAGGATCCCTTCGCGCTGCGCATGGCGCTCGTGAAGGACAGCCCGCGGCACCGGCGGTTGCTCGAGGAGGTCGCCGATCTCTCTGGCGGGTGGCGGCGCGGCCCCTACGCGGCCGAGGGCGGCACGCGGGCGCGGGGCGTGGCGATGGCCTCGCCCTTCGGGTCGGAGACGGCGACGATCGCGGAAGTCTCGATCGAGGGCGGCGAGGCGCGGGTGCACAACCTCTGGATCGCGTTCGATCCGGGCAGCGTCGTGAACCCGGCGATCGTGACGGCGCAGGTGGAATCCGCCGCCGCGCTCGGCCTGTCCGCCACGCTCGTCGAGCAGATGGTCTACCGCGACGGCCTGCGGCAGGCGCAGAACTTCGACGGCTACCCGATCCTGCGCCGGGAGCACATGCCGGCGGTGCACGTGCGCATCGTCGAGAGCGGCGCGCCGATGGGCGGGGTGGGCGAGCCCGGCCTGCCCGGGGTGCCGCCCGCCGTCGCCAACGCCGTCGCGGCCCTCACCGGGCAGCGGATCCGCAGCCTGCCGCTGGCCAACGCCAAGCTGTCCGGCGCCTGAGCGCCCGTCGCATCACGGAGACCCCATCATGGCTGAGACCCATCCCGGCACCGCCCTCGTCACCGGCGCCTCCTCGGGCATCGGCGCCACCTACGCGGCCCATCTCGCCCGCCGCGGCCACGACCTGATCCTGGTCGCCCGCGACCGGTCCCGGCTCGACGCCGCGGCGGCCCGGCTGCAGGCCGAGACCGGCCGGCGCGTCGAGGTGCTGCCGGCCGACCTCACCGCCGCGGCCGATCTCGACGCCGTCGCCGCACGGCTCTCGGCCGACGAGGCCATCCGGCTCGTCGTCAACGCCGCCGGCTTCGGCCCGCTTGGCCCGGTCCTCGGCGGCCCCCGGTCGCTGTACGACGACATGGTGGCGCTCAACGTCACGGCGCTGCAGCGCCTCACGCTCGCCGCCGCGGAGGCCTTCGCGGCCCGGGGCGGCGGCACGATCGTCAACGTGGGCTCGGTGGTGGCGCTGGCGCCGGAGCGCTTCAACGCCGGCTACGTGGCGACCAAGGCCTTCGTGCTGGCGCTGACCCAGGCGCTGGCCAGCGAGCTGGGGCCGCGGGGCGTGCGCCTCCAGGCGGTGCTGCCGGGCATCACCCGCACCGAGTTCTTCGCAAGGGCCGGCGCCGACCTGTCGGCGATCCCGCCCGGTATGGTGATGGAGGCCGACGACCTCGTGGCGGCGGCGCTCGCCGGCCTCGACGCCGGCGAAGGCGTGACGATCCCGTCGCTGCCGGATGCCGGCGACTGGCAGGCCTACGAGGCCGCGCGCCAGCGGCTCGGTCCCAACCTGTCGCTCAGCGTCCCGGCCGCCCGCTACGCGGTCCCGCCCGTCGCCGCGGTGGCCTGACACGCGGCGTCGGGGCGCGTGGGGCAAGCCCCCGCGCAGGCCCGCAGCATGCGCGCCGCCCCCGGCGCCAGACCCGAAGAGACCGCCATGTCCCGTGCCGCCTCCATCCCGATCATCCCGGCCTCGTTCTTCGGCATGGTGCTGGGCCTCGTCGGGCTCGGCACCGCGTGGCGGGCCGCGGCCCAGCTCTGGGGCGCGCCGGCCGTCATCGGCGAGAGCGTGATGCTCCTCGGGGTGGTCGTCTGGGCCGTGGTGCTGGTGCTCTACGCGGCCAAGTGGTTCGTCGCCCGCGGCCTCGCGATCGACGAGGCGCGCCACGCCGTGCAGTGCTGCTTCATCGGGCTTGCGGGCGTCGCCACACTGCTGGTGGCGCTCGCCGCCCTCCCGTATGCGCGCCCGCTCGCCTTCGTGCTCTTCGGCCTCGGTGCGCTGTTCACGCTCGGCTTCGCGGTCTGGCGCACCGGCGGGCTGTGGCACGGTGACCGCGAGGCCGCGGCGACCACGCCGGTCCTGTACCTGCCCACGGTCGCGGGCGGCTTCGTGACCGCCACCGCGGCCTCCGCCTTCGGCCTGCGCGACGTCGCGCAGCTCGCCTTCGGGGCGGCCCTGCTCTCGTGGCTCGCGATCGAGTCGGTGCTGCTGCACCGCTTCTACACCGCCCCCCGCCTGAGCGCGGCGCTTCGCCCGACGCTCGGCATCCAGCTCGCACCGCCGGCGGTGGGCGGCGTGGCGTGGCTGAGCCTGGGGGGCGATCCGGGCGGGGTGGTGGCGCTGGGGCTCCTCGGCTACGCGCTGCTGCAGGCGCTCGTGCTGCTGCGGCTCCTGCCCTTCATCCGCGAGCACGGCGTCTCGGCGGGCTACTGGGCCTTCTCGTTCGGCGCGACGGCCCTCGCCACCCTGTCGCTGCGGGTCGCGGCGAGCGGCACGACCCCCTTCGTCACCGGGCTCGCGCCGCTCATCTTCGTGGCCGCGAACGTGCTGGTCGTCGGGCTCGCCGTCGGCACGCTGCGCCTGCTGCTCGCCGGCAAGCTCATCGCCCCCGCCGCCCCGCTCCCGCAGCCGGCCCCGGCCGCCACGCTCGGGCCGGCGCACTGATCCGCCGCCCGGCGAGAGCGCTCCCCTCGCCCGCGGGCGGAACTCGCCGCGGCCGGACGCGCCCCCATCGCCGTCGTAGCGCCGCCCGGCAGCAGGATCGCGACCACCGCCCCGCCCTCCGGGTGGGCGCGGGCCGTCAGCGTCCCCCCATGAGCTTCGACGCACGTCCAGCCCCCGCGCGGTGATCCGGCCGCGGACGGGGCTCTCCGGGCTCGTCGTGGCCGGATCGCGGTTCACTGCCCCCTCGCCGTCCTCCCATCACGCGGCGCTCACCTGGGCGCCGGCCCCCGCCGCGGCTCGGCCGATTGTCCGGGAGAAGGCGGCGTGGTAGGCGGATCGGGCAGATACTGGTATGTGCCACTATCTGGACCGTGGCGGACCTGTCCGCCGTCGAGGGGCATGGCTGATGGCAACGGTAGCGGAAGACCGTCGGTCGCCGGGCGCGGCCCGCCCACCGGCCGAGAGCGAGCGTCCCCTGGTGCTGATCGTCGAGGACGACGAGGGGGTGCGCGAGGCCCTGCGCGGCCTCCTCGCCTCCGTCGGCATCGAGGCCCTGACCTTCGGCGGCACCGCGGACCTGCTCGCCGCCACCCTCCCGGACCGGCCGGGCTGCCTCGTCCTCGATGTGCGGCTGCCCGGCCTGAGCGGCCTCGACCTCCAGTCGAAGCTCACGGCGGCGGGCAACCGGATGCCGGTGATCTTCATGACCGGCTACGGCGACGTGCCGATGAGCGTGCGGGCGATGAAGGCCGGCGCGCTCGATTTCCTGACAAAGCCCTTCAACGACCAGGACATGCTGGATGCGGTGGCGGCCGCGATCGCGCGGGACGAGGCCCGTCGCCGCGAGGGGGCTGCGGTCGGTGAGGTGGCGCGGCTCGCCGCCACGCTCACCCCGCGCGAGACGGAGGTCATGGGTGCGGTGGTGAAGGGCCTGCTCAACAAGCAGATCGCCTACGACCTCGGCCTCTCCGAGATCACGGTGAAGATCCACCGCGGCAACGTCATGCGCAAGATGAAGGCTGCGTCCGTCGCCGACCTCGTCCGCAAGGCGGACATGCTCAAGGCCGTGGCGGATCGCTGACGGGCGCCGCGCGACGCCTTCCAGCGCCACGGCGGCAAGGCGGAGGCCTCCGGCGTGCGGACGGACGTCACCGTGCCCGGCCGGAGGCGGCGCGCCGCCTCATGCCCAGCCCTCCAGCACGATCTTGCCCTTGGCGCGCCCGCTCTCGATGAGCGCGTGGGCGCGCCGGAGCGTGGCGGCCGAGATCGCGCCGAGGTTCTCCGCGACAGTCGTCCGCAGCGTGCCAGCATCCACCAGCCGGGCGACCTCGGTCAGAAGCCGTCCCTGCTCGGCGATGTCGGCCGTACCGAACATCGCGCGCGTGAACATGAACTCCCAGTGGACCGACACGCTCTTCTGCTTGAAGGGCAGGATGTCGAGCGCGGCCGGATCGTCGATCAGCGCGAAACGGCCCTGGGGGGCGATCAGCGCGGCGATCTCGGCCAGGTGCTGGTCGGTGTTGGTGGTGGAGAAGACGAAGGCCGGGGCGCCGAGCCCGAGCGCCGCGACTTCGGCCGCCAGCGGCTTGCGGTGATCGATCACGTGGTGGGCGCCGAGGTCGCGGCTCCAGGCCGCCGTCTCGGGCCGCGAGGCGGTGGTAACGACGGTGAGGTCGGTGAGCCGGCGCACGAGCTGGGTGGCGATGGAGCCGACCCCGCCGGCGCCGCCGACGATCAGCACGGCGTTCGCCGCACCGGGCACGGGCTTGCGGATGTCGAGCCGGTCGAACAGCGCCTCCCAGGCGGTGATGGCGGTGAGCGGCAGCGCCGCCGCCTCGGCGAGGGAGAGCGAATCGGGCTTGCGGCCGACGATCCGCTCGTCGACGAGGTGGAGCTCCGCGTTCGTCCCCGGCCGGCCGATCGCGCCGGCGTAGAAGACGGCGTCGCCGGGCCGGAAGAGGCTCGCCTCGCCGCCCACCGCCGCGACGGTGCCGACCGCGTCGTAGCCCAGGATGCGCGGCTCACCCTCCGGAGGGTTCGCCCGGAGGCGGACCTTGGTGTCCACGGGGTTCACCGAGATCGCCTGCACCCGGACGAGGAGGTCGCGCGGGCCCGGCACGGGCGTCGGAACCTGAAGGTCGAGGAGCGCCCGGTCGTCCGCGATCGGCAGCGACTGGCGGAAGCCGACGGCGCGCATGGTCCTGGTCATCTGCGTGGTTCCTTCCGTGTGAGCATCGGCCGCGTGTGCGGCGGCCGGACAAGGCGCTCGCCGCGATGCCGAGCACGATCGCGTCGAGCCGCCCCCCCTCGGTCAGAGCCGGTCCGGCTCCGAGCCGTCCTGCGCCCGGGCGACGGCGGAGAGTGCCGGCTCGATCCGCTCGTTCGCCGGAAGCACGATCACCCTCGCCCCGACCGGCACGCGGCCGTAGAGGTCGATGATGTCCTGGTTGAACATCCGGATGCAGCCCGAGGAGACGGTGGTGCCGATGGTCTCCGGCTCCGTCGTGCCGTGGATGCGGTAGAGCGTGTCGCGGCCGCCGTCGAAGAGGTAGAGGGCGCGCGGCCCGAGCGGGTTGCCGGGGCCGCCCGCCATGCCGTTGCGCCAGGGGCCGTTGCGCTCGGGCTCGCGGGCGATCATGGCGGCGGTCGGCGTCCAGCGCGGCCACTCGGCCTTGCGGGCGACCTGCGCCGTGCCGCTCCAGGCCAGCCCGGCCCGGCCGACTCCGACACCGTAGCGGAGCGCGCGGCCGTTCTCGCGCACGAGGTAGAGGAACCTGTTGCCCGGATCGACCACGATCGTGCCGGGCGGCTCGGCACGCGGATAGGCCACCTCCTGTCGGACATAGCGGGGATCGACCCCGGCGATGTCGGTGGCGGGCAGCGCGAAGCGCTCGGCCGGTTGCGGCCCGTACATCGCGCTGAAGGCGGCGTTCCGGACCGGCCCCGCCGCCTGCGGCGGCGGTTCGACCGCGACGCACCCGCCGAGCAGAAGGGCCAGCAGCGCGGGCTCGAGCCCGCCGCGGGCAGAGGGAGTGGTCGTCGTCATGGCGTCGGAACTCCGCCGCGGGGGAGGCGTGCGCCGCCGACCGAACCCCACGTCCCGGATGCTCGCCCGTTGCCGGGCAGAAGAGAAGCGCATAGTTCTGATCGCAGTCAGCAGAAAAGCGACTGGATCATGCGCCATCCCGACCTTGAACTCGATCTCCTGCGGGCCTTCGTGGCGGTTGCCGAGACCGGCAGCTTCACGGCCGCCGCGGAGGTGGTGCACCGCTCTCAATCGGCGGTGAGCCAGAAGGTCCTGCGCCTGGAGGAGATCCTCGGCCGGCGGGTCTTCGCGCGCACCAGCCGGATGCTCGGCCTCACCCCGGACGGCGAGCGCCTGCTCGTCGCCGCGCGCCGGATGCTGGAGTTCAACGACGCGCTCCTGCGCGAGTGGCGCGGGCCGCCCGCCACCGGCACCTTGCGGCTCGGCGTCTCGGAGGACTTCATCCCCGGCCAGTTGCCGAAGCTGCTGGCGCGGTTCGGCCGGCTCTATCCGGGCGTGCACATCGACCTGATGACGGGCCTGAGCTGCACGCTGATCACCGCCTACGAGGCGGATCGCCTCGATGCCGTGATCGCCAAGCGCAGCGAGGGCGGGCCGCGCGGCCGGGTGATCTGGCGCGAGCCGCTGGTCTGGCTCGCGGCCGCCGACTACGAGCCCGACTTCACCCAGCCGGCCCGCCTGGTGATGCTGGCCGCGCCCTGCACCTACCGGGACGCGATGATCGCAGCGCTCGATTCGGTGCGGCGGGACTGGGTGGCGGCCTGCACGGCATCGAGCCTGATGGGCGTGCAGGCGGCGGTGGCGGGCGGCCTCGGCGTGACGCTGCTCGGGCGCTCCTTCGTGCAGGCGGGGATGCGGATCCTGCGCGCGCCGGAACTGTGGCCGGCCCCGCCGATGACCGAGGTGACCGTGATGGGCGAGGACCGCGCCCCCGACCTCGTGCGGCCACTGATCACCTTCCTGACCGAGAGCCTCGCCGGGAACGAGGCCCTGGCGCTCGCGGCGTGAGGCGGCCTTGCTCCGCGGGTGACCGGGCCGCCGGCACGATCACCGCGCCACGCGATCAACCGGTCGAACAGTCTCCACCGGGCTCTGCTGCGCCCATCCGATGAGCAGGACGTAGCCCACGGCCAGCAGCACCGGCCCGATGAACAGACCGAGCAGGCCGTCGGCGATCATGCCGCCGATGACGCCGGTCAGGATGACCGGCATCGGCACCGTCAGGCCGCGGCCGAGCAAAAAAGGTTTCAGGATGTTGTCGCTCAGACCGGCAGCGAGGGTCCAGACGAGGAAGATCACCGCCGGCTGCGTCGCCTCGGTGGCGACCACATAGGCGATCACCGGGAGCGTGAGCAGGATGACCGGCACCTGCACGATGCAGAGAAGCAGCGCCGCCAGCGTCAGGAGACCGGCCGCCGGCAGGCCGATGGCGACGAAGCCGGCCCCGAGGAGCAGGGACTGGATCACCGCCACGCCGACGACGCCCAACGCCACGCCGCGGATGGTCTCGATGCTCAAGGCCGCGAGCTGCGCACCCCGGGCCTCGCTGCCGGTGACGCGGATCAACACACGCCGGGTCAGGTCGGCGGCGCCCCGACCGTAGGCCGTGAGCGCGGCGGCGATCGCGAAGGACAGGACGAACGACACTTCGCTGGCCGCCAAGCCTTGAGCGGCCGACAGGAGCCAGGTGGTGGGCCTCCTCAGCATCGGGCCGTAGCGCGTGAGCGCCGCCGCCGCATTGGTGGCAACGAGCGCCCAGGCATCCGTCAGCGCCTGGCCGACCAGCGGCAGCTCGGCGAGCCGTGGTGGCGGCGGCGGCACCGTCACCCTCTGGTGCTGCAGGTCCGAGACGAACCCATAGAGCGACGCGCCGACCGACGTCACGATCACGATCGTCATCGCCAGCATGACGGACACGCCGACCAGGCCGATCAGCAAGGCCGACCAGCGCCCCCCGAGCCACCCTGCGAGGCGGCGATGCAGCGGATGCAGCATCACGGCCAGGATCGCCGACCAGACCAGGATCTCGGCGAGAGGCGCGAGGATCCGGCCGCAGGCATAGATCAAGGAGGCGATCAGGCCGATCCGCAGCGCTCCATCGAGCGAGGTCGTGGGCCATGGCACGCGATGGGGATCGCTTGCGTTCGGTTTCATTGCCTTGCCCCAGCCACGCGCCGCCGCCGACGCATCCTAGGCTGCAGGCCCCGGACGTCCTTGCGCTATCTCAATGTCCGGGCGCATCGCCGTCTGCGTTCCGGCGTCCGCGGGCGTGCCTCAGGCCCGTCCGCTTGCGCGGGGCCGCGGGCGCCGTGCGGGCCGGCGTCACACCCCGAACGTCAGCCCTTCCCGCTCGTAATCCTCGTGCACGCAGGCGAGGATCAGGCCGATCTCGGGCGAGGGATCGTCCTTGCGGTAGCTCATGATGACGGGGATGAGGGCCTTCTCCTCGTCGAGGGGCCGGTAGGCGACGCCGTCGCGGCGCAGACGCTCGACCGAGGCCGGGACGACGCAGATGCCCGCCTCCGCGGCGACGAGGCCGAGCGCGGTCTGCAGCTCGCGCACCTCGTGGATCACCGGCGGGCGCACCGCGTGGTCGCGAAACAGCGCCAGGATGCGGTCGGCGTTGTTGGGGCGCGCGCCCTTCGGGTAGACGATCAGCGGGGTGTCGGCGAGGTCGTGCAGCTTCAGCGGGCCGGGCGCATGGCTCGCGTCCCAGGTCATCGGCACGGCGACGATCATCCGCTCGTTGCGCAGCAGGACCCGGGCGATGGCCGGGTCCTCGATCTCGATGCGGCCGAAGCCGACGTCGATGCGGCCCTCCTTCAGCGCCGCGATCTGCTCCAGCGTCAGGAGTTCGAGCAGCGTCAGGTCCACGTCCGGGCGTTTCAGGCGGTAGCCGCGCAGAATCTCGGGCAGCCGGCCGTAGAGGGTGGAGGCCACGAAGCCGATCCGGAAGCGGTTGCGCTCGGTCAGGCGCAGGCGCCGGCCCGTCTCGCGCAGGTCGTCCACCCGCTCCAGGATCTGCAGGGCCTGCTCGAAGATCAGCCGGCCCGGCTCGGTCAGGCGCACCGGCCGCGAGCCGCGCTCGATCAGGGGCACGCCGAGTTCGTCCTCGAATTGCTGGATCTGCTTGCTCAACGCGGGCTGAGCCACGTGCATCGTCTCGGCCGCCCGCGTGAAGCTCTGCTCCCGGGCGACCGCCACGAAGTAGCGCAGGTGCCGAAGCTCCAACTATTCCTCCCGGGAATGTTTTAGTTCCCAATCGGTCTTGGACGCCATCCGGCCCGCTGTCTAGAACTGGAACAAGAGGAAACGCCCAGGAGCGAGCGAGACTCGGACCGAGCGGCCCCACGGGACCGCCCCGAGCACCACGCCCTCCCTGCGCAAGGTCAGAAGAACGATCCGAGCCGGCCGCGCCCCGCGTGGACCTGCAACGACCGCTCTTGCTCTCGAGCCAAGCCCATCGGGGCCAGGAGGACGCCGCGCTGAAAGAGATGCATCAGATCGTCGAGACCGCCGTCGACGAGAACCCGGAGACCGGCGTCTATCGCTGCCGCCGCGACATCTTCACCGATCCAGACCTGTTCGAACTGGAGATGCAGCACATCTTCGAGGGCAACTGGATCTACATGGCCCACGAGAGCCAGATCCCGAACCCCAACGACTACTTCACGACCTACATGGGCCGTCAGCCGGTGGTGATCACCCGCAACCGCAAGGGCGAGTTGCAGGCCTTCATCAACGCCTGCAGCCACCGCGGCGCGATGATCTGCCGGCACAAGCGCGGCAACAAGGCGACCTTCACCTGCCCGTTCCATGGCTGGACCTTCAGCAACGGCGGCAAGCTCCTCAAGGTCAAGGATCCGGAGGGCGCGGGCTATCCCGACAGCTTCAACTGCGAGGGCTCGCACGACCTCACCAAGGTGGCGCGGTTCGAGAGCTACCGCGGCTTCCTGTTCGGCAGCCTCAACCCCGACGTGAAGCCGCTGACCGAGCATCTCGGCGAGGCGACCAAGATCATCGACATGATCGTCGACCAGTCCCCGGACGGGCTCGAAGTGCTGCGCGGCGCGTCGACCTACGTGTACGACGGCAACTGGAAGCTCCAGACCGAGAACGGCGCCGACGGCTACCACGTCAGCGCCACGCACTGGAACTACGCCGCCACCACCAGCCGCCGCAAGGAATCGCACGTCGTGGACAAGACCCGCGCCATGGATGCGGGCGGCTGGGCCAAGCAGGGCGGCGGCTTCTACTCCTTCGAGCACGGCCACCTGCTGCTCTGGACCACGTGGTCGAACCCCGAGGACCGGCCGAACTGGGACCGGCGCGAGGAACTGGCCGCGACCTACGGCCAGGCGATGGCGGATTGGATGATCAACCGCTCGCGCAATCTCTGCCTCTACCCGAACGTCTACCTGATGGACCAGTTCTCGTCGCAGATCCGCACCTACCGGCCGATCGCCGTCGATAAGACCGAGGTGACGATCTACTGCATCGCCCCCAGGGGCGAGGCGCCGGAGGCGCGGGCGCGCCGCATCCGCCAGTACGAGGACTTCTTCAACGCCAGCGGCATGGCGACCCCGGACGACCTCGAAGAGTTCCGCTCCTGCCAGATCGGCTATCGCGGCCGCGCGGCGCAGTGGAACGACCTCTGCCGCGGCGCCACCCACTGGATCGAGGGCGGCGATGCGGGCGCGAAGGCGATCGGCCTCAAGCCGCTGCTGAGCGGCGCCAAGACCGAGGACGAGGGCCTGTTCGCCATCCAGCACCGCTACTGGATGGACACGATGCGTCGGCACCTGCCGTAACGCGACATACGATCCCCCCTCCCCCGCGAACCGGGAGGGGTCTGAAAAGCCAGACACCATCAACGACGGACCGGCCCCTTCCGGGCGCCGAACGACCCGTCCTGCCCGGAGGAGACGCCCGATGACCCTGACCCTCGAAGAGGTGCGCCAGTTTCTCTATCGCGAGGCCCGCTACCTCGACGACCGCGATTTCGAGGCGTGGCTGACCCTCTACGCCCCCGACGTCGAGTTCTGGATGCCGTCCTGGGACGACGACGACCAGCTCGTCACCGACCCGCAGCGCGAGGTCTCGCTGATCTACTACGACAGCCGCAGCGGCCTGGAGGACCGGGTGTTCCGCATCCGCACGGAGCGCTCCAGCGCCACCAGCCTGCCGGAGCCGCGCACCTCGCACAACATCGCGAACGTCGAGATCGTCGAGCAGGACGAGGTCTCGTGCAAGCTGCGCTTCAACTGGCTCACCTTCAACTACCGCTACAAGACGGTCGATACCTACTTCGGCACCTCCTTCTACACGCTCGACACCGGCGGCGCACAGCCCCTGATCAAGAACAAGAAGGTCGTGCTGAAGAACGACTACATCCACCACGTCATCGACGTGTATCATATCTGAGGGGAGCGCCGTGATGAGCAACGTCGCACTCAACTTCGAGGACGGGGTCACCCGGTTCATCGCCTGCCGTCCGGGCGAGACCGTCGCCGACGCCTCTTACCGGCTCGGGATCAACATCCCGCTCGATTGCCGGGACGGCGCCTGCGGCACCTGCCGGGTGCGCTGCGAGTCCGGCCGCTTCGATCCGGGCAGCTACATCGAGGACGCGCTCACCGACGAGGAGGCGGCGCAAGGGTTCGGCCTCGCCTGCCAGATGCGCCCGAAATCCGACCTCGTGCTCGCGGTGGCCGCGTCATCGGCCGTGTGCAAGACGAAGATCGCCGCCCACGCGGGCACGATTGCCGCGGTGCGCCGGCTGTCCGACACCACCTTCGGCCTCAGCGTCGAGACGCCGGAGCCGATCGACTTCCTGCCGGGGCAGTACGTCAACATCTCGGTTCCGGGCACCGGGCGGGCGCGCTCCTACTCGTTCAGTTCGGTGCCCGGCAGCCGGCAGGCCGAGTTCCTGATCCGCAACATCCCGGGCGGGCTGATGAGCACCTACCTCGCGGAGGGGGCGAAGCCCGGCGCCCGCCTCGACCTGACGGGTCCGTCCGGCAGCTTCTACCTGCGCGAGATCGCCCGGCCGGTGCTGATGCTGGCCGGGGGCACGGGCCTCGCGCCCTTCCTGTCGATGCTCGGCCGCGTCGCGGCAGGCGGCAGCGCCCACCCGATCCACCTCGTCTACGGGGTGACGAACGACGCCGACCTCGTGGAGGTTGAGGCGCTTGAAGCGGCCGCCGCGGAGAACCCGCGCTTCAGCTTCTCCACCTGCGTCGCCTCGCCCGACAGCGCCCATCCGCGCAAGGGCTACGTCACCGAGCACCTCGCGCCGGAGCATCTCCACGACGGGGACGTGGACACCTACCTGTGCGGCCCGCCCGCGATGGTCGACGCGGTCCGCCGCAGCTTCGCCGAGCGCGGTCTCACGCCGGCGAGCTTCCACTACGAAAAGTTCGCGGCGAGCGGCACGGGAGGCGGCGCATGACCCCCCGCACGGACATCGTCTCGCCCGGGCGCTTCGCGGGCAAGGTCGCGGTGGTGACCGGCGCCGCCCAGGGCATCGGCCGCGAGGTGGCTTTGCGCCTCGCCCGGGAGGGCGCCGCCCTCCTCCTCACCGACCGCTCGGAGATCGTGGACGAGACCGCCGCCGAGGCGCGCGACCTCGGCGCGGGCGCCGCGGTGGAGATCGCGGACGCGGAGACCTTTGAGGGCTGCGAGCGGGTGATGGCCGCGGCGGTCGAGCGGTTCGGCCGGCTCGACGTGCTCGTCAACAACGTCGGCGGCGCGATCCGCTTCAAGCCCTTCGCGCACTTCGCCGCGCAGGAGATCGAGGCCGAGATCCGGCGCTCGCTGTTTCCGACCCTGTGGTGCTGCCGGGCGGCGCTGCCGCACCTGCTGGAGGCCGGCGGCGGCAGCATCGTCAACGTCTCGTCGGTGGCGACGCGCGGCCTGAACCGCGTGCCCTACGCGGCGGCGAAGGGCGGCGTGAACGCGCTCACCGCCTGCCTCGCCTGGGAATACGCCGCCGACGGCATCCGGGTGAACGCGGTCGCCCCGGGCGGCACGGAGGCGCCGCCCCGGCGCATCCCGCGCAACCCGGAGCCGCCGAGCGACCAGGAGCGCGCCTGGATCGCCGAGGTGGTGGCCCAGACCAAGGCGTCGAGCCTGATGGGCCGCTACGGCACCGCGGCCGAGCAGGCCGCCGCCATCCTGTTCCTCGCCTCCGACGAGGCCTCCTACGTCACCGGCGTCACCCTGCCGGTGGCGGGCGGCGACCTCGGCTGACCGACAACGCAACCCGACAGAGAGGAGACGCCCCATGTCCACCGTCACCGATTCCCCTGAAGCGCAGGCCCTGTTCGACAAGGTCGCGGGTCTCGACAACGACGCGGGCAACCCGCGCATCAAGCAGATCGTCCGCCGCGTCGTCGCGGATGCCTGCCGGATCATCGAGGACCTCGACATTACCCCGAGCGAGTTCTGGACGGCGATGAGCTACCTGACCGAGACGGGCCAGAAGAACGAGTTCGGCCTGCTGATGCCGGGCATCGGCGTCGAGCACTTCATCGACCTGTGCATCGACGCCAAGGAGCGGGCGGCCGGCCTCGCGGGCGGCACGCCCCGGACCATCGAGGGACCGCTCTACGTGGCGGGCGCGCCGCTCTCCAAGGGCGAGGCGCGCCTCGACGACGACCCGGAGGACGGCGAGGTGCTGATCGTCGAGGGGCAGGTCACGGGCACGGACGGCGCGCCGCTCGCCGGCGCCATCGTGGACGTCTGGCACGCCAACACGCTCGGTAACTATTCGGTCTTCGACAAGAGCCAGAGCACCTGGAACCTGCGGCGGCGGATCGAGACCGACGCCGAGGGCCGCTACCGCTTCCGCAGCATCCTGCCGAAGGGCTACGGCTGCCCGCCCGAGGGCCAGACCCAAAAGCTCCTCGACCAGCTCGGCCGCCACGGCCAGCGCCCGGCCCACATCCACTTCTTCGTCTCCGGCGCCGGCCACCGCCAGCTCACGACCCAGATCAACCTCGCGGACGACCCCTACGTCTACGACGACTTCGCCTTCGGCACCCGCGACGGGCTGGTGGTGGATGTGGTGCGGGTCACCGACCCGGCGGCGCTCGCGGCGGCGGGCCTCGCCGAGCCCTTCTCGACGATCCGCTTCGACTTCGCGCTCAATCCCGAGGCGGCGAACGCCCCCGACCCGGTGGTGGTGCGCCCCCACGCCGAGGCGGCGTGAGACCCGGGGCCGCGCCCTGAGGGCGCGGCCCTCGAAGCCCTCTCCCGCGCGGGAGAGGGGATCCTGAGCCCGGTCGGTCTCGGATCGTCCCCCGGACAGCCGTGCGGACGCGGGGAGAGAGGCACAGCCCCCGCGTCCCCACCGCTCTCTCGACACCCATGCGCCGTCCCCCGAGCCGCCCCGCGCGGGCGGAACGACGCCCTGCGCCTCCACGCGACCCATCCGGAGCCACGCCCATGCTCGCCAGAACCCAATTGCACGACCCGGCCCCGCCGCCCGCCCGCGACCTCGCGGTGGCCGAGATCCGCACCACCATCGTCGACGTGCCGACCGTGCGGACGCACAAGCTCTCGCAGACCTCCGTCACCGCCCAGAGCTACGTCATCGTGCGCCTGCGGCTCGGGAACGGCGTCGAGGGCATCGGCGAGGCCGCGACGCTCGGCGGGCCGCGCTGGAGCGAGGAGAGCGTCGAGGGCATCAAGGCCGTCATCGACGCCTATCTGGCGCCGGCGCTGCTCGGGCATAAGGCCGACCGCTTCGTCGCCGCGGGTGAGCGCCTCGACGCGGCGGCCAAGCGCAACAACGCCGCCAAGGCGGCGATCGAGACCGCCCTGTTCGACGCGGTGGGCCGCACCCTCGGGCTGCCGGTCGCGGCGCTGCTCGGCGGCGCCGTGCGCGCGAGCTTCCCGGTGCTCTGGACCCTCGCCTCGGGCGACCCCGACCAGGAGATCGCCGAGGCGGAGGCCAAGCTCGACGCGCGGCTGCACCGCAGCTTCAAGATCAAGATCGGCGCCCAGGCGCCCGAGGCCGACCTCGCGCGGCTCGCGCGGCTGTCGCGGGCGCTCGTCGACCGCGCGCAGCTCATCGTCGACGCCAACCAGGCCTGGGACGAGGCCACCGCCCGACGATGCCTGCCGCGCCTCACCGATCTCGGGATCGCGCTCGTGGAGCAGCCACTGCCGGCCTGGAACGTCGCCGGCATGGGGCGCCTGCGCACCCGCGACGACATCCCGCCGCTGCTCGCCGACGAGTGCGTGTTCACGTCCCACGACATGCTGGCGGTGGCGCAGGACGCCGCCGCCGACGCGGTGTCGCTGAAGCTCGTGAAGCACGGCGGCCTCGTGGGCCTGCGCAAGGTCGCGGCGGTGGCGGAAGCCGCCGGCATCGGCCTCTACGGCGGCTGCCTGCTCGAGAGTTCGGTCGGCGCGGCGGCGCATCTCCAGGCCTTCGCGGGCCTGCGCGACCTCGCCTGGGGCTGCGAGCATTTCGGGCCGCAGATCCTCACCGACGACCTCGTGACCGAGCCGCTGCGCTTCCGCGACTTCGCCGTGCACCTGCCCGAGGGGCCGGGCCTCGGCGTCACCCTCGATCCCGACAAGCTGCGCCACTACGCCAGGAGTTGATCCCATGCTGTACTGCGTCGAGATGGACGTCGCGATCCCGCACGGCCTCGATCCCGATCACGTCGCCAAGTTGAAAGCGGACGAAAAAGTCCGCGCCCAGGACCTGCAGCGGCAGGGACAATGGGTTCATCTGTGGCGGGTGGCGGGACGCTACGCGAACATCAGTGTGTTCGACGTCGCGAGCCACGACGAGCTGCACGACATCCTGTCCACCCTGCCGCTCTTCCCGTTCATGACGATGCGGGTGACCCCGCTCGCGTGCCACCCCTCGGCGGTGGCCTGAACCCTCGCCGGCCCCGCACGGGGCCGGCGCAAGACCAAGAACCGATCTTTTCCAGCCAAGGATGAGGGAAATGCCCACAGCCCGCAGCATCGACGTCCAGGACGTCATCAACCGACACGGCGTATCCGGCTTCCAGATCCGGATCGTGATCCTCTGCTTCCTCGTCGTGGCCATCGACGGCTTCGACACCGCCGCGATCGGCTACATCGCCCCGGCCCTGCGCACGCAGTGGCAGGTGAGCCAGTCGCAGCTCGCGCCACTGTTCGGGGCCGGCCTGTTCGGCCTGATGATCGGCGCCTTCCTGTTCGGCCCGCTGGCCGACCGCGTCGGCCGCAAGGCGATGCTGGTCGTCACCACCTTGTTCTTCGGGCTCGCGAGCCTCGCCTCGGCATGGTCGACCTCGATCGAGATGCTGACGGTGCTGCGCTTCATCACCGGGCTCGGCCTCGGCGGCGCGATGCCGAACGCGATCACGCTGACCTCCGAATACTGCCCGGAGCATCGCCGTTCGTTCCTCACCATGGCGATGTTCTGCGGCTTCACGGTCGGCTCGGCGCTCGGCGGCTTCGCGGCGGCGCACCTGATCGCCGATTACGGCTGGACCTCGGTGCTGGTGCTCGGCGGCGTCCTGCCCCTTGCCCTGGTTCCGCTGCTGATGCTGGGCCTGCCCGAATCGGCGCGCTTCCTCGTCCTCAAGCAGGCCCCGGCGGACAAAATCGCCAAGCTCCTCTCGCGCATCGCCCCGGGCGAGGACCTGTCGGGCGCGACCTTCACCGGCATCGCCAAGCCCAAGGGCTCGCCGATCGGCCAGCTGTTCCAGCCCGGCCTCGTCGCCGGCACGATCTGCCTGTGGCTGACCTTCTTCATGAGCCTGCTGATCTTCTACCTGCTGTCGAGCTGGCTGCCGACCATCATCAGCAGCGCGGGCCTGACCCTCAAGGAAGCCTCGCTGATCACCGTGATGCTGGCGACCGGCGGCACGGTCGGCGGGCTGGTGCTCGGCGCGCTGATGGACCGGGTGAACCCGCACGCGGTGCTCGGCCTGTCCTACCTCTGCGCGGCGGGCTTCGTCGCCCTGATCGGCAGCGCCACCGGCTCGGCCGCGCTGCTCGCCGTCGCGGTGTTCGGCGCGGGCTTCTGCGTCGGCGGCTCGCAGATCGGCATCAACGCGCTCGCGGCGAGCTTCTACCCCACCGCGAACCGCGCCACCGGCGTGTCCTGGGCGAACGCGGTCGGCCGGATCGGCTCGGTGGTGGGCTCGATGATCGGCGCCTCGCTGATCGGCCTCGGGTTCGGGCTTCCGGCCACCTTCGCCCTCGTGGCGGTACCCGCCGTGATCGCCGCGCTGAGCATCGTCCTCAAGGGTCGGCTCGGCGCCCCCGCCCTGCCCTTCGCGCCGGCCGTGCCGGTGGCCCAGGGATCCTGATCGCCAGCCCGGGTCGCGAGGCCCCGACCAGGGCCGCGCGACCCGCATCCCCTCCCCTTCCGATCATCCGGTGAGCCCCATGAGCCCCCCTCCCGTCGTCATCGCGGTCGCGATCACCGGCTCGGTGCCGCGCAAAAAGGACAACCCCGCCGTGCCGATCCACGTCGCCGAGCAGATCGAGTCCACCCACCAGGCCTACGAGGCCGGCGCCACCCTGGTGCACATCCACGTGCGCAACGACGACGAGTCCCCCTCCTCCGACCCCGATAGGTTCGCCGCCGTGCAGGAGGGCGTGCGCAAGCACTGCCCCGGCATGATCGTCCAGTTCTCCACCGGCGGACGCGGCCGCGACCCCGCCGCCCGCGGCCTCTCCCTCGTCCACCGCCCCGACATGGCCTCGCTCTCCACCGGCTCGGTCAACTTCCCCACCATCGTCTACGAGAACCCCGCCGCCCTCGTCACGGAACTGGCCGCCAGCATGCGCCAGCACGGCG
>NZ_BPQQ01000099.1 GCF_022179325.1 Methylobacterium isbiliense | reverse complement strand
TCGGTGGCGGCGCGGGCTCCGTCTCCCTCCCGGAGCAACCGATGACGCACGCCTTCATGGGCGCGGCCTCGCAGGCCCCCCGCCCCCGCATCTTTGCCTCTCGCCGCACGATCAACTTGCCTGACGTCCGCGTCCCGCCCGCGCTGCTGCGTGCGAGCGGAGACGAGAACGTGCTCCGCGCCGCGGCCGCCCAGGGCCAGGGCGGGCGTCCCGATGACGTTCGTGGTCTCGTCCAAGAGCTGACGACCACCATGGAAGGCTTCGTCTCCCGCCACCAGGCGCAGATGCAGGACATGCAGAGCGCCTACGACGAGATGAACCGCCGCGTCGCGGCCATGCAGATCAACGGCGGCGCCCCGGACGCCATGCCGGCCGATCCGGCCTACAGCCGGCCCTTTGCGAACTGGTTCCGCACCGGCCAGGGCCAGGACGAGATCCACCGCGCCAACGCCGAGGGCGAGCGCGCGAAGATCCTCGCCAGCATGTCGGTCGGGAGCGCGCCCGATGGTGGCTATCTCGCCCCCGTCGAGTGGGACCGTCGGATCCTCTCCGCCTTGACGCCGCTGTCCCCGATCCGGCGGATGTCGTCGGTCATCTCCACCAGCACCGGCGCCTTCACGTCCCTCTGGACCGACAACGCCTATGGCTCAGGCTGGGTGGGGGAGACCGCGGCCCGGGGGACCACTTCGACGGCGCAGTTCGTCCCGATCACCTTCGAGGCAGGCGAGTTGTACGCAAGTCCGGCGATTACTCAGCGCCTTCTAGACGATAGTGCAATCAACCTTGAACAGTGGCTCGCTGAACAAGTTGCAACCACGTTCAGCCGCCAAGAAGATATCGCGTTCATTTCAGGAGACGGCACGACCAAGCCCCTCGGACTGCTTCAATACTTGCCGGGTGGCGTGGCGGACGCGACCGTGTCCAACAACCCGAAGGCTCACCCGGGCGGCAACATCGCCACGGTGAACACCGGCTCCGCCGCGGCTATCACCGGCGATGGCTTCGTGGACTTGGTCTTCGCTCTCGGCAGCGAGTACCGCGCCGGCGCGTCGTGGCTCATGAACTCGACAACGGCCGCGGCCGCCTCCAAGCTCAAGGACGGCCAGGGCAACTATCTGTGGCGCGACAACTATCAGTTGGGCGTGCCCCAGACGTTGCTCGGCTATCCCGTCGAGATCGATGAGAACATGCCGTCGATCGCGGCCGGCAATATTCCGGTTATCTTCGGCAACTTCAAGCGCGGCTATCTGGTCAACGATCGGACCGGAATTCGCGTCTTGCGCGATCCCTACAAGACACGCGGCTTCGTGGAATTCTACACGACGAAGCGCGTCGGTGCGTGGGTCCAGGATCCGAAGGCCTTCCGCGCCCTGAAGGTCTCGGCCTGATCGAGCTGGCCGGGCCCGTCCTGTCCCGGCCTCCGCGGCGGCCCTGAAGTACCTGGCTTCCGGGGCCGCCGCACCTCGCGCGCTGTCGAACATGCAGCGCGCCGGTCCAGTCGGCAGGTGACCGCGAGAACGGCCGACAGCCGGCAGCCTCCGTTCTCCGGGGCGTGGCCGGCACGACGCCCCGGGTGACCGCGGAGGTACGCGCGCTCAGGGTGCTCCATGATCCCGCTTAAGATCAGCGCCGTAAGCCCAACCGAAGTCCTGTATCATGCATATCTACTTCTCGATTTGCATATCATGAAATTTAAAATACATCAATCAATGAATATATTAGCACCGATTTCTTTCATATTTGGCTTTTGATAGTTACACCACATTTGCGGACCGGTGGCTTTTATCTCATTCGCTCTTCTATCAAGTTCTTTTTTGAAGATAGTTGAGAATTTTTTGCTGCCAACACTGTTACTACCGATTTCGGCGAATGCTAGTGAAAGCTTTTTCGCAAGCGCTCTGTCTACATTTGCATACGCTGGACAGATTTCCCCTAGGAAGAACATCAAGCTAACACTTCTAGCGGCTGCTTCTCCCGAAACGCCTTCACTCGCGACTGGGCCACATGCAACTAGCATGACTATAAAGACGAATCTAAACCGCAATACTAATCTCCTTGGCATAATATACTTTCTAGTACGGGTAGATTGATCCTGTCCACTATACTGCGCCCAGAGCCTACACTCACCACTGCCGGTCCGGCCACGGCACGTCTCGCCCGATCACCCGGTACGACGGCGGCAGGCCCGTCGCCGGTCCGGCCCCCGACGTGCACCGGGCGTAGTAGGCCGCCATGTCCTTCATGACGACCACCTGCCGGGATCCGCAGACCGAGCAGCGCAGGCGCAGGGCGATATCGGGGAAGGGCAGGTCGGCCGGGAAGCGGTCGGTCGAGATGATCGCGTGGTGGCCGCACCCCCGCGCATGGCAGTAGACCGATGCGGTGGTCTCGCCCTGGTCGCGCAGGCTGCCGACCGTTGGCGGGGCGATCTCCCGGCCCTCGCGGTCGTAGGCGCGGCGGGGATTGCGGCGCTCTCCCATTTGAGGAGAGGTAGGCCGAGCAGGTTGCGCGGCGATTGCGTGCCGCCTTGTTGACCTTCAGTGCAATGGCGCGGCCCGGCGTTCGATGAGCAGAGTGGCGGACCGGGCTGAGAGTGGTCCAGACTGTAACCCGGTCCGCCTGTCGTCGCCGACTCAAGTGGCGTAGCCGACGGCAACGCCGTTGTTTGTAGAGTGCTGAGCGCGCCATTTCACCTGACGCAATGGCGTCCTGACAAGATTTTGCGTCAGACTATCGTCTCGACCGGCCTTCAGCGCCTTATCCCGCCCTCGCCAGCAGGATCGCGAGTTCAGGTGCAGTGCTCATCCGCCTCGGGCTTTTGCATCGCAGGGCTCTCGAAGGCAACGAGAGCGCGTCCAGCAGGGCCATTCTCGCGCATGGCGTGCAAGAGCGCCAGGCTGCGGCGTACCTGCTCCGCGGACCTTTCGGCGGCCTCTCGCTGTTCCCTCAGCTCTTGGCACAGCTTCTCGCTATCGGCCACAACCCGGTGTGCGTGGAGCAGAAGATCGACGGTCATGCGGGGATGATGCCGTGCACCTCGGTGCGGACGCATTCACGCAAGTTGCAGCACAGGCCGCTCAGGGTATGCCGACTGTCTCCGCCCTCGCCAGCAGGATTGCCGTCCTGACCGGCATGCGCCGCCGCGCGCTGGCTTTCCTTTGCGAACTGAAGAGCGAGGCACGGGCCGAGCACGTGACCGCCGCGCCGGCTGCGCCCCCTGTCTTCCATCTCCCGCCTCGCGCGCAGTCTCCCGTGACAACGAGGTGCGGGTCGGGTGCCGTCGCTGCTAAGGTCCCTGCACCCGACCCGCTGTCCCGCGCCGAGAGGGTGCACAACGAGCGCGAGACGGGCTCGTATCTGCAGAGAGTATGCCGCACGGCGCGCTCGTGGGATCAGGCCGGCCTCGCCAAAAGGATCACCGTGCGGATGGCCAGCTCATGCGTAGCCAAGGTCGCTTCGGATTGCGAGATCCAGGCCCGAACGTGTGGATGCGCGTTAATGGCGGCCATGATGTCGACGCTGACCCCGTCCGTGATCTCCCACCAGCCCGGCTGAGGGTTGGCCATGAAGCCGGCGATGACGGCCTGCAGCTCGTGGTGGGTCACGATCCTGAGCACCAACAACTCGCCGATCGTGGGGCGGTCAGCCATGCCGGTCATGTCGAGCCCGCGCAGTGTCGGGTGATCAGGGCAGCTGGCCGGATCCGGAGGAATAGAAGGGAGAGCGCTCCGGCCCGCTGATGAAGCTGCCCGCTAAGGCTAGACCTCGGAGGTCAAACGAACAGCGCCACACACAAGGTGTCGCTCATGCCACGAATGCCGTCTTTCACTCAGGTTGAGCGTAGCTGTGCGTGTCGGCGGCGAGGGCGTCGGGCCTCTACTCGCGCGCGATCGGGGACTACGAGGAGACGGGGGCGACAAGGTAGCTGGCGACGGCCGCGGTCAGGTCGTCGTCGGTGAGGCGCTTGGCCTTGTAGAGGTCGGCGAGGGTCTGGTCAGCCACGCCCGAACTCCCACACCGCCACACCCCGACCCCGCCCTGGCTTGTTCCGCTGGCACCGCCACAGGTGCACCCGCAGGAACTCGGTCGTCACCTCCCGTACCGGGTAGGCGCAGGGCATCAGCACACCGCTCCAGTCGCCCCGGCGGATGCCAGAGGTCGGGTGCACGCCGAACAGCGTGAGGGCGTCCCAGCCGAGCCGATCGGCCTCGGCGCCGTGATCGTCCACGAAGCGGCGGGCGTTGGTGAGGGTGGTCGCCCACTCCTCCGGCTTGAACCCGGGACAGGGTGGCTGGCCGGGCGAGAGGCTGGCGAGGCCCTGGCTCCAGGCCAGGACGGTGGGCGAGAGGGTGGTGTCGATGAGAGCGGCAGCGGTCATGCTCGCCTGCTAGGACGGCGAGCTGGGGCGAGGCTGCCACCTTCGAGGAGCTGCACCGATGAACGAGCCCGATGAGCCTCGCGACGATCACCCGCTCCACTCCGAGGCGATGAGCACCGAGAGCCCGCGAGCGAGGGCGCGGCGGGAGCAGCGCGATCGGGACCTGCGGTTCGCCGGAGTGGGCGTCGGCGGGGCGATGGATGCGGAGAGCCCCAGGGCTAGGGCGCGGCAGGCGATGGAAGAGGCCTCAGAGTCTGACCATCAGGGGGTAGACGGACGGGACTGAAGGGAGAGGCGCGGGCCGGGTGTCGTGTCGCTGAGACACCCGGCCCGCTGATGCTGTCGTCCACCTGCGTCGACGGGAAGGAGGACAGCAGCACCATACGCCTTGTGTCGGGTGGATCGCGCCAGCCGTCGCTCACCCAGGTTGAACGTAGCTGTACGGGCCGGGCACGTGGTCGCTGCACTGACCCGCCGTTCTGCGCCGGGGTTAGGCCGGGCCGGCACGGAACCCAGGCAGCTTTGCATGGGCCGCGGGCTCGATCTCCCACAAAGAGCAGGGAAGTCCAATCGCAAGATGTGCCGCAGGCTTGATCGAACAGGACCCAAATGTGATCTCGCTCGATACGATCGATCAGGGGATTGCGGTGCGGGCTGGATGTACGCCCCGTGAGGAGAGCAGAATGAAATGGGTCTTGGTGTGGATGACGCTTACTGCAAGCGGCGCGAGCACGTCCGGAACAATAGAATTCCAGAGCCTGGAGGCGTGCCTAAAGGGACAGAAGAACGTCGCGCGCGTCAAAGGAGATCTGAGCGTCACCCATGTGACGATGCCATTCCCGCCCTACACGAGCCTGGAGAGCGGCTGCATCAGTTCGGAAACAGGGGAGATGAAGACAGGGATGGAGCCGGCGCTGGATCGGGCGAACCGTCGGCGGCAGCAACTCCAGTAGCTGCCCCCTTGAAGGCGTTCCGGAAGGCGCTCATTTCGGGCACAGCCAACTGAGGCACACCCCGTGCTGAAACCTATGCATGGAGTGCATGAACTGGCACTTTTAGGCCCTGCTGGCACCGAAACGTTCGGTATGCCGGACAAAGCCTGACCTCCGTCCATCAGACGACGGTCTAAGCTTTTGATCGAGCAGTCGGATGCTAGAATTGTCGCGGTTCCATAATCGCTCTTACGCGACTCCGCCGCCTTCGCGCGCGTGGGACCAACTTGGCTCCGGAAATTCGTCTCAGATTGAGACGACCGCCGCCCTCGCGCGCGTGGGGTGGAGACGGCAGCGGCAGGCCTCCCAGCCCTGGTGTCCGCCGCCGGCTCCGTTCGCGCCACGGACAGGACGATACCGCGCCTCGCCTTCACCGCGAATCTCCGGCCGCTCGCTCGGGCGCATCGATCCACAAGACCATGCCCCTCGGCAGCCCTTGCGACGATTCCGCCGGCCTCGACGCTTCATGCACCGACCCCTCGGCGCAGCCGCTCCAGTGCTGCCTCAAGGGGCGAATCCGGTGCAGCTCGATTCCGATCACCAGAATAGAGGGACGCTAACGCTGGGCTGTCTATTTTGGCGAGTGGAGCCGGCGGGATGGCCCGGGACGGCGCAGGGACGGCCACTGGCGCCCGCGGCGGTGCCGGCGGCGCGATGGGCCTCCGAGCCGGTGCAGGGGCTCCACGGGCCCGCTGTGCGCGATCGTTGGCCGCGCTGAAGGCCGGGAGATACTCCACGCCGAAGCGCCATTGGATCGGCTTACGATGCAGGCCGTGCTCCGTCGCCTTGTAGGCCGAGCCGGGGACCTCGACGCGCTCCACGAGGCCGACCTCCTCCAGCACCCGTAGGGCGCCGCGGATGCGAGCTTCGGTGAGCCGCAGCTCGGGATGATCAGCCAGTGCGATCCGGTCGACAGCGAACGGCCGTCCGAGCCGCCCAGGGGCCGAATGGAAGCGGGCGAGGAACTGCGCCAAGGCCAGCACGGCATCGGCGTTGCGGCGGCCGCGGGTAGCGGCGTCGAGCCTATCGGCGATCGTGCGCGGCAGGCGGTAGGTGTGCGTCATCGCGGGCCCTCTCGGGCCGCGGCAGAGCGTCCAGGCAAAGCCTCGCCATTGCCGGAACTGCCAGGTTCCGGCTTGACTCCCGAAGGAGCGTCTGGCGATATCGGAGGTGCGAGAACCGACATCGCCGCTTCGGCGGTTCCACGGCCTCACCCTGCCAGGGGTGGGGCCGTTGGCTTTTCAGGCTGTCACTGCGGCGGCGGTGAACTCCTAGTTCGCGACTCGCGCGGCTGCGCGGCCGGTGGAACGGGCAGCGTGGCCGTTGGCGGCCTCCGCGTCAAATTCGTGTCAGGCGCGGCGGCGGAACAGTGCCAGCAGCCCGCGCGGCCGGGTGGCCTCCTCCTGCCAGCGGTCGCGCTCTATCCGCAGCTCCTCGGCCCGGCGCCGCTCGGCCTCCATCAGCGCGGTCAGCACCTCGACCTGTGCCCTGCGGGCCCGCTCGGCGTCTCGCTCCACCAGCGCCGCCTCAAGCGCCGCACGGATGGCGGATAGCTCGGTCACAAGGGTGTCGGCTCGGTCGCGCTCGCGCTCGTAATCCGCTCGGTTCGATGTGGCCAAAGCGGTGATCCGCTCGACCTCGGTCTCCAGGGTGGAGGCCAGCCGACGGAGGTCCGCCACGTCGGGCGGGGTCTCGGGCTGGTCTCCGTCCGGTCTCCGGTCGGAGCGGGGCTTCATCGGCTCGTGCTGGACCTCCGTGAGGTCGATCATCACGCGAGCCCGGCCGTCGTTGCCCATCTGCTTCGGCAGGCGGAGCCCCTCGACCTTCTTCCTCGCGGCCTCCTTCGACACGCCCCAGACCTCGGCCAGCTCGGCGTAGGTCATCAACCGCTCGGCCATCGCACCCCTCCGCCCGGCCTCCTGCCGGTCTCCGAGAGCGCCTTCCGCCCGTCCTCCAGGCGCCCTCCAACTGGAGGGAGGCACGGAATGGTTAACGAAGCCCTCCACGTCGGCCTCCGCCCGGCGTCCGTCTATGCCTTCCGATCGGACTCCACCCGGCCTCCGCCCTCGCGGTCCGCCGCGTCCAGGCCAGCCTCGACCAGCCGCCGGACCGCCTCCGACAAGTTCGGCAGGTCGGGCTGCTGCCGCCGCCAATCGTTGATCCGGTGCATGAGGGACTTCGGCGCAAGCAACTGAAGGCGCTCGGTCTCGGAGGCGGTGTCCAGCTTCGGCGGCACGTGCGCCCCCATGGTCATCGTGGCTGTGACACTCATTAATCGGCTCTTGCTCCGTTTACCATCTCTGCCATGATGCTTGTGATTAGCATCGTTAGCAAGATGCGAGGGAGAAGCGTCGAATGCCGGTTGCCACACCCAGGATCCCCGACCCTCACGCGCAGCTTCGCGAGGTGCTCACCAAGGTCGACAAGGTGAGCGGCCACCTCTGCGACATGGAGAACGACTTGGCCCACATGCGAGGCTTCGCGCAGCTCGTCGCGCATCTGGCGGGCTCCCCCTCCACCATCGAGCCGGACGTCCTGCTGGTGGTCGCCGATGGAATGACCACGGTGCAGCGGCGGCTGCAGGCAGCGTGGGAGCAGGCCAACAGCCTCGCCTTCGAGTTGAGGCGCACGTGAACGCGTACGGCTTCATCGCCCTCTGGCGGGCGTATCGCTTGCGGCAGCTGACCCGCGCTGCTCGCCGCGACATGGCGGAGGCAGCCCGGCTTCTCGACCGGGCCGAACGCCTCCGGGCACTCGCGCAGCGATACCGCTGACCTCGCCGCCTCGGCGTGGCACCTAGTCTTTATCTGGGGCGACTGCACAATGCCCAACAGGATTGAACTATACATCGGAAATCAGCACATCGGTTCAATCGTCCTCAGTCGTCCTGGATATGTATACGCTTTCAACTTAAATGGAGCCGCAGTAGGGTGCTTCGCCGACGCAGACGCAGCCATTGCTGCGCTTCGGCGTTAACCATGCTACTCTCACCTTCCTCGCTCCCGTGTTGCGTTTGGAGCACTGCATGATCCCCGAACTCGCACGCGCCATCGCGGTCACGGCTGCCGATGTGCTCGGCCGCCGCTTCGCCCTCCGCGGCCTCGACGTCACCGATGAGGCGATCGTCGACTACGTCCTTGAGGAGCGCGGCTTCCGCGACCAGGGCGCCGTCACGGCCATCGCGATCCTCGCCCGTCACGAGATCGATCGCCGGCACGCCGAAGCCGTCGCGCGCCACCAGCGTGCTCGACCACCACGGCGCCGGCCGGCCCTACAGGATCCGGCCCGGCAGCTCGCCCTGGGCCTCGACGGGGTCGCCGCATGAGCCGCCCGTCTGGCCGGCCACCCGCCGACACGCAGACCGGCGACTTGTTCGCCCATGCGGCGGAGAAGAGGCAGCGGCAGACGAACGAGGCTGCCGCCTACCGCGCCGAGCGTCGAGCGCAAGAGCGCCGCAACGGTCCTCGCTACGTTTATGACCGCAACCGCGAGCGGCTGAAGGACATCGAGAAGATCATCAAGGGCCGATGCGGTGGCCCTGCAACAACCGACGATGCGGTCATCTTCCTGCGCGCCGCCATCCCTTCGCTCTGGATGAAGTGGCTGAAGATCAAAACCGAGACCGGTCGGCGTGTGAAGGACTATGCGGCCACTGTCATCGATTGGCGGGACAGGTGGACACCGGCTGTTTCGGATGACGTCACCATGGCGATTGCAGAAGAGGTTCACGACCGAGCGATGAGGCGGCGCAAGGTGCTCAAGAACAAGCACGCCATCGCCAAGGACCTGCGCGTCACGAAGGCCGAGCACGACGCTTACGACCTGTCAGCGCAGACTGGAGCCATCGACTACAGCGAAGAGCAGCGCCTCAAGGATCGGCGCGAGAAGAACCGTCTATACCAGCTGGCGAAGCGCGAGCGGCTCGGCGCAAAGCCGCGGGAGCAGTCCAAGGCGCGCACCGAGCCCTGGGCCGCGATCGGCATGAAGCGGACCAAGTTCTACGAGCAAGGACTCCACCTTCCGGGCGCGCTTGAAGCGTGGATGGCCGCTCAATCGGATGTCCGGACGAGTTCGTCACCACCCACTTCACCCCCCGATCAGACCCTCCGAACGAGTTCGTCAGCAGTAGAGTTCGTAGAACTCTCTCACACGGTGACGAGACCGTCCGACACCTCGGCCCGTCGCGTTCGTGGTCCAGCGAGGGACGGCGGTTGGTGGCAGCACGCGCCAGCCGGCTTCGCCCCGTCCGTCATCAACCCGGCGTCGGTCAGGCAAGGCCACGCCGTCGCGCAGGGGCTGCCAGAGGATGAGGTGGTGGAGACCGCCAGCCTCGCCGAGTGGCGTCACCCCGGCGTCGACCAAGATGCGGTTCTGCGCGATCTCCAGGCCTACCACGGCGGGCGCCTGACCGGGCCGCTGGCAATTCTGGTGCACGACGCCTTGCGCGCGAGAGGCCTCAGTAAGTCCGAGCTGGCCCGCATCATCGGCACCAAGCCCCCACAGGTGATCCGCGCCTTGAACGGCACCCGCGGCTTCAGCCAGTCCGCCGCCTCGAACTTGAAGCGTTGGCTCGGGGCCGCGGCATGGGTGGGTCTGACCTCGACCAGCCCGGCATCTTGAAAATGAAGAAGAGAGGATGGGCGACGCGCCCGTCTCTCCAGCTCGCCGCTGCCCACCACCGGCTGACCCGCTCACGCCCGCCAGCGGCCCACGTCGCGCCCGCAATCGGCATCACAGAGAGCGAGAGACCCCGCCGGGGTATCAAGTGTTCAGAAGTCTGTGTTGCAGGATTACCACACAGGCCGCCACTTACAGATTTTTGTTCAGGCCACGGACCATCGGCGCGGTCACAAATCCCCCCTGTCCCGCCCGTTCCGCATCGGCCGGAACGCCAATGGACACAAGGGCTTGGCCGCGTTTCGCGTCCCCAGGCACTTTCGCGCCCGTTTCGCGCCACGACGCTGGGAGACGCTCATGATGCGTGATCTCGCCCACCTCGACCGCCTGCCGCCCGGCGACCGGGCGGTGCGGATCCGCGCGATCGCGCTGGAGCACCACCAGAAGCTAGCGGTGCTGGAGCGCGTCGAGCCGGACCGGCGAACGCCCGGGATGAAGGCCGGCATCACCAG
Organism: Methylobacterium isbiliense; assembly: GCF_022179325.1. Taxonomy (GTDB): domain Bacteria; phylum Pseudomonadota; class Alphaproteobacteria; order Rhizobiales; family Beijerinckiaceae; genus Methylobacterium; species Methylobacterium isbiliense. The sequence goes on along the minus strand of NZ_BPQQ01000099.1, from coordinate 574 downwards.
ACACCGCCGCGCGCTGGCCACCCTCGACCACCTTGCCCGACGCGCTGGCGTCGCGCTGCCCGATTGGAGACCGAGCATGAACGACAACCCGCGTCCTCGCCCGAACGTCACTCCGAACCAGGCCGCCCACGCCGCGGCCGCCGCCCTGGAGCACACCGCCGACCGGCTCATGTCGCTTGGGGTGGCCCCGATCGATGTCGCTAGGACCTTGGTCGGCGTCGGCCTGTCGCGGCTGAGCCGGGAGCTCTCGCCGCAGGAGCTCGTGGACGAGATGGCCCACGTGATCGGCGGCTACGCCGAGGCGCACGGGATCGACCTCACGGCCGAGCAACCGGCCACGCCGACGCACTGATCGGTGGGCAGCCCGTGAACCGGGCTTGACGCTTAGGATTGTCTTCCTATTCTGACACCCGATCCGAAGGGCCACGACGGACTCTGTCCCTCCGGATCCGAGCCTGACCCATTGGCACGCCGGGCGCTGTCTTTGGTGGTCACGGGACCCTTGGGGGCGGCACGCCAGGCGCTGCCGTTCGGTGAGGGATACGAGCTGAGGCGCACCGACCCAAGATCGGTG
>NZ_BPQQ01000098.1 GCF_022179325.1 Methylobacterium isbiliense | reverse complement strand
ACGCCACGCCGGGCCTCGGCTTCAAGGCCTTCGTGGCCCGCGAGCGCGGGCGCAGCGAGGCCCGCGAGCGCGGGCGCAGCAAGGCCCGCGAGCGCGGGCGCTGCGAGGCCCAGGACAACATCTACGCGTCGTTCTACCTCTGGCTCGATCCGCAGGCCGCCCTCGCCATGCTGACGGACGAGCGCTTCCGCGCCGTGACCGACACGTTCGGCCGCCCGCGCGTCGACACCCTGCTGCCGCTCGACGTGCGGGCCGGCGCAGAGCCCGGAGCCGCGGCGGTGCTTCGGCACGACGAGGCGCCCCTCGATCCCGGGACCGACCTCGCCGCCCTGCGCCGCGCGGAGGCGGCCCGGAACGAGGCCGCGATGGCCGAGCCGGGCATCCTCGCCCGCGTCTCCGCCCTCGATCCCGCCGGATGGCGCCTCGCGCGGCTCACCCTGGCGACCGACGCGGCCGCCGAATCACCCGGCCGGGCCTTCGCGATCCTGCACCTCGCCCGGCCCGGCTGGACCGCTCTGCCACGCTGAGACAACGATCGGTCAAGCTTACGCAAGCGTCACGACCGAGACCAGAATGCGACGAAAGGCGTACCGGACGCAGCGACCACCCCGGAAGAACTTCGGCACAGCATGGCATTCGCCGGAATTTTCACTGGCATGCCATAGATCGTCATGCTACTCGCAGGATCGCCTCCGGGCCAACAATTCACACAAGTGTTCCACGCCAGACCACGCGACAATCGAAGATGATGCTCCGGTTCGATCTTGGCCGGGCGGTCCGTCATGCGGATCGCCACGGGCGATGCTTGGCGGCCCTGGTGGCCCTGGTGCTTCTCGGGGGGCCTGCCCTGGCGGGGTCGGCGTGCACGGGCACCGGCGTGATGCTGCGCGACGTCGCGGCGCTGCCGGCCACCGGCGCGCACCTCGCGGACCGTCATCCGGTGCGGGTGCTGGCGATCGGCTCCTCGTCGACGGAGGGCATCGGCGCCTCGTCGCCCGTCCGGGCCTATCCGCACCAGCTCGAGGAGGATCTGACCCAGGCGTGGCGCGAGGCGCCGGTGGCGGTGGTCAATGCCGGGATCGGCGGCGAGACCGCGGACCAGACGCTGCTGCGCCTGGAGGCCACCCTCGCGCAGCCCGTCAAGCCCAGCCTCGTCATCTGGCAGGTGGGCACCAACGACGCCGTCCGGGGCGGCGACGAGGGCCGGTTCCGCACCCTTCTGGAGCGCGGCATCGCACTTGTGCGCGCGGCGGGCAGCGACCTGATCCTGGTCGATCAGCAATTCTATCCGGCGATCCCCGACCGCGTCCGCTACGAGCGGTTCGTGGGCCTCGTGGCCGCGACGGCGGCGGAGAACGAGGTGCCGGTCTTCTCGCGCTACGCCCTGATGAAGGAGTGGGGCCGCCAGGACCCGGCGCTGCTGACCAGCATGCTGTCGGCGGACGGGTTCCATATGGGCGATCGCGGCTACGATTGCCTCGCCGAGGCGCTGAGCCGCGTGATCGTCAAGGCCGCCGCGCCGGCCCCGGCAGGCGCCGCCGTGGCGCGGGCCAAGCGCCCGGCGCTGCCCGGCCTGCCGACGACCCGCAAGGGCTGATTCCGCGCGCCGTCAGGCCCGCAGGTCGAGCCGGTAGGCATAGGCGTCGCCGCGGAAGAGCCCCTCGACGTACTCGATCATCCGGTCCTCGCGGTCGTAGGAGCGGCGCTTGATCAGCAGGCAGGGCAGGGGCTCTTCGAAGCCGAACACCGCGCATTCCACGGCGTTGGCCATGGCCGCCTCGATCGTCTGCTGGCAGCGCACCAGCGGCACCCCGCAGGTCCCCAGCAGCGCGTAGACCGAGCCGCCGAGATCGGCCTCCGCGAGGGCGGGCGCAGCGCCGAGGTTGTACCACGCCACTTCCCGCGAGAGCGGGATGCCATCGCCCTTGCGGATGCGCACCAGCTTGAGGAAGGGCACGGTCGAGGGCAGCCCGAACAGCGAGGCGATGGCGCGGTCGTGGAGCACGAGCCGCTCGACGATCTCGGACGAGGGCACCCGGCCGAGTTCCCGCATCTCCTCGGTGAAGCCCTTGAGGCGGTCCATGCCGGGACTGAGCCGCGTGCGGCCGGCCTCGACGACGAAGCCGAGCCGGCCGTGGGCGCTCAGGAAGCGCTGACGGCGCAGGGTGTCGTAGCAGCGCTGCACCGTGGTGCGGCTCACCCCCATCGCCTCCGCGAAGGACCGCTCGGCCGGCAGCGTGGTGCCTCCCGCGAGCGTGCCGTCCTCGATCAGCGCCCGGAGTTGCTCTTCGAGCTGCAGGTAGAGGGGCTTGGCCGTGTCCTGCCGCAGCCGCACGAGGCTGGCGAGGCCGGGCGTCCGCGCCGCCCGCGTCCGGTCGGGGCCTTGCACGCCGTCAGACATCGGCGGCCGTGGTCCGAACGGTCTCCCTCATGACAACCGCAACCCGACGTGATGTTCTGCCGGTGCGTGGGACTGATGTCCGGCGGGACGGGATTCTTGTCGTGACCGACATGGGGGACGATCCGGACCTCTTCGTCTTGGGCAGCTTCGTGGTCGCCTGTTCTGCCACGGTGGCGCGGCTGCCGCGAGCGGGCGAGACCCTGCGGGCTGATTCTTTCCTCGTCGATCCCGGTGGCAAAGGACTGAACCTCGCGGTCGGCGCCCGGCGGCTCGGGGCCCGGGTCGACGGGCTGATCGCGGCGGGCCTGGACCTGTTCGGCGATCTGGCGGAGGCGGCCTTGCGTCGGGCGGATCTGCCCGCCGGGATGCTGCGCCGCGTCGAGGGCGCGACCGGCGCCGGCATCGGCTTCATCGACGCCGCCGGCGAGAACTGCATCGCGGTCTATCCGGGCGCCAATGCGCGGCTCGACGCCGCGGCGGTCCGGCACGCGTCCGCCCGGCTCGTGCGCGCCCGCTGCGTGCTGGCCCAGTTCGAGATCGGCGATGAGGCGATCGCGGAGGGGTTCCGCCTCGCGCGCAGGGCCGGGGTGGCGACCCTGCTCAACCCCTCGCCCTTCCGCCTGCCGGCGCCGGCGCTGCTTGCCGATACCGACATCCTCGTCGTCAACGCACCGGAGGCGGAGGCCTGCCGGGCGGGGCTCGGCCTGCCCGAGGCCGATCCGGCGGCGATGATCGCCCGCCTCCTCGACCGCGGCCCGCGCCTCGTGGTGGTGACGATGGGCGCGGACGGCGCGCTCGCCCGCGAGACGGGAGGGGCGCTTGTCGCCCAGCCGGCCTTCCCGGTCACCGCCGTGGACACGATCGGCGCGGGCGACGCCTTTACGGCAGGCTTGGCGGTGTCGCTGGCGGAGGGCCTGCCGCTGGCCGAGAGCCTGCGCCACGCCGCCGCCTGCGGCGCCTGCGTGGTGCGCCGGGCCGGCGTGTTCGACGCGCTGCCGGACCGGGCCGAGCGGGACGCGATGCTCGCCACCCTCCCGGCTTGACACCGCCGCGCGTTCGGCCCGACTGCCCGCATGAGCGCGCCCCGCACCGACCACCTCTGGCGTCCCTACACGCAGATGAAGACGGCGCCGCCGCCGTTGCGCGCGGCCCGCACGCACGGCAGCCGGATCGTGCTGGAGGACGGGCGCGAACTCGTCGACGGCATCGCCTCGTGGTGGACAGCCTGTCACGGCTACAACCATCCCCACATCCGCGCCGCGGTCGCAGCCCAGCTCGACACGATGCCGCACGTGATGTTCGGCGGTCTCACGCACGCCCCGGCCGAGGCGCTGGCGCGCCGCCTCGCCGGGCTGCTGCCGGGCGACCTCGACCACGTGTTCTTCTCGGATTCGGGCTCGGTCGCCGTCGAGGTCGCCCTGAAGGCCGCAGCCCAGGTCTGGCTCAACCGCGGCGTCGCCGGCCGCAGCCGCTTCGCGGCTTTCCGCGGCGGCTATCACGGCGACACGATGGGGGCGATGTCGGTCTGCGACCCCGAGGAGGGGATGCACCGCCGCTTCGGGCGCTACCTGCCCGAGCAGATCTTCTTCGACCTGCCCGACAGCCGCGCGCGGGAGGCGGCGCTGGACGAAGGCCTCGCGCGCCATCGCGGGTCGCTTGCGGCCGTCATCGTCGAGCCGCTGGTGCAGGGGGCGGGCGGCATGCGCCTGCACGCCCCGGAGGTGCTGGCCAGCGTGGCCCGGCTCGCGCGGCGCCACGGCCTCCTCCTGATCCTCGACGAGGTCTTCACCGGTTTCGGGCGCACCGGCACGCTGTTCGCCTGCGAGCAGGCCGGGGTGGTGCCGGACCTGATCTGCCTGTCGAAGGCGCTCACCGGCGGCACGCTGCCGCTCGCCGCCACCGTGGCGGGGGCCGAGGTCTTCGCCGCCTTCTGGTCGGACGACCCGGCCGCGGCCCTGATGCACGGCCCGACCTTCATGGCGAACCCGCTCGCCTGCGCGGCGGCCGAGGCCAGCCTCGACCTGTTCGCCCGGGAGCCGCGGCTCGCCCAGGCCCGGGCGATCGGGGAGCGCCTCGCGGAGGGTCTGGCCCCGCTGCGGGGACGCCCCGGCGTCGTGGACGTGCGGGTGCTCGGCGCGATCGGCGCGGTTCAGCTCGCCCCGCCCCTCGACCTGCCCGGCCTGAAGCGGGCCTTCCTGGAGCGGGGGGTGTGGGTGCGTCCCTTCGGCGACATCGTCTACCTGACGCCCGCCCTGACGATCCCGGAGGACGATCTCGCCCGGCTCCTCGCCGCCATGCGGGAGGTGCTGGGATAGGTCTCATCCGATGCCCGGTCCGATCGAACGCGGCCTCAGCCCCCGGTCCGGTGTGCCAGGAGCGCCGCGGCGACGGCGTCCGGCGTCTCGAACAGGTAGGCGGGCCGGGTGAGGTGGAGCGCCTCGGGCGTCGTGTAGCCCCAGGCCACCGCCCCGAAGGCGAGGCCGGCCGCCGCGGCGGCCTGCGCGTCGCGGATCTCGTCGCCGAGGCACAGCACGTGCGCGGGGGCGATCCCGCTCGCCCGCACCACCGCCCGGAACTTGCGCGTCTTGCCGAACAGGGACGCGCCGCAGGCGGTATGGGCGACGAGGCCGGAGAGCGCCGGGCCGAGGACGCGCCGCACCGTATCCCGGCGGTTCGAGGTGACGACCGCCAGCGTCACGCCGCCGGCGTGCAGGCGCCGCATCATGCCGGCGATGCCCGGGAAGAGCCGCAGGGCCGCCGCGTCGCGGGCCGCGAGGGCCCGCATGTGCCGGGCGATCAGCGGCAGCTTCCAGGGCGCCACCTCCAGGCGGCGCAGGATCGCCTGGGCGGACAGGCCCCGCAGCGCGTCGATCTCGTGCGCCTCGACCCGGCGGAAGCCGTAGCGGTCGGCGACGCCGTTCAGCACGCCGCAGAACCACGCGAAACTGTCCGCCAGGGTGCCGTCGAAATCCAGGATCGCGAGCCGCACCGCGGCCGGCGGGCTCACCGGCAGTAGCGAGGCAGACGCCGCTTCCAGCGCTCGCCGACCCGCAGGTCGTCCTCGCGCCGCTTAGGCCGGGGAGCGGCCTCGCCGGTCGGGCGGGGAGCAACTTCGGCGTCCGGGCGGGGAGCCGCGGCGAAGGCGATCGGGGCCGGCAGGGAAGGCGCCGGGGCCGGCGGCTCGTCGGGCCAGTCCTCGGGCCAGACGAAGCCCTGCGGCGCCGGGGCCGGGGCGGCGGCCTTGCGGATGACGGGCCTGCGCCGCCGGAAGATGGGCTCGTCCTCCTCGGGCACGGGCTCGGGCTCGGGGGCGGGCGGCTCCGGCGGGGCGATCAGGCTCGGCAGGACCCGTCGGGCGGGCGCGCTGCTCGCGGCGGCGCGGCGCTGCGGCGGGGGCGGGGCGGCCGGCTCGTCGAACCGGCCGGACTGGGTCGCGGCCTGCGCCTCCTCGATCAAGCCGGTGCCGGCCCACAGGCCGCGGCCGGCCGGCTTCGGCGCGGGCTCGCTGGGGAGCGGGAGGCTGCCGGGCTCGCCGGGACCGGCGACGGGGGACGGGCGGGTACGTTTGATCTCGACCGTGAACGACGGTCTCGCGCGATAGCGCGTCATCGAATGTCCTGAAGCGATCTGTTCGGGATGGGGCCCCGCGCTCGCGGCGCCAGCCCCTGACCCTCACTTAGGATGAGACACCGCACTTGTCCATGCTAGGAATTGATAAACCGTCAACGCGGATGATCAGGATCATGGCCCGACCGTTTTGCGGCGCCCACAATCGCAGGCCCGCAAGTTCTCACGCTGTTGTCGCGCCCCGCGCGCGGTTCCGCGACCGTTCGGGAGGCGGGCCGGCATGAACATCTTCGTGCTCACGGGAGCCGGCATCTCGGCCGAGAGCGGGCTCGGAACCTTCCGCGAGCGCGGCGGCCTGTGGAGCCGATTCGATCCGGCCCGTCTCGCCACGCCCGAGGCGTTCGCGGCCGATGCCGAGGAGGTTCACGCCTTCTACAACCTGCGCCGGCAGGGCGTGCGGGCCGCCGCACCCAACGCCGCGCACCGGGCGCTGGCCCGGCTCCAGAAGGAGCTGGCGGGGCGGGGCGGGCGGCTTTTTCTGTGCACGCAGAACGTCGACGATCTGCACGAGCGCGGGGGCGCCGCCGCGGTGATGCACATGCACGGCGAGATCCTGCGGGCGCGCTGCCTCGCCTGTACGGCCGCGACGCCGTGGGCGGAGGATCTCTCCGTCGCCACGCCCTGCCCGTCCTGCGGGCGCGCCGGCGGGATGCGCCCCGACGTGGTCTGGTTCGGGGAAGTGCCGCTGCATCTCGACGCCATCGAGGCGGGGCTGGCGGAGAGCGACCTGTTCGTCGCCATCGGCACCTCGGGGGCGGTCTATCCGGCCGCGGGCTTCGTCGCCCGGGCGCGTCGCCTCGGCCTGCCGACGCACGAGATCAACCTCGACCCCTCCGACACGGCCGATGCCTTCCACACCGCCGCCTACGGCCCGGCCACCGAGACGGTGCCGGCCTGGGTCGAGGGGGTGCTGGCGGGACCCCGCCCGCGTCAGGGCGCGTAGGCGCTCGCCGCGGTCGGCAGGGCGGGGCTGGGGCGCTGGGGGGACAGCGCGCGGGTGCGCAGGGCAGTCCAGGGGCCGGCGATCTCGAAAAGGCGCGCCTCGGCGGCCGGGCGCAGCGGATCGCCGCCGCGGGGCTCGATCTCCGCCGTCGCGGCGAGGCGCCGCTCGGCCAGAAAGACCCGGCCGCGCAGGGTGGCGGCGGAGGAGGCGGTGCGCACCTGCCCGGCTGTGATCTCGCCCACGCCGCCGGCAAGGCCGAGGGTCGCCTGCGCGCGCTCGAACGCCAAGCGGCCGCCGCGGCGCAGCTGCGGCTCCGCCCCCTCCGCGAGGCTGAGGCCAAGAACCTCGCCGCCCTCCACCGTCAACGCGGCCCGGCCGGCGAGGCGCCGGCCCATCTCGGCGATGTCCGCCCCGGCGGTGTCGAGCACCAGCGAACCCTGTGCCCGGCCGCCGGCCCAGCGCGGCAGGTCGAGGTCGGCGACGAGCGCCCCGAGATCGATCCGGTCGGCGGTGCCCTGCACCCGGAGATCGACGCCGGCGGCCCCGGCGGCGAGCGCGGCCCGGCCCTTCACGGTGCCCCCCGCCACGGTGGCACGGCCGAGCGTCGCCTCGACGGCGCCGGCGCGGATCATCAGGCCGGCGGCGACGTCCTCGGCCCGGAGCGGCCCGACCCGGGCGGCGGCGGCCGAGAGCCGCAGGTCGAGGTCGCCGCGGGTGAAGGCGTCGAGCGCCGGCGCGGCGCGGCTCCAGGCCGCCGCGACGTCGAGCAGCGCCGAGAGGTCGATCCGCTCCGCCGCGAGCGTGCCCGAGAGCGCGAGGCGCCCCCCGCTCATGACCGCAGCGCCCGCCCCTTCGAGCCGCGCATCGGCGACGTCGAGGCGCAGGGCCGGCATCGCCACCGCGCCCGGCTCGGCCTCGAAGCGGCCCTCGAACGCGACGCGGCCGAGGAGCGGCGCGAGGGGGGCCGCGGTCCCGAGCCAAGCCAGGGTGGCGGGCAGCGCGGCGGTCCCGCGGACCTCGCCCGCGAGGCGCAGGCCGTCCTTCCAAGAGCCGGCCGGAGAACCGGTCGAGTGGCCGGACCACGAGCCGGTCCCGTCGAGTTCGAGCGATCCCGCGGGCCAGCTGAGGGCGGCCGTGAAGGGGCTCGTGCCGCCCGCCGCGAGGCCGAGGGGGTGGGCGGCCGTGAGCCGCACGGATGCAGGCTGGCCGCGCCACGTGCCGCTCCCGGACAGTTCGAGGGCGGCGCCCGGCCGCGGCCAGGTCAGCGCGACGGCGAGGCCGGCGAGTTCGTCGGGCGCGCCCTCCTCGGGGCCGGTCACGCGGGCACTGTCGAGGACGAGGCGGCGCAGGGGACGGACGCCCTCGCCGAGCCGGGCGGCAATCCGCGCGAGCGGCGCGGTCCATCGGTCGTCGCCCTCCGCCCAGACGAGGCGAGCGTCCGACAGGGTCAGCGCCGCCGCCTCGGCCCGGCCCGTCAGCAGGCCGCCGAGCCCGAGCTGCACGTCGAGGACGCGGCTCTCGGCGAGCAGGCGGCCGTCGTGGAGGAGGCGGGCGCCGCCGAAGCTGAGCCGCGGCACGGGAAGCAGGGTGAGGGTGGTCGGCCCGGCTGCCGTGAAGGCGAGGCCGTAGGCGCCGGCCAAGTGACTGCCCACGAAGGCCGACGCGGCGGGCGTGGCCACCGTCCAGGAATGGCAGGCGGCCGCGAGCACGACGAGCGACGCGCCGCAGAGGCCCAGGATGGATCGGCGCGACATCGCTCCCCGGCTATGCGTGAGACACAAAGAGCCGCCCCCGACGAAGCGCCGCGGCTCGCGGCCGGCGCACGCCCCATCCCCCGCCCCTCCCTTAAACGGTCCGATGCGGTTTGTCTTCAACCCTGGCCGCGTCGCCGGCCGGCGGCGGGGGACAACGGGCCGCCGCGGCGCGCCGCAGGAGACGATCCGCCGTGTCACGCATTTCGCATGCGACCCCGTGACCCGCCGGCCGAACGATGCTTAAGAGGGAAACGATCGAGCGCCCGGTTCACCGGCGCGCCGGTGCGGCCGGCGGCGGATCCGACGAAGATCCGGTGCCCAGGAGAGGGACGACATGAAGAAGGTATATCCCGATGCCACCGCGGCCCTGGCGGGGCTGCTGCGGGACGGCATGACGATCATGGCCGGCGGCTTCGGCCTGTGCGGCATCCCGGACGTGCTCATCGACGCCGTGCGCGAGAGCGGCGTGAAGGGCCTCACCGTCATCTCGAACAATGCCGGCATCGACGGGGTCGGCCTCGGCGTCCTGCTCGAGACGCGCCAGATCGCCAAGATGATCTCGTCCTACGTCGGCGAGAACAAGACCTTCGCCAAGCAGTATCTCGGGGGCGAACTGGAGATCGAGTTCAACCCGCAGGGCACGCTCGCCGAGCGGATCCGCGCGGGCGGCGCGGGCATCCCGGCCTTCTTCACCAAGACCGGCGTCGGCACGCTGATCGCCGAGGGCAAGGAGGTGCGCGAGTTCGACGGCGAGTCCTACGTGATGGAGCGCGGCCTGTTCGCCGACATCTCGCTCGTGCACGCCTGGAAGGGCGATACCGAGGGCAACCTCGTCTACCGGAAGACGGCGCGCAACTTCAACCCGATGATGGCCTCGGCCTCGCGCATGACCGTGGCGCAGGTGGAGCACCTCGTGCAGCCGGGCGAGATCGACCCCGACCACATCGTCACGCCGGGCATCTTCGTGAAGCGGATGATCCACGTCCAGAACCCGAACAAGCGCATCGAGCAGCGCACCACCCGCACGCGCGCCGGCGCGGAAGCCGCCGGGGTCGGCGGCGGCGCGATCTAGGAGGAGACCTCATCATGGCCTGGACCCGCGACCAGATGGCCGCGCGCGCCGCGCGCGAACTGCAGGACGGCTTCTACGTCAACCTCGGCATCGGCATCCCGACGCTGGTGTCGAACTTCATCCCCGAGGGCATGTCGGTGCAGCTGCAGTCCGAGAACGGCATGCTCGGCATGGGCCCGTTCCCGTACGAGGGCGAGGAGGACCCCGACCTCATCAACGCCGGCAAGCAGACCATCACGGAACTGCCGACCACGAGCTACTTCTCGTCGGCCGACTCGTTCGGGATGATCCGCGGCGGGCACATCGACCTGTCGATCCTCGGCGCCATGCAGGTGGCCCAGAACGGCGACCTCGCCAACTGGATGATCCCCGGCAAGATGGTGAAGGGGATGGGCGGCGCCATGGACCTCGTCGCCGGCGTCAAGAAGGTCGTGGTGGTGATGGAGCACGTCGCCAAGGCCAAGGACGGCTCGGAGAGCCCGAAGCTGCTCAAGGCCTGCGACCTGCCGCTCACCGGAACGCAGGTGGTCGACATGGTGATCACCGATCTCGGCGTCTTCACCATCGACAAGAAGGGCGATGGCGGCATGAGCCTGATCGAGCTGGCCGACGGCGTCACCGAGGAGGAGGTGCGCGCCAAGACCGAGGCGCCGTACCGCGTGGCGCTCAAGAACACCTGAGGGCGCCCGCCCCTCTCCGCCGGTCGCGGGGAGGGGCCTGCCCCGAGGACCGGCTGGGCCGGATCGCCCCCCCGGAGCGCGACTGACGGGTCTGGCCGGCCAACGCGGCGCCCTCCGGACCGATCTGCGCCGCCGGGGCGAGCGAGCCTCCCGACCCACCGCCAGACGCCTCCATCCTGCGCGCCCGAACCCGGCATCGCCGGACGCCGGGGCGCCATTGGCGAGACCGCGGATCGCGGCCTGCATCCGGGTCCGTCGGCACGACACGGCGGCAGCAGCGGACCTGCCTCCCGAACGCTCCGCCGACGCAGCGGCAAGGCTGCCTGGAACCGGCCCTTCCTGCACGGAAGGGGTCAGGCGCGGCCCAAAGGACTTGCTCCTTCCGAACATGCCCTAAGGTTCACCAGTCGGACCCGTGCCGAGCGATGATCTGCGGCAGCCGCAGGCACATGCCGCAAAGTTTCTGCGCTATCTGATCATTTTGTGCGCAGCCTGGCATCGATTTTTAGCAGATATGCACAGTCAATCTGCAGTTATAACTGTTGCAATTTTGTTACAAACAAGAACTGGTTCGCGCCCCACCACCATCGCAGGACCCCACGGCCATTTACGTCAGGACGGAGCTGCAATTTACTCTAGGGCATTTCAAAGAATTCCCTGGAGATAAGGCGATGCCCAGACGAGCGGCCGGTGCGGCAATTCTCTCATTGGCCCTGGCACTGCCGGCCGCCGCCGCCGACAAGCCCGATCCCGCGCCGGTGCGCGCCGAGCCGGTCGCGGTCAAGGAGACACCGTTCTTCGTGTTCGCCGACACCCAGATCAGCTACCGTCACGTCTTCACGGCCGCAGAACCCGGGAATCCGAAGCTCAAGACCGCGGACCCGAGCGACGGGCGGGACATTCCCAAGAACGTGCTCAACATCTCCCATGCCAACGCCTGGGCCTACGGCACGAACTTCTTCTCCCTCGACATCCTGAAATCCGCCTCGCAGGATCCGGCCGGGACGCGCAACGTGATCCCCGGGCAGACGACCCTGTTCGGCTACGGTGCGGCCGAGGCCTATGGCCTCTATCGCGGCACGCTCTCGGGCAACAAGATCACGGGGACGACCGTCTTCGCGATTCCGGGGATCATCAAGGACGTGTCGCTGTCGTTCGGCTTCGATGCCAACACCAAGAACTCGCCGTTCGGGCCGAACAAGAAGCTGGTGGTCGGCGGCCTGGTCTTCTCGGTCGATGTCCCGGCCGGCTTCCTGAACGTGGCCGTGCACGCCTCAAAGGAATGGAACCGCAACGGCTTCGCCGTCGCGCCCTACCGCGAGGTCGAGTTCAACGCCACGCCGGAATTCGAGATCGTCTACAGCTTCCCCCTCGATTCGCTGCTGGGCGGCTTGCCGCTGAGGATCGCCGGCTTCAACAACATCGTCCTGCCCAAGGGCCGCGTCTCGACGCCGACATCTACGCCGACCACCGTGGAATTCCTGTCACGCACCAATCTGGTCCTCGATGTCGGCAAGCTGATCTGGAACCAACCGGGCAAGCTCGACGCTTTTGTCGGCTTCCAGTATTGGCGCAACAAGTTCGGCAACGATCAGAACTATTACAACCGGGCTGTCACACCGGCGATCTACACGACCGGCTTCTCCGGCGCCGGCGCCGAAGAAAAGACCTTCCTCGCCGGCGTCTCGATTCACGTCTTCTGAGGCTGAGCCCTCAGGGGCGCGGAGGAGGCGGCGGCGGGGGCGCGGCCTCGGGGCGGGCCATCGGAGGCGGGGCCGCTTCGCCGATCCCGCGCGGTGCGGGGATGGCATCGCCGCGGCGCTCCGCCTCCCGCTCGTTGCGCGGGCCGGCGATCCCCTCGGTGCCGCCGGGGGCCGTCGCCGGGTCGCTGCCGGCAGGAGCACCGACGGATTGTGCCAGGGCGCTCCCCGTGAGACCGAGCAGGGTGCAGAGCGCGAGGGCGGGCAGCGAACGCATCATGCGGTATTCTCCGGGAGGCCCTCGCCGGCCTGATGGACCGGCGACCGGTCGCAGGGGAAAGTCGCGTCCGCTGCAGTTGTTCCCATGTTGATTCGCGTTGCGCGGAGCATTCGCCACGTCCGGCGCCAGATCCGGCCGCTTCAGGACACCGGCAGCGGAGAGAGACCGCAGGCGGTCGGCCGAGAGGCGACGAGCGGCGGACCCGGACTTGGGGACGGGCTTGAAAACGGACTTGGAAACTGACTTGGAAACTGACTTGGGTGAGGCGGCCGGCCCGCGATCCGGTCCGCCCTGATATGACCTGCGGTCGCTACCGCAGCCCCGGGCCGGGCTGCTAGATCCCATCCTCCCGCACCCCCGCAGCCGGCCTCCAAGACCGGCCGGGGCCGCCGTTCGAGGATGCGCCCGTGACGCCCACCCCCCTGCCGGCAGGACGGCCGGACCCGGCCGACGGCCCGGATTCCCCCGCCGCGTGGCGGCGCCTCGTCGTCGCGGTGCTGCTCACCACCATCGGCGGCGTCGGCATGTGGTCGGTGGTGGTGGTGCTGCCGGCCGTGCAGGCGGAGTTCGGCCTCGCCCGGGCCGAGGCCTCGCTGCCCTACACGCTGACGATGATCGGCTTCGCCCTCGGCGGCGTGCTCATGGGGCGCCTCGCGGACCGGTTCGGCATCGTGGCGCCGCTCGCCGTCGGGGCTGTCTGCCTCGCGGCCGGCTACGGGGCGACCGCGCTCGCCGGGGGCCTGTGGAGCTTCACGCTGGCGCACGGGCTGCTGATCGGGGCGCTGGGCAGTGCTGCGGCCTTCGGGCCGCTCATGGCCGACATCTCGCTGTGGTTCGAGCGCCGCCGCGGCATCGCGGTGTCGCTGTGCGCGTCGGGCAACTACGTCGCCGGTACGATCTGGCCGCCGGTGGTCCAGTACGCGATCGAGGCCTATGGCTGGCGCGCCACGCAAGGGGCGCTCGGGCTGTTCTGCCTCGTCACCATGCTGCCGCTCGCCCTGCTGATGCGACGGCGCCCCCCGCGGACGGCCGGCGCCGGGACGGCGGCGGGGCCGCGGGGCGTCACGGCAGTCGGGCTGTCGCCCGGGGCGCTGCAGGGGCTGCTCGCCCTGTCGGGGCTGGCCTGCTGCGTCGCCATGGCGATGCCCCAGGTGCACATCGTCGCCTATTGCGGCGACCTCGGCTACGGCGTCGCCCGCGGGGCCGAGATGCTGTCCCTGATGCTCGGCTTCGGCATCGTCAGCCGGGTCGCCTCGGGCTTCCTCGCCGACCGCATCGGCGGCGTCGCGACGCTGCTGCTCGGCGCCGTGCTGCAGGGCGTGGCGCTCGCCCTCTACCTCGTCTTCGACGGGCTCACCTCGCTCTACGTGATCTCGGCCCTGTTCGGGCTGTTCCAGGGCGGCATCGTGCCGGCCTACGCGATCATCGTGCGCGAACTGTTTCCGCCCGGCGAGGCGGGGGCGCGGGTTGGCATCGTCATCATGGCGACCCTGTTCGGCATGGCGCTCGGCGGCTGGCTCTCGGGGGTGATCTTCGATCTCACCGGCACCTACGCGGCGGCCTTCGCGCACGGCCTCCTGTGGAATCTGTGCACGGTTTCGATCGCGCTCTGGCTGCGGCAGCGGCAGATGGCCCGGGCGCGTCTCGCCGCGGCCTGACCGGCTTCCAGGAATCTTCCGCGCGCCTCGGGCCGCGGTCCCGGGGCGTTCGTCACGCGCCGTGGCGGCGCGGCCGCAGGGGACCCGTGCGGCGCGCCAAGGCGGACCGGCCGACGGGCCCGATGAGCGAAACTACGCTACGCCAGCCGATGAGACGGCCTTCGCTTCGACGCAGCGTCATCGGCAGTCCGGCAGCGTTTCTGTATCGAAAATACGAATCCGACCGGCGGACATGACCCAGGTGACTGAAATTTAACGCGGTAGGCGTTTTCTTGGCGCTGCCAGTCCTGGTCCAACCTGAGTCCCGTCGATGCTGTCACGCCGCTCTCTTTTCGCTACGCTCGCTGCCTCCACCGCGGCCTTCGCCATGCCGCACATCGCCCGTGCGGCAACCCGCAAGCTGCGGCTCGGCCACAACAACTCCCCGACCTCGATCACCCAGGCCCATGCGGACGCCTTCGCCAAGGCGGCGGCAAGCCTCTCGGACGGGCGGCTCGCCATCGACATCTTCCCGAGTTCGCAACTCGGCAACGAGCAGCAGATGCTCAAGGCGGTCGCCGAGGGCACCCTCGACCTCACCCTCGCGCCCGCCGGCGTCACCAGCCCCTACAGCAGCGAGACGATCCTGGTCGAACTGCCCTTCCTGTTCCCGAACGCCGCCGCCGCCCGCGCGGCGCTCGCCGGGCCGCTCGGGCAGCACTGCTCCGACCTCCTGAAGCCCAAGGGCATCGTCAACCTGGGCTGGGGCGAGATCGGCCTGAGGAACTTCACCGCCAACAAGCCCATCCGGACGGTCGCCGACATCCAGGGCCTCAAGCTCCGGGTGCCGCTGGCCCCGCCGATCCTGAAGACCTTCCAGGCCCTCGGGGCCGCCGCCGAAACCCTGCCGTTCCCGCAGCTGCGGGAGGCGCTGCGCACCGGGCGCTTCGAGGCGCAGGAGAACCCGATCGCGCAGATCATCGCGGGCGAGATGTACACCGTGCAGTCGCACGTCTCGCTCACGCGGCATGTCTACACCTCGTCGCTGCTCGCGTTCTCGGCCGACGTGGCGGAGGAGATGAGCCCCGCCGACCTCGACGTGCTGCGCAAGGCCGCCGTGATCGGCACGAAGGCGTCCCAGGACTATTCCGACGTCGCCGACGTGAAGGGCCTGACGAAGCTGCGCGAGAGCGGGATGACGGTGGTCGAGGACGTCGACCGGGCCGGCTTCCAGGCCGCGGTGGCGGCGGTGCAAGGGAAGCTCGCCGAGATCTTCGGCGGCGACGCCATGCGCCAGATCCGCTCCCTCGTCGGCTGACGAGGCGGCGTCCCGCAGCCCCGGCCCGGCGCCGCCGGGGCACCCCGCATGTGAACCTCGATGAGATCGCCCGCCGGGCGACGGAGATGAAGATGGTTCGGTTCCGGTCCCTGCGCTCGCGCATCATGGCGGGCTTCCTCGCCGTTCTCGGCCTCGCGCTTGCGGGCTTCGCCGCCACGCTCGTCATCGCGGGTGGCTTCCGGACCGCGCAGGCCGATCTCGGCGAGGCGGTCGCGGGCAGCCGCCGGGCGGAGGCCGCCGATGCACTGACCCGCGAGGGGCAGCTCGCGCTCGCCACCTACCTGCGCACCGGCCTCGCCAAGGACCGGGACGGCATGGTCGAGAGCCTGCGCCGCCTCGCCGACGAGATCCGCGGCGCCGGCTCCGCGCAGATGGCCGACGGGCTGACCCAGCAGGCCACCGCGACCGTCGAGGCGATCTCGCGGACCTTCGACCTCGGCACGGCCCTCGAACAGGCCGTGGCGATGCTGGCCAATCCGGCCAACGCCATCGGCGAGAGCGCCTCGCGGGTGACCGATCCCGGCTTGATCGCGACCGCGCTCCAGATCCAGGGCTCCACCGGGCAGGTGATCGGGTTCTCGGCGCGCGGCGTCGCCGCCGGCAGCGCGCGGCCGCTCGCGGGCTTTCCCGACGAGGCGCGCCGCCTGCGCGAGGCCGCCGCCGCCATCGAGGCCAATCCGGCCGCCACCAACCGGCTGCGCAAGCTCGCGGGCGCGCTCGCCGAGACCATCAAGGCGACGGCCGACGCGGCCGGCCAGTACAAAGCGGCGCTCGATGCCCGCGCGGGCGCCATCACGGCCCTCGACGCCGTGCTGGGGCAGGCCTCGCAGGCCGCCGCGCAGGCGGCCAAGGGGGCCGAGGCGCGCTTCGCCGACGCGCTCGCCGCGACCGAGACGGCCTCCACCCGCCTGCTCTACGCGCTCCTCGCCAGCGCGGTCGGCACGACGCTCGCCGGCCTCGTCCTCGCCACCCTGCTCGGCGGTTCGATCGTGCGGCCCATCCTCCGCCTCAAGGACACGATCGACGACCTCGCGCGCGGCAACCTCGCGGTGGAGGTCCGCGGGACCGAGGGGCGCGACGAACTCGGGCTGATCGCCCGCGCCGTCGCGGTGCTCAAGGACGGCGCGATCGAGCGCGTGCGCCTGGAGGAGGCGCAGGCGGCGGAGCAGTCGGTCCGCCAGCGCCGGGCCGACCTCGTGGACCGGCTCGTGCAAGACTTCGAGCACCGGATGTCGAGCTCGCTCTCGGTCGTCACGGCCGCAGCGGAGGAACTCGACGTCACGGCCCGCGCCATGACCGACGTCGCGGCGGGCACCGACCGGCAGGCGGTCGCGTCGAGCGCGGCGGCCGAGCAGACCTCCGCCAACGTCCAGACCGTGGCGGCGGCCGCCGAGGAGATGGTGGCCTCCCTGCGGGAGATCGAGCGCCAGGTGCTGCGGTCGAGCGAGGTGGCGGGTGCGGCCGCCCGCGAGGCGGAGGCCACCGACGCCGCGATGGCGAGCCTCACCCAGGCGGCCGCGAAGATCGGCCACGCGGTGACGCTGATCAACGCCATCGCGGCGCAGACGAACCTTCTGGCGCTGAACGCGACGATCGAGGCGGCCCGCGCCGGCGAGGCGGGGCGCGGCTTCGCGGTGGTCGCCGCCGAGGTCAAGGATCTCGCCGGCCAGACCGCCAAGGCCACCGACGAGATCGGCAGCCACATCGCGGCGATCCAGACGGCCTCCGCCACGGCCTGCGGGGCGATCGCGCAGATCGGCCGGACGATCGTCGCCGTCAACGACATCACCGGTACGATCGCCGCGACGGTCACCGAGCAGACCGCGGCCACCAACGAGATCGCCCGGAACGCCTCGGAGGCCGCACGCGGCACGCAGGACGTCTCGGCCACCATCGCCTACGTGCTGGCCTCCGCCCGCGACACCGGCAGCGCCGCCGCGCAGGTTCTGGCGGCAGCCGGCGAGCTGTCCGCGCAGTCCTTCACGGTCAAACAGGATGTCGACGGCTTCCTCGATGCGATCCGCGCGGCGTGAGCCCTCACGCCTTCGGGGTCGACATCCGCAGCAGCACCGCGACGGGGGCGAGGCCCACCGCCACGATCAGCAGGGCCGCCACCGCCCCGTCCTCGTAGGTGCCCCGCGCGGCCTCCCCGTACAGGTGGGTCGCCAGAGTCTCGACGTTGAGCGGGCGCAGCAGGAGCGTGGCGGGAAGCTCCTTGACGCAGTCGACGAAGACCAGCAGGGCGCCGCCCAGCACCGCCGGCCAGGTCAGCGGCAGGTGGATCTGCGCCAGTGTCGCGGCCGCGCCGCGGCCGAGCACCCGCCCGGCATCGCCGAGCGAGCGCGGCACCCGGGCGAGCCCCGCCTCGCTGGTGCCCACCGTGACGGCGAGGAAGCGCACCACGTAGGCGTAGACCAGGGCGACGCCGGTGCCGAGGCCGACGAGGCCGAGCCCGGCGCCGGTGAGGGCGCGGCTCGCCCCATCGAGGGCGGCGTCGAGCCCGGCCAGCGGCGGCATCAGGCCGATCGCCAGGATCGCGCCCGGCATGGCGTAGCCGAGGGTGGCGCAGCGCACGAGCGCGATGCGCCACGCACCACGGTCGGAGAACAGGCGCGGCCCCGCCGCCACGACGAGGCCGAGCCCGGTGGCGAGCAGCGTGGCGATCCCCGAATACAGCAGGGTGTTGAGCGCCTCCCGCAGGATGGTCGGCGAGACGCCCGCGAAGCGCACCCGGTGCAGCGCCTCGACGGCGAGATAGGCAGCGGGCGCCAGGAACCCGACCGCCACCGGCAGGGTGCCGAGCCCGAGCGCCAGCAGGGCCGGGGCTCCGGTGAGGTGCTGGCGGCTCATGCGCCGCGGCCGCTGGGCCGCGCCCGCGTAGCCGCGCCGCCGCCGCGCCGCCCGCTCGACCGCCATCAGGGCGAGGACGAAGACCAGCATGACGAGGGCGATGGCGGCCGCGCCCGGCAGGTCCGAGCGGTTGACCCAGGTGGCGTAGATCGAGACCGTCAGGGTGCGCACCCCGAGGAATTCCGCCGCCCCGATGTCGTTGAGCGCTTCGAGCAGCGCGAGGCTCGTGCCGAGCGCGATGGCCGGCCGCGCGAGGGGCAGGGCCACCCGGCGGAAGACCGCGGCGGGGGCGAGCCCCAGGCTGCGGCCCGCCTCGACGAGGTTGGCCGACTGCATCAGGAACAGCGCGCGGGCCGGCAGATAGACGTAGGGGTAGAGCACGAAGCCGAGGAGCAGGATGCAGCCCGGCAGCGAGCGCACGTCCGGCAGCATCAGGTCGCGCGGATGCGCGACGCCGAGGAGCGCCCGGATCGCGCTCTGCACCGGCCCCACCGGGTGGAGCAGGTCGAGATACGCGTAGGCGACGATGTAGGTCGGCACCGCCAGCGGCAGCAGCAGCGCCCAGTCGAGCAGGCGGCGGCCGGGAAACTCGTAGGCCGCCACCAGCCACGCGGCTCCGGTGCCGATCGCCACCACCAGCAGGCCGACGCCCGCGAGCAGCAGCCCCGTATCGAGGATCGCCTGGGGCAGGACGTAGGCGAAGAGGTGCGGCCACAGCCCGCTCGATCCCTGCAGCGCTTCGAGCCCGAGCGCGGCGAGCGGCGCGAGCACGAGGAGCGCCACCGCGCCGGCGGCGAGCGCCCAGGGCAGCGGCCCGCGCCACAGCCCCGGCGTCGGGGAGAGACGCGGCAGGGCCGGCGCCGCATAGGAGAGGGGCCGGGGCGGGGCGTGGTCGGTGAGCATGCCGCGTGCGACGAGAGGAAGGTGGGGCCGGCCGGGCTCCCGCCCCGGCCGGTCGGGATCGCCTACTTGTCGAAGCCGACGCGATCGACGAGGAGGCTCGCGGCCTTGCGGTTGCGGGCGATCTCGACGAGTGAGAGGTCGTCGACCTTGAGGGTTCCGAGCTGCGCCAGCAGCGGGTCCACCGGAACGCCGGCCTTGACCGGATACTCGTAGTCGGCCTTGGCGTAGAGCGCCTGAGCCTCGTCCGAGACGAGGTATTCGAGCAGTTGCACCGCGTTGTCGCGGTTGGGGGCGTTCTTCGCCACCACCGCGCCCGAGACGTTCACGTGCGTGCCCCCGCCCTTGAAGGTCGGCAGCACCACCTTGATCCCGTCGCCCCACTTCTTCTGGTCGGGGCCGCCGCGCCCGCTGCGCATCAGGCCGACGTAGTAGGAGTTGGCGATGCCGATCTCGCAGAGATCCGCCACGATGTCGCGGGCGACGTCGCGGTCGCCGCCGCCGGGCTTGCGGGCGAGATTCGCCTTGACGCCGCGCAGCCACGCCTCGGTCTTCTCCTCGCCGTGCTTGGCGATGAAGGCCGCGATCAGCGCGGTGTTGTAGGGGTGCTGGCCGGAGCGGATGCAGACCTGCCCCTTGTACTTCGGGTCGGCGAGATCCTCGTAGGTGAAGCCCTCCAGCCCCTTGGTGTCGGGATCGGCATACAGCACCCGGGCGCGGGTCGAGAGGGCGAACCAGCGGCCGTCCTTGTCGCGCAGGCCGGCCGGCACAGCCGCCTCCAGCGCCGGGGAGCGCACCGGCTGGCCCAGATCCTTGTCGACGAGTTCGATCAGGTTGCCGATGTCGACGGTCATCATCACGTCGGCGGCGGAGCGGGCGCCCTCGGCGGCCACGCGCTCGGCCAGCCCCTTGTCGACGAAGACGGTGTTGACCGCGATGCCGGTCCTGGCCGTGAAGGCGTCGAGGAGCGGGCGGATCAGACCCGGCTCGCGGGTGGTGTAGAGGTTCACCTCCCGGGCCTGCTGCGCGAGGGCGGGGCCGGCGAGGGCGGCCCCGACGAGCGACGCGAGACCGACGAGCGAACGGAAGCGGATTGTACGGGACAAGGATCGCATCTCCGACGATGACACGCCCGTAGAGATACAGATCGGGAGCGAAATCAAGCAGAATAGATTGGAGTTGTTTTAATGTGAAGAACGCCGCGCGGCAGGACGGGCCTCAGTTTGTAATTCTTCCAGAGAACTCCCCTCGTCTTCTTCGGCGAGTACCAGCACCGCCTGCTCCAGCAGCGTCAGGCCGACGGCGTCGCCCGGTCCGCAGGACTCGGTGCCGGAGATCCGCGCCCGCAGGGGCTGCGCGAGGCCCGGCACCCGCAGCAGCAGCAGGGTGGCGGAGCCCACGAATACGCGCCGCAGCACCTGCGCGTCGCGGCCCCGGCCGCGCGGTCCGACGCCCACCGCCTCGGGCCGAAGGCAGACGCGGACGGCCGCGCCCTCGGCGAAGCCCGGCGCCGCGACCGGGCCGAGCGGCGTCTCGGCCCGTCCGCTCGCGACCCGGGCCGGGATCTCCACGGCGTCGGCCAGGAACCGGGCCGCGAACAGGCTCGCGGGACGGCGGTAGAGCGCCTCGCCGGTCCCGACCTGCACGAGGCGGCCCCGGCGCATCAGGGCGATGCGACTCGCCACCGCGAGCGCTTCCTCGGGGTCGTGGGTGACGAGGAGCGCGGTGGTGCCGGTGCGGCGCAGGAGCGCCACCGTATCCTCGCGGACGCGGTCGCGCATGCGCCGGTCGAGGTTGGAGAAGGGCTCGTCGAGCAGCAGCAGGCGCGGCCCCGGCGCCAGCGCCCGCACCAGCGCGACCCGCTGCTGCTCGCCCCCCGAGAGGGTCTGCGGGTAGCTGTCGGCGCGCGCGCTCAGGCCCACCTGGTCGAGGAGCGAATCCGCCGCCTCGCGCGCGGCGGGCGGGCGCCCGGCGAGGCCGAAGCGGATGTTCTCGGCCACCGTGAGATGGGGGAAGAGCGCGTAGTCCTGGAACATCAGGCCGACGCCGCGCGCCTCGGGCGGCACCGCGACGCCCGGCCCCGCCACGAGGTGCCCGTCGAGGAGCACGCGCCCGCGGGTCGGCCGTTCGAGCCCGGCGACGATGCGCAGGAGGGTGCTCTTGCCGCAGCCGGAATCGCCCAGCAGCGCCATCACCTCGCCGGGCCGCACCTCCAGCGACACGCCGTCGAGGGCCAGCACCCGGCCGAACCGGCAGGCCACGTCCTCCACCGCGAGGGCCGGGTCCGTGGGGCGCACGCGCGATGCCTGCTCTCTCATCACTCGCTCCCGCGGCCGTGACGCGGCCGCGCTCCGTTCTGGCACAAACCCCGGACCGGCGCCGCCGGGATGCTCAAGGGCGCGTTAAGCGGATTCGTCGAAAGCTCCGCATCGCCGCGGCGGGCTGTAAGCGCCGGCCGGGTCCCGAGCAACGTCAAGGGTGTCGCGTATGCGTAGCGTGTCGAGCGAGGCGAGCAACGTCGTGCCGTTCCGGCGGCCCAGGGTCCCGCAGGGTTTTCAGGGATCGGGCTCCGCCCATCCGGAGGACCTCGCCGCTCCGAGCCCGGCGCTCGCCCGCTCCCGCCGCGACCAGCGCAGCCTGATGGACCTCGTCTACGAGGCCGGCCATCTGCCGGTGGCGGCGGGCGACCGCGAGACCAAGCTCATCGCCGCCCGCCTGCAGGTCTACGGCTTTCTCGTCATCGAGGAGGTGGAGGAGGACGGCCGCCTGCGCCGTCTGCGCCCTTCGGAGGCGGTGCGCGCCGCCTGCGAGCGGGCGTGGCGCCTGTCGCGCTCCAGCTACGGGGTGAGCCTCGCGGTCTCGATCCCGCGCGCCGACGAGTTCCTGTTCGAGCCGGCCTCCACGGCGTGAGGCCCGCGTCGGACCTAGCGCCCGTGCGACGCCTCCTCCCGCACGGCGTCAGAGCACCATCGCCTCATGAACCTCGCCCGGATCGAGCGGGGTCACGAAGACCACCCCGACACCGCCGGCGAAGCAGCGGACGACCCGGGCAGGCCGGCGGCCGATGACGACCACGGCGCCGACCTGCAGCGGCTCGCCGAGCAGGAGGCCGGCGCCCGAAGCCGAGACGTTGAGGAGGCGCCCCACCACGGCGAGGCCGTCCTCCAGGGTGATCGACACCTCCGTCCGCAGCGGGACGATCCTGTGATGCAGGCGAACCGCCTCGGCGGAGGGCCGTTGCTGCGCCGCCAGCAGGAGGAGTTTTCGCGCCACGAGCCGCGGGGCCTGCCGCCGGCTCAGGACACGGACCGAGAAATCCTGGCCCATGCAGCGCGTGACCTTCGCATCGATGAGGCCGACGTGACGAATGCTGCAGACGAGATCCTCGTCGACGTAGGGCACGATGGCGGAGCGCAGGCGGAGACCCTCCGCCGAGAGATCGACCGTGACCGCGTAGAAATCGGGGCGCGACCGGTTCCAGCACAGGGCCGGCAGGATCACCTCATGACGTAGGGTTTGGCTCCGCTCGCCCATCGCACCGTCGCTCCGTCGGCAACCCTTGTGCGATGCAAAATCCTTCGGTGATCCTCCTCGAACGGCAGCAATTGTCGGTATCGCGACGTTTGCCCCAGCGCGGGGGCCAGTCGACGCCGGGAGCGTGCGGCGGGCAGACGGGCTCATCCGCCCGGACGAACGGCGCCGCCCCGTCGGCCTCGCCGGGTTCGCCGGCGCCCGCCGCCGGACCCGGAGGTGCCGCCGGCAAATTGACAATCCCGACCGGATCACCGACAGCAGCGCCCGTCGCGGCGGCCGGGCAAGGTGGCGCCGCGGGGCCGCCGGTTCGGAGCGACGCATGACGAGCCTTGCCGCCGGGGAGCGCCCCGGCCGCGCCGCCCCTGCGGGCGCCTTCGCCGACCGGCTCCTGTCGCTCGGCGCGCGCAGCCACGCCGCCGCCTGCGGCCTCCTCGTGCTGCTCTGCCTGATCGCCTTCCTGCCGGGCTTCGCCTCGCTCCAGCCGATGGACCGGGACGAGCCGCGCTTCGCGCAGGCCTCCAAGCAGATGCTGGAGACGGGCGACCTCGTCGACATCCGCTTCCAGGGCGAGGCCCGGCACAAGAAGCCGGTGGGGATCTACTGGGCGCAGAGCGCCGTGGTGGCGGCCGCCGAGCGGCTGGGCGTGCCGGGGGCCCGCACCACCATCGCGCTCTACCGCATCCCCTCGCTCATGGGCGCCGTAGCGACCGTGCTGATGAGCTACTGGGCGGCGCTCGCCTTCCTGCCGCGCCGCGGCGCCGTCCTGGCCGCCGCCCTGGTCGGCGCCTGCGTCATGCTGTCGGCGGAGGCGCGGCTCGCCAAGACCGACGCGCTCCTCACCGCCACCGCGGTGGCGGCGATGGGGGCGCTCGCGCGGGCTTGGCTCTCCGACCGGACGCGGCCGCTGGCCCTCTCCACCGTGCTGGTGTTCTGGATCGCGGTGGCGCTCGGCATCCTGATCAAGGGGCCGATGGTGCCGCTCTTCGCCGGCCTCACCGCGCTGGCGCTCGCCGCGAAGGCGCGGTCCGGGGCGTGGCTTCTCCGCCTGCGCCCGGCCCTCGGCCTCCTGATCGTGCTGGCGCTCGCCGGTCCCTGGTTCGCCGCCATCACCTGGAAGGCCGGCGCGGCCTTCTACGGCGAGGCGGTGGGGCACGACATGCTGGGCAAGGTCGGCACCGCGCAGACGCAGCACTGGGCGCCCCCCGGCACCTACGCCCTCGTGACCTTCGCCACCTTCTGGCCCGCCGCCGCCTTCGCGGCCATGGCGATTCCCTTCGCCTGGAGCCGCCGCCGCGAGGATGCGGTCGCCTTCCTGATCGCCTGGGTGGTGCCGGCGTGGCTGGTCTTCGAGGCGGTGCCCACGAAGCTGCCGCATTACGTGCTGCCGCTGTGCCCGGCGCTGGCGATCCTCGCCGTGATGGCGGTGACGCGCGGGGCGGTGCACCGCGACCGGCCGGGCGCGCGCCTCGTCGCGCTGCTCCTGCCGCTGCTGCCGCTCGGGCTGACGATCGGGCTGTGCATCGCCGCGTGGCGCCTCGACGGGGTGCTGCCGCTCGCCGGCCTGCCCCTGCTCGTGGCCGCGACCGTGGTGGCCGCTCTGGGCTGGCGCCTGTTCGCGGACGGGTTCCCGGAGCAGGCGCTCGCGGTCGCGGTGGTGGCGGGGGCGCTGCTCGGGCCGGCGGTGTTCGGCCTCACCCAGCCGGCGCTCGCCGCGCTCAAGGTCTCGCCGCGGCTCGCCGCCCTGCGCAGCGCCATGCCCTGCGCACCCTCCGCCGTCGCCACGCTCGGGTACCGCGAACCGAGCCTCGTCTTCCTCACCGGGACCGACCTCGCGATGCTCGATTCCGGCGCCGAGGCGGCCGCGTTCCTGGCGGCGGGCGGCTGCCGCCTCGCCTACGTGGAAGACCGCTTCGCCGCGCCCTTCGCGGAGGCCGCCGCGGCGCGCGGCCTGCGGCCGCAGAGCCTCGGGCGGGTGACGGGCTTCAACATCAACGGCGGCAAGCCGGTCGGGCTCACGGCCTACGCGGTGGCACCGTGAGCGGAGCGGCCGGACAGGAGGAGCTGCGGCTCAGCGTCGTGGTGCCGGTGCGCAACGAGGCGGGCAACATCGGACCGCTCGTGGCCGAGATCGCGGCGGCCTGCGCCGCGCTCGCGCCCTTCGAGATCATCTACGTGGACGACGGCTCGACGGATGCCACGCCGGCGGCGCTCGCGGCCGCGCGGCGCGTCCAACCGACCCTGCGCGTCCTGCGCCACCGCGCGAGCTGCGGCCAGAGCGCCGCGGTGCGCTCGGGCGTGCGCGCCGCCCGCGCGCCGCTCGTCGCCACCCTGGACGGCGACGGGCAGAACGACCCGGCCTTCATCCCCCGCCTCGTCGCGGCCCTCGACGCGGCCGGTCCGGGCGCTGGGCTCGCGCAGGGCCAGCGGGTCGGGCGCAAGGACGGGCGGCTGAAGACCCTGCAGTCGCGCATCGCCAACGGGGTGCGCCGCCGCATCCTGCGCGACGCCACGCGCGACACGGGCTGCGGCCTCAAGGTGTTTCGCCGCGCCGTCTATCTCGGCCTGCCGTATTTCGACGCCCTGCACCGCTTCATGCCGGCGCTCGTCGCCCGCGAGGGCTTCGCGGTGGTCCATGTCGACGTGGTCGACCGGCCGCGCCTGAGCGGACGCTCGAATTACGGCCTGTTCGACCGGCTCTGGGTCGGGCTCCTCGATCTCGGGGGCGTGTGGTGGCTGATTCGCCGCCGCAGGCGGATCCCCGATCTCGTTCCGGCCGACGGAGGCTAGGGTCGGATGGTCGCCGACATCATGCATGGCCTCGGCGCCTACCTGTGGTCGCTGTTCTCCGGGCCGATCGACCTCGTGGTGCTGGTGGGTCTCCTGGGACAGGCGCTCTTCACCGCCCGCTTCCTGGTGCAGTGGATCGCCAGCGAGCGGGCCGGGCGCAGCGTGATCCCGCTCTCGTTCTGGTTCTTCTCGCTCGGCGGCTCGGCGGTGCTGCTGGCCTACGCGCTCTACCGGCGCGACCCGGTCTTCATCCTCGGCCAGAGCCTCGGTACGGTGATCTACCTGCGCAACCTCGCGCTGATCTTCCGCGAGAAGCGCCGGGCGCGGGAGAAGCCCTGAGCCCGGGGCTTGTGCCATCGGCCCGATCGCGCTTGGCTTTCCGGGCTCCCGCCGAGTGACCCGCATGACCGAACAGCCTCCGTTCTACGACGACCTCGCCGCCTGCCTGGAGGAGGCGTGGCGGCGGCTCTGCGAGGGGGCGACGAGCCGGCGCGGAGCCTTCCACACGCCGTCGCTGGCGACGATCGGCCTCGACGGGGCGCCGCGCCTGCGCACGGTCGTGCTGCGGGAGGCCGATCCCGGCACCCGCACGCTGCGCTTCCACACCGACCACCGCAGCGACAAGGCGGCCGAGATCGTCCGGACCCCGCGCGTGGCGCTGCACGCCTACGAGGCGGCCGCCAAGATCCAGGTGCGGATCGAGGGACGGGCACGCCTCCACGCGCAGGATGCGGTGACCGAGGCCGCCTGGGAGGCGGCGCTGCCGATGAGCCGGATCTGCTACGGCGTCGTGCCCGGCCCCGGCACGCCGATCCCCGCGGGCGATGCCTATGCGATGCCGGACGACGAGGAGAAGGCGGCCCGCGACCGCGAGAACTTCCGCGTCGTTCTCGTGACGGTGGAGCGGCTGGAGTTCCTCTACCTCGCCTTCGAGGGCCACCGGCGGGCGCGCTTCTCCTGGGACGGGGAGGAGATGAGCGGGACGTGGCTGGTGCCGTGAGCCACGCGCGGCCGCAGAGCATGGCGCGCCGGGATTACCCCGCCGCGCGCAACCGCGCGAACCCCGCCTCGAGGTCGCGCTTCAGGTCGTCGAGGTCTTCGAGGCCGATGTGGAAGCGCAGGCCCGGGCCGCCGGGTTCCCAGGCGGTGGCGGAGCGGTAGCCGCGGCAGTCGAACGGGATGACGAGGCTCTCGAAGCCGCCCCAGGAAAAACCCATCCCGAAGAGTTCGAGCCCGTCGAGCATCGCGGCCACAGCCGGCTCCGGGCAGGGCTTCAGGATGACCGAGAACAGGCCCGAGGCGCCGCTGAAGTCGCGCGCCCAGATGGCGTGGCCCGGATCCTCCGGCAGGGCCGGGTGCAGCACCCGCAGCACCTCGGGGCGCTGCTGCAGCCACTGCGCCATCGCCAGCGCCTGCCGCCCGTGCTCGGCCAGCCGCAGCGGCAAGGTGCGCAGGCCGCGCAGCGCCAGGAAGACGTCCTCCGGCCCCGCGCACATGGCGAAGAGCGCGAAGGTCCGCTGCAGCGCCGGCCAGTAGCGCGCATTGGCCGAGGTGAGGCCGAGCAGCAGGTCGGAGCCGCCCGACAGGTACTTGGTGCCCGCCTCGATGGCGATGTCGACGCCGCGTGCGTGGGGCGGGAAGAGCAGGGGGGTCGCCCAGGTGTTGTCCATCAGCACGCAGGCGCCCCGGGCATGCGCCACCTCGGCGATGGCCGGGATGTCCTGCATCTCGAAGCTCTGCGAGCCCGGCGCCTCGGTGAGCACCGCGGCGGTGTTCTGGCGCATCAGCTCCGCGATGCCCGCCCCGATCGTGGGATCGTAGTAGGTGGTCTCGACGCCGAACCGGGCGAGGAAGCCGTCGCAGAAGGCGCGGGTCGGCCGGTAGGCGGAATCGGTGACGAGGAGGTGGTCGCCGGCCTTGAGGCAGGCGAGGAGCCCCACCGTGACGGCCGCGAGGCCCGAGGGAGTGAGCACCGTGCCGGCCGCCCCAGCCAGCTCCGTCCAGGCCTGCTCCAGCGCCCGCGTGGTCGGCGTGCCGGCCGTCCCGTAGGTGTATTCGGAGCGCCGGTGCTGGAGCGCGTCGTAGCTCTCGTAGAGCACCGTCGAGCCGCGGTAGATCGGGGTGTTGACGAATCCGTGCTGGCGGGAGGGGTCGCGGCCGGCATGGACGAGGCGGGTGCGCTCGCCGAGACGGCGCGGGTCGCGGGGGGGCGTGATGCTCATCGGACCTCGGGATCGACGGGAGGCCGGACCACACCCCGCCGGAGACCTCCGCGTCAAGCCGCCTCACGCCCCCGCCCCGGCGGGCCAACCCCTTGACCGGGCAGCGGGCATCGCCTGGAATGCCCTTTGCTTAGGCACAGGCATCCCGCAGGCACGGAGCGAACCGGCCGCGGGCCACAACCGGCCACGGGCCGACAGGAGCTTGGGACTCGGATGAAGACGATCGTTGCGGCGCTCACGCTCGCCCTGGGCGCCAGTGTCCTCTCGGGGGCAGCCCAGGCGCAGTCCACGCTGGCCGGGATCAAGCAGAAGGGTTTTCTCACCTGCGGCTCCAACCCGGGCCTCGCGGGTTTCGGCGTGCCGGACGCGCAGGGGCGCTGGACCGGACTCGACGTCGATTTCTGCAAGGCGCTGGCGGCCGCCATCTTCAACGACACCTCGAAGATCCGCTTCATCCCGCTCTCGGCCAAGGACCGCTTCACGGCGCTGCAGTCGGGCGAGGTCGACGTGCTGTCGCGCAACACCACGTGGTCGATGTCGCGCGACACCTCGCTCGGGCTCGACTTCCCTGCGGTCAATTTCTACGACGGCCAGGGCTTCATGGTGAAGAAGAAGCTCGGCGTCACCTCGGCCAAGCAGCTCGACGGCGCCTCGGTCTGCACCCAGCAGGGCACCACCACCGAACTCAATCTCGCGGATTATTTCCGCGCCAACAAGATGAAGTACGAGGTCGTGGCCTTCGCCACCGCCGACGAGACCTTCAAGGCCTACGATTCCGGCCGCTGCGACGCCTTCACCACCGACGCCTCCGGCCTCTATGCGGAGCGGCTGCGGGCCGCCAACCCCGACGACAACATCGTGCTCCCGGAGATCATCTCCAAGGAGCCGCTCGCCCCGGCGGTGCGCCACGGCGACTCGCAATGGGCCGACATCGTGCGCTGGACCCATTTCGCGATGCTCAACGCCGAGGAGGCGGGGGTCACGCAGGCCAACGTCGACCAGATGAAGGGGTCCGACAACCCGGACGTGCGCCGCATCCTCGGCACCGAGGGCAAGTTCGGCGAAGGGCTCGGCCTCACCAACGACTGGGCCTACCGGGTCATCAAGCTCGTGGGCAATTACGGCGAGGTGTTCGAGCGCAACGTCGGCCAGGGCTCGCCGCTCAAGATTCAGCGCGGCGTCAACGCCCTGTGGTCGAAGGGCGGCCTGCAATACGGCCCGCCGATCCGCTGAGGTGGGCGGGACCTTCCGCGCCACGGACGCCCTGCATGAGGCGGCGTCGGTGAGGCGCGGGATCCCCCTCCCGGGCGGGACACGGGCTCGCACGCTTCGCCGGCACGGCCCGTGCACGCGTCACGTCATCACGATCGGACCCGGAACCCCTTGTCGAACAGCCCGTCGGTCGCCCCGCCCTCCCGCCCGCCCCGGGTCTCGCCGCTCTACGACCCGCGCGTGCGCGGCTGGGCCTACCAGATCCTCCTCGTCCTCGCGGTCGGCCTGCTGGTCTGGGCCGCCATCGACAACGCGGCCGAGAACCTGCGCAACGCCCGCATCGCCTCGGGCTTCGGCTTCCTGTCGAACACCGCGGGCTTCGACGTCAGCCAGTCGCTGGTGCCCTTCGCGGCGGCGAGTTCGACCTACGGGCAGGCCTTCGTGGTGGGCCTCCTCAACACGCTGATCGTCGCCGCCATCGGCATCGTGCTGGCGACCCTGCTCGGCTTCCTGATCGGCGTGGCGCGGCTGTCGCCCAACTGGATGCTGGCCAAGCTCGCGGGCGTCTACGTCGAGGTGATCCGCAACATCCCGCTGCTGCTCCAGCTCCTGTTCTGGTACGTGGCGGTGCTCTCGGCGCTGCCCGGCGCGCGCGAGTCCCTGAGCCTGCCGGGCTCGGTCTTCCTCAACCAGCGCGGCCTCTACGTGCCCAAGCCGATCCTGGCGGCGGATGCCTGGGCGATCCCGCTCGCGCTCGGCCTCGGCCTCGCCGCGGCGATCGCCTACCGGGTCCGGGCCCGTCATCGCCAGGCGCGCACGGGCCGGCAGGCGCCGGTGGGGCTCGTCGGCCTCGCCCTGGTGCTCGGCCTGCCGCTCGCCACCTGGGGCGTGCTGGCGCTCGTGGGCGCCGATCCGGTCACGGTCGAGGTGCCGGTGAAGGGCACCTTCAACCTGCGCGGCGGGCTGCAGCTCTATCCCGAATTCGTCGCCCTGGTGCTGGGGCTCACCCTCTACACCGCGGCCTTCATCGCCGAGGTGGTGCGGGCGGGCATCCAGGCGGTGTCCCGCGGCCAGACCGAGGCCGCGCGGGCGCTCGGCCTCCAGCCGGGACCGACCCTGCGCCTCGTGGTGATCCCCCAGGCCATGCGGGTGATCGTGCCGCCGCTCACCAGCCAGTACCTCAACCTCACCAAGAACTCGTCGCTGGCGGTGGCGATCGGCTACCCGGACCTCGTGCAGGTGTTCATGGGCACGGTGCTGAACCAGACGGGCCAAGCGGTCGAGGTGGTGGCGATCACGATGGCGGTCTATCTCAGCATCAGCCTCGTCACCGCGCTCGTGATGAACGTCTACAACCGGCGCGTCGCGCTGGTGGAGCGGTGAGGGCAGCATGAGCGCCGGACCCCAGGCCCTGTCCCTCAGCTTCATCCGCCGGGAGACCGTGCCGGCGGCCCCGCCGCCCGTGCTGGTGAGCGGCCCGCTGGCCTGGGCGCGGGCCAACCTGTTCTCGGGTCCGGGCAACACCCTGTTGACGCTGCTCGCGCTCGCCATCCTGGCACTGGCGGTGCCGCCGCTCGCCCGCTTCCTCGTCATCGATGCGGTGTTCACGGGGGCGAACCGCGACGCCTGCCGGCCGGACGTGGTGGGCCACCCGGTCGGGGCCTGCTGGGCCTTCGTGGCCCAGAAGATCAACTACTTCGTCTACGGCTCCTACCCGATCGAGGAGCGCTGGCGGGCCAACGTCTTCTTCGGCCTCGCGGCGGTCGGGATCGGCTGGCTGCTGTGGCTCGACGCGCCGCGGCGGGGCCTGGGCGCCCTGTACGTCTTCGTGATCTTCCCGCTGGCCGGCTACGCGCTCCTCGCGGGCGTGCCCGCGCTCGGCCTGGCCAAGGTGCCGACCGCGCTGTGGGGCGGGATGCTGGTCACGCTCGTCGTGTCGCTGGTCGGCATCGTGGCGTCGCTGCCGCTCGGGATCCTGCTGGCGCTGGGGCGGCGCTCGCAGCTGCCGCTGGTGCGGCTCGTCTGCGTGATCTTCATCGAGTTCTGGCGCGGCGTGCCGCTGATCACGGTGCTGTTCATGGCCAACGTGATGCTGCCGCTGTTCCTGCCCGGCGACGTCACGGTGGACCGCCTGATGCGCCCGCTCGTCGGCATCGCGCTGTTCTCGGCTGCCTACATGGCCGAGATCGTGCGCGGCGGGCTCCAGGCGATCCCGCGCGGACAGACCGAGGGCGCCGCCTCGCTCGGCCTCAGCTACTGGCAGAGCATGCGCCTCGTGGTGCTGCCCCAGGCCCTGCGCATCGTCATCCCGGGCATCGTCAACAGCTTCATCGCCCTGTTCAAGGACACCACGCTGGTGTCGATCGTCGGCATCTTCGACTTCATCCGCACGATCGAATCCGCCCGCGTCGATCCCAACTGGGCCGCGCCCACCGTGGTCACGACGGGTTACGCCTTCGCGGCCCTGTTCTATTTCGTCTTCTGCTTCGGCATGTCGCGCTACGCGCTCTACGTGGAGCGCCGGCTGGCTGCCGGCCAACGACGGTGATCCCCGCATGACCGCGTCCAACCTGCCCGAAACCGACCCGGAGCTTGCGCCCGCCGACACCTCCGCCGCCCGCCTCGCCGAGGCCCCGGTGGCGGTGACGCTGGAGCGGGTCAACAAGTGGTACGGCGCCTTCCACGTCCTGCGCGACGTCGACCTGACCGTGCGCCGCGGCGAGCGCATCGTCATCTGCGGCCCCTCGGGCTCGGGCAAGTCGACGCTGATCCGCTGCATCAACCGCCTGGAGGAGCACCAGGCCGGCCGCATCAACGTGGACGGGATCGAGCTCACCAACGACCTCAAGCGGATCGACGAGATCCGACGCGAGGTCGGCATGGTCTTCCAGCACTTCAACCTCTTCCCGCATCTCACCGTGCTGGAGAACTGCACGCTCGCGCCGATCTGGGTGAAGAAGATGCCGAAGGCGGAGGCCGAGGCGGTGGCCATGCGCTATCTCACCCGGGTCAAGATCCCCAACCAAGCCCACAAGTATCCGGGCCAGCTCTCGGGCGGGCAGCAGCAGCGCGTGGCCATCGCCCGCTCGCTGTGCATGAGCCCCAAGATCATGCTGTTCGACGAGCCGACCTCGGCCCTCGACCCCGAGATGGTCAAGGAGGTGCTCGACACGATGGTGGGCCTCGCCGACGAGGGCATGACCATGCTGGTCGTGACCCACGAGATGGGCTTCGCCCGTCAGGTCGCCGACCGGGTGATCTTCATGGACGAGGGCCAGATCGTCGAGGTGAACACGCCGGACGCCTTCTTCCGCGCGCCCCGGCACGAGCGGACCAAGCTCTTCCTGAGCCAGATCCTGCATTGAGGGCGGGCGCCGGGGCGCCCGCCTCCGGCTTCAGCGCCCGCGCCCCGTCTCCACCGGCAGGTCCTCGCGTGCGCCCCATTCGGTCCACGACCCGTCGTAGAGCGCCCGCGGCTCGCGCCCGAGGGTTTCCAGCGCGAGCGACACGATGGCGGCGGTGACGCCCGAGCCGCAGGTGGTGACGACCGGGCGGTCGAGGTCGACGCCGGCCTCCCGGAAGGCCGCTTCGAGCGCCGCCGCATCCTTGAGCCGTCCGCCCTCCTGCAGGGCGCCGTAATGCACGTTGAGCGAGCCCGGGATGTGGCCGGGGCGCACGCCGGGGCGGGGCTCCGGCTCCTCGCCGGCGAAGCGCGCGGCCGATCGCGCATCCACCACCTGGGCGGCGCCCGCGAGCGCGCGCTGGATGTCGGCGACGTCCGCCACCGCCGAATGGTCGAGCCGGGCGGTGAAGTGGCGCCGGTCGCGCGGCCGCGGTTCGCCCTCCTCGACCGGGTGCCCGCCCGCCACCCAGGCCGGGAAGCCGCCCGCGAGGATCGCCACGTCGCGCACGCCGAACACCCGGAACATCCAGCGCACCCGCGGGGCCGAGAACAGGCCCATCCCGTCGTAGACCACCACCGTCATGCCGTCGCCGATGCCGAGCGCCCGCATGCGCGAAGCGAAGACCTCCGGCCGCGGCAGCATGTGGGGCAGGGGGCTGTCCTCGTCGCGCACCGCGTCGATGTCGACGCGCACGGCTCCCGGGATGTGGCCGGCGCGGTACTCCGCCGCCGCGTCGCGGTTCATGGCCGGCAGGTACCAGGAGCCGTCCACCACCACGATGTCGGGAGCGGCGAGCCGCTGCGCCAACCAGTCCGCCGTCACGAAGGGACCTGTCTCCGAGATTCCTGTCGCCATGCCGTCCACCTCAGATCCGCGCGGCCGGGTGCCAACGGCCGCGCCTTGGGCTGCCCAACCTATAAACACCATTCGGTGAGGTGGCCACGGATCGGCGCCCGGCCGATGGCTGGCGACGCTAACGCCGGTTACACCGGATGGCGACGCGCCGTGCTAGAACCCGCGCGGCGTCCGCGCCAGACCGGGCAGGGGGGATCGATGGCCGACGGCGAGATGCGGCAGCGAACCGGGTCTGGCACGGCTCCTGCTAGAACCCTCTCACTGCAACCGCCGTGTTCACTCTCCCTTGCACGGCCGGGCGCGGTCGACGGGCCAGGCAGTAAGACTCCGAGGGCTGCCTGGCCCGCCCGACGCGCTCCGCGGGACGATGCTCACGCCCTTTCCGGAGCCGCGGATGCCGGGGCGGCGGCCCGGACCGCCCAGCCCCGTACCAGGGAGGTCGTGATGCACGTCACGGCTCGCTTCGAGTGCCCCCTGCGACCCGACACGGTGGTGGTTCTGTCGCGCGGCTACATCGCCGCGGCGATCTGGTGCGCCGACCTGCGGGCGGCGGCCGCCCTGCGCACCGCGACGGTGCATCGACTCGTGCCGCGGATGTCCGGACGGCGGCCATCCGGCCGCCGGGCCGCCATTCTGCCCTTCGAACGGGCGGTGCACGCCTGAACGCGCGTCAGACGCGCCGGCCCCGGTCGCGGGGCGGGGCACCGCACCGCCACTCCGTGACGCGGTATTCGGGGTGACTGCCGACCCAGCGCGCCAGTTGCGGCTGGGCAATCCGCAGGCACAGGCGCGGCTCCTCGATGTCGAGGAGGAGGCGGCGCATCTCGCAGGTGTCGGGCGCTGCCGACAGGCAGGCCGTGAAGTAGAGGAAGAAGCCGGTCATCGGAGTTCCGCCGTGAGGGCGCCGTTGGGCGGCAACGCGCCACCCCTGCCTCCGGATGCAGCGTCCGCCTGCGACGAAAAAGGGCGGCCGAAGCCGCCCCGTTCCGTCCCGGCAATGCCGTGCGTCAGAGCCGCGGCGAGCGCCCGCGCATCAGGCCGAAGACGGCCGAGACCGCGAACAGCACGATGGCGACGAAGAAGACGATCTTGGCCGCCTCCATGGCGGTGCCGGCGATGCCGCCGAAGCCGAGCAGAGCCGCGACCAGCGCGACGACCAGGAACGTAATGGCCCATCCGATCATGGTGATCTCCCGTCAATCATGACGCTGGCGCCTGTCGGACCAGTCCCGGTCCAAAGCGTCGCAGCAACTTGCACGGAAAACCCGGACGGGGCCGATCAAGTTCCGAGGGAATTTTACAGGCTCCGCGCGGAACGATCGCCGGCCGGACGGGTCGGGAGGTCGGGCCTGATGGCTCCCCGAGCAGGACTCGAACCTGCGACAAGGCGATTAACAGTCGCCTGCTCTACCAACTGAGCTATCGGGGAACGACGCCGGACGCATACTCCAGGCGGCCCGCGCCGTGCAAGGGCGTTCGCGCGGCGGCCAGGTGATTTTCTGGTCGCGCATTCCGGTTGCTTCCGCCGCCGGGGCTCTGTTAAAGAGCCCTCGTCCCGGGCCGGCCGCCCGCCCCGGGGATGCGGTGCCTTCGGGCTGCCGCGGAATGGCCTCGTGGCGGAGTGGTTACGCAGAGGACTGCAAATCCTTGCACCCCGGTTCGATTCCGGGCGAGGCCTCCAACCCTAATGAGTCGTTGACTCCATTGGGGTTTTTTCCCCAAACTTTGAATTCCCAAACCGGGACTCCACCCCCTTAGTGGAGGCAATTCTGCCTCGAAGCGTACAGCGTCGCGAGGGGTACGCTGAGCCGAACAATTCGCTCAGATTGGTATCAGCGCTCCAGATGCGGACCGTCGACGGACGCGCCCGGACCACGCCTGGTTTGGGCATGCCCCTCAACCACCGGGCGTGGGCCCTCGATGTGCAGGTAGTCGGAGTCGAAGCCAGCCATCGCCTTCAGCCCGTCGTAATCGTGGATCGTCAGCCAGCGGCCCTCCAGGCTGATCAGGCCGCGTCCCCGCAACTCCTGCAGCGTCCGGTTGACGTGCACGGTCGACAGGCCGAGCGCGTCACCGAGGTCGGCCTGCGTGACCGGCAGCGGGTAGCGGTTCTCGCTGCTCAGGCCCACCGTCGAGAGCCGAACGAGAAGCTCGCACAGCAGGTGCGCCATCCTCTCGTCCGCCGAGCGGCGGCCGAGCCCGATGGACCATTCCGCCGACACCGCGTTCTCCACGCATTGCAGCCACCAGATCACCTCGCGGATCGCCGGGCTGCGGTCCATCAGCTCCCTCACCTGCGTGAGGGGGAGCACGGCCACCGTGCAGGCGGTGAGGGCACAGACACCGGAATGGATGCGCTTCAGCAGCAAGCCATCCAGGTCGCACAGGTCCCCCGGCACTAACACGGCGGGGATCTGCCGCCGGCCGTCCGGCAGGAGCTTGTAGCGCGCGGCCCAACCCTCCACGAGGATGTGCAGGCTGTCGGGCTGGTGCCCCTCCGGATGGATGTCCGTTCGAGCCGGGACGCTGAGCGTCACGCCGCAAGCCCGGGCCAGGAGCTGAAGGTCGTCCTCGGTCAGGCTGGTGAGTGTCCGCAGCCGAGTGACCAACGGGTTCATCATCGTCGTACCCGGAGCAACGCACTGGCGGGCCCGTGGCGCGACGTGGATTCTGCCAGCGCCGTCGCTCGGTCCAGGAGGAGGGAGCGACGACGCCTCCGTACGCACTGTGATGAAGCTCCCCAACGAGAGTACGCGCTTGGTGCAGGCGAGGGTGGAAGCGTCAAACACCGTACGGTATCC
>NZ_BPQQ01000097.1 GCF_022179325.1 Methylobacterium isbiliense | reverse complement strand
TTCGATGCGCTCCCGCGCCGTCAGCTTGCCCTTGCCGTGCTGGGCGGCGATGCGCTTGTCGCCGCCGCCGAGCCGCGCATGACCCCGGCGGTTCTCCAGCAGAGCAAGAATCTCCTTCATGGAATGAGCCTCGCAGTGTGATGAGATGGATGGTCAAGGCGCCGGATCTCGGCCGAGTTCAGCCGATCTGCTCCGCGGCGGACGAGCGTACGCATTGCGGCCGGTGCAGCAGGAGGGCGCACATGAGCGCCTGCCGATACTTGCGGTCAGCAGTGCCAGCGTGAAGGCGCACAGTGTCGGGCACAGCGGCCGCAATCTCACCGAAGTCGATGAGATAGAGAGAGTGGAGAACGTATGATCGTCCGCTGGGATCGGCGATGTGCGCGTCGACGGCACGGTCGATGTCGATGTCCAGCAGCTCGCCTTGCAGGAGGAGATCCAAGACACGAGGCGGATTTCGTGATTTTTTCTTTTTCAAAGGAGGATCAAGACCGCACATCGTGATCATGGTATCTCCTTCTCGCCACTTCGAGCGTTTGGTTTGGATCAGGTATTTGGATGTGCATTGTGAATGCGTTCTTATTTGCCAAAAAAACAACATGTAGATTAATTTACATAAATAATGTTGTATCATAAAGAGATTAAGCAATATAACTAGCGGCACGAACGCGCGTAAACGTTCCAATACCGGTATCTTGCTGCACTATGTATTCCACACTACGTGATGTAGCCGAACGAAAATCTACGCACGCTCCTGACGCAGGGCAAATTCAAAGATTGCCACAAATCGTTCGTTTTCGTAGATATACTGCATGACGGCCTTGAACTACCATCACCTGCGCCTGTTCCATCGCATCGCGCACGAGGGCAGCCTCACCCGTGCGGCAGAGGCCCTCCACCTCTCGCAATCCGCCCTCTCGGTTCAGCTGCAGAAGCTCGAACAGCAGCTCGGACACGCCCTGTTCGAGCGCCGCGGCAAGAAGCTGATCCTCACCGAGGCGGGCCGCATCGCCCTCGACTACGCCGATACCGTCTTCGAGACGGGCAACGAGCTGATGAAGGTGCTGCAGGGCCGCCCTCGCGCCGCCCAGCACGTGCTGCGCGTCGGAGCGCTGACCACGCTCTCGCGAAACTTCCAGCTTGAGTTCCTCCGTCCCGTGCTCGGGCGCCCGGATGTCGAGCTCGTGGTGCGCTCGGGCACGATGCGCGAGCTGCTGGCTCAGCTCGAGATGCACAGCCTCGACGTGGTGCTGGCCACCACCGCGGTTCGCCGGGACGCGGGCACAGACCTTCACAGCCATCTCATCGCCGAGCAGCCCGTCAGCTTGGTCGGACGCCCCGGGTCGAATCCGGAACCGCTCCGCTTCCCGGAGATCCTGCGCACCGTTCCGGTGACGCTGCCCAGCCTGGACAGCGAGATCCGGGTGGCCTTCGACCGGGTGCTGTCGCTGGCCGGGATCCACCCCATCATCCAGGCGGAGGTCGACGACATGGCCATGCTTCGCCTGCTGGCGCGCGAGGGCGAGGGCGTGGCCGTCGTTCCCCCGATCGTCGTGCAGGACGAGTTGCAGGCGGGCGTGCTGGTCGAGCATTGCCGCATTCCGGACGTCACCGAGCGCTTCTACGCGATCGTCCAGACGCGACGCTTCCCGAACCCGATCCTGCACGACCTCATCAGCGCGAGTGTTTCACCGCCCAGGGCGTCAGCCGCCGAGCGATGAGCCGAGACCCTGTCGTGACGGGCCGCCCTGAGCCGAGCCGGCCTCCGCTTCGGTGCAAGGCCCACCGGATCGGCACCCGCTCCGCGCCGGACCTCAGACGGCCGCCCTGAGCGGCACGCTCGCCGCCACGCCGCCATCGCCTTCGCGGCTGGTCCAGTGCAGGTTGCCCGCGTAGCGCCACGCCAGTCGGCCGTCCTGATCGAGCGCGAGCAGGTGAAGCCAGCGATGGTCGAACAGGGCACGCACCTGCGCGTGGCGCCGCAGGACGTCGGTGATCGCCTCGCGCGGCGCCTCGATGCAGACCGACAGCCGCAGCGGCTCGTGGGCGAAGTCCTCCCCGTCGTGCACCGACTGCCGGGCAAGGCCGGCCCGCAGGGGGCCGCCGTTCCCCTCCAGCACCCCGATCCCGCCCGTGACGTTGTGGAGCAGCTTGTTGCCGCTGCCGAACAGCGCGGGCGCCACGGTCGAGCCGTAGTATTGCAGGCTGATCCAGCTCGCCACCACCACCGGCGCGGTCAGGATCAGCTCCAGCACGCCGAAGCCGTCGTCCTGCCGCCAATCGTACTCGTGCAGGAAGGCGCGCCCGTGGAGCGCCCTCCCGGCGGTGCGGTGGCGCGGTGCGGCGATGAAGGCGCTGCAGCCGGCGAGCCCCCATTCGGGGCGGGTCTCGGCCCAGTCGCGGCTGCGACGCGCGACGGCGCTCCCGTCGGAGGCGCGCGGCAGCCGCAGCGCGCGCTCCGCGCGGGCGATCTCTCCGGCCGCCGCGAGCCAGCCCCGGACCTGCTCCAGCTCCGGGGAGCGGAGCGTGCGCGGCTGATCGCTGTCGTAGAGCGTCACGCGGTCCGTCGTCGTGTCGTGCAGGGCGGCGAGGAAGACCGTGTCCGACGCCACGTCGAGGCCGTGATCCGGCAGGCCCGCTCTCACCTGCGCGTCATTGAGGAGCTGCGCCAGCAGGCGCGCATTCACCTCGCCCGAGTAGCCGCCGCAGGCTCCGCACTGCAGCGCGCTGGCGTGAGGGTTGTTGGCCACCGTGGCGCCATGCCCGACGAGCAGCACGACCGGAGCGAGGTTCGACGTCAGCGACATCGCCCGCAGCACGTTCGCCGCCGTCGCGACCCGGGAGGGGAGGTCGAGCGCCGGCTGGAGGCGCGGCGCCGGATCATGGGGGGCGGCCGCGCCGCCCAGACCGAGCGCGTCGCTCAGGAGCTTGCCGAAATAGAGCGGGCCCGCCGCCTCGACGAAGGCGAACGAGGACACCGCCGCCTGCCGGAAGCGGCCCCAGGCCCGCTTCGCCCGCGCCGCAATGCGCGCGGACTCGTCCGCGTCGCCGAGATCGGGGCCGCCCGAGCAGGTGTGCAGCGCCGGCCGCAGCAGCACGGGCAGGCGCCGCTCCTCGACGTCGGACGCGAAGCGCCGATGCGCGGTCGGCAGGCCGAAGAAGCCGGCGAAGCCGAGGGTACGGATGTTCGGGCTCAAGGATTCCAGGGCGCGGCGGAAGACCTCCGAGCGGACGTCGATGCAGAACGCCGCCTGCAGGCGCGGGCGGCCGGCTCCGGCTCCGGGGGAGGGGACCGCCAGCGCCGCGGAAAGCCCGCGCTGCGCGGCGCGTTCCGCGGCGTCCTGCAGGATGGCATCGACGACGAGGTCGGCCGTGGGCCGGGCGGGCGCTGCGTGCGCGGCCGCCACCGCCGCCCAGCGCTCGGCGATCCGGTCCGCGTAGCGGGAGAACAGGGCCTCCTCCCAGATCACCCGGACGGCGAGCAGATCCCGCAGCGTTGCGTCGGAACGCCCGGCGAGCTCGGCCTGCCACGACCGGTAGCGGGCGTACTGCGCCCAGCCGCCGAGCGTCAGCAGCATCTGGTGGAAGTAGCTTTCGAGCGCGCCCGGGCTCAGGCCGAGCGTGGAGACCGCGCGGGTCAGGGCGGGCAGCGTCCCGTCCGGCACCTGCACCACGTGCCGCGCGAATCCGCCGAGGCCGGCGATCTCCGGCGTCAGGTCGTGGGTGGCCCAGTTCCGCCAGAGCGCGAAGTCGCTGTCTCCCGGGGGCGGCGCCCACAGGGCCTGACCCTCGTCGAAATGGGCCGCCGCCCAGGCCGTGAACCGGTCGGCGATCAGCCCCGGCCAGTCGATCCCGGACGCCTCGGCACAGAGCGACGCGACGGTCGGGAGGACAGGCACCGGCCGGGCCTCCGCGCGGAGCGCCGCCTTCAGCGCGTCGAGATCGGCCGGGCGCAGGTCGGCCGGTGCGTCCGCCAGAGCGGCCAGGAGATCCTCGTCCGTGATGGCGTGGGACGCGACCCTGTCGCGGTACCAGCGCCGCGGCATCGTCACCGCCGCGCCGCCCGCCCGGCCGAGGCGCGCCCCGGCGGCCCAGAGCGGCTCGCCGGCATGCCCGAGGAACGGGTTGACGGCGACGCTGGAGGCCAGGGGCCAGAGGGGCGGGATCAGCCGGCCCGCGGCATCGGCCGCGTTCCTCACCTCCTCGTGGGCGGCCGGGAGAGAATGGACGATCTCGATCATCGTGGGATCTCCGGAGCGGTCAGGCGACGTGGCGGGTGGACCAGCCGCCGATCAGCCGGTCGAAGGCGGCGTTGGCGTAGAGCCCGTTGGCGAGGTGCACCCGCAGCCCGGCGGCGGCGGGGTGGTGGGCCCAGGTCGGGAACATCGCCTGCAGGACGGCGACCAAGCCGAAGCTCAGCAGCGCCAGCACGATCAGTGCCCATTCGAGCGGCCCCGGCGCGGGCGTCGGGGGCAGTACGCCCGCCGTCAGGCGCATCGCCACCGCCTGGAGCGTGAAGTAGCTGACCGAGGTGGCGAGGGCGTAGGCCGCGGTGCGCCACGTCAGTGCCCGCGGCGCGGCGTCCGCCAGCCCCTGGGCCAGCATGTAGGCGACCCCGAAGATCAGGATGGTGCCGAGCGCGAGGGCCTGCGGCGACTTGTGCGCCAGCCCGAACCCGAGCCCGACCAGGACGAAGAGCGCGAAGGCGAGCAGGAAGGCGCGCAGAACTGCGCCCGCGCGCGGGACGGCCACCGGCCCGGGCCGGCGGATCGCCGCGACCGCCTCGACGGCACCGCCCGAGGCCAGGAAGGCATGGGCCTTGTAGAGGGAATGCGCCACGATGTGCAGCAGGGCGAGTGGGAACAGGGCCAGCCCGCATTCGAGGATCATGAAGCCCATCTGGGCGGTGGTGGACCACGCGAGCGAGGTCTTCACCGCGGGCTGGGTCAGCATCACGAGGCCCCCGAACAGGGCCGTGAAGCCGCCGATCGCGACCAGAACCGCGAGCACGCCGGGGGCGAGGAGGAGCACGTCCGCGAAGCGGATCAGCAGGAACCCGCCCGCGTTGATGACGCCGGCGTGGAGCAGCGCCGAGACGGGGGTCGGAGCCTCCATGACCTCCGTCAGCCAGCCGTGCGTGGGGAACTGGGCCGACTTGAGCAGGGCGGCGAGCGCGAGCAGACCGGCCGCCGCGACGGCCAGCCCGCCGCCCTCGCCGGCGCGGGCCGCGCCGAGGATCCGACCGACGTCGCCCGTGCCGTAGGCCGCGGCCAGCAGCGTTGCGGCGGCGATCAGGGCGGCGTCGCCCACCCGGGCGGTGATGAACTTCTTGCG
The DNA here is from genome assembly GCF_022179325.1 of Methylobacterium isbiliense. GTDB lineage: Bacteria > Pseudomonadota > Alphaproteobacteria > Rhizobiales > Beijerinckiaceae > Methylobacterium > Methylobacterium isbiliense. The sequence continues at coordinate 51,020 of NZ_BPQQ01000097.1, read as the reverse complement.
CGCCGCGCGCCGGGCGCCGGGACGCTGGGCGTAGAAGAGCAGCAGCCGATGCAGGAACAGGCTGGTCGCGATCCACGCCGCGACCAGCAGCGCGAGGGTGCCGGCCGTCACGAGGAGCAGCACCGCGGCGAGGGTGAGGCAGAGCCAGCCGGTGAACGCGCCCTGACGGTCCTCGCCGTCGAGGTAGCGCGAGGCGTAGCGCACCACGATCCAGCCGATGAACGTGACCAGCAGGAACATGGTGGCGCTCACGGCGTCCAGCCGGACCGAGAGGCCGATCCCGTCGCCTCCGAGGTGGGAGCCGGCGCCCGGCCCCATCACCGCCAGGACGACCGCGGAGGTGATGGCGATCGCGAGCGTGGCGAAAGCCGCCGCCTCCGCGAGCGGAAGGACGAGACGCGGACGCCGGCCCGGATTCAGGAAGCAGGCTGCGGCGCAGGCCAGCAGCGCCGCGGGCGCGAGCAGCGGCAGATCGAACATGGACACGAGGATCTCCTCGGGATCGGCAGAGTCGCGAGATCTCGTACCCGACGGGCGAGGTTACGAAAAATAGATTGTTTCTGATGTTTTGTTTTACGGAATGAAAAAGCGCGCGAGAGAGTGAGGACGAGCCGAATCAGTCGGCTTCCTGCCCGCGGACGGCGGTGCGCGGAGCGGGCCTCGGCGGTTCACGGCTGGCATCGGAGACAGAGAAGAGATCAAGGCTGTTTCAGCGCCGCATTCCCCAAGGTTTCGATGATCGACGACGCAAGAAGTTCTGCCGCCTGAGACAGCGCGCCCGGAGCACGATACAGCGCGATTTCGGTATCGGCGAGTTTCGGCAATGACAGCTTGGACGTAATCGATACCAATCCTGCCGGGATCATCTCGGTCGGCAGGACCGTGATGCCGAGGCCGGCTTGTACGGCAGCCTGCAATCCGGCCAGGCTCGGGCTCGTATACGCAATGCGCCAGGGTCTTTGCTCCGCATCCAGTGCCGCGAGCGCGCGCTTTCGATAGACGTCCGGCACCGGTGCGAGGACCAGCGGTATGGGCTTGTTCTCCGGCAAGATCACGTTCGGTGATGCCGTCCAGTCCAGCACCTCCCGCCAGACCTCGGTTCCGCCCCGAAAGCCCTGTGGCTCGCGCTTGAACAGCATCAGATCGTACTGACCTTTCGAGAATCCATCCAGGAGATTGACTGTGAAGTCGCAATAGACCTCCAGGGCGACCAGAGGATGTGCCCGCGCAAACCGGGACAGAATCGCCGAGAGATGCGTCGTGGCAAAATCCTCCGGCGTGCCGATCCGGACGACACCCGCAACATCCGCCTCGGTGAGGTGCAACCTTGCGTCATGGCTCAGTTTCAGAATCTGCTGCGCGTAGGTGAGGAGAATCTCACCATGTGGCGTGAGACGGACTTCAGTCGTGTCTCGCTCGAAGATGCGTCGCCCGAGATTGTCCTCAAGCCGCTTGATTTGCTGCGAAACGGTGGGCTGTGACCGACCGATGCGCTTGGCGGCGCGCGTGAAGCTGCCGTTCTCGACAACGGAGACGAACGTGAACAGCACATCCAGATCGAAGGAGGGGGGCAACATATCCGATATTCTCCTCAGGGTACGGATCGGCACGTCATGCCAAGTCGTACTGCGCCTGTGTCGTGGTCTGCCCGCTGAGGAGCTGCCGCAGCCGGTCCTCCTGGCGGCCGGCCTGGGACAGCGTCGCTTCCTCCCTGGCGAGCGCGGCCTTCGCGCTGGCCAACTCGACTTCGAAGGGCTTGGGGTCGATCCGGTAGAGGATGCTGCCCTCCTGCACGAGGCTGCCCTGCTCGAAAGTCCGCTCGACGATGATGCCGGAGACGCGTGGGCGGACCTCGGCGATGCGCATCGGCGTGATCCGGCCCGGCAGTTCCTTGATCAGCGTGACGGCTTTCGGCTCGGCCACGACGACACTCACGACGGGAGGCGTGCCGGCCGTATGGCTGGAGGAGGCCGGTTGCTGGTCCTGACAAGCAGCCAAGCCTGACGCCAGCACCACGATCGATGCACCGCCGACCCAGCGCGCCGACCGGTGATCGCGCCCCGGTTCGCACCCACGCGTCGGGTCGCTTCCGAATATTGGCAGCATCGGAGAATCCTCTGAATTGAGCACGTTGCGCTCTTTCAGATCATCCGACATCACAGTCTTGAGTGAGACTGCCAGTGGGGCCTGGGTGTCCGTTCGATCGATTTCGTGACCGATGCTGCTTGCTTCAAGAAGCAGATTGTCAAAACGCCCATAAATTTTCTCAATGAGCCTCATTGGCCTGAGACGACTTGCTCGATGTAGTCGCACGGACCACCTGCGAGGGAACCCACGGTCCGGGCCCCTCTGGTGAGAGCTGCCGGCGCTCTCGCGATGTCGGACCATTCCCGACATCGCCAGCCGGCCTCGGAGGCCCCTTATGGACCTGGCATTCCTTTTCGTCCTCTGGCTCGGCAAGCCGCTCTGGATGTGGCTCGCCTTCGTGGCGATCGTGCTCGGCCTGCTCGGCCTCGACCTCGGCGTCCTGCACCGCACGACGCGCGAGATCGGCGTGCGCGAGAGCCTCGGCATGAGCGGCGTCTACATCGCGCTCGGCCTCGCCTTCGGCGGCTGGGTCTGGTGGTACCTCGGGCAGGAGGCCGGGATGGCCTACCTGACGGGCTTTGCCGTCGAGAAGGCGCTGGCGATGGACAACGTGTTCGTCATCGCCATGATCTTCGCCTTCTTCTCGGTGCCGCGTCTGTACCAGCACCGAGTGCTGTTCTGGGGCATTCTCGGCGTGATCGTGCTGCGGGCCGTGATGATCGGCCTCGGCGCGGCGATCGTCGCCCAGGCCTCGTGGGTGCTGTACCTGTTCGCCGTGTTCCTGATCGCCACCGGCGTGAAGATGATCGTTTTTGCCGACCGCCATTACGACGTCGGCTCGAACCCGGTGCTGGCCTTCATGCGCCGGCGCTTCAACGTGACCGAGACCCTGCACGGCGAGCGGTTCTTCGTCCGCCAGCCCTCGCCCCAGACCGGCAAGCCGGTCTGGTTCATGACGCCCCTGTTCCTGGCGCTGGTGATGATCGAGATCGCCGACGTGATCTTCGCGGTCGACTCGGTGCCGGCGATCTTCGCCATCACCAAGGACCCCTTCGTCGTCTACACCTCGAACATCTTCGCCATTCTCGGCCTGCGGGCGCTGTATTTCGCGCTCGCCGCGATGGTGGACCGCTTCCACTATCTCAAGTATGCGCTGGCCGGCGTGCTGCTGTTCATCGGCTCGAAGATCTTCCTTGCGGATCTGCTGGGTCTGGACAAGTTCCCGCCGGTCCTGTCGCTCGGCATCACCTTCGGCCTGCTGGCCGCCGGCGTGTTGTGGAGCCTGTACAAGACGCGAGGTCGGCCTGCCACCGCGGCGATGCTGAGGCCGTGACGGCTGCGGCGCTGCCGCCGCAACCGCTCCGGAGCCGGCTCCAGCCGGCCTCGGGGAGGGCGCCGGGTCGTGTCCCCTGGCGTGGTGCAACGGCGGCGTGGTCAGCCACGATCACCGGACGGGGCCGGGACGACCGGACCCCGGCCGCAATCGCGGTGATCACAGCGACACCACGGCGCGTGGCAGGACCTCCGTCAGGGTTCGAGCAGTTCCGGGATCGCGCTCCTGAGCCGGAAGAAGCCGCGGGTCGAGAGAGGCCATGCCCGGTCGTCCCAGGCCCGGCGCAGGCGCAGGCACCCGGGCGGCAGCGCCTCGGCCGATGGCCCGACGGGGGCCCAGGCCGTCACCACCGGCAGGTCCCCCGCCGAGCCCGAATCCTCCGCCCAGCCCCAGTCTTTCATCGCGCCCTTGCGGACGGGCGCGGCCGGGCAGCCGAAATGCGCCTCGGCCCGCGCCAGCGCATCGGCCATGGCCGCGTCGTCGGCCGCGCGGACGCGGTCGCTCGCGCCCTCAGCATGGGCGACGAGGCCGCCGACCCGGACCACCTCGGCGCGCCCGAGCGGGAGGCTCTCGGGATGCAGGTCGTCGAGATGCAGGAGCAGGGCGACCGGCCCGGGCGGCGGGGCGTCGGCCGGGGCAAGCGGCACCTCGCGCGGCGGCATCGGCTCCTCCAGCGGCGCGGCGCGCTCGTCGAGGCCGGTCGGGCCGTGGCGGTCCTCCGTGTAGCGCCGGATGTTGTCGCGGCGCGCCAGGTAGTGCTTGCCGCGGGTGTGCAGGCCCGCGACCCACCGCCAGGACAGCGTGTTGCTCGCCGCGTCGCCATCGAGCAGGTGCCGCAGGAAGAAGTCGGCGCCGAGTTCCCAGGGCAGGCGCAGCGTGAAGATCCAGATCGAGGCGAACCACATGCGGGCGTGATTGTGCAGCCAGCCCTCCTCGACGAGCTGGATGGCCCAGTGGTCGAAGCCATCGATGCCGGTGCGCCCCTCGACGGCCGCCCCGAAGGTCCGGCGCAGGCCGGGCTCGGCCGCGAGGCGCGCCCGCGCCTCCCCCAGCCCCGCGCGGTAGAGCGTCCAGGCGTCCGGATGCGTTTCGAGGTGACCCTTGAAGTAGGTCCGCCAGAACACCTCCGCGACGAACGTCTCGGAGCCCTGCACGCCGAAGGCCCGCAGGGCGGCGCGGGCGACCTCCTCCTCGGTCAGCAGGCGGCGGCGCAGGTAGGAGGACAGGACCGAGGTGGTCGGCCGCGCGCCCCGCCCGCGATCCGTGTTCCGGTCGGCCGCATAGGCCGCGCCCGGGCCGGCCAGGAAGGCGGCGAGGGCCTCGAGGCCGGCAGCCCGGGTGAGGACGAGCGGGTCCGGCATGGCTCCACCTCGGCTGCTGCGGCGGGCCGGCATCAGAGCGGGAGCGCGCGCTCGATCAGGACCACGGCCTTGCCGATCCGGCTCGCATCCTCGATCTGCCCGACGAGGAAGTGCGCCACGTCCGCCCGCGCGATCAGCCCGTTGCGCCACGACGAGGGCTTGTCGAGCACGCGGTAGCGCCCGGTCGCCCGGCCTCCCGTCAGCACGCCGGGGCGGACCAGCGTCCAGTCCAGCCGGCTGCGGCGGATGCGCATCTCCTGGGCGTCCTTGTCGTCGTAGGCGCGCCCGAAGACCAGCCGGAACGGCAGGCGCTGCAGCGGGCTGATGGCGTCGCGGCTGTCGCCTGCGCCGAAACCCGTGACCGCCACCAGCCGCCGGACACCCGCCTTCTCCATGGCGGGGACGAGGAGGCCGGTCGCATCCGAGAACAGGCGGACCGGCCCGAGCAGGTCGCGTACGGGCACGCCGAGCGCCTGCACCACGGCGTCGACGCCGTCGAGCGCCGCCGCGACGTCGGACCCGTTCAGGGCATCGCCGGAAAAGCGCTCGAGGTTCGGGTCGGACAGCGCGATCCGGTGCGCCGAGCGGGCAAAGGCCCGCACGCGGTGTCCTGCGGCCAGGGCTGCCCTGACGGTCTCCAGACCGATGCCCTGGCTGGCGCCGATAACGAGGACGTGAGCCATGTGCGAACCCTGTAGGCGGGAGGTCGGCAGACCGAGGGAAGATTGGGCGCGCGATCTCGCGCGCCATGCGGCCGCTTGCCCTCGGGGCGCCCTCCCGCGATCAGGGTGTCCGACTCGGGTCGACCCGAGGCTCGAACGGGCCGCATCGGCCTCCGCGCCCCGGGGACGGCGGGCGGGAGACGCTGCCTGTCGGCGCCCGGAGCGGCAGCATCCGCCCGCAGGCCGTCGTCACCAGGGCGATCGGGTGGATCCGATTGCCCTGCCGCCGTCACCCCGCCTTCCTCGGCCGCGGCCGCCGCTGGATCGCCCTGCGCAGCACGCGCGAGACCTGCTCGGCGGAATAGGGTTTCTGCAGCAGCTCGAAGCCGTGCGAGCCTTCCTGGGCCAGCACGTGGCTGTAGCCCGAGGCGAGCACCACCGGCAGGTTCGGCAGCCGCCGCTTGAGCAGCCGGGCGAGTTCGACGCCGCCCATGCCCGGCATGACGACATCCGAGAAGACCGCGTCGAACCCGGCGCCGTCAGGGCCGAGCGTGTCGAGCGCATCCTCCGCGTTGGCCGCCCAGCTCGCCCGGTAGCCGAGATCCTCCAGGATCTGCGTGGCGAAGCGCCCGACCTCGACGTTGTCCTCGACCACCAGCACGCGCTGGCCCAGGCCGCCCGGCTCGACGGCAGGCCCTTCGGCGGTCTCGTCGGCCGCGGCGGTCCCGGGCTCCGCTTCCGGCAGATAGAGCGTGAAGGTCGTGCCGCGGCCGGGCTCGCTCTCGACGGCGACGTCGCCGCCGGACTGCTTGGCGAAGCCGAACACCTGCGACAGGCCGAGGCCGGTCCCCTTGCCGACTTCCTTCGTGGTGAAGAACGGCTCGAAGACGTGCGTCAGAACCTCGGGGGCGATGCCGACGCCCGTATCCGACAGCGAGACCGCGGCGAACGGGCCCGCCGCCCCGGCATGGCCGCGGATGGGCGGCAGCGGCACGCCGCAGTCGAGGCGCAGGGTCAACGTGCCCGCCCCGTCCATCGCGTCGCGGGCGTTGACCGCCATGTTGACGAGCGCCGTCTCGAACTGGCTGAGGTCGACCCGGACGAAGCACGGCCGCGCGGGAAGCTGCGTCACCACCCGGATGCGGCCACCCGTGACGGTGTCGAGGAGGTCGGCCACGCCCCGCAATCGGGCGCCGACGTCGAGCGTCTCGGGCTTGAGGGCCTGGCGCCGGGCGAAGGCGAGGAGCTGCCCGGTGAGCTTGGCGGCCCGGTCGACGGTCTCCGAGACGGCGGCGAGGTAGCGGCCCCGGCGCTCCTCGGGCAGGTCCGGCCGGCGCAGGAAGTCGACGGACGAGCGGATGATGGTGAGCAGGTTGTTGAAGTCGTGGGCCACACCCCCGGTCAACTGCCCGACCGCCTCCAGCTTCTGCGATTGCCGCAAGGCCTCCTCGGCCTCGCGCAGCGCCTCCGCCTGCGCCTTCTCCGCAGTGACGTCGCGCCCATAGGCGTAGACCAGATCGCCCTCGATGGCCGTGCGCCAGGAGATCCAGCGCGGGGTCCCGTCCCTGTGCCGGTAACGGTTCTCGAAATCGGTCAGCGGTTCCGACCGCGCGGCACGCTCCAGGGCCGCGTGCGTCGACGCCGCGTCCTCCGGCCAGATGAACTCGGCGAAGTGGCGGCCGACGACCTCCGACGGGCCGTGACCCAGGATGGTCTCCCAGGCCGGGTTCGCCGCACGGAACACACCGTCGGCGCCGATCACGACGAGCAGGTCGCGCGAGTTGCGCCAGACCCGGTCGTGCTCGGCCGTGCGCTCGGCGACGCGCTGCTCCAGGGCCTCGTTGAAGCGCACGAGCTCGGCCATCACGCGCTTCTGGCCGTCGATGTCGGTGCTCGTACCGACCCAGCGCACGACCGCGCCGTCGCTCGCCCGGAGCGGCTGCGCCCGAGCCAGGAACCAGCGGTAGGTCCCGTCGGCCCGTCTCAGGCGGTACTCGCACTGGTAGTCGGATCGGGAGGAGACGGCCGCACGCCAGGTCTCCGTCACCCGCTCCCGATCGTCGGGGTGGATGATGCTGCGCCAGCCATCCGCGTCGAGTTCGCCGACCGGGATACCGGCATAGGCGTAGACGCGTTCGTTGAACCAGGAGGCGGTGCCGTCGGCGTTCGTCGCCCAGACGAAGTTGGGCAGCACCTGCGAGAGGATGCGGAACTGCTCCTCGCTGGCGCGCAGCGCTTCCTCGGCCTGCTTGCGCGCCGTGATGTCGATGGCCGTGCCGATCACCCGGATGCAGCGCCCGTCCTCGAACACGCCGCGGCCCTTGGCGGCGACCCATCGGACGATCCCGTCCTCCTTGCCCACCGTGCGGTACTCGACGTCGTAGACGGCCCGGCGGGCGGGGTCCGCGGCCGCCGCGTAGGCGGCGCTGGTCGCCTCACGGTCGTCCGGGTGCAGGCCGGCATAGTAATCCGCCATGGAGACCGGCACGTCCGGCGAGATCCCGAACATCGCCTTGACGCGCGCCGGCCAGAACAGGGTCTGGTTCACCTCGTCGACGTCCCACAGGCCGACCTCGGCCGCCTCGGTGGCCAGCCGCAGGCGCCGCTCGCTCTCGCGCAACTGCTCCTCGACCTGCCGGCGCGCCGTGTCGTCGAGGTGGAGCCCGTCCCAGATCACGTGGTCGTCGGCGAGGCGCGGCGCCGAGATGATGCGGGTCCAGAGGAGGCGACCGTCGGGGCGGCGCATCGGCGCCTCGACGTCGAAGGGGGTGAGATCGCGGATCGCGACCGCCTCGGCCTCGGCGACGCGGCCCCGGTGCTCGGGCAGGATCAGGCCGTAGGCCGCGGCCGGGTCCGCCAGCACGGCCTCGGCCGACATCCCCGTCATGCGCTCGAGACCCTGCGAGACGTAAAGGAAGCGCCGGCTGGCGCCGTCCCGTGGCGTGGCGATCTGGTAGACGTAGCCGCTCGGCAGATGGTCGGTCACCGCCCTGAGGCGCGCCTCGGCCTCCCGCAACCCCGTCTCGGCCTGCACGCGCCCCGTCGTCTCGGTGCAGGCGCAGAACATGCCGGTAATCCGGCCCTCCTCGTCCCTGAGCGGGGAGTACGAGAAGGTGAACCAGGTCCGCTCGTCGTAGCCGTGCCGGTTCATCACCAGCGGCATGTCCTCGGACCAGGTCGCCTCGCCCGCGAGCGCCCGGTCGATCAGGGGCAGGATGTCGGGCCAGATCTCCGGCCAGATGTCGCGGAAGCGACCGCCGAGGGCGGACGCGTGCTTGTCGCCGAGGATCTCCCTGTAGGCGTCGTTGTAGAGGAAGCCGAGTTCCGGCCCGAAGGCCACGAACATCGGGAAGCGCGAGCCCAGCATCAGGCTCACGGTGGAGCGCAGACAGCCCGGCCACGATTGCGGCGGCCCGAGCGGCGAGGCCGACCAGTCGTGGGTGCGCATGAGCGCGCCCATCTGGCCGCCTCCGGCGAGGAATGGCGGGACCATGAAGTTCGCGCTCTCGTGCATGGGACCGGGGCAACCTCGATCGCTGTCGGACAGCATCCCGCCGCTCGATACGGCCGAGGTTCCGCTCTCCGGCAGCACACCTGAGGGCATACCTAGAGCGCGGCGAGCCGGAGCGAACGTGCACCGCCCCCCGGCGCGTCGGTCACAGGCGCACGCTCCGCAGCGCCCGAGCGAGTTCGGCGACCGCCGGATCTTCGTCGGCAGCCCGATTCTCCCGGCCTCCCGGCGATGCCCGTGACGTCGCCCGCGCGTCGCCACCCAGGAGAACGCGATCGGGTTGCCGATGCGGCGGATGCTCGACGCCGACCGGCCGAGAAGGCCATCGGGGCCCGCCATGTGCTTCGACGCACAGAGAGGAGGCAAGTCAGGCTTTAGTGATCTGGATCATTCACAGGCCGTTAATTCTGTGAAACGCAACATGATCCCACCAAGCGGCAAACAAGTTCGACGTATTTCTCGATGAAATCCCATCGAGGCGCGCTTTTGTCTATCGCTTGCTGTCACATCCAGCACATCAACACAGATTCGATGGAGGCATCCCATGTTCAAGACGATCACGACCGCTGCCGTTCTGGGTGCCGTTGGCCTCTCGGCGATGGCCACGGAGAGCTTCGCCCGCCCCGGGCACCGTTTCGCGATCTACGACGGTCAGTCCGGCAAGAAGGTCTATGACGACGGCCGGCTCGACGGCCGGGCCTGCGCGGTCGGCAAGAAGGCGATCTACAACCCCAACACAGGCCGCTTCATCACGGTGCCGGCCGCCAAATGCAACTTCTGACGACGTGCAATTTTTGAAGACGTGCGATTTCCGACGAAGGTCGGGTCCCGCATCAGGGCAGGCCATCCGAGCGCCGGCCGGGCATCGTCCCGAGCCGGCGTCCCTTTGCGCGCCGAGGAGAGAAGCGGATCGGAGGCCCGCCGACGGGATCTCTCCGGCCTGCCGTGAGGCCGCCGGTCCCGGCGCCGGAACAGTTCGGGCACGGGCTCGTTTCCGTGCCGACGAGGGGCGATGGCGAATGGCGGACCGGATGGCTCGGCACGATGCGCAATCCAGAGACAGCACCCTCCGGCTCGCGCTCGATGTCGTACGGCAGGCAAGCGATCTAGCCGTGAAAGAGTTCGGGCTGCTGAAAGCCGAGGTCGACAGGATCGCCGGCACGGTCGCCGCCCTGTGCGCGTCGTTCGGCGGCGCGGCTTTCGCGGCCTGCTGCGGCGGCTTTCTGCTGCTCGTCGCCGCGGCCAAAGCCCTGGCTTGGCTGACGGGCTCCGAGGCCGTCGGAGCCTGCCTCGTCGCGGCACCGTTCGTCCTGGCGGCGTGCGGCCTCGGCGCCTGGGGCCTCGGCAAGGTGCGGTCCGTCGGACAGCGGCGACCCCTCGGCCAGTGACGGCACCGCGGCTGTGAGCCCGTTCGGGCGCTGCTCGGCCAAGGACCAGTATCGGTATCCTGCATCGGCGCCACAGGAGAACGCACCCGGGGTCCGGCAGGGCGGTGATGCTGTCGGCAGGCCGTCCTGGTGCTGCAGAGAAGAAACCGGCTGGCACGCCGGTCCATCCCTGGTCGATTGACCGCCTGTGCAGACGCTGCGCATCGCAGCACGGCGAGGAAGCGGGCCCGGTCAGTTCAGGGCTGCCTTCCGAGCCCGACGAGACACGCGGCTTAGTTGATCATCACGGACGAGAGATCCGCTTGGGTTGTGTTGGCGCGTCCGACGCCGGACGGACCCGGCCGAAGGTCCGCGCATGTCATCCATCATCTCTTGTTGATCCGGCCGATTGAACTGCCCATCACGCATGGGCAATTTTCGCGCGACGCGCTGATGCCTCAGATCCATCATGATCATCATTGCGGTCGCCGCAGCATCCGCCGGTTGAGCCTGGGCTTCCCGGTCACACGGCATCAGAACCGCCAAACAGAAGCGCCCTTGCGCCACATTCGCGCCATATTTCGACATATGACATTAACCATAGTTATTAACAAGAATCAGTCTTCAGCGTGAGTTTGCGTACGGCATCGTACAAAGCCGCTGATTTGTACTTACCAATACCGTCTCCTTCGCTCTCGTCCTGAGAGCGGAGCCTGCTCACCCGACCGTGTTCGACGCGGTGCCTGCCTGACCGGGCGGCGCCGATGCGAACGGCGTGCGCGGTGCACGCATCCGCACCCGGCCGCGTCCTGTGGCCGGGACGATCATCTGCGTCTCTGCTTGTGGAATGGCGCACCTCCATCAGGAAAGACTATGCCGGATACACCTTCGACTCCGCTCACCCGCTACAACGGGACGATCTACGCCAAGAGCGGGGACGTCATCGAGAACCTCGACATCTATGCCGACGGGGTCGGCATCGAACTCGAGGACGACGACAACGTCACCATCCGCAACGTCCGCATCCACTACAACGGCGCCAACCAGGGCAGTGCCGGCATCGACGCGGTCGACGCCGACAACCTGAGGATCCAGGGTGTGGAGATGATCAATGCCGGCGCGCCGGCAACCGGTCCCAATCGCGACGGCGGGGAGTTCGGCGTCAGCCTGTTCCACAGCCCGGGCGCCAGCGTCACCGGCGCCACCGTGCGCGACGCCTCGACGGGCATCTACCTGCAGGACTCGCCCAACGCCACCCTGGAGGGGATCGAGGGCTACAACATGCGCGGGCCGTTCCCGCGCGGCCAGCTGGTGCAGTTCAACCGCTCCGGCAACAGCAGCCTCAACAATTTCTACGTCTTCAACGATCTCCAAAAATCCTGGACCGAGGACAACATCCACATCGGTCATGACAGCGACGGGGTCACGATCACCAACGGCCTCATCGACGGCAACAACTCGCCGAGCGGCGTCGGCGTGATGCTGGAGGGCGCCCAGAACACCACGGTCCGCAACGTCGACGTCGTGCGCATGGGCAACGGTGCCTTCACGGACCTCGGCAGCAACAACCTGTTCGACGATGTGCGCTCGTTCGACAACTTCTTTGCGAGCCAAGCGGGCCGCGGCACGCCGCTGTCGGGCTCGCTGATCTTCGGGCTGGCGGACGACACCACCCTCATCAACGGCGCCTACCAGAACCCGGTGCACCCTGAGAACGTCGTCTACGGCGGCGGCATCCAGGACGACGCGTTCGGCGGCACGTATCAGGCGAAGGAGATCTTCGGGCAGAGCCCGATGGCCGCCTGGCACAACAGCTTCAGCTGGAGCTCCGCGGCCGGCACCCCGGTCGGAGGCGGCACGCCGCAGGGCAGCACGGGGACCACTCCGCCGCAGACCAGTCCGACTCCCAGCCCGACGCAGGGCACCACCGGTGCGGACACGCTGAAGGGCACCGCGGGGGCCGACACGCTGGCGGGGGGCAAGGGGAACGACACCTACGTGGTGAACCATGCCGGCGACAAGGTGATCGAGATCGCCGGCCAAGGCGTCGATACGGTGCAGTCGTCCGTGTCCTTCAATCTCAACGGCCAGGACATCGAGCGGCTGACGCTCACCGGCGGCTCCGCGATCAACGGCACCGGCAACGGCATGGCCAACCTGATCACCGGCAACGGCGCCGCCAATATCCTCAACGGCGGGGCCGGTGCGGACACGCTGCAGGGCGGTCTGGGCAACGACACCTTCGTCATGAGCAACGCGCTGGTGACGGGCGTGATCGACCACATCACGGATTTCAGCCCCTCGGCCCGCGGCAACAACGACACGGTCCAGCTGGCCCGCAGCATCTTCGGATCGCTGCCGGCCGGAGCCCTCGCGGGCTCGGCGTTCAAGGATCTGGGTGTGTGGGGCGCGCGGGTCGATGCCAGCGACCGCATTCTCTACAACCGCAACACCGGCCTGCTGTCCTACGACGCGGACGGCTCCGGCCGGGCCTTCTCGGCGGTGCCGTTCGCCCAGCTCGACAACCACCCGGTGATCACCGCCGGCGACTTCACCGTCGTGTAGGACCGGCGGTCCCGTCCCGGGACCACCGGTGCCGTTCGCCGGTTCCCGTCAGGTCTTCGGCATCGTGCCGAGAATCGGCGATGATCGACCGCCCGGTGCGTCAGCATTCCGGGCGGTCGATGCGGAGGTCTGGTGACGCCGTCATACCATCGCCCCAGGATGCTGACGCATTGATCTCGATCCCGGGCAAGCCCGGGATCGACGGGGCCGATGACCCATCTCGACGTGTCGCCAAGCCTCTGACTTGGCGACACGTCGAGAACGGAACCAACGGTCGTTGACAACGACCGTTGGTATGAGCTCCGGCAGGGCAAGCGCCGCGTCAGGCGCGGGCGCCCGTCACAAGGCCGCCGCAAAGGCCCGGATGTCGTCGGCCAGGAGGGCCGGCTGCTCCAGCGCCGCGAAGTGACCGCCGCGCGGCATCTCGGTCCAGCGCCGGATGTCGGCGAACATCCCGCACGCAAGCGAGCGCGGCGGGCGCACCATCTCCTTGGGGAAGGCCGCGTAGCCCGTCGGCACGGTGATCCGCTCCCCGTCCGGGATCGGCCAGGGCCGGTGCATGCGGGCGAAGTAGGGATGCGCGGCGGAGCCGATCGCCCCCGTGAACCAGTAGAGCGCGATGTTGGCGAGCATCCGCTCGCGCGGGATCGCGGCCTCGATCGTGCCGCCGCAATCCGACCACGCCCGGAATTTTTCCACCTGCCACGCCGCAAGGCCGCTGGGCGAATCGGTGAGCGCGAAGGCGAGCGTCTGCGGGCGCGTGCCCTGGATCCACTGGTAGCCCGTCTCCTCCTTGAGCCAATGCGCCACCCGCTCGTAATGGGCCGCCTCCTCGGGGGTCGGGTCGGCCCCGGTCCTGTCCCGGCGCACCGGCAGCATGTTGAGGTGCAGGCCCGCGATCCGCTCCGGGTAGCGCCACGCCATGCGGGTGGTGACGAAGGCGCCCCAGTCGCCGCCCTGGGCGAGGAAACGGTCGTAGCCCAGCAGCCCCATCATCTCGGCCAGCGTGTCGGCCATCTCCTCGACGCCGAGCCGCCGCTGGCCCGGGCGGAACGAGAACCCATAGCCGGGCAGCGAGGGGGCCACCACCGTGAAGGCCTGCGCCGGGTCGCCCCCGTAGGCGGCCGGATCGGTGAGGCGGGGGATGATGTCGAGGAACTCGAACACCGAGCCCGGCCAGCCGTGGCAGAGCAGCAGCGGCCGGGGTGCGGGTCCTCCCTCCGGCCCCCGGCCCGGCGCGTGCAGGCAGTGCACGGCGAGATCGCCCACCTGCACCATCGCCTGCGGGAAGGCGTTCAGCGCCGCCTCCTGCGCCCGCCAGTCGAAGCCGTCGCGCCAGTACGCGATCAGGTCGGCGAGGTAGCCGACATCCGTCCCGTAGGTCCAGGGCGCCTCGGGCGCCTGATCGGGCAGGCGGGTGCGGGCCAGCCGCTCGCGCAGATCGGCGAGCGCCGCGTCCGGGATGCGGCAGGTGAACGGCGTTGCGGACATCGGGCTCCTCCCCGGCCGCCGGGTGCGGCCGTCCATGGCCCGATGAAGATCGGCCGGCGGCGCGATCCGTCCACCGCCGGCCCGGCGCAGGGTTCCCAAGCATCATGCGCCGAAGTGGTCACCGGTTCGGCGGCGAACATGATGCCAGAGACAATGCATCATGCGCCGAAGTGGTCACCGGTTCGGCGGCGGATAGGATGCAAGGGGCAATGCATCATGCGCCGAAGTGGTCACCGGTTCGGCGGCGGATAGGATGCACCACCGAGGAAGGCTGAGCCGAATGGCCCCGTGCAATTCGGCTCAGCGCGCCGTGAGCCCGAGGATCTCGCGCGCCTCGGCAGGGCTGGTCGGCTCGTGGCCGAGTTCCTTGATGATCCGCACCGCGCGGGCGACGAGCTGCTCGTTCGTGGCGAGCTGGCCGCGGGAATAGTAGTTGTTGTCCTCCAGCCCCACCCGGACGTGGCCGCCGAGCAGGATCGCCTGCGTGGTCGCGGGCAGCTGCGCCGGGCCGATCGCGGAGACGCAGAAGATCGAGTGCGGCGGCAGCATCCGGATCATCGCCGCCAGGATGTCGTGCGAGTAGGGCATCGCGCCCTGGAAGCCCTTGTCGGCGCCGAGCACCATGTTGATGTAGTAGGGCGGCTTGTCGTAGCCCTTCTCGATCAGGCGCGTCACGTCCTGCAGGATGTGCTGGGGGCCGAAGACCTCCCATTCCGGCTTGATGCCGCGCTCCTGCATGCGCTTGGCCAGCGCCTCGCAGCGCGAGGGCGTGGTGATGACGCAGATCTCGCGGCCGCCGTGCACGTCCGCGAAGGTCATGCCGTCGAAGGTCGCCATCTCGGCGCCCGCGTCGCAGCCCTTCAGCCGCTCCTCGAAGCTCGATTCGAACAGCCCGTCGGGACGCGCCACCAGCATGTCGCCGGAGGAGCCGCCGCCCGTCGAGTTGTTCAGGATGATGTCGCAGCGTTCCTTGATCAGGCCGTTGATGCGCCGGTAGATGTCGGCGTTGCAGGTCGCCTCGTCGTCGGGGCGCCGGGCATGGAGCGCCGCGATGGCGGCGCCCTCCTTCCACGACCGGTGCACCGATTCGGCGATCTCGTCCGGCTGGGTCGGCAGGTTGGGGTTCTGCGCCTTCGAGGCCATGCCGCCCGTGGGCGCCACCGTCACGATCACCTTGGCCATGTCGTCCTCCCTGGTTGAAGTGTCGGCATCATGCGCCGGAGCGGCGGCCGGATCGCCGCAGCCGTTCGGCTCACGGCAGGTTCGCCGCCTCGCGCTTGCGTCGCACGAGGTCGATCAGGATGGCGTCGCGCTCCGCCAGCATGGCGTCCGCGTCGCGCCCGGCGAGTTCCGCGCCGAGCCCCCGGACGAGTGCGTCCTTCAGCTCCGGGGTCAGGCGCGGGTCGCCGAGGTCGGCCCACATCGCCTCCATCAGGGGGCCGAGGTGGTCGAGGGTGTGGGCGAGCCCACCGGGACCGCCCGAGAGGTGGTTGAGCAGGCACGGCCCCATCAGCGCCCAGCGCAGGCCCGGCCCGTGGCTGATGGCGGCGTCGATGTCGGCCACCGAGGCCGCCCCCGCGCCGACGAGGTGGAACGCCTCGCGCCACAACGCCGCCTGGAGCCGGTTGGCGACGTGGCCGACGAGTTCGCGCTTCAGGCGGATCGGGCGCTTGCCGAGACCGGCGTAGACCGCCATCGCGGCCGCGACCGCGCCCTCGTGCGTGCGCTCGCCCCCCAGCACCTCCACCAGCGGCACGAGGTGGGGCGGGTTGAAGGGATGGCCGAGCACCACCCGGCCCGGGTGGCGGCAGGCGGTCTGGATCGCGCTCGGGGTCAGGCCCGACGAACTCGTGGCCAGCACCACGTCGGGCGGGGCCGCGGCGTCGAGGCGCCGATACGTCGCGCGCTTGATCTCCAGGCGCTCGGGGCCGTTCTCCTGCACGAAATCGGCCCCCGCCACCGCCGCCTCCGGCTCGGCCACGAAGCGCAGCCGCGCGGGGGAGGCGCCCGCCGCGAGGCCGATCGCGGTGAGCGCGGGCCATTGCCGGGCGACGGTGGCCCGCAGGCGCTCCTCGGCCCCGGGTGCCGGGTCGCAGGCGGTCACGTCGAGACCGCGCGCCAGGGCCAGCGAGGCCCAGGATGCCCCGATCACCCCGGTGCCGATCACCGCCACCCGGCGGATCTCCGTGCGGTAGCCGCCGGCCGGTTCGCCCGCGTCCGTGCTCGCGTCCGTCATGGCGCGCCCTCCCTGCGCCGGGTCGTTTGGTCCGGTGCCCGCAAGCCCGATTGACCCGGTGAGATAGTTATATCACATTACAAATCAGATTTGGCAATCCGGCGATCACAGGCCGGATGCGACACGCGGAGGAAGCGCCATGGCGCAAGAGCTGTCGGCCCTCGGCACGGACGCCGTGCGCGTCGCGCGCCGGGAGGCGGTCGCGGTGGTGAGGCTGAGCCGGCCGGCCAAGCGCAACGCCCTCGACGACGGCATGATCCTCGCGCTGGAGCGGATCGCCCGCAACCTGCCGGACGATGTGCGGGCGCTGGTGCTCGCCGCCGAGGGGGAGCATTTCTGCGCCGGCCTCGACCTCGCGGAACTCACCCAGCGCGACGCGCCCGCCGGCATGCTGCACTCGCGCATGTGGCACCGGGCCTTCCACGAGATCGAGTTCGGCCGGGTGCCGGTGGTGGCCGCGCTCAAGGGCGCGGTGATCGGCGGCGGGCTCGAACTCGCGCTCGCCGCCCACCTGCGGGTGGCCGAGACCTCCGCGTTCTACGCCCTGCCGGAAGGCCAGCGCGGCATCTTCGTCGGCGGCGGCGCCTCGGTGCGCCTGCCGCGGCTGATCGGCGTGTCGCGGATGCGCGACATGATGCTGACGGGCCGCGTCCACGACGCCGAGAGCGGCGAGCGCCTCGGCATCTCGCACTACGTCGTGCCCCCGGGCGAGGGCCTGGAGCGGGCGGTGGCGCTCGCCGCCCGGGCGGCCGAGAACGCGCCGCTCACCAACTACGCCCTGATCCACGCCCTGCCGCGCATCGCCGAGGCCGACCCCGCCACCGGCTACCTCGCCGAGGCGCTGATGACGGCGGTGGCGCAGAGCGACGCCGAGGCGAAGCGCCGGCTCGCCGATTTCTTGGAGGGCCGGGCGAAGAAGGTGCGGGAGTGAAGCGCCAGGGCCGCGCCGCCGCCTCGTGACGCGCGGGATCCCCGCCGGACGGGCGAGGATCCCTGACGACCGACGACACGGAACCCGGCTCCGCCGAGGCGGACCGGACGACACGCCCACGACGGCAGAGCCGGCCCGAAGACCGGCCACGCCCCGCGATCATCGGAGGAAGAACGCCATGTCACGCCGAACCCTCGTCACGGCCCTCGCGGCCTGCCTCGCCGTCGCGGCCCCGGCCGTTGCGCCATCGACCCTTGCACCCCCGGCCCTGGCCGCCGAGCGGCCGCTCAAGATCGGCGTCCTCAACGACATGTCCGGTCCCTACGCCGACTACCAGGGCCAGGGCTCGGTCATCGCGGCGCAACTCGCCATCGAGGATTTCGGCCCCAAGGCCGGGCGGCCGGTCGAGCTCGTCTCCGCCGACCACCAGAACAAGACCGACATCGGGGCCTCGATCGCCCGCCGCTGGTTCGACCAGGAGGGTGTCGACGTCATCGTGGACGTGCCGAACTCCGCGGTGGCGCTCGCCGTGTCGAACCTCGCCCGGGACAAGAACAAGGTCTTCATCGGCTCGGGCGCCGGCACCGCGGAGCTGACCGGGCGGCAATGCTCGCCCAACACCATCCACTGGACCTACGACACCTGGGCGCTCGGGCATGGCCTCGCCAAGGCGCTGGTGGCGCAGGGGGCCAGGACGTGGTTCTTCCTCACCGCCGACTACACCTTCGGCAAGGACCTGGAGGGCAGCGCCGCCGACGAGGTCAAGGCGAATGGCGGCACCGTGAAGGGCGCGGCCCGCCACCCGCTCGGCTCGTCCGACTTCTCCTCCTTCCTGCTCCAGGCGCAGGCCTCCGGCGCCGACGTGATCGGGCTCGCGAATGCGGGCGACGACACCTCGAACGCCCTCAAGCAGGCGGCGGAGTTCGGCATCGCCCCGGGCCAGCGCCTCGCCGGCCTGATCCTCAACATCACCAACATGCCCGCGCTCGGCCTCAAGGCCACGCAGGGCGTCTACATCGTCACGCCCTATTACTGGGACCTGAGCGACGACACCCGCGCCTTCGCGGCGCGCTACGCCGCCCGCCATCCCCGCCGCGCCGTGCCCAACGACATGCAGGCGGGCGTCTACTCGGCGGTGGCCCACCTCCTGAAGACGCTGCCCGCCGTGACGGATGCGGGCGACGGCCGCGCGCTGGTGGCCGCCATGAAGGCGCAGGCGACCGACGATCCGATCTTCGGAAAGGGCACGATCCGCGCCGACGGGCGCAAGCTCCACCCGATGTACCTGCTCGCCACCAAGACCGAGGCCGAGAGCAAGGGCGGCTGGGACTACTTCAAGGCGGTCCGCACGCTGCCCGCCGACGCGGCGTGGCGCCCGCTGGCCGAGGGCGGCTGCCCGCTCGTGAAGGGCTGAGCCGCCATGGCGGACGCCCCCCGGCGCCACGGCGCCCATCTCTTCGCGACGCGGCCCGACGGCACGCAGGTGATCAGGGCCGCAACCCCGCTGCCGCCCTACCCGGATGGCCTGACCGCGCACCTCGTGCGGCACGCGCGCGAACACCCGGACCGCACCTTCCTGGCCCGGCGCGGGCCGGGCGGCGACTGGGACCGGCTGAGCTACGGCGAGGCGCTGGCGCAGGTCGAGCGGATCGGCGCCGCCCTCCTCGCCCGCGGCCTCTCGGCCGAGCGCCCGCTGATGCTCCTGTCCGGCAACAGCCTCGCCTTCGCGCTCCTGTCGCTCGCCGCGATGCATGTCGGCATCGCGGTGGCGCCGGTCTCGCCCGCCTATTCCACCGCGTCCCGGGACCATGCCCGCCTCAAGGCAATCGTGGAGCTGCTCACCCCCGGCCTCGTCTTCGCCGAGGAGGGCCGGGTCTTCGCTCCGGCGCTGACGGCCGCCATCCCGGAGGGCGTCGAGGTGGTGGTCGGGGACGGCACGCCGGTCGGGCGGTCCGCGACCCCGCTTGCCGCGCTGACGGCGGCGCAGGACCCGGCGGCGGTGGCCCGCGCCCATGCGGCCGTGCGGCCCGACACGGTGGCGAAGCTCCTCTTCACCTCCGGCTCGACGGGCGTGCCGAAGGCCGTGATCAACACCCACCGGATGCTCGCCGCCAACCAGGCGATGATCGCGGCGCGCTACCCCTTCCTCACCGAGGCGCCGCCCGTGATGGTGGATTGGCTGCCCTGGCATCACACCTTCGGGGGCAACCACAACTTCAACCTCGTGCTGGCCAACGGTGGCACGCTCCACATCGACGAGGGCCGCCCGACGCCGGCGGCGATCCACGAGACGGTGCGCAACCTCAAGGAGGTGGCCCCGACGCTCTACCTCACGGTGCCGAAGGGCTTCGAGGCGCTGGTGCCCCATCTCCGGGCCGACCGGGCGCTGCGGGAGAATTTCTTCAGCCGGCTGAAGATGAACTTCTTCGCCGCCGCCGGCCTGCCGCAGCCGGTCTGGGACGCCATCGACGCGCTCGCCCGCGACACGATCGGGCGGACGGTGCCGATGCTCACGGGCCTCGGTGCCACCGAGACCGCGCCCTTCGCCCTCGTCACCGACGACGGCCCCGGCCGGGCCGGGCATGTCGGTCTGCCGGCCGCGGGCGTGGAGCTGAAGCTCGCCCCGGTCGGGACGAAGCGGGAGGCGCGGCTGCGCGGCCCCAACGTCACGCCCGGCTACTGGCGCCGCCCGGACCTGACCGCGGCGGCCTTCGACGAGGAGGGCTTCTACCGGCTCGGCGATGCGCTGGTGCCGGTGAATCCCGCCGAGCCCGCCCGCGGCTTCGTGTTCGACGGACGCCTCAACGAGGATTTCAAGCTCACCACCGGCATCTGGGTCAGCGTCGGCCCGCTGCGGGCCGCCTTCCTCGACGCGTTCCAGCCCCTGGTGCGCGACGTCGCGCTCGCGGGCGAGGCGCGCGACACGGTCGCGGCCCTGGTCTTCCCCGACCTCGCCGCCTGCCGCGCCCTGTGCGGGGCGGAGGGCGACGACGCGGCGGTTCTGGCCGACCCGGCGGTGCGGGCGGAGTTCGCGCGCCGGCTCGCCGCCTTCGCGGGCCGGAGCACCGGCTCCTCGAACCGCGTCGCCCGCCTGCTGCTGATGGCCGAGCCGCCGGCCCTCGACCGCGACGAGGTCACCGACAAGGGCTCGATCAACCAGCGCGGCGTGCTGCGCGGGCGGGCCGATCTCGTCGAGATGCTCTACGCCGTACCCTACGCCCCCGCCATCATCACCCCGGAGGCCCCATGACGCCGCCCGACGAGCGCGACGGCTTCTCCGTCACCCGGTCGCTCACCATCGAGTGGGGGCATTGCGACCCGGCGGGAATCGTCTTCAACCCGCGCTTCTTCGAGTTCTTCGACTGGTCGACGGCGCTCCTGTGCGAGGCCGCCACCGGCCTGCCGAAGCCCGCGATGCTCGCCGCCTACGACCTGATCGGCATCCCGCTCGTGGAGACCGGCGCGCGCTTCCTCAGGCCGTCGCGCTACGGCGACCGGGTCGAGATCGTCTCGACCGTGGTCGAGGTCGGCCGCTCCAGCTTCGCGGTGCGCCACCGGCTCCACAATGCCGGTGAGCTGGCGGTGGAGGGGCGCGAGCGCCGGGTCTGGGCCGGGCGCCACCCGGACGAGGCCGGCCGGATGAAGGCCGCGCCGATCCCCGAGGACCTGGCGCGCCGCCTGCGCGGGGGCTGACGTCGCGACGCCACCCTTCCGGACCGACGAATCCCGCGACGGGACGCGAGACTCACAGCAATGATGCGATGTCGGGTGGTTGCCACTGGCTGACGCAGTCATTGATATTTGAGAATGATCTTGTGCCTGCGGTGGTCTCTAAATAATCCTGCTCGTTCGCAAGGAATGGCGAGCCTTCAACACAAAGCAGGGGGATTTCATGTGCTCACAGCGTGCGCGTTCCCTCGTCGTTGCCATCGCGACTGCTATCGTCCCCGGATTCGCTCTGGCGCAGGATCTGCCGAAGCAGGGTGAGTTCCGGATCACCTTCATGGCGACCAATCCGGTGGTGGCCAAGCCCGTGCAGGGCGCCGCCAACCAGACCCACAGCGTTGGGGTGCTCATCATGGCCGCGGCCAACGAGACCGGCGGCGCGCTCCTCAACAACATGACGGGGCGCTGCACCTTCAGCAACGTCGTCGACATCGCGGCCAAGACGTTCGAGAACCAGGGCTTCTGCGATTACGCCGATGCGGACGGCGACCACGTCTACGAGAAGTACAGCTACCCCGCGCAGCCGCTCTCGCCGCGGGCCAAGGGGACGGGCGAGTGGACCGGCGGCACCGGAAAGTTCGCGGGCCTCTCCGGCACCTTCGAGATCACCGTGACGCGGCCCGCCTCCATGACGGAGGGCGCGACGCAGGCGATCGGCCAGAAGAAGGGCACCTACGTCATCAAGGACAAGGTCGCGGACGCCAAGTAGCCGCGGCGCAGAAACGGCCACGGGCCAGCCGGGCCGAGCGTGCGCGCGTGCCACGCCGCGCGCATGCCGGATCGACAGGCGCGCCGGAACCAAGCTGCGCCGCGCGAGTCCCTATGGTGATCGGCCACCGCGCCGTGAGGACATCCCGCAGGCCGGAGGGCGTGGCATGCCGTCGAAACCCAGCAGCGTTCCGTCCGCGGCGCCGTGGCTCTCGCGTCTGGCCGGGGCGCTCGCCCTCGTGGCGGTCGCGGGCGGCCTCTCGGGCTGCGGCGCCATCAACCGGGTGCCCACCCTGGAGGAGCAGGCGAAGTCGGCCTGGAGCGAGGTGCAGAACCAGTACCAGCGCCGCGCCGACCTGATCCCCAACCTCGTCGAGACCGTGAAGGGCTATGCCCAGCAGGAGAAGGACGTGCTGATCGGCGTCACGGAGGCGCGCGCCAAGGCGTCCAGCGTCAAGGTCGACGCCTCGACGGTGAGCGACCCGCAGAAGTTCAAGGAGTACCAGGACGCCCAGAACCAGCTCTCGGGCGCGCTGGGCCGCCTCCTCGTCACGGTCGAGCGCTACCCGGACCTCAAGTCCAACCAGAACTTCCTCGCCCTGCAATCCCAGCTCGAAGGCACCGAGAACCGGATCGCGGTGGCGCGGCGCGACTACATCGGCGCCGTCCAGTCCTACAACACCGAGGTCCGCACCATTCCCGGGCGCTGGATCGCCGCGTGGTTCTATCCCGACGCCAAGCCGATGGAGACCTTCACGGCCACACCCGATGCCGCGCGGCCGCCGAACGTGAAGTTCTAGACCCGATGCGGGCGCTCGCCCGGGGCGGCCTGCCGCGCGCCGCGCTTCTCCTGACGCTCCTTCTGGCGCTCCTCCTCGCGGCGGTGGCGGCGCTCGCGGCCGAGCTGTCCTTTCCGGCGCTCACCGGGCGCGTGGTGGACGAGGCGGGCCTGCTCACCGCCGCCCAGCGCGCCGACCTCGACGCCAAGCTGAAGGCGCACGAGGACAGGACCTCGGACCAGGTGGTGGTGGCCACCGTGCGCAGCCTCCAGGGCGCCAGCGTCGAGGATTACGCCAACCGGCTCTTCCGCGCCTGGAAGCTCGGGCAGGCCAAGACCAACAACGGCGTCCTGCTGCTGGTGGCGCCGGCCGAGCGCAAGGTGCGGATCGAGGTGGGCTACGGCCTGGAGGGGGCGCTCACCGACGCCCTCTCGAAGGTGCTGATCGCCAGCAGCATCACGCCGCGCTTCAAGGCGGGCGACTTCGCGGGCGGCCTCTCGGCCGGCGTCGACGGCATCCTGTCGATCCTGGCAGGGGACGCGCAGGAGTGGCAGCGCAAGCCGCAGGTGCGCGAGGACGCGGTCGATCCGGCCCAGGTGCTCATGCTCGTGGTCCTGTTCCTGATCGTGCTGATCGTGGTCTGGCGCATGAACCGGGGCGGCGGCCGAGGCCGCGGCGGCCTCGTCGTCCTGCCGATGCCGGGCTCGGGCGGCTGGAGCGGCGGCTATTCGGGCGGGGGCGGCGGGTTCGGGGGCGGGTTCTCGGGCGGCGGCGGCTCGTCGGGCGGCGGGGGAGCATCCGGTGACTGGTAGGGCGGCCGATCTCCTCACGCGCGAGGGGCAGGAGCGCGTCGCCCGGGCGGTGGCGCAGGCGGAGGCCGGCACCGCGGGCGAGATCGTGGTGATGCTCGGCACCCGGGCGGGGCGCTACCGCTCCGTCGTGCTCACCGCCGCCCTCGTCGCGGGGCTGATCGTCCCCTGGCCGCTCCTCGCGCTCACGGAGTGGAGCACGGGCCTGATCCTGCTGGCACAGGCGGGCGTCGCGGCCCTGATCCTCGCCGCGAGCGAGGCCGAGCCCCTGCGGCTCGCCTTGGTGCCGCGCCGCCTGCGGCGGGCGCGGGTGCGCGAGGCGGCGCAGTTCGCCTTCTGGTCGCGGGGCCTGAGCCGCACGCGCGGGCGCACCGGCGTGCTGCTGTTCCTGGCGCTGGCCGAGCGCCACGCCGAGATCGTGGCGGACGAGGGCATCCTCGCGCGCATCGCGCCCGACGCCTGGAGGGACGTGCTGCGCGACCTGATGGCGGCGCTCGCCCGCGGCGAGGCCGAGGCCGGCCTGATCCGGGCGGTGGAGCGGATCGGCGCGGCCCTCGCGGCCGAGTTCCCGGCCGCCCCCGGCGACACGGACGAATTGCCCAACCGCGTCATCGTCGCGGAGTGAGCCGGTGGCCGCCCCGCCGCGCACCCCGGACGGCCGCTACCTCGTGGTGCGAGGCCGGCTGTGGCGGCTCGCCGACCCGCACCTCGCCCCGGCCGAGCGGGAGCGCCTGGTGGGCGAGCTGATGCGGGCCCGCCGCATGGTGCGGGACGCCGCCGACGACGAGGCCCGGGCCGCCGCGCGAGCCCGGGTCGATGCGGCCAAGCGGGGACTCGGGGAGCGCGGACCGGTCTGGTGGACGGACGGCGCGCCCGACTACACCCGCCGCATGGCGCGCTCCACGCCCTATGCCGCGTGGTTCGCGGCGCTGGAGGAGGGCGATGGCTGAGGTGACGGCGCTGAGCCCTGCGGGCCCTCGACCCGACCACCCTGGCGATCCGGACCCGCAAGGCCGAGTAGGCGAGTTCAGCGCCCGAGCGCGGCGAGGAGCGCGGCCGCCTTGGCGGCCACCGTGCCGGGCGCGTCCCCCGGCTTGTAGAGCGAGGAGCCGCAGCCGAAGCCCGCCGCGCCCGCCTCCCGCCAAGCTGCAAGGCTGCCGCCATCGACCCCGCCGACCGGCAGCAGCGGCACCTCGGGCGGGAGGACGGCGCGCAGCGCCCGCAGGGTCGCGGGGCCGCCGGCCTCGGCCGGAAACAGCTTCAGGGCATCCGCGCCGGCATCGAGGAGCGAGAAGGCCTCCGCGGGCGTGAAGAAGCCCGGCATCGCCACCATGCCGCGGGCCTTGGCCTCCCGCACGAGGCCGGGATCGGCGTGGGGCGTCACGAGGAGGCGCCCGCCGGCCTCGGCCACCGCCGCCACCTCGGCCGGGCGCCGGATCGTCCCGGCGCCGACGAGGGCGCGCGCGCCGAACCGGGCGCTCAGGCGGCGCACGCTCTCGATCGGCTCGGGCGAGTTGAGCGGCACCTCGATGACGACGATGCCGGCCGCCACGAGGGCGTCGCCCACCGCCTCCACCTCGTCGGGCCGCACGCCGCGCAGGATCGCCACGAGCGGGCAGCGGGCGAGCCAGTCCCGTACGTCCAAGCCCTTCAGGTCCATGCGAGTCTCTCCCCGATCAGGGCGAGCCCGCGCGCCGCCGCATCCGCGTCGCAGAGGCGCGCCCGGCCGCCGCATCGGGCGATCGCCCGGGCATAGAGCGTCATCAGCGGGCCGGCGCCGACGAGGTCGACCGGCGCGTCGCCATCCGGCCGGTTCTCCCGCACGTCGTGGCCGATCAGCAGGCCGGAGAGGTAGCTCGCCCCGTCCCCCGCCGCGAGCCGCCCGAACAGGCCGAGCGCGCGCGCGCCGAACAGGTGGTGGAGCAGCCCCCCGGGCTCGCCCGAGCGCGCCACGCCGGCGTCGAAGGCCGGTCCCGGTTCGGGCCGGCCCTCGATCATCCGGGCCAGGATCGTGTGGGCGGAGAGCGCCGCGAAGGCCTCGCCGGTGAGGCTGGTGGAGAACCCCGCGATGCGGCCCGCCCGCACCGCGACCCACTTGGCGTGGCTTCCCGGCAGGCACAGCCACGCGTCGCCGCCGGTCTCCCGCAGCGCCCCGAAGACCTGTACCTCCTCGCCGCGCATCACCTCGGGCACGCCCGACGCGTCCGCGGCGCTGAGGCCCGGCACCAGGCGCACCTGTGCGGCGCCCTCGAACGGCAGCGCGATCACGCCCGCCGCCAGCGCGTCGAGCCCGACCGGGCAGGGCAGGTAGGGCGCCTCGCGCCAGCCCTGGCGGCTGCCGACCATGCCGGAGAGGAGCACCCGCGCCTCGCCGGCCCGGAGCCAGTCGCCGACCATGTCGTCGAGGGCGGCCGGAAAGCCGCCGGGCGGCACGTGCAGGATGCCGCCGGCACCCTCGCGGCGCTCCGCCACCGTCCCGTCCGGCCCGAGCCGGTAGGCCCTGGCGCTGCTCGTACCCCAATCGACCGCGATCATGCCGGCAGGCTGCCGCGTCGGCGCGGCCGGCGCAATGCCCGGTGCCCTACTCGCCGTCGATCTGGCGCCCGAGCAGGGCCAGAGCCCGCTGGTAGACCGAGGCGGCGTTCCAGGCCTGGAGCGCGCCGAAATTGGCCTCGCCGGGCTGGTAGCCCGCGCCCGCGCGCCAGCCGTGCCCCTTGAGGAAGTTCGCCGTCGAGGTGAGCGCGACGGACGCGTTTTCCAGGCTGCCGCCGGTGCCGTAGTTCAGGATCGCTTTCGGCAGGAACTGCGTGTGGCCGAGTTCGCCGTGCATGGAGCCGCGGGTGCTCGCCGTGATGATGCCGCGGTCGACGAGCTTCAGGGCGGCGTAGAGCTGATCGGTGAAGAAGGCCGAGCGGCGGCAATCGTAGGCCAGGGTCGCCACCGCCGAGAGGGTGTTCTGGTTGCCGCGCACGGCCCCGAACCCGGTCTCCATGCCCCAGATGGCCAGCAGCGGACCGGGCGGCACGCCGTAGCGGTCCTCGATCGAGGCGAACAGGGCGGCGTGGGTGCGCTTGAGCGCGCGCCCGCGCGCCACGATGGTGGGGCCGCCGCGCTTGGCCAGGAACTGGTCGAGGGACAGGCGGAAGCTCTTCTGGCCGCGGTCGGCCGAGATGGTCGCCGTGTTGTAGCTGGTCGTCATCAGGGCCGCGATGGCGTTCGCGCTGACGCCGTTCGCCCGCGCCTCCTCGGCGAAGTCCCGCTTCCACGCCTCGAAGCCGCCCGGGCCGTTGCCGCATTGGGCTGCCTGCGCGGTCCCGGCCGCGCAGAAGGCCGCCAGCGCCGCCGCGGCGACACTCGTTCCGATACCGCCCTTGCCGAAACCACCCTTGATCATTCCGGATGTCCTCTCCCTCGGCGCGGATGCGACGCTAGCACGCCGGATCAACCCCGCGCAGACCGATCTCTCCATTCGGTAAAGACACCTCAATCGAGGCTGTGGCATTTGCGGGGCGGACCGTCTCAATTTGTCTCGGGCAGCCCCGCCGGCAGGATCTGGCTGAGGAAACGGCGCGTGCGCTCGTTGCGCGGATGGTCGAAGAAGGCCGCGGGCGGCGCCACCTCGACGATCTCGCCCTGATCCATGAACACCACCCGGTCGGCGACCCGGCGGGCGAAGCCCATCTCGTGGGTCACGACCACCATGGTCATGCCGCTCTCGGCGAGTTCGACCATCACGTCGAGCACCTCGCCCACCATCTCGGGGTCGAGGGCCGAGGTCGGCTCGTCGAACAGCATGATCTTGGGGTTCATGCACAGCGAGCGGGCGATGGCCACGCGCTGCTGCTGTCCCCCTGAGAGCTGCACCGGGTACTTGTGCGCCTGCTCGGGGATGCGTACCCGGGCGAGGTAGGTGCGGGCCGCCTCCTCGGCGGCGGCCCGGCTGAGCCCGCGCACCTTCATCGGCGCGAGCATGCAGTTCTCCAGGGCGGTGAGGTGCGGGAAGAGGTTGAAGCGCTGGAACACCATGCCGATCTCGCGCCGCACCGCCTCGATGCCCGGCAGGTCCGGCCGCAGCTCGACGCCGTCGACCGTGATGGTGCCGTCCTGGTGCGCTTCGAGCTGGTTGAGGCAGCGGATCAGGGTCGACTTGCCGGAGCCCGACGGCCCGCAGACCACGATCCGCTCGGCCCGGTGCACGTCGAGGTCGATGGCCCGCAGCACCTGGAAGCTGCCGAACCACTTGCTCACGCCGCGCATCGTGACGACGGGGGCGCGCTCGCCTGGCGGCTCGCTCACGGCCACTCTTCCTCGCCTCGTCAGAATTGCGGCATCGGCGGCAGCGTGCCGAGCGGGGTGCCGAACCAGCGCTTGTTGATCTCGTCGAGCTGCCCGTTGCCGGCGATCTCGGCGATGAAGCCGTTGGCGTAGTCGCGCAAGGCGGTGTCCGCCTTGCGGAAGGCCATGCCGTTGGCCTGCTGGCGCAGGTTGAACTTCGGCTCGATCTGGAGCGAGGCGTAGTCCTTGGTGAGCTGCGCCAGGACGGTGTTGCTGGCCCCGATCGACTGCACTTGGCCGGAGATGATCGCCTGCGTGGTGGTGGCGTCGTCGTCGAAGCGCATGATGCGGGTGCCGGAGGGCGCGATGGCCGAGACGGCGGTGTCCTGCGTGCTCGCGCGCGCCACCCCGATCGTGACCGCCTTCAGGTCCTCGGGCTTGCCGATGGCGAGCGACTTCGGCGCCAGCACGTAGGTGGTGAGCGCGCTGTAGGGGTTGGAGAACAGCACCTGCCGCGAGCGCTCGGCGGTGATGCCGAAGGTCGCGATCAGGAGGTCGATCTTGTTGGTGAGGAGGTATGGGATCCGGTTCGGCCCCGTCACCGGGACGAGTTCGAGCTCGACGCCGAGCTTCTTGGCGAAGAGCCGGGCGACGTCGACGTCGTAGCCCGCGGGCTTCTGCTGGGCATCGGTGCCGCCGAAGGGCGGATAGTCGGTGAGCACGCCGACCACGACCTTGCCCTTGGCCTTGATCTCCTCCGGCGTGGCCGCCGCGGCCGGCCCCGCGCCCGTCAACAGGCTCGCCGAGAGGCCTGCCAGGACGAGGCCCCCCGCCAGCATCCGTCCGAAGCGCCGCCGCGCCATCGTCACTCGGGTCATCCGGTTC
This sequence comes from Methylobacterium isbiliense, assembly GCF_022179325.1. Lineage (GTDB taxonomy): Bacteria > Pseudomonadota > Alphaproteobacteria > Rhizobiales > Beijerinckiaceae > Methylobacterium > Methylobacterium isbiliense. The sequence continues at coordinate 22,293 of NZ_BPQQ01000097.1, read as the reverse complement.
CTCCCTGTCCGCCGCACGCGGCCGTTCATCGGCTCGCGAGGGTGAGCTTCCTCTCGATCCGCCGGCTATAGGCCGAGAGCGGCCAGCAGATCACGAAATAGACGAGGGCCACCAGCCCGAAGAGCGTGAAGGGCCGGAAGGTGGCGTTGTTGATGATCTGCGCGGCGCGCGTGAGTTCGACGAAGCCGATGATCGAGGCGAGCGAGGTCGCCTTGATGAGCTGGACCAGGAAGCCGATCGTCGGCGGGATGGCGATGCGCACGGCCTGCGGCACGACCACCAGGGCCATGCGCGGCCAGTAGCGCAGGCCCAGCGCCGTCGCGGCCTCGGTCTGCCCGTGCGGCACCGTCTCGATGCTGCCGCGCCAGATCTCGCCCAGGAAGGCGCTCGCGTGCAGCGACAGGCCGAGCGCCGCCGCGGTCCAGGGATCGACGTTGATCCCGAAGATGCTCGGCACGAAGAAGGCCAGGAAGAGCTGCATCAGCAGCGGGGTGCCCTGGAACACCGTGATGTAGCCCCGCGCCAGGAGGCGCAGGGCGCGGATCTCGCCCGTGCGCGCCAGCGCCACCGCGAGCCCGCCCACCGCGCCGCCCAGGAAGGCGATCAGCGACAGGAGCAGTGTCCAGCGCACCGCCAGCAGGATGAACAGGATGTCGCCTTCGCTCAACGTCCGCATGGCGAGGCCCCCTACCGCCGGCTGGGCTTGCGCAGGAAGGCCTGCTCGATGCCCGCGAAGGCGCTCCACAGCACGACCGAGAGGGCGAAGTAGATGCCCGTGACGACGAGGTAGACCTCGAAGCTGCGGAAGTTGCGGGACTGGATGTCGCCGGCCGCCGCCGTCAGCTCGCTCGCGGCGATCGCCGAGCAGACGCTGGAGTTCAGCATGAGCAGGATGAACTGGCTCGTCAGCGCCGGGTAAATCGCCTGGATCGCCGGCTTGAGCACCACGTAGCGGAAGATCTGCAGCGGCTTCATCCCCAGCGACCGGCCGGCCTCGATCTGGCCCCCGTCGATGCTCTCGATGCCGGCGCGGATGATCTCGATGCCGTAGGCCCCGACATTGACCACGAGCGCGGTGAGCGCGGCGGCATCGGGCGAGAGGCGAAGCCCGATCGAGGGCAGGCCGAAGAAGATCAGGAAGATCTGGATCAGGAACGGGGTGTTGCGGATCAGCTCGATATAGGCGTCGATGATCCAGCGCAGCCAGACCGGCCCCGAGGTCTTGGCGAGCGCCCCCAGCACCGCCACCACCATGCCGATGGCCATCGCGAGCGTCGACAGGACGAGCGTATGGGCGGCGCCGGCCGCGAGTTCGGGCCAGTAGGCGAAGACCTCGCCGAACTCGAACTCGTAGGTCATGGCTGCCCGTGCATCCTCCCGCGGCGGGTCCGGACCCTATCCTACCCTACCGTATGCGCCAGCGCGCCGGGCGACGCCACTGTGGACGCCGCCCGCTCGAAGGCCGCGAAGGCGGCGAGCGCCCCCTCGGTCATCCGCCCGAGCCCGGCCTCGTCCGGCGCCGCGCCGTCGAGGCGCGCGAGGAAGCTCGGCCAGAAGCGCCGGCCGCGGCCGTGGTCGAGGTAGCGCAGGTTCGCGCAGGCCGCCGGATCCCCGCCCGCGAGCACCGCCCGCCGGATCATCGCGCCGCCGAGGCGCGAGCCTTCGAGCACGTACAGCACGCCGAGGAGCGTGTCGCGCTCAAGGGGCGCCCCGGCGCCGGCGGAGGGGGCGTAGGGCTCGTCGAGGCCCGCGAGGTCGGCGAGCAGCGCCGCGCCGCGGCGGCGCGCCGGCCAGTCCGGCAGCACGGCGGCGGCGCCGGACGCGTCGAGCCGCGCCTCCAGCGGGATCAGCGCGGCGGCCGAGGCCCGCAGGAAGGCGCCGTAGGGACCCCGCTCGGGCAGGCGGGCGAGGTCGAAGGCCGCGTCGAGCCGCCGATGGGCCGCCGCGGTGCGGGACCGCAGCACCGCGTGGACGCGCCCGTCCCGGCTGGTCGCGGTGGAAAGCGGCTGTGGCACGGCGGGGCGTCTCCTCGCGGTCGGCCGCGCGTGGCCGGGAATCTGATCGTGACCGCAGCTTGGGCCAGCGCGTTGGGCCAGCGCGGCCCGCCTCCCGCCCCTAGCCGTTCGGAGCGGTTCTGCCTAGGGGCGGAGCCCGACACGCCCGGCCGTGTCGAGGGCTGCCGAGGGTGGTGAGGGGACCCTGGGCTTCCGCTGCGAAGCGGACGTTCCGTCTCCGGCCCAACGTTGCCGCTTGTCCGGCGAATGGGCGTGCCTGTGAGCTGCGGTTTCGCCTCTGGAGCTTCCGGCGAGAGAGGTCGGCGGCAACCAAATGTTAGTCGGTTGTGGGCAATTATTTTGGGCAGATGCGCAGAATGCGCGCGCGGGTGGTGCAGCAGACGGGCTCTCGCTGGCAGATCCCGCTTGGAGGAACGCGATGCTCTTCTTCTCCGACCGGGATACGTCCGCCAAGCTCGACGCGCTCGACCGCTCGCAGGCCGTCATCGAGTTTGCTCTCGATGGCACGATCCTGACGGCGAACGGCAACTTTCTGAGCACGGTCGGCTACACACTTGCCGAGGTCCAGGGACAGCATCACCGCATGTTCGTCGACTCGGCCGAACGAGAGGGGGCGGCCTACCGTGAGTTCTGGGCCTCTCTCGCTAGAGGAGAGTTCAAGGTCGCCGAGTTCAAGCGCATAGCGAAGGGTGGTCGCGAGATCTGGTTGCAGGCGACCTACAACCCGGTGCTTGATCGTGCTGGCAGGCCCTGCAGGGTGGTCAAGTTCGCCAGCGACATCACCGACCAGAAGCTTCAGACGCTCGACCTCGAGGGCAAGTTCGCGGCCATCGATCGCTCGCGGGCGGTCATCGAGTTCAGGATCGACGGAACGATCCTGACCGCGAACCGGAATTTCCTCGACACGGTCGGCTATGACCTCGACGAGGTCGTGGGCCAGCATCATTCACTGTTCGTGGATCCAGCCGAGAGGCAGAGTGCAGCCTACCGCGCGTTCTGGGAGGCGCTGGCACGCGGCGAGTTTCAGAAGGCGGAGTTCAAGCGCTTCGCCAAGGGCGGCCGCGAGATCTGGCTGCAGGCGATCTACAATCCGATCCTGGATCCGGACGGCAAGCCGTTCAAGGTGGTCAAGTTTGCCAATGACGTAACCGCCGAGAAGTTGCGTACGGCCGACATCCTTGGCCAGATCGCCGCGATCAATCGCTCGCAGGCCGTGATCCATTTCGATCTTGACGGCAACGTGCTCGACGCCAACGAGAATTTCCTTGCTGCCGTCGGCTATCGCCTGGACGAGATCCAGGGCAAGCATCATCGCATGTTCGTCGCGCCCGACCTGGCTAACACCCCGGAGTACCGGCAGCTCTGGGAGAGCCTGCGTACAGGCGCGTACCGGTCTGACGTGTTCAAGCGCGTCGGCAAGGGTGGCCGGGAGATTTGGATCCAGGCGAGCTACAATCCAATCTTCGATATGAACGGTAAGCCGTTTAAGGTGGTGAAGTACGCCACCGACATTACCGCCAAGATGGCCGCCCAGATCAGCGCCAGCGGAGCCTCCCAGCAGACGCTGTCGAGCGTCCAGAACGCGGCGGCGGCCGCCGAGGAACTGAGTGCCTCGCTCAGCGAAATTTCGCAGAACCTGGTGCAATCCCGTGCGGAGGTTGAGGCCATGCACGAGCGTGCTCAGGCCGCTGATCAGTCGACCGTGCAGCTCAATGCGGCCACAGCCTCAATGACTGGTGTAGTTCAGCTCATCCAAGGTGTGGGCGAACAGATCAACCTGCTCGCGCTCAACGCCACCATCGAGGCCGCACGCGCGGGCGAGGCTGGCCGCGGCTTTGCGGTCGTGGCTGGCGAGGTGAAGAGCCTATCGGCTCAGGTCACCAAGGCGACAGGCCGAATTGCCGAGGACATTCAGTCAATGCAGGGTATTGCCGCAGACGTCGTCTCTTCGCTGACCGGCATCGCGCACTCAATCACCTCCGTGCGCGAGGTGGTCTCGGACGTCACCCTGGCTGTTGAGCATCAGGCTGCGGCAACGCGGGGGATTTCGGCGAGTATGCAAGCCGCCTCCGAGAGCGTGTCAAGTATCGATCAGAACCTGCGCGCTTTGGTGATATGAAAATGACAATAAAAGAGAAGCGACGATTTTCTCATGGGTAAGCTTGTACGACACTGACCGTGCCAGCTATTTCATCGTTGGTAGATCAAAAGGATTGAAAGCGGACCTGCCAAAGGACCGCTGTGGATCGCAGGCAGCCGGCCCCATGGTCAGGCGGGCCGCGTTCCGACTTCGGCCGGAACGGCGCGGGGTCGTGCCGCCCGGATTCTGCTCCTGCGCCATTCGCCGAACCGGTGACCGCGCCGGCGAATGGTGCTTAGAGTCGCGCCGCCGGACGTCGCAGGCCGGCAGGGCAGGGGAGAGCAGGGGGCGCGATGCTCGGATGGGACCTCGACGGGGAGGCGCTGATCGCGCCCGCCGTCGCCCGCAACAAGGAGGCCATCCTCGGCGTGCTGCGCCGCGTGCTCCCGCCCACCGGCCTCGTGCTGGAGGTGGCCAGCGGCTCGGGCGAGCACGCCGTGCACGTGGCGGCGGCCTGTCCCGGCCTTGTCTGGCAGCCGAGCGACCCGGAGCCGGCGGCGCGGCGCAGCATCGCCGCGCATGCGCGCAGGGCCGGCCTGCCGAATCTGCTGCCGCCGCTCGCCCTCGACGCGGCGGCGCCGCACTGGCCGGTGGAGCGGGCCGACGCGGTCGTGGCGATCAACCTCGTCCACATCGCGCCCCTCGCGGCGGCGGCGGGGCTGATGGCTGGGGCCGGCCGTCTCCTGCCGGCGGGCGCGCCGCTCGTGCTCTACGGACCCTTCCTGGAGGACGGCGTCCCGACCGCTCCCGGCAACCTCGCCTTCGACGCCGATCTGCGGCGGCGCGATCCGGCCTGGGGCCTGCGCGACGTGGCCGATCTGGCCGCCTGCGCCCGCACGCACGGGCTCACCCTCGCCGAGCGGATCGCGATGCCGGCCAACAATCTCACCCTGGTCTTTCGCGCCGCAGGCGAAGGACCGGGCCCCGACCGAGGAGCCGACACCCCGTGAGCCCGAGCCCCGCCCCATCCGACCTTGCGGCGACGCGCGATCTCGACGTGCTGGTGGTCGGCGCCGGCATCTCCGGCATCAGCGCCGGTCACGCCCTGCAGACGCGCTGCCCGACGCAGACCTACGCGATCCTGGAGGCGCGCGAGGCGATCGGCGGCACCTGGGACCTCTTCCGCTATCCCGGCCTGCGGTCGGATTCCGACCTCTACACCTTCGGCTTCAGCTTCCGGCCCTGGTCCGGGGACAAGTCCATCGCGGACGGTCCGGCGATCCTGCGCTACCTGCGCGAGACGGCCGCCGCGTACGGCATCGACCGGAAGATCCGCTACCGCCACCGGGTGCTGCGCGCGGACTGGCGGTCGCAGGACGCGCGCTGGAGCGTCGCGGTGCAGGTCGGGGACGATCCCGCACCGGTCCGCTTCACCTGCCGGTTCCTCTCCGTCTGCGCCGGCTACTACGATTACGACGAGGGCTACCGGCCGGACTGGCCCGGGACGGAGCGCTTCGCCGGGCCGATCGTGCACCCGCAGGCTTGGCCGGAGGATCTCGACTACGCGGGCAAGCGCGTGGTGGTGATCGGCAGCGGCGCCACCGCGGTCACCCTGGTGCCCGAGATGGCGACGCGCGCCGCCCACGTCACCATGCTGCAGCGCTCGCCCAGCTACGTCCTGTCGATGCCCGCCGCGGACCCGGTCGCCACCTGGCTGCGCCGCTACCTGCCGGCCCGCCTCGCGCACGGCCTCGCGCGCTGGAAGAACGTGTTTCTCACCCTCGGCTTCTACCAGTTCGCCCGCCGCAAGCCGGACTGGATGGCGCGCCAGATCATCGCGCTGGCGCGCCGGCAGCTCGGCCCGGACTACGACGTCGCCACCCATTTCACGCCGGCCTACAAGCCCTGGGACCAGCGGCTCTGCCTCGTGCCGGACGGCGACCTGTTCCGGGCGATCCGGTCGGGCCGGGCCTCGGTCGTCACCGACCGGATCGAGAGCTTCACGCCGGCCGGGCTGCAGCTCGCCTCCGGGCGGCACCTCGACGCCGACATCGTCGTGGCGGCGACCGGCCTCAAGCTGCGGATGCTCGGCGGGCTCACGCTCACCGTCGACGGGCGCCCGGTGGAGGCGCCCGCGACCTTCCTGTACCGGGGAATGATGCTGAGCGACGTGCCGAACCTCGCGGTCGCCATCGGCTACACCAACGCCTCCTGGACGCTGAAATGCGAGCTGACGGCGCGCTTCGTCTGCCGCCTGATCAACCGCATGGAGGCGCGGGGCGACGAGTGGTGCGTGCCGCGCCGCGGAGACGCCATCGGCGAGGCGCCGCTGATCGACTTCACCTCCGGCTACATCCAGCGCGCCCGCGACCTCCTGCCCAAGCAGGGCGCGCGCAAGCCCTGGCGGCTCTACCAGAACTACCTTCTCGACCTTGCCACCCTGCGCTTCGGCAGCCTGGAGGACGGCGCGCTGGAATTCGGGCGCCGCCCGCCCGCGGAGCGCCGCGCCGCCTGAGAGCGGCCGTGCCGAGATGGAACAGGAATACTCCCCCGGGGTTGGCTCGGCAGCACCAGCACCGGAGGACGAATGACGACGAAGCCCCCTCCCGTCCCGCCCGCGAACCGGTCCGACAAGGGGCCGGGCAGCGCCGCGCCCGCCCCGCTCTCGCAGGGCCAGGGCTCCTCGCAGACGAAGGATCCCGACAAGATCGGCCAAGCCGGGAACACCAAGGTGAACACGGTGAACCAGGGCTACCAGCAGGACCGGTGATGAGCACGTCGAAGAAGAACCCCGCCGCGAACCGCCATCACGGCGGCCCCGGCAGCAGCCACCAGGACCATTCCGAGCCCCTGACCGAGGAGCATCACGGCCCGACGCCCGGAAGCCCCACGAACACGTCGAAATCCGGGGTCTCGGGCGGCGGCGGCGAGCGCGACGCGCATCACCGGCACAGCAACCTCGGCCACGCGCCGGACCGGACCGACCGGTCGCACTGAAACGGCCTCCTTCGCGACGGACCTCTCCCGCCGGCCCCGAGCGCGTGTCGGGGCCGGCGGTCACCCGAAGGGCCGGGCTGCCCCCGGGCGGCGGCCCGCAACCCGTCTGGCGATCGACGGCGGCCCGAGATGATGCGCGACGCAACCGACGGCCACGACACCGCCCCCGTCCAGGAGGCCGCGTGGTGGCGGCACGCGGTGATCTACCAGATCTTCACCCCCTCGTTCCGGGATGCGGACGGGGATGGCTGGGGTGACCTCGCGGGCATCATCGAGGGGGTCGACTACCTCGCGCGCCTCGGCGTCGGGGCGGTCTGGCTGACGCCGATCTATCCCTCCCCGCTGCAGGATGCCGGCTACGACATCGCCGATTTCACGGATGTCGGGCGCAACTTCGGCAGCCTCGCCACCTTCGACCGGCTGCTCGCGGCGCTGCATGCGCGCGGCATCCGCCTGATCCTCGACCTCGTGCCCAACCACACCTCGGACCGGCACCCGTGGTTCGTCGAGAGCCGGTCCTCGCGCCGCAGCCCCAAGCGCGACTGGTACGTCTGGGCCGACCCGGCCCCCGGGGGACAGCCGCCCAACAACTGGCTCAGCCGCTTCGGCGGCCCGGCCTGGACGCTCGATCCGGCCACCGGCCAGTGCTACTACCACGCCTTCCTGCCCGGGCAGCCCGATCTCAACTGGCGCTGCCCGGCCCTGCGGGCGGCCATGCACGACGCGATGCGCTTCTGGCTGCGGCGCGGCGTCGACGGGTTCCGGGTCGATGCGGCCGCCGTGCTCGCCGAGGACGCGGCCCTGCGGGACGAGCCGCCGAACCCGGATTTCACCGGCGACACCCCGCCGCCCGAGCGGTTCCGGCGCACCCGCACCGATGCCCAGCCCGTCACGCTCGACTATCTGGCCGAACTGCGCCGCGTGGCGGACGAGTTCCCCGGCCGCGTCCTGCTCGGCGAGGTCGACACAGCGCCCGACACGCTGCCGGCCTTCTACGGCGAGTCGACGCCCCGCCTGCACCTGCCGCTGAACTACCGGCTCATCGACGTGCCCTGGAAGGCGAATGCGGTCGCCCGCACGGTGCAGGACTTCCTCGACGCGCTGCCCGACGGGGCATGGCCCGACTGGGTGCTCGGCAGCCACGACAAGCCCCGGCTCGCGAGCCGGGTCGGGCCGGAGCAGGCCCGGGTGGCGGCGATGCTGCTCCTGAGCCTGCCCGGCACACCGATCCTCTATGCGGGCGACGAGATCGGCATGCCCGACGTCCCGGTGCCGGCCGAGCAGGCGCAGGACCCGTTCGAGCGCTGCGTGCCGGGCTACGGCCTGAGCCGCGATCCGTTCCGCTCGCCGCTGCGCTGGGAGCCGGGACCGCGGGGCGGCTTCACCACGGGCGAGCCCTGGCTGGCGATGGGCGCGCTGCCGGATGCGTGCAGCGTCGCCGCGCAGGAGACGGATACGGACTCGCTCCTCGCCCTGACCCGTCGGCTGATCGCCCTGCGGCGGGAGCGGGCCGACCTGCGGGCCGGGCGCTACCGGCGGCTCCTGAGCGAGGGCGGCGTCTTCGCCTTCGCGCGCTGGGGCGGCGGCACGGGCTGCACCGTGATCCTCAACCTCACCGCCTCGATCGTCACCCCGGCCCTGTCCTGCCGCGGCAGGGTCCTCGCCTCGGCGCGGCCGGGGCGCGAGGGTGAGCGCGTTGAGGGACCGGTGCGGCTGGGCCCGCATGACGGCCTGATCGTGGGGGATGAGGGCTGAGCCGGGTCGCGCTGCCGCCCCCTTCACCTGTGCTGTCGCCGCTCAGAGGCCATCGTCCCCCTCCGGCCCCGCCTCCTCGTCCGCCATGTCGCGGCAGCCCTGCTCCACCCGGCGCAGCAGGCGCAGCAGCACCGCGCGCTCCTCGGGTTCGAGCAGGGTCGCGATCCGCTCCTCGTGCGCGGCCTCGCGGCGGTGGAGTTCGGTCATCAGCGCCGCGCCCGCCTCGGTGAGGAAGAGCGCGTGCGAGCGCCGGTCGGCGGGCGCGGGCTCCCGCCGCACGAGGCCGCGCCGCTCCAGCTCGTCGAGGAGCGGCCCGACATTCGCCCGCTTGATGCCGATCAGCGCGCCGATCTGGCTCGGCTTGAGGCCCGGCGTGCCCTCGATGACGTTCAGGACGCCGAGCTGGGTCTGGCGCACGTCGAGATCGGAAAAGATCTGGACGAAGCTGCGGGAGATGGCGACCTGGGTGCGCCGCAGGGTGTACCCGAGCAGCCCTTCGAGGTGGGTGAGGCCGACGAACTCTCTCTGCAACTCCGGCGCGTCCCTGTGAGCGGAATCTCCCGCAGCCACCTGCCCGCGATCGCCCCGGGACGCAAGGCCCGGCCCGCTCAGCCGCCGCAGGCCGGGTTCATCGGCAGGAAGGCTTCCGCGGCCGGGATGGTCCGCACGGGAGCGTAGTAGTCCCACGGCCCCTTGCTCACGGCGGGCGTCTTCACGCGCCAGAGCGTGGTGTCGTAGAGCAGGCGTCCATCCGCCCGCAGGGTCGCGCTCTGCCCGAACAGCGCCACGGGGGCGGCGCGCATCGCCTTGTTCACGGCGAGGGCCTCGTCGGTGCCGGCCGCCTCGATCGCCTTCAGGTAGTGGCGCGTCGCCGTGTAGATCAGCGCGTGGATCTTGGTCGGCATGTGGCCCACCGCCTCGACGAAGCGCTTGGCGAAGGCCCGGGTCTCGTCGCTCTGGTCCCAGTAGAAGACCGACGAGAAGGTCAGGTTCTGCGCCACCGGCAATCCCAGACCGTGGATGTCCGTGACGTAGACGAGGAAGCCGGCGATGGTCTGGCGTCCGGTCATCAGCCCGAACTCGTTGGCCTGCTTGACCGCCTTGATGAAGTCGTCGCCGACGCTGGCGAGCGCGACCACGTCGGCGCCCGAGGCCTGGGCCTGCAGCACGAAGGACGAGTAGTCGGCCGTGGCGATCGGGTGGCGCGACGTGCCCACCACCTTGCCGCCCAGCCCCTGGATGACCTCGGTGGCCTGCTTCTGCAGGGCGGCCCCGAAGGCGTGGTCGACGGTGATGAAGTACCACGACGTGCCGCCGCGCTCGTAGACCGCGCGGGCGGTGCCGGCGGTGAGGGCGTGGGTGTCGTCGGTCCAGTGCGAACTCACCGGCGAGCAGGACTTGGCGGTGAGGTCCTGGGTCGCCGCCGAGGTGATCATCACCGTGCGGTTCTTCTCGCGGGCCACCGCCTGGACGGCGAGCGCGATGGCGGTGACCGGCAGGTCGAGGATGGCGTCGACCCGGTCGACGTCGTACCAGCGCCGCGCCAGCGCCGAGGCGACGTCCGGCTTGTTCTGGTGGTCGGCGGAGATCACCTCGACCGGCTTGCCGAGGACGCGGCCGCCCGCGTCGCGCACCGCCATCGTGGCCGCGGCCACCGAGCCCTTGCCGCCGCTGTCCGCGTAGGGACCCGAGAGGTCGGTGAGCACCCCGATCCGCACGACGTCGTCCGACACCTGCGCGGCGGCGGGGCCGGCGAGGGCGAGGGGGGCCAAGGCGCAACAGGCCAAGGCGAGCGGCAGGAGGACCTGCGGAAGACGGGCGCGACGGGGCACGGTGGTTCCTCCCTGAGATCAGCCCGGGCTGTCCCGCCCGGTGGCCGTCCGCTCCTAGCTGATCGGGGCCGTCTGCGCACCTCCGGTGGGGGCTAGCCAGGGCCGCTCGTGCCCGGTATAAGCCGCGCTCCAATCGGATCCCAGGGTGCGCGGCGGCTCCGCCCGGAGCGGCCCCGCGCCCGTTTTGTTGCAAGAGACGACGTGTCATGGCCGTTCCGAAGCGAAAGACCTCCCCGTCGCGGCGCGGCATGCGCCGCTCCGCCGATGCCCTCAAGGCCCCGACCTACGTCGAGGACAAGGATTCGGGCGAGCTGCGCCGCCCGCACCACATCGACCTGAAGACCGGCATGTACCGCGGCCGGCAGGTGCTGAAGGTCAAGACCGAGGCCTGAGGCCCATGGGGGCGGCCCGCGCCGCCCCGTCTCAGCCGAGCCGGCGGGCACCCGCCGCGTAGCGCTCCGAGGCCTCGCGGCTGCGCCGCAGGCGCGAGGGGCGCAGCGACCCGGCCGGCCCGTCGATCAGCTGCACCAGGAACGTCGCCAGGGGGCGGGCGGGCACGCACGCCGCCGGTTGCGGCGTCTCGATCACCGTGAGCGCCCGCGAGGGCGCCGTCTCGTCCGCATCCGGCCGGTCCGTATCGGAATGGGACATGCTCCAGCCTCCCCGCGGAATCCGCGGCCTGCGCCGCAAGGGCCGGGCCGCAGGACCCGCGTCCCGAGGGCCTACTTCTTGGCCAGGGCGTCGAGCCGGTTCTGCATCTCCAGCATCTGACGCTTCAGGTCGTCGAGTTCCCCCTTGGAGGCCGAGGGGGGTGCCGCGGGCGGGGGCGCTTCGGCCGGCTTCTCCGGCTGGCCGGCCTGCGCGAACGGCGCGAACATCCGCATGGCCTCGCTGAAGAAGGTCATGTTGGCGCGCACCTGCTCCTCCATCGCGTGCTGGAAGGCGCTCGCCCCGAAGGTCTGGGACATCTTCTCGCGCAGGCCGTTCTGCTCGCGCGCGAGATGGTCCATCGAGAATTCGAGGTAGCTCGGCACCATCGCCCGCATGCTGTCCCCGTAGAAGCGGATCAGCTGGCGCAGGAAGGCGACCGGCAGGAGGTTCTCTGTCCCCGCCTTGTTTTCCTGCTCGAAGATGATCTGCGCCAGCACCGAGCGGGTGATGTCCTCGCCGGACTTTGCGTCATAGACCACGAAATCCTCGCCGGCCTGCACCATCGCGGCGAGATCTTCGAGCGTCACGTAGGTCGACGTGCCGGTGTGATAGAGACGCCGGTTGGCGTACTTCTTGATGACGGTGGGAGTTGACTTGCCGCTGTCCGCCATCTCGACGGGGTCTCCTCAAGGTCACCTGCCGCCGGCCCGCCGCAGGGCGCCGGAGACGGTTTTTGTCGCTGTCCTGACGAGACCTTAAGGCCTTCCCATGCCGGCGAAAACAGCAATCTGCACGGCATCCACCCAAACCGTGCCTTGCAACCCTGCTCTTCGCTACCGCAGGCTAGCTTGACTTCCCTGGGGCAAGGGGGTTCATCGGCTATCCGACAGCCGGTCTCGCCCCGGATCCGAGGCGCGGGGCGCATCCGTGGCAAAAGAGCCGGCGGCAGGATTCGAGGAGAGGCTCATGGCAGAGAAGCAGGATATCGTCATCGTCGGTGCGGCCCGCACGCCGGTCGGCTCGTTCAACGGCGCCTTCGCGTCCCTGCCGGCCCACGAACTCGGCGCCATTGCCATCAAGGCGGCGCTGGAGAGGGCCAAGGTCGCGCCCGACGAGGTCGACGAGGTGATCTTCGGCCAGGTGCTCACCGCGGGCGCCGGCCAGAACCCGGCCCGCCAGGCCGCGATGGCCGCCGGCATCCCGCAGGAGGCAACCGCCTGGGGCCTCAACCAGCTCTGCGGCTCGGGGCTTCGCACCGTCGCGGTCGGCATGCAGCAGATCGCCAACGGCGACGCCACCATCATCGTGGCGGGCGGCCAGGAATCGATGTCGATGGCGCCCCACGCCCAGCACCTGCGCGGCGGCCAGAAGATGGGCGATCTCAAGCTCATCGACACGATGCTGAAGGACGGCCTGATGGACGCCTTCAACGGCTACCACATGGGCAACACCGCCGAGAACATCGCCCAGCGCTGGCAGCTCACCCGCGAGGAGCAGGACCGCTTCGCCGCCCGCTCGCAGAACAAGGCCGAGGCGGCCCGCAAGGAGGGCCGCTTCAAGGACGAGATCGTCCCGGTGACCGTGAAGGGCCGCAAGGGCGACGTGGTGGTCGATGCCGACGAGTACATCCGCGAGGGCGCGACCGTCGACGGCATGGCCAAGCTGAAGCCCGCCTTCTCGAAGGAGGGCACCGTCACGGCCGGCAACGCCTCAGGCATCAACGACGGCGCCGCCGCGATCGTGCTGATGTCGGCTGCCGAGGCCGAGAAGCGCGGGCTCAAGCCGCTGGCGCGCATCGCCTCCTGGGCCACCGCCGGCGTCGATCCGCAGATCATGGGCACCGGCCCGATCCCGGCCTCGCGCAAGGCCCTGGAGAAGGCCGGCTGGTCGGCCTCCGAGGTCGACCTGATCGAGGCCAACGAGGCCTTCGCCGCCCAGGCGCTCGCGGTCAACAAGGAACTCGGCTTCGACGATGCCAAGGTCAACGTGAACGGCGGCGCCATCGCGATCGGCCATCCGATCGGGGCCTCAGGCGCCCGCGTGCTGGTGACGCTGCTGCACGAGATGCAGCGCCGCGACGCCAAGAAGGGGCTGGCGACCCTGTGCATCGGCGGCGGCATGGGCGTCGCCATGTGCGTCGAGCGCTGATCGGCCGAGCGCTACGCGGCGGTCCGGGTCGCCCGGGCCGCCGACCAAAAAAAGCCGAGACAGGCGAGGCGGGCAGCCTTCTCGAACGGTCCGCCTGCCTCTAGGGAAGACAACGCACCGACAAGGAGAGGGACATGGCAGAACGCGTCGCACTGGTGACAGGCGGAACGCGCGGCATCGGCGCCGCGATCTCGAAGGGGCTGAAGGCAGCCGGCTACAAGGTGGCGGCGAATTACGGCGGCAACGACGAGGCCGCCAACGCCTTCAAGGCCGAGACCGGGATCTCGGTGTTCAAGTTCGACGTCGGCGATCCGGCCGCCTGCGAGGCGGGCATCCGGGCGGCGGAGGCCGAACTCGGACCCATCGACGTCCTCGTCAACAATGCCGGCATCACCCGGGACGGCATGTTCCACCGGATGAGCTTCGAGCAGTGGCAGGCGGTGATCCGCACCAACCTCGACTCGATGTTCACCTGCACGCGGCCGGTGATCGACGGCATGCGGGCGCGGGGCTTCGGGCGCATCATCCTGATCTCGTCCATCAACGGCCAGAAGGGCCAGATGGGCCAGACCAACTACTCGGCCGCCAAGGCCGGCGTGATCGGCTTCGCCAAGGCGCTCGCCCAGGAGAACGCCAACAAGGGCATCACCGTGAACGTGATCGCGCCCGGCTACATCGCCACCGAGATGGTGAAGGCCGTGCCCGAGGAGGTGCTCAAGTCCAAGATCCTGCCGCAGATCCCGGTCGGCCGCCTCGGCGAGGCCGAGGAGATCGCCCGGGCGGTGGAGTTCCTGGCGGGCGAGCAGGCCGGCTTCATCACCGGCTCGACCCTGACCATCAACGGCGGCCAGTACTTCCACTGACGCCGACGGCGATCCGCCATCCTTCCCGTGTGCGGAGAAGGGTGGTGGACGCCCCATGCCAGTCCTGCCGGCCGCGGCGACAGACGTCTCCGCGCTGGCCCCCAGGTCACGCGCGATCGACCGGTCTCCGCCGCCCCGCCGTGGTCGGAACCGGATTGGTCAACCTGGCGTTGAGCGCCCGTTCTACACGGGAGCAGACACGATGCGCACGACCCTGATCGCTCTGAGTGCCGCCGCGGCCCTGGCCGGGATGTCGACGGCCGTCCTGGCCCAGGACACCACCGTGATCCGGCGCGACGGCCCGGCCGGAACCGTCGTCGAGAAGGACACGACCGGCTCCGTGGAGCGCAAGACCGTCACCCGCTCCACCGACGGGACCGGCTGCGGCTCCAAGACGGTGCACAAGGAGAACAGCCTCGGCGAGTCGAAGACCGTCCACAAGGAGGGCTGCGACTGATCGAGAGCAGTCTGCGACGACGCGGATGCCGGTGCGCCGCAGACGATGCGGCAAACGCGACGATCGAGGGCGGGCTTCACGCTTCACTCTGATCGAAGCCTGCTCCAGACCATCGGAACGGTGCCACGGACGAGGCCCGCGTGGGCCTCGTCTCAGGGGCGTTCCGGCGCCGCCGCTGGCTGCCGCGGGCAAGCCGCGCGGGGCCGGTCGCATCCGGGCTCCATCCGCATCGCCGAGGCGGCAGGCTGGCCGCTCACCGCCGCGGCAGCGGCATCGTGGCGGGCGGGCGCCCGGTCCAGCGCCCGGCGAGCAGCCAGTAGACGAGACCGGCCACGCCGCCGGCGAGGAACAGGATGGCGGTGATCCGGCCCTCGGCGGCGGCCGGGCCGGCCTGCGGCGCACCGCGCATCAGCCAGGGCAGGAGAGCGGTGAGGAAGCCGGTGGCGCCGCCGTACCACGCCAGCGAGCGCCACCGCAGCACCTCGCCGACGACGGCGTTCAGCGTCGGCGGCACGACGACGAGGAGCACCAGCGCCCGCCCGGCCGTGAGCACGGCGTCGAGCATGCCGGGATCCGGCGGATAGCCGGCCGCGAGTTCGGAGAGGATGGCCTCGATCGCCGCGAGCCCGAGCGCGCCGGCGAGGTCGCGCAGGGCCGGATCGAGGAGCACGCCGAGGCCGAGCATGGCCGCGCCGCAGGGGATCGCCACGGCGAGCGCGACGGCGACGACGAGGAGCCGGCCGATCCACCGCATCGCGTGGCGGCCGCCCTCAGTGCGACAGGATCTTCGACAGGAAGGTCTGGGCGCGCTCGCTGCGGGGCGAGCCGAAGAACTCTTCCTTCCGGGCGTCCTCGACGATCTCGCCGCGGTCCATGAAGATCACCCGGTTGGCAACCTTGCGGGCGAAGCCCATCTCGTGGGTCACGACCATCATGGTCATGCCCTCGCGGGCGAGTTCGACCATCACGTCGAGCACCTCGCCCACCATCTCGGGGTCGAGGGCCGAGGTCGGCTCGTCGAACAGCATCACCACGGGGTTCATGGCCAGCGCCCGGGCGATCGCCACGCGCTGCTGCTGCCCGCCCGAGAGCTGGCCCGGGAACTTGTGGGCATGCGCTTCGAGCCCGACGCGCTTGAGGAGCGCCATGCCCTTCTGCTGCGCCTCCTCCCGGCCGCGGCCGAGCACCTTGCGCTGGGCCAGCGTGAGGTTGTCGGTGATCGAGAGGTGCGGAAACAGCTCGAAATGCTGGAACACCATGCCGACCCGCGAGCGGAGCTTCGGCAGGTTGGTCTTCTTGTCGGCGATCTTCGTCCCGTCGACGGTGATCTGACCCTTCTGGAACGGCTCCAGCGCGTTGACGCACTTGATCAGGGTCGACTTGCCGGAGCCGGACGGGCCGCAGACCACCACCACGTCGCCCTTGGCGACGTTGGTGGTGCAGTTGGTCAGCACCTGGAAGTCGCCGTACCACTTGCTGACCTGATCGATGTCGATCATGGGGCCGGCGGCTTGCGGCATCGCGGAGGCGGTCATGGCGGCGTCTCTCCGGAGGGAGCGTCAGCGGATGATGGCGATGCGGCGCTGCAGGCGGCGCACGAGCATCGAGGCGAGGAGGCAGATCAGGAAGTAGACCAGGGCCGCGAACAGGTACATCTCGACGAGACGCCCGTCGCGCTGCGCCACCTTGGAGGCGGCGCCGAGGAAGTCGGTGATCGACAGGACGTAGACGAGCGAGGTGTCCTGGAACAGCACGATGGTCTGGGTCAGCAGGACGGGCAGCATGTTGCGGAAGGCCTGGGGCAGGATGACGTTGCCCATCGTCTGCCAGTAGGTGAGGCCGAGCGCCGAGGCCGCCGCGGTCTGTCCCTTGGGGATCGACTGGATGCCCGCTCGCATGATCTCCGAGAAGTAGGCCGCCTCGAACAGCGTGAAGGTGACGAGGCTGGAGGTGAAGGCGCCGACCTGGATCGGCCGCTCCGCCCCGGTGAGCCACTGCCCGATATACGGCACCAGGAAGTAGAACCAGAAGATCACCAGCACGAGCGGCAGCGACCGCATGAAGTTGACGTAGGCCTTGGCCACCTGCGGCAGCACCGGCAGGCCGGAGAGCCGCATCATCGCGATCAGCGTGCCGAGGATCACGCCGCCGACGGCGGCGAGCGCCGTCAGCGTCAGCGTGAAGGTCATCCCGTCGAGGAACAGGTAGCGCCACGAGTTGAGGATGACGCTGAAGTCGAAATTCGCGAGCATGGGGCGTCAACCGCGGGCGGGAGGGAGGGGGAGCGGCATCGGTCAGCGGGCGCCCGGGATCGCGACGCGGCGCTCGAGGAAGCCCGCCGCCGTCACCACCACGAGGTTGATGATGATGTACAGCACGGTCGCGGCGGTGAACGCCTCGAACACCTGGAACGAGAATTCCTGCATCGAGCGGGCGCGCGCGGTGAGTTCGAGCAGCCCGATGGTCAGCGCCACCGACGTGTTCTTGAGGTTGTTCAGGAACTCGGAGGTCAGCGGCGGCAGGATGATGCGGTAGGCATTGGGCAGGAGCACGTAGCGGTAGGTCTGGGCGGTGGTGAGCCCGAGCGCCGTGCCGGCCATGCGCTGGCCCCGCGGCAGGGCCTGGATGCCGGCGCGCACCTGCTCGGCCACGCGCGAGGCGGTGAAGAAGCCCAGGCACACCACGGCGGTGTAGAACGGCGCGTTCGGCAATTGCTTCAGCCAGTCGCCCCAGGCCCGCGGCAGCACCTCCGGCAGCACGAAGAACCACAGGAACATCTGCACGAGGAGCGGGATGTTGCGAAACAGTTCGACGTAGCCGTTGCCGAAGGCCTGTGCGGCGCGGCTCGGCAGGGTGCGCATCACGCCGACGACCGAGCCGATCGCGAAGGCGATCACCCAGGCGCAGAGCGCCGTGACGATCGTCCAGACGAGCCCGGAGAGGAGCATGTCGGCATAGGTGCCGGTGCCCTCCGGCGACATGTCGAAGAAGATGCCCCAGTTCCAGTTGTAGTTCATGTCGCGCCCCGCCGGCGGGCTCCGCGGAGCCGTCGCCGTCTCCCTGACGTGTAAGCCATTCTCGGCCGCGCTCGGGCCGGAATCAACGATATCCACTGCGCAAGCGTGCCGGCGCAGGGACGCCGCGGGGCGGCGGGCCTTGGCGCCCGCCGCAAGACGTTCTCCGCAAGACGCCCTCCGCACGGGGTGCGGAGGGCATTGCGTCAGTACATCGCCGGGTCGGGGCTGTCGCTCGGCGTGGCGAAGGCCTTCTTAAGCGCCTCGTCCATCGGCAGGTTGAGGTTGATGTTGCGCGGCGGGATCGGCTTGGTGAACCACTTGTCGTAGGTCGTCTTGCCCTCCGGGCTGCGGTAGAACGCGGCCGTGGCGTCGTCGACCACCTTCTTGAACGGCGCGTCGTCCTTGCGCAGCATGATGCCGTAGGGCTCGGGCTTCGAGATCGCGTCCTTGGAGATGACGTAGGCGTCGGGCTCCTTGGAGCCGGCCGCGAGCGAGGCCAGCAGCACGTCGTCCATCACGAAGGCGACCGCGCGCCCGGTCTCGACCATCAGGAACGCCTCGGCGTGGTCCTTGGCCGGCAGGATTGTCAGGCCGAGCTTGTTGGCCGTGTTGTACTCGTTGATCTGGCGGATGTTGGTGGTGCCGGAGGTCGACACCACGGTCTTGCCCTTCAGGTCATCGAACTTCGTGACGTTGCTCGCCTTCTTGGCGACGAAGCGGCTGGCGGTGAGGAAGTGGGTGTTGGTGAAGGCGACCTGCTTCTGGCGGTCGACGTTGTTGGTGGTCGAGCCGCATTCGAGGTCGACGGTGCCGTTGGCGATCAGCGGGATGCGCGTGGCCGAGGTCACCGGGTTGAGCTTGGTCTCGAGCTTGTCGAGCTTCAGATGCGCTTTGACCGCATCCACCACCTTGTAGCAGATGTCCATCGCGTACCCGACCGGCTTCTGGTCGCCGTCGAGGTAGGAGAACGGCACCGACGAGTCGCGGTACCCCAGGGTGATCGCGCCGGTATCCTTGATCTTCTTGAGGGTGCCGGTCAGCTCCTGGGCCGAGGCCGGGAGCGCGGCGAGGCCGGCGAGCAGGACCGGTACGAGGCGTCTCAAGCGCATTTCTGTTCTCCTTTTGGGCAAGGCCTTACGTCCGCCATCCCGGGCCGTGGCGTCAAGGTGGTGCCGAGGGTTGCCGGGGGACCGGCGGCGCGGGACGCGCCTTCCGGCCGGCATTTTGCAAAAGCCGGGCCAGCGTCCGGCGACGGTTGCGCGCGTGCCGGGGCCGCGCGAAGGTGCGGCCCGAGGCCCCGCGCCGGCACGCCGCCGGCCCCGACAACGCCCCCGCGGAGCGGAACGCATGCAGATCGCCACCCCCTACCTGATGTTCCTCGGCGACGTCCCGGACCGCCTCGCGGCCAAGACCGCCTACGGCATCGTCGACTGGCGGCCGGACTGGTGCGTGGGACAGGTGCGGCTGCCCGGCTGCGCGGCCGATCTCGGCCTGCCCGACCTCAGCATCGCACAGGGGGTCGAGAAGGGCGCCCGGACGCTGATCGTCGGCGTCGTCAACGCGGGCGGGGTGCTGCCCGACCACTGGATCGCCACCATCGTGGCGGCGATCGAGGCGGGGCTCGACGTGGCGAGCGGTCTGCACACCCGCCTCGGCTCGGTCCCGGCCATCGCGGAGGCCGCCGCCCGCACCGGCCGCCAGCTCCACGACGTGCGCCACTCCGACCAGCGCTTCGACACCGGCAAGGGTACCAAGCGGCCGGGCCGCCGGCTCCTCACGGTCGGAACCGACTGCTCGGTGGGCAAGAAGTACACGGTGCTGGCCCTGGAGGCGGGGATGCGCGCGCGCGGCTTCGACGCCGACTTCCGCGCCACCGGCCAGACCGGCGTGTTCATCTCCGGCCGCGGCGTCGCCATCGACGCGGTGGTGGCGGACTTCATCTCCGGTGCGGTGGAGTGGATCTCGCCCGCGGCCGCCCCCGAGCACTGGGACCTGATCGAGGGCCAGGGCTCGCTGTTCCATCCCTCCTTCGCGGGCGTCAGCCTCGGCCTGCTGCACGGGGCGCAGCCCGACGCCGTCGTGGTCTGCCACGAGCCGACCCGCACGACGATGCGCGGCGTGCAGCACCCGCTGCCCTCGATCCAGGAGGTCATCGACCTGACGCTGCGCTGCGGGCGCCTCACCAACCCGGGGATCCGCCCGGTCGGCATCGCGGTGAACACGCAGGCGCTCGGCGAGGAGGAGGCGCGGGCGCTGCTCGCGCGCTTGGCGGCCGAGCACGACCTTCCGGCCACCGACCCGGTGCGCTTCGGCGTGGAGGGAATCGTCGAGCACCTCGCGGCGCTCTATCCGGCCGGGGTGTCCCGGTGATGCGCCTCGACGTCGCGGTGGAGCGCTGGCCGATCGCCGGCCGCTTCACCATCGCCCGCGGCAGCCGCACGGAGGCGGTGGTCGTCGTCGCCCGCATCACGGACGGCCGCGTCACCGGCCAGGGCGAGTGCGTGCCCTACGCCCGCTACGGCGAGACCGTGGAGGGGGTGCGCGACCTCATCGCCGCGCAAGGCGAGGCGATCGCCGCCGGCGCCGGCCAGCAGGATCTCCTCGCCCGCATGAAGGCGGGGGCGGCCCGCAACGCCCTCGATTGCGCGCTGTGGGACTTCGAGGCCAAGACCCGGGGCGTGCGGGCGCACGACCTCGCCGGGCTGCCCGCCCCGGCCCCCGCCACCACCGCCTACACGCTGAGCCTCGGCACCCCGGAGGAGATGGAGGCGGCCGCGCGCGCCGCCGCCCACCGCCCGCTCCTCAAGGTGAAGCTCGGGGGGGCGGGCGATCCGGCCCGCATCGCCGCCGTGCGCCGCGGCGCGCCGGACTCCCGCCTCATCGTCGATGCCAACGAGGCGTGGCGGCCCGACACGCTTCAGGCCAACCTCGCGGCCTGTGCGGCGGCCGGGGTCGGCCTGATCGAGCAGCCGCTCCCGGCCGGGGACGACGCGCCGCTCGAAGACATCGCCCGCACCATCCCGCTCTGCGCCGACGAGAGCCTGCACGACCGCGCCGGGCTCGACGTCCTGGCCGGGCGCTACGACGCGATCAACATCAAGCTCGACAAGGCGGGCGGCCTCACCGAGGCGCTGCTGCTGGCCCGCGCCGCGCGGGAGCGGGGCCTGTCGATCATGGTCGGCTGCATGGTCGGCACCTCGCTCGCCATGGCGCCCGCGATGCTCCTGTCGGGCTTCGCGGATTACGTCGACCTCGACGGGCCGCTGCTGCTGGCGCGCGACCGCGAGCCGGGCCTGCGCTTCGAGGGCAGCATCGTCCACCCGCCCGAGCCGGCCCTGTGGGGGTGAAGTGCCGTGATCGCGTTTGAACGGACGCGCCTCGGCAGTTGGCTCGGCCCACCTCACCTCGATGAAAGCGGCCTTAGGCGTACTGGATGAGCACCCACGTCACTGCTTTTCCGTCGTAGGGCGGCATGCGATTGCCCTCGGAGATCGGAGCGGTTGTGCTCGGCGTTCCCTCGACGCGCCACACGCCGCTCTCGGGGCAGCTCTCACCCGTGCGGGCTTTCGTTCCGAGTGGAGCGCGCTTCTTCGCAGACATGGTGACTCCTCTGACATGGCTCGATCTTGTGTCGAGACTGATGGCCGCCTGTTGGACGGGGGCAGCGAGTTATCACGAAGAGTGCGGCTTGGAGAACGCTGCTTATTCAAAAAATGAATTGCACGATTGAGAAAATAGACCCTCGCTTTCCGCTGGAGGCTGTTTTCCGTATGTACGTGAAGTAATTGTGCTGCCGATCAGGGATTGCATATTTACAGTTTTTTCACATGTGAGTTCGAAATTTGAGGGGCGCTCCAACCATGTTTAGCGCATGGCCGTCGATATTCATGATCAGCCGGGCGCGGTCAGGCACGAGAGTTTGCCGACGTTGTATCCGGGAGGCGGACAGGTCACGTAGGTGCAGGTGCAGCCGTACTTCCACTTGCATGTGTAGGAACCGAGCGACTGGCCGCTGTTCAGCGACGTCGTCATGCGCCTGCAGCTGTCATCCCGTTTGAAGCCCTTGGGCAGGGTTTGCGCCTGCGCCTGCGTCGCCGCGAACGCGGCGCAGACGAGGAGGGCCTGAAGGATCCTGGTCATGTTGCGTGTCCCTTCTGTCGATCCCGCATCGGCCGACCGGCGGGCGGTCATCGCCCTGACGATGCGCAACGGCAGGTCCAGAGCGGCCACGGGCGGTGGCGCAAGACGTGTCGGGCAGCATGGCGACGAAACCATCATGTATTCAGAACAGGAGAAAGAAAATAGAGACTTGGGCGCCGCTTGACGGAAGTGTCGTGCTCCGTGCGCCCGTGCACATCGGCGTCAGGACGGGGCCTTGTTTGGGGGCTTGCGGGTGCTGGTCTCGAGCCGGACGGCCTGCGCCCGACGCGCGCTTGCCCACTAAGCAGATCTCGCAAAAGTGGTCGCCGGTTTTGCGA
>NZ_BPQQ01000096.1 GCF_022179325.1 Methylobacterium isbiliense | reverse complement strand
AGATCGGCAAGTTCATCGCCGGGATGGTGCCCACCTCGGCGATGAACTTGCCGATCTCGCCGAACCACCCGTCCACCGTCGAAGCCTTGCCGTCCCGCGCCATGATCGTCAGCTGCTCGTCGAGGCCGAAGGTCGGCCGCAAGGCGAACTCCTGATCCATGGCGCGCGGCGTCACCTCGAGCCCGCCCTGCTTGTAGAAGTCGAGCGCGAGGGTGCGGGCCTCCTGCGGATTCGCCTTGGCCCAAGACCAGCCGCGCAGGAAGACGGCGAGGAACTTCGCGACGTCCTCCGGCCGCTCCTTGGCGAAGTCGGCGCGCACGACGAGCGCGCCCGGCACGGCGGCTCCGGCATCCGCACCCGAGCAGAGATACTTCGCGTTGGCGCGGTCCTCCAGGGTGTAGGTGTTGGGCGCCCACACCCCGGCGACGTCGCCGTTCTGCGAGGTGATCGCGGTGATGATCTGAGCTTGGCCCAGATTGACGAACTGCATGTCGTTGGCGGCTAGCCCCATCTTCACGAGGCATTTGCGCGAGGCGTAGTCCGCCGTCGAGTTCGTGGTCAGGAGCAGCCGCTGGCCTTTGAGCGAGGCGGGATTCGCCTTCACCGCGTCGAACTTGTCGCCACGCACCATCATGGCGTTGGCCTTCGACTCGTCGTTCGTGATGCCGATCGTCACGATGTTGAAGCGCACCGCGCCGAGCACCGCTGGGACGGAGCCCGTCCCGCCGACATCCCACGACTTCGACGGCGCCGCGGCGATCTGCGGTGCACCGGCCGGGAAGGTGGTGAAGTTCGGGGCGAGCCCGACCTCCTTCCACCATCCCTTCACGGTGGCATAGTGGAAGGGCAGCGCCCAGTAGAGCGACGGCTGATAGCTGACGCCGATCGGCGCCTGCGCCTGTGCCGTGCCCGTCGACGGCGCCGCGGCGGCGACAGCGGTCGCCAGCATGAGACCGCAGAGTTCTCTCTTCATGGCTCCCTCCCTTGGGACGACGATCGCGATGCCTTCTGGCGATGCCGGCCGTCTCGTCTTGCCGCGACGACCGCCTCGATCGCGTCGCGCACGATCTCCGCGATGAGGTCGCACTCCGCGTCCGTCAGCGATAACGGCGTACGGATGTCGCAGAGCTGTGCGAGCACGCGATGGGTTTGCGTGAGCGGCCCCTGATCGCCCGCATAGCGCCAGTGCCGCGGCGCGCTGGTGAAGCCCGCTTGGCGCTCCGCTCCGAACCATTTGATCGGGAGGCCGCGCGCTTGAGCTCTCTCGAGGACGGCCTCCATTGCGTCCGCGTCCAATCCCAGGACGCAGAACTGGACCGATGTCGCTGAGTAGGCGTGATCGCCGCCGCGCTCGGGCACGCGCAGGTGCTGAGAGCGCGCGAGGCCGGCGGCGATCCGGTCGTGGATCCGGTTCCATCGCTCGGCCCGGCGCGGCAGCTCGGCAAGCTGGGGCCGCAGGATCGCCGCCGAGAGCGCCGACATGCGCATGCTGAAATTCGGGACGTGCTCGCTGAGCGTCTCGATGACGTCCGGTCCCGGCGTGCTGAGATGCTGCCCGTGGAGCATGTAGCTCCCGGAATGCAGGATCGCCCGTCCCGCCATGACGGGATCGTCGGTGACGAGGAAGCCGCCCTCGCCGGCATTCAGGTGCTTGTAGGCCTGGGCGCTGAAGGCGGCCGACACGCCGAAGGTGCCGATCGTCCTGCCCCTGTAGGACGTGCACAGGGCGTGGGCGCAGTCCTCGACGAGGGCGATGCCGTGCCCCGTGCATGTCTCGAGCACCCGGTCCATGTCGGCGATGTGGCCGCGCATGTGGGAGAGGAGCAGCACCTTCGCGCCGGAGGAGGACGCCTTGCGGACGAGGTCGTCCGGATCGATCACGCAGTCGCGGCCGATCTCCACCACCACGGGCTTCGCCGCCGCGTGGAGGATCGCTCCCGGGACGGGGGCGAGGGTGAAGCCGTTGACGAGCACCGGATCGCCTGGCGCGACGCCGGCCACCTTCAGGGCCAGGAACATCGCCGCGCCGCCGGAGTTCACGGCGACGCAGTAGCGCCGACCGACGAAGGCGGCGAACTCCTCCTCGAGACGCGAGACATCGAGTTGATCCGCGCCCATCTCGCCGTAGCGAAACAGGCGCCCCGATCGCATCAGCTCGAGCGCGCGCGCGATGCCGGCCTCCGGGATCGCCTCCGGCTGCGTGAGATCGCGGGTGAGTCGCGGCGGCGGCAGGTCAGACGCCATGCGGGCCCTTCTCCTCCCGCAGCGAGCGCCAGATCTGGGTTCGCAGATGCACGAAGGATTCGAGGTCCATCACGTCCTCGATCCTGGCCAGACGATCCCAGTTCTCGGCCAAGCGCACCGGCTTGACGTCGAGTACCTCCTTGATGCGCCCTGGACGGCGCGTCATGATTGCGACCCGGTCGGCGAGGTAGACGGCCTCCTCCACCGCGTGGGTGATGAAGAGCACGGTGCGCGGGTTCCGCCGCGCCAAGCGGACGAGCTCTTCCTGCATGACGACGCGGGTCTGCGCGTCGAGCGCCCCGAACGGCTCGTCCATCAGCAGCACCTCGGGATCGAGCACGTAGGCGCGGGCGATCGCGACGCGCTGCTGCATGCCGCCCGAGAGCTGGTGCGGGAACGCCTCGGCGTGGCTCTCCAAATTCATGAGCTTCAGCGCACCCGCGATGCGGTCGCTCCGCTCGGATCGCGGCAGGCGCTTGTTGCGCAGCCCGAGATCGATGTTCTCGCGCACCGTCTTCCAGGGAAAGAGCGCGAATTGCTGGAAGACCACCGCGCGATCCGGACCCGGGCTCGTGATCTCTCGCCCGTTGACGCTAACCGACCCGGCGCTCGGCGCCTCGAAGCCCGCGACCATCCGCAGGCAGGTGGTCTTGCCGCAACCGGAGGGACCGACGATGGCGACGAATTCCTTCTCGCCGATGACGAGGTCGATCCCTTCGAGCACCTTCATGCCGCCCGTCTTGGGGCCGAACACCTTGTCCACCTTGTCGAAGCGGATCGAACCCATCGCCTCCCCTCACGCCTCCAGGCCGCGGCGGCGGCGCAGCCAGGCTTCGCCCTGGCGCAGCAGCACGTCGATCAGCATCCCCACGAGCCCGATCGCGATCATCCCCGACATGACCGTGGTGGTCTGAACGCTGGCCTGCGCCTGCACCATCATGAAGCCGACGCCCGCGGCCGCCACGATGAGCTCGGCGCCGACGAGCGACTGCCAGCCGAGACCGGCGGCGACCCGCAGTCCCGCGATGATGGAGGGCACCGCCGACGGCAGGAGAATCTCCCTGATCATCCGCAGATCGCTGGTGCCCAGCATGCGCGCCGCCTCGATGAACCGGGGCTCCACGAAGCGCGCGCCGCGATACGCATTGATGAGGCAGGGCGGAAAGGCGCCGGCGAAGATGATCATGACCGGTCCGCCGATCCCGGTGCCAAACCACAGCGCGGCGAAGGGCACCCAGGCGATCGGCGCGATGAAGCGCAGGCCGTCGAAGATCGGCGACACGATGTCGTCGAGGAGCCTGAACCAGCCCATCAGCAATCCCAGCGGAACCCCGATCGCCGCCGCCAGCAGCACGCCGTAGGCGTAGCGCCTGAAGCTCGATGCGAGATGCACCGGCAGGGTCGCCCCGGCGAAGGGCGAGGTGAAGAGCGAGAGGAAGCGCGCCGCCGTCTCCATTGGTGTCGGCAGAAACTGGCGGGGCACGAGGCCGGAGACCGAGAGGGACGTCCACAGTCCGAGGAAGAGTGCGATCCCGAGGAAGCTCCAGGCGACACCCTGTCCGATGGTCAGACGCGCGCCGTTCATGGCGTCAGGCCCCCGCCGCCACGTTCCAGGCGAGGGCCCGCCGCTCGGCATGGCCCAGAAGCCAGGTCGTCGCCCAGCCGAGAACGCCGACCGTCACCATTCCGACGAGGATCATGCCGGGATAGATGTCCTGCTGGGCGACGTTCAGAACAAACCCGACGCCGACCAGCGCGCCGACGAGCTCGGCCGCCACGAGCGTCGTCCAGGCGGCCTGCAGCGAGAGCCGCAATCCGGTGAAGATCATCGGCAGGGCGGCGGGCAGGATGACCTCCTGCACGAGGCGCCAGCGCGGCGTGCCGAGCATGGCTGCGGCCTCCAGAACCGGGCGGTCGATGGTGCGAACCCCCGTAAAGGCGTTGATGACCGACGGCACGAAGGCGGCGAACCAGATGACCATGATCTTCGCGGCGTCACCGAGCCCGAGCCACAGGATCGCGAGCGGGATCCAGGCCAGCGGAGGGATCGGGCGGATGAAGAGGAAGATCGGGTTCATCAGCGCTTCGGCGCGGCGGCTCCAGCCCATCCAGAGGCCGAGGGGCACTCCGGTCCCGATCGCGACGAGGAAGCCCATGACGACGAGCGTCGTGCTGTGCCACGCGTGGCTGAGCAAGGTCGCCCCGGCGTAGCCTTTCCCGCTGATCTGGAGAAGGGACGCCCAGAACTCTCCCGGCGAGGGAAATCGGCCGCCGCCGATCGTCCCGGTAAGCGTGGTCAGCAGGAACCACAGCGCCACGAGCACCGCCATGGTTGCAAAGCCGATGCCGACTCGTCGACTGATGTCAGCCTCCCCGGGGTCGCGCTTCAATGAGAGCGCTTTCAGAAATTGATCGCATCACCCGGGAATGATTGTCAACCGCTGCCGGCGAAACTGAAACTTGTAGGAAGGCTGCGGCCGTGGCATCGAGGTGAAAATCCTTTCATCCGGCTGGTCTTGGTATGGTGGCGCGCAAGGTCAAGCTCTCGGACGTGGCGCGCCGCGCGGGCGTCTCGCCGGCGACGGTCTCGCGAGCGATCTCCCAGCCCGACCTGCTCTCGGCCGCGACGCTGAAGCGCGTGCGCGCCGCAGCGCAGGCTCTCGGCTACGTTCCCGACGGCGCGGCGCGGGCGCTCGCCTCGGGCCGGTCCATGACGATCGGTGCGATCGTTCCCACCCTCGACAGCACGATCTTCGCCCGTTTCCTGCAGTCGCTCCAATCGACGTTGGCGCGCGACGGCTATCAATTGCTGGTCGCCTCCCACGAGATGAATCCCGCCGCGGAGACCGAGGCGGTTCGCATGCTTCTGGCGCGCGGCGCCGACGGTCTCATCCTGGTCGGCGCTGATCGCCCGCGCTCGACTCTGGATCTGCTCCGGACCGGAAGCGCGCCGGTCGTTCTCACGTGGTGCGGCGCGCCGGACTTCGCCTGCGTGACGGTCGACAACGAGCGGGCCGGCTATTTGGCGGCGCAGCACCTGGTTGAGCTCGGCCACGCGCGCATCGGCATGGTCACCGGACGCCTGTCCTTCAATGATCGGCAGCGGGCGCGCCTCGCCGGGGCACGGCAAGCGATGCGCGAGGCGGGCCACGAGATTCCGGATTGGCGTGTCAACGAGCAGGATCTCTCACTCGCCGGAGGGCGCATCGGCTGTGCCGCTCTGCTGCAGCTCGACACTCCGCCCACCGCCATCATCGGGACGATCGACCTCTTGGCGATCGCGTGCCTGCAGGAGGCGCGGGCGCGCCGGCTCACCGTCCCGACCGACCTGTCCATCGTCGGCATCGACGATGTCGACATGTCCGCGTATCTCACGCCGTCGCTCACGACGGTGCACATTCCGACCGGACGCATCGGACAGATGGCGGCCGAGATGGTTGTGTCGCTCCTGGAGAATGGGGAGGCGCAAACCCACGTCGATCTGCCGATCGAACTCGTCGTGCGCCGATCAACGGCGCGGGCCGGTGGCAAGGCTTGATGCCGGGGGTCGTGCCAGCCCTCGCCGCCCATCAGCACGGTCGCCCGCCAGCACCCAGGACGTTCCATGATCTGCGCGGCGACCAGGCCATCGGCGGGAATGTCCGGGCTGGTGCTAAGCGAGGCATTGATGCTTTGAGCGCTTGGAACGCAGCGACTGGATCGGCCTCGCGAGCGATGGTCCCGCATCGGGCAAGTCCCTGAGCGCACGGCCCGCATCCGAGAATCGGCATCAAGGCGCGCCCCCTCCGCATGCGGGCCCCGCCGATCGCGTCAGTCCTGACGCAGTACGACCTCTCCGACCACGTGCGTCAGGAAGTCGGCGACACTCCGCACCGCCGGCGCCATCCGCCGCGCCTGTGCGACGAGCGCGAGTTCCGTCGGGCGCGGCTCATCGAAGCCGTCCTGGGTGGTGAGGCGGCGGTGCTCCGGCAGGAGCGCGTCCGCCGAGAGCAAGCTGATGCCCAGACCCGACGCGACCGCGGCCTGAACCCCCATCAGCCCCTGGCTGGCGTAGGCGATTCGCCAGGATCGTCCCTGGCGCTCCAGCGCGTCGATGATCCTTGCGCGGTAGATGCAGCCGGGTGGGAAGACGGCGAGCGGCACCGGAGCGGCCTCGATCCGGGCCGTCCGTCCAGCGATCCAGAGCAGCCTCTCCGGCCACACGGCCAGGCTCTGGCCCTCCCCCGGTTCGCGCTTCACGAGCGCCAAATCCACCTCACCGGCCTCCAGCCGGCGGCGCATGTCGGCCCCCCAGCCGCTGATGGTGTCGAGGCGGATCTGCGGCGCGTCGCGGGCGAAGGCCGAGAGGATCTCGATCAGGCGGCGACCGGCAAAGTCCTCCGGAACGCCGAGCCGCACGGTGCGGGGAGCCTCCGGAGCCCGCATCGCCTCCTGCACTTCCGCGGAGAGGGCGAGAATGCGCCGTGCATACCCGAGCAGCAGCTCGCCGGGCTCGGTGGGCTGCGCACCGCTGCCGGTCCGGTCGCGGGTCAGCAGCTGGCGGCCTGCCGCGGCCTCAAGCTTGCGGATCTGCTGGCTGACCGTGGATTGCGTCAGGTTCAGCCGTTCGGAGGCACGGGTGAAGCCACCCGCATCGACGACGGCCACGAAGGAGCGGAGCAGGTCCGCGTCGAGCGGCGGCATCATCGCTTTTCTCACTGAAGCGCATTTTGATATTTAATTTCACACTGGTCGCGTCGCGCGTCAATGTGCCGGGCATACGGAGAGGAGCCGGGACGGGCCTCCGGTGCGATGCACGCGGCCGAAGGCTGCGGATGCCGGCCTGATCCGTGAAGCTGCCGGCACCGACCGCCGGCTCCGTCGCATCCCCTTCGCGGTCGCTGCGCCATCGCGCAGTGAGAGGAGAACCCATGTCTCGCGACCTGCGCAGCCGCCACCAGTTCCAAGGCATCACCCGCTCCCTCCAGCGCGCCTGGATCAAGGGAGCCGGCCTGACCGACGCCGACCTCGACCGTCCGCTGGTTGCGGTGGTCAACACCTACCAAGACTTCTCGCCGGAGAATGCGCATCTGCGGCGCGTTGCCGACGCGGTCAA
Source organism: Methylobacterium isbiliense (assembly GCF_022179325.1). Classification (GTDB taxonomy): domain Bacteria; phylum Pseudomonadota; class Alphaproteobacteria; order Rhizobiales; family Beijerinckiaceae; genus Methylobacterium; species Methylobacterium isbiliense. Next base: position 34,964 of record NZ_BPQQ01000096.1, on the reverse strand, counting down.
AGCCGGCATCTACCGGGCCGGCGGGACGCCGTGCGAGTTCAACGCCTTCCACGTCACGGACAGCGAGACCTTCGCGTCGGAGGGCATGCGCTATGTCCTGCCGAGCCGCGACGTGGTGGCCGATCTCATCGAGCTGATGGTGCAGGGGCACCGCTTCGACGCGATGGTGCTGCTGCCCTCGGGCGACAAGGTCGTGCCGGGCATGGTCATGGCGGCGGCCCGCCTGGATCTGCCGAGCGTGCTGCTCTACGGCGGCCCGACACCGGTCGGGCGCTGGCGGGGCCGCAAGGTCTTCCTCGAAACCGTCTACGACGGGGTCGGCGAGGTTCTGCGCGGCTCGCTCTCGCGCGCGGATCTGGCGGGGATGGAGGACGCGCACTTCCCTGGCCCGGGCGCCTGCGACACGGCCACGTCCGGCAATACGGCGGGCTTGTACACCGAGGCGCTCGGCCTCGCCCTGCCGGGGACCGGGACGCTGGCCGCGGGTTCGAACGCGCAGCTGCGCGCCGCGCAGGCCACCGGCATCGAGATCATGCGTCTTGTGGCGGAGGATGTCCGCCCGTCGCGCCTCCTGACGGCGGCGGCCTTCGAGAACGCGATGCGGGTCGGCATGGCGGTGGGCGGCTCGACCAACATGGTCCTGCACATGATCGCCATGGCGCGGGAGGCTGGCGTGGAGGTGTCCTTCGAGACCTGGGACCGGCTCTCGCGCGACACGCCGACCTTGGTCAAGCTGGCTCCCTCCGGACCCTGGGGCGTGACGGAACTGGGCGAAGCCGGCGGCGTGCCCGCCGTGATGAAGGCGCTCGGGCCGCTGCTGCAGCGCGAGGCCCGCTCGGTCGCGGGGCTGACAATCGGCGAGATCGCCGACGCGGCCACGATCCTGGATTCCACCTGCATCCACACCTTGGCGAGCCCGGTCGAGGCCGAGGGCAGCCTCTCTATCCTGCGGGGCACGCTCGCCCCTGGCGGGGCGGTGGTGAAGGTCTCGGGCGTCGCGCGCGCGATGTGGGAGGTCACCCTCACGGCGCGCGTGTTCGAGGCTGAGGAGGAGGCGATCGATGCCTTGCGGACGGACCAGATCGGGCCGGGGACCTGCATCGTCATCCGCAATGAGGGCACGAAGGGCGGCCCCGGCATGCGCGAGATGCTCGGGGCGACGTCGGCGCTGATCGGCGCGGGTTTGGGCGAGAGCTGCGCCCTGGTCACCGACGGCCGGTTCTCAGGGGCGACCCACGGCCCGGCGATCGGCTACGTCACGCCCGAGGCCGCCCGTGGGGGGCCGATCGCCCTGGTCGAGGATGGCGACGCGATCGCGATTGATCTCAATGGGCGCCGGCTCGACCTCCTGGTGCCCGTCGACGCGCTCGAGCGCCGTCGCGCAGCCTACGTCGCTCCCGCCCCGCGCGTGTCGCGCGGCTACCTGAAGTTCTACGCCGACCACGTCGCCCCGGCCTCCGAGGGCGCAGTCATGCCCCGCTTCTGAGGAGAGGGCCCGTGACGCGCTCATCGACCCTTCGCCCGACGTGGCTGACCTTCGACTGCTACGGCACTCTCATCCAATGGGACGAGGGCCTGCTCGCTGCAGTCTCGCAGATCCTGGCCAGGCACGGCCGGGCCGAGATCGCTCCCGGCAGGCTGATCGCGGTCTACGATCAGCACGAACACGCGCTCGAACAGCAGCCGCCGCACCGCAACTTCCGGACCGTGTCCGGCGAGGCGCTCCATCGCGCGATGGGAGAGTTCGGGCTGCAATGCGGCTCGATGGATACGGAGATCCTCACCGGCAGCATCTCGGCCATGCCGCCGTTCCCGGAGGTTCCGCGGACCTTGCGGCGGCTGAAGGAGGCGGGATTTCGCCTCTGCATCGTCAGCAACACGGATGACGCGTTGATCGCCGGCAACGTCGCTCAACTTGGCCCGCCGGGCACGATCGACCGCGTGGTGACGGCGGAGCAGGCCGGCGCCTACAAGCCGCAGGCGCGCATCTTCGAGCATGTCTGGCAGGCGATCGGGGCTGGCCGCGACGCCATCTGCCACATCTGCGCCAGTCCCCATCTCGATTTGGTGGCGGCCCGCGACCTGAGCTTCCGCTGTGTCTGGGTGGACCGCGGGACGGGACGCCAAGCTCCCCAAGGCTACCAGCCGGAGGCCATCGTCAGGACGCTCGACGGGGTACTGGAGCGCTTCGCGAGCTGGCGATGGCTACCGGACGACGGTTCGACTCCCTGACCGGCTGACCCGACCCCTGCAGCACAGGGCAACTCGGGCCCCCCGGCCAGACGATCCTGGACGGGCTCGCCGGCGCTCTGCTGGCAAGACGGCCTGACAGCAACCGCTGCCTGAATCGTCTGATGCCGTCTCCGCTTGATCAAAGCGGAGACGGCATCAGCAAGCCCGCGCGGTGGAGCCCAGGGCGCCACACGACTGAGCGAAGCCCACATCCGCCATTCCGAAGGGATCAAGCGGATGTGGGATGAGGCGCCTTGCGACCGTATGCAGCCGCTGCATGTCCGATCTTTGGCATGTGGTATACCAGACAGTTTTGTGCAGTGCGATATTCGGTTCATCGCAAACGCACACACCACGGGACGCCCACCATGACGATCGCCCTCTTCCTCGCCGGTCTCGCCGCCGTCGCCGTGGGTCCGGCGCTCGCCATCCTCACCGATCGCCTGGGCTTCGCGGCTCCGGACGCAGAGACCGCCGGCATGTTCGTGGCCGTCAACGACAACGCGCAGGCGTTGCTCCAGCGCGCCGCCTGACCGCGCCATCCGCCGCTCCCTTGCGAGCCGTTCCGATCCGCCCGGGCACCCCTGGGCGGGTTTTCGCTTGCGTGAGCCGCATCACGGACGGGGCCGGCCGTCGGCCGCATCCTGCTCTGACCTCGCACGAGAAGGAGCAAGGCATGTTCAAGACCGCTCTCAGCGCCGCCCTGATCTCAGGCATCGCGGCCATCAGCTTCGCCGGGTCCGCGGAAGCCCGCGGCTTCGGCGGGTATCACGGCGGCGGCTACCATGGCGGCTTCCACAAGCATGGCTTCCACGGCGGCCGGTTCTACCGGTTCAACCGCTTCCACGGCGGGCGCGGCTTCCGGCGCTTCGGCGTCAACGATGCCGGCGGCGTGAGCACCGCTCGCTTCGACCCGACGGGCGAGTTTCGCCCCAACGCCTGACCCGCGGTGCCGCACCGTCTCCGCTCTCCTCCGGAGACGGTGCGGTCCGACGCGGCGGCGGTCGGGCCCATGCTCCGTGCTTACGGAGTGCGCCGGACTCCTTGATCGGGCGATTGCGCGCGTTCGCCGTACCTGCGCCTTCCCAAGCCGGGTACACTGCTCCGATCCGCCATCGACGCCGGAGAGTGTCATGCAGGCGATCACGCGGCGTCGCCTAGCCTTAGGCGGCATCGGCCTGATCTCGGCCCTCGGTCTGCCTCGCAGGGCCACGAGCGCGACCGCGCGAAGCGTTTCCTTGAGCGATGGCACGGTCGTGCCGGCCGTGGGACAAGGATCAGCGCGTCTGGGCCAGGAGCGGCGCCCCGCAGCGGAGGAGGAGCAGGCGATGAGCACCGGCCTCTCGCTCGGCATGACGCTGATCGATACGGCCGAGGTCTACGGCGGCGGCAAGGCGGAGCAACTGATCGGGCGCGTGATCAAGAACCGTCGCGACGAGGTCTTCCTCGTCTCGAAGGTGTGGCCCTCGCACGCGACCCGGACGGGTATCCAGGACGCCTGCTCCGCAAGCCTCACCCGTCTCGGCACCGATCACCTCGACCTGTATCTGCTGCATTGGCCTGACCGCGTGAAGGACCTGGCAGAGGTCGTCGAGACCTTCGAGCAACTGCGGGCGGGCGGGCAGATCCGGCGTTGGGGCGTGTCGAACTTCGGAGTTGCCGAGATGGAGCGGCTGTGGCGCATCCCTGGGGGCGAGCTTTGCGCGACCAATCAAGTGCCCTACAGCTTGGCCGATCGGAAGGTCGAGCGCGCCGTCCTGCCCTGGTGTGCGCAACACCGGATGCCGATCATGGCCTATTCCCCACTCGGTGGTGAAGGCGCGGGTGTCTTGCGGAACCCGGTTGTGCAACGCATCGCGTCCTCACAGGGTCGAAGCCCGGCAGCGGTGGCTCTGGCGTGGGCGGTGCGCTCAGGACGCGTGATCGCGATTCCCGAATCCGGCTCGGTGTCCCATGTGCGCGAGAATGCAGCAGCGTTGACCTTGACGCTCGGATCGGACGAGCTGCGGCAGTTGGATGAGGCTTTCCCAGCGTAGCGCATCGCCGGAACGCCGGCCGTGCGGGAGCCGGCGCAGCCTTCTACGGCTGCCACGGCATGAACACGGCCTCCGCTCCATACGGGGTGAGACCCGGCGCGGCCTCCGCCACGCGGAAACCCACCCGGCTCCAGAAGGGCGTGCTCGCGTTCAGCCAGATCGCGCTGATCAGGCCCCCGGCTTGTCGGCCGGGGAAGGTGGAGCGGGCGATGAGCCGCGTCTTGCCGAGATGGCCGTGCAGGCAGGCCACGCCGATGCAGAGCAGTCCGGCGGGAACGAGCAGGGCGGCCATGGCGACCGCCATACAGGGATGTATGTTGTCTTGTTCCCGCCGGGCGGACTCGTCAATACAGGAGTGTATGGAACGTGATCGCCGCCTGAGCCGTGCCTGCTGGCTGAGGAGGCCCTGAAGGTCCTCAGGATCATCGGGCATGAGGCGCTGCGCGCCGAACCCCTTGCCAAGCGGCTCGGCGTGTCCCGCGGCAGCTACTACTGGCATTTCGCCGACGTTCCGACTTTTCACCGGGCCGTCCTCGCGCGCTGGGAAATCCTGGCTGTCGACGAGCCGCTCGCTCGGGCCGAGCGGGCCCGTGTGGGTGAGACGGCGAGCCTGGACGGTCTCGTCGACGTCGCGTTCCGCGCACCTCGGGACTTGGAGCGTGCCGTCCACGGCTGGGCTGCCGTCAGCCCGCAGGCGGCCGAGGTCGTGGCCGCCGTCAACCGGCGGCGTGTGTCGATCCTGACGACGACGTTCCGGCGGAGCGGGCTCGCCCCCCCCCTCGATGCGGAGGCGAGCGCGGTGGTGCTCTACGGGACCTTCCTGGGACGGGTGCTCTGCGCCGATTTTCCGCTCGACAATGCACGGCTCGCGCAGCTGCACGCCCGATTCGGCATGCAGTCGCGGTCCTCCGCTTCCCGACGGGAGCGCTGACGCGGCCGCCCCATCGACCGCAGCCTGCGCCCTCTGCGCGGCTCGGCGTCCGTCACGGCATGCAACCGAAGAACGCCCGCAGCGTCACCTGACCGGCCTTCATTGTCGATGGCGTTCCGGCTAAGGTGTGCGGGTTTGATCTCGCCGCACCGATCGTCAGGGGTGGCCAAGGATGGACACCGACCTCGATCGCCATGAGCCGGGCGTTTCCCGCTGCGCGGAGACGGAGCGGCTCGCGGCACTTCGCGCCTATGCCGTGCTCGACACGCCGACCGAGCAGAGTTTCGACGACATCTGCAGGATCGCAGCCCAGATCTGCCGCACGCCTGTCGCTGCCGTGAACCTGATCGAGACCACGCGGCAGTTCTTCAAGGCCGAGATCGGTTTAGGGATTCGCGAAGCGCCGCTGCACGGTCCGATAAAGCAGGCGCTCCTTCAAGGCGATCTGTTCGTCGTGCCGGATACGGCCGGGCATCCGCACTTCATCGGCAACCGATTGGTCGCGGGCGAGCCTCCCCTGCACTTCTACGCCGGAGCCACGCTGGTGACGCCGGAGGGACTGCCGATCGGGACGCTGTGCGTGCTCGATCATGCCCCGCGTCCACAGGGTCTGACCGCCGAGCAGGGTGACATGCTCCAGGCCCTCGCGCGTCAGGTGATGACGCTCCTCGATCATCGCCGCCTGATGAGCACCCTCGCGCGGCGCGAAGCCGAACTCGTGCGGGTCCAGGAGATCGCGGGCGTCGGCGGCCTCGAAGTCGAGCTTGGGGCCGGGTTCAAGAACCGACGATCGGCGCAGTACTTGCGCATCCATGGCCTGCCTCCGGACGCCACGCACGAGAGCCACGAGGAGTGGGTGCGCCGCATTCACCCGGACGACCGCGAGGCAACGGAGCGCCACTTCGTCGAAACCGTCCGGGGCAGCGAGACGGACTACCGGGCCGAGTACCGGATCATCCGGCCCAGCGACGGCGAGGTTCGCTGGATCGCCGCCACCGCCCAGATCGAGCGCGACGCGAGTGGTCGAGCCCTGCGGCTGATCGGGGCGCATCGCGACGTCACGTGGCGCAAGGCGAACGAGGAGGCGCGCGAGCTTCTGACCCGTGAATTGTCCCACCGGATCAAGAACATCTTCGCGGTCGTCCAGGGACTGATCGCCCTGACGGCGCGCGGCCATCCGGCCGCGAGGGACTACGCCGACAGCATTCGCGCCCGCCTTCAGGCGCTGGCGCAGGCCCACGAGTACGTGCGCCCGCACGGCCCCGACCGGCAGCCCGCCGTTCCGAACCAGACGGTCCAGGGCCTGCTGCGCACGTTGCTGACGCCTTATGTCGAGCAGGGCCGCGAGCGGGTGGGGATCGCGGGCGACGATGCGGCGGTGGGCGAGAAGGCCGCGACGGCGCTGGCGCTGATCGTGCACGAGCTGGCGACGAACGCCGTGAAGTACGGTGCGCTCTCGGTCGCGACAGGACGGGTCGAGATCTGCTGCCGACGCGAGGGCGCGTCGCTGTCGCTGCTGTGGCGGGAGCGCGGCGGCCCGGCGGTGGCCGGACCGCCGGGGCGGCGCGGATTCGGGAGCGTGCTCCTGGCGCGCAGCGCCGTCGGGCAGCTCGATGGGGAGATCCACCACGACTGGGCGGCGGAGGGTCTGACGATGCGGATCAGTGTCCCGGTCGAGAACCTCGCTCGGTAGACGCTCTGGCGGCTCGATGGGGCGCGGCAGCAGCCCTGACATGGCCACCGGCTGGAAGATCGGCGTCGAAGACAGGACGGCCTCAGCCGTTCGGCCGCGCCATCCGGACCGGGTCGACGAGGCGATCGTACTCAGCCGCTTCGAGAAAACCCAGCTTGAGGCAAGCCTCTCTGGGCGTCACATCCTCTCTCAAAGCGGTTTCCGTGATCTGCGCGACCCGATCGTAACCCAGCACCGGATTGAGGACCGTGGCGACCAGCAGTGCACCTGCCACGTTCCCATCGAGGCGCTCGCGATCGACCTCCAGCCCTGACACGAAGCGCTCGGCGAACAGGCGGCACCCGTCGCTCAGAAGCCGAATGGACTGAAGCAGATTGTGGATCAGAACCGGCTTGGCGACGTTCAGTTCGAAATTCCCGGAGGCACCTGCGGCCGTCACCGTGCCGTGATTGCCCATGACCTGAAACGCGATCTGCAGCACGACCTCGGCGATCGTCGGATTGCGCTTGCCGGGCATGATCGACGAGGTCAACCCGTCGTGCGGGACGACGAGTTCGCCCAGGCCGCAGCGCGGGCCCGACCCCAGGAAGCGCAGATCGTTCGCGATCTTCGTCAGCGAGACCGCCACGACGTTGAGGGCGCCCGAGACCTCGACGAGGGCGTCGTGCCCGCCCATGCCCTCGAACTTGCTCAGGTTCGGCGTGAAGGCGAGGCCGGTCAGCGCCGAGATCTCTTGGCAGAACACCGCGTCGAACCCGGCGGGTGCGTTGAGGCCGCTGCCCACCGCGGTGCCTCCCTGAGGCAGGCGATACAGCCGCGGCGTGACGGCCTCCAGGCGCTCGCGCCCCAGCGCGACCTGCCGGGCGAAGGCGTCGAAGGCCTGCCCGACCGTCATCGGCACCGCGTCCATCAGGTGCGTCCGCCCGATCTTGACCACGTCCGCGAAGGCCTCGGCCTTCTCGGCGAGCGCGTCGGCCAGGAGGGAGAGGGCCGGGTGGAGGTCGTCCCGCAGGGCGAGCGCCGTCGCGAGGTGCATGACGGTCGGGAACGTGTCGTTCGAGGATTGCGAGCGATTCGCGTGATCGTTGGGATGAACCGGCGACCGCGAGCCGAGCGGGCTGCCGAGATGCTCGTTGGCGCGATTGGCGATGACCTCGTTGGCATTCATGTTCGTCTGCGTGCCGGACCCGGTCTGCCAGACGCTGAGCGGGAAGTGATCGTCGAACGCACCCTGCGCCACCTCGTGCGCGGCCCTCTCGATCGCTTCGGAGAGGTCGGGCGCGAGGACGCCGAGGCGCCTGTTCGCGCGTGCGGCCGCGAGCTTCTGGAGGCCGAACGCGTGGATCAGCCCGGCGGGGAAGCGCTCCGCACCGAGCGTGAAGATGTCCAAGGCCCGCGCCGTCTGAGCCCCCCAGTAGCGCCCGGCCGGGATCGCCGCCTCGCCGTAGGCATCGTGTTCGATACGAGAATCGTCGGACATGGGCGTGGACCTCCTGTGCGTCTGCCGCCGCGCATCGCCGAAGCCCGAGCCCCGGATTCGCGACCCAAGGGGGCCACCAGGAATGACGGTGCCGTCACCTCATCCACGATGGCCGGGTGGTCAGGCCGCCAGCCCCTTCTCGGCCCGCATCCGGGCGAGGGCGTCGCGGGCCACGGCCTCGTCGAACTCGCCCGCGAGCTTCGCGGTGATCACCGTCGCGACGCTGTTGCCGATCACGTTGGTGGTGGCGATGGCGATCGACATGAAGCGGTAGACCCCGAACAGGATCGGCAGTCCCTCGAGGGGGAGCACCCCCGTCGCCGCGACCGTTGCGGCGAAGACCACGAAGCTCCCGCCCGAGACCGTTGCGGCGCCCTTCGAGGTCAGCAGCATGATCGCCAGGATGCCGAGCTGCTGCCCGAGGTCGAGCGGCACGTGGTAGGCGTTGGCGAGGAAGATCACGCCCATCGACATGTAGATCGAGGTGCCGTCGAGGTTGAACGCGTAGCCGGTCGGCAGCACGAGCCCGACCGATTGCCGCGAGCAGCCATAGGTCGGCAGTTTCTCCAGGAGGCGCGGCAGCACGCTCTCCGACGAGGCGGTGCCGAGCACGATGGTGATCTCCTCCTTGATGAAGGCGAGGAGGCGAAACAGGTTGACTTTGAACAGGGCCGAGATCGCCCCGAGCACCACGACGATGAAGAGGATGACGACGGCGTAGAAGCTCAGCACGAGGTAGATCAGCGAGAGCAGCACGCTGGTGCCGCTGGACCCGACCGCGAACGCAACCGCCCCGAAGGTGCCGATCGGCGCGCACCACATGATGAGGTGGATGAACTCGAAGAACGCGTCCGAGATGGCGTTGAGACCCCGCTCGATCGGCTGGCGCTTCTCGGGCGGGAGGTGCAGCAGGGCGGCGCCGAAGATCAGCGCGATGACGAGCACCTGGAGCAACTCGCCGCGGGCGAAGGCGCCGATGAAGTTGTCGGGGAAGACGTTGAGGATGAAGTCGAGCGTCGAGTGGGGTGCGGCGGCGGCGCTCGGCGCCTTGCCCTGGGCGAGCGTCGCCTTCGTGGTCTCCGCCATGCCCTGGCCGACGCCGAGCAGGTTCCCGGCAAGGAGGCCGACTGCGAGCGCGATCGTCGAGACGACCTCGAAGTAGAGCATCGCGATCAGCCCGACCTTGCCGATGCGCTTGAAGTCGCCCGCCGAGGTCACGCCGACCACCACGCACAGGAAGACCAGCGGTGCCACCGCGGTCTTGATCAGGCGCAGGAAGATGTCGCCCAGGATCTTGAGTTGGGCGGCAAAGCTCGGGAACAGGAAGCCGATTGCGGCCCCGAGCACCATCGCCACGACGATCTGGAAGCCGAGGTTGGTCCAGATCGATTTGCGCGGCTTGACGGCGGATGCGGGCGGCGGGTGCAGGTCGGCGGGGCTGCTGACGGTCGTCATGGTCTCCTCCGATGGACAGGCGAGCAACGCGCGCTCCTGGTCTCGCCGCGGGCGGGGCCCTGGGGCGCGGCCTGTGCGGGCAGCGGGTTGCGGTGGAGGTCAGCGGCGACGCGGCACCGCGGCGAGCACGCGGTCGACCATCTGCGGGGCGGCACCGAGGTAGTTCGCCGGGTCGGTCAGGTGGTCGATCGCGGCCCGGTCGAAATGCGCCGTGACCCCGGGCACGTCCGCGAGCGCCTCGGCCAGCGTGCCGCCCTGCTCGTTCACGACCCGGCAGGCGGCGTAGACGAGGTCGTGCGCTTGGCTCCGCCCGGTATGGGGCGCGAGCGCCATCATGGCGGCCTCGGCGACGATCAGGCCCCGGCTGATGCCGAGGTTCCGGCGCATCTGCGCCTCGTCGACGATCAGGCCCCCCAGCGCGAACTTGGCCTGATGCAGGGCGCCCGCCGTGAGCACGAAGCTTTCCGGGATCGCCAGCCACTCGGCATGCCAGGGGCCGGTCGCCCGCTCGAAATCCTGCACCATGGCGTCGAGCATCAGGCCCGCCTGCTGGCGCACGCCCTTGGCGGCGGCAAGCATCAGTTCGGACGAGATCGGGTTGCGCTTCTGCGGCATGGTCGAGGAGGCGCCGCGCCCGGTGACGAAGGGCTCGTAGACCTCCGCGAACTCGGTCGAGGCCATGATCATCACGTCGAGGGCGATCTTGCCGAGCGAGCCGGTGAGGAGGGCGAGCAGGTTGACCACCTCGGCGAAGCCGTCGCGCGCCACGTGCCAGGTCGAGACCGGCAGGCCGAGGCCGAGCTCGCGGCAGAGGGCCTCCTGCACCGGAAGGCCGTGCTCGCCGAGGGAGGCCAGCGTCCCCGCCGCCCCCGCGAAGGAGCCGACGAGCACCCGAGGGCGCACCTGGGCCAGACGCTCCGCGTGGCGGTCCAGGGCGGCAAGCCAGATCGCGGTCTTGTAGCCGAAGGTGACCGGGAGGGCCTGCTGGAGGTGGGTGCGGCCCGCCATCGGGGTGTCGCGATGGCGGCGCGACAGGTCGGCCAGGATCGTGCGCAACGCATCGACATCGGCCGCGACGAGGTCGAGGCCGGCCCGGATCTGGAGCACGTTGGCCGTGTCCATGATGTCCTGGGTGGTCGCGCCCCAGTGGACGTAGCGCCCCGCCTCGCCACACTGCTTCACCAACTGGTGGACGAGGGGCAGGATCGGGTAGCCGACGGTGTCGGTCTCCTGGCGCAGGAGGTCGAAGTCCAGCGCCTCGAAATCGCACCGTGCGGCGATCTGCTCGGCCGCGTCCGCCGGGATGACACCGCAGGCGGCCTCGGCCTTGGCCAGTGCGATCTCGACCTCGATGAAGCGCCGGATCAAGGCGTGGTCAGAGAAGATCGCGCGCATGGCCGGGGTGCCGAAGGCGTCGCGGAACAGGAGGGAGTCGATGACGGTGGTGGTGGGTGCGGGGATCGAGCGGCTCACGATTTCCTCCGACCGCCCGACCGGCGGTGTTATTATGTTCGGACATTAACTTGCTAGATTATGTCCGGACATGATGTCAAGAGGGGTGGCACGCCGCGGCGTGCTGACGTGCGCGAGGAGCCGATGAGCGAGACGCTGTGGGCGCAGGTGGCGCGGGATCTGAGGGCCGGGATCGCCTCGGGCCGCTACCCGGTCGGGTCGCTGCTGCCGACGGAGCTGGACCTCTGCGAGCATTACGGGGCGAGCCGCCACACGGTGCGCACCGCGATCCGCCAGTTGCAGGACCAGGGGCTGATCTCGCGCAGGAAGAAGGCGGGGACGCGTGTCGAGGCCGCGGTGCCGACCAGCGGCTACCGCCAGTCGCTCGCCTCCCTGGAGGACCTGATCCAGTTCGGCGCCGCCCATATCCGCGAGGTTCAGGACACGGCGGAGGTCACGGCGGACGCGGCGCTCGCGGAGGAGCTCGGCTGCCAGGAGGGAACGCGCTGGTTCCGGATCTCCAGCTTGCGCCTGGACGGGAAGCCGGGCGGCGCGCCGATCGGCTGGACCGACGTGTACATCGATCCGATCTACGCCGACCTCGGCGACGTCGTTCGCACCTCACCTGACCTTCTGATCACCACGCTGATCGAGCAGCGCTACGGCCGACGCAGCGCCGAGATCCGGCAGGATGTCGACGCGGTCGCACTTCCGGCCGCGCGCGCCGGCGCGTTGCAGGCCCAGGCCGAGACGCCCGCGCTGCGGATCGTGCGCCACTACATCGACCAGGACGGCAAGACCTTCGAGATCTCGTCGACCCTCCATCCGGCGGGTCGCTTCACGGTTTCGCAGCGCTTGCGACGCATGACCGAGAATGCGCACGGCTGATGCCCGATGAAGACGAACGCTGCCGCCATCCGGATTTGCGCTTCTTGGCGCCGGGCGGCTGAGACCGAGGGCCGAGGTCTCGGCATCGAAGCCCCACTCGCAGGGAACTCGTCGGCCAAGCGCTCAAGGATGCTCACGGACCGGCCTTGGAGCCCGCCGATCGCCAGCCTGGGTCGAGGCCTACGCGCTTCAAAGGAACCCGATGCTCAGCCATGGAAAGGCTGCCACGAGGACGATCGCGGCCAGAAGTGCCCCCAGATAGGGCACCATGTTCCACATCGCCTCGTCGGGCGACGTCTTGGTGATGGCGCAGGCCGTGTAGTAGCCGTAGCCGAAGGGCGGTGAGAACAGGCCCAGCCCCATCGAGAGCAGGACGACCATCGCGTATTGCACCGGGTGGACGCCGAGCGATTGCGCGACCGGCACGAGCAGCGGCCCGAACAGGACGATGGCCGGGATGCCCTCGAGGATGCTCCCGAACACCACGAAGGCCAGGATCGAGACCGCCAGGAAGGTCACCTTGCCGCCCGGCAGCTGGCGCATGGCCGCGACGAGCGTGTCGGCGAAGCCCGATTGCGTGAGCGCCCAGGACATGGCCCCCGCGAGCGCGATGATGATCATGATCGTGCCGGTCAGCGCGGTCGTTTCGACCAGGATCCCGCCCAGGCGTCGGAGCGAGACGCCGCGCATCATGAGGGCGCCCACGACCGCCACATAGGCCACGCCGATCACCGCCACCTCCGTGGCGGTCGCAACGCCTTCGAGGACCGCCGCGCGGATGATCAGCGGCAAGGCGAGGGCGGGGATCGCGACGACGAACGTGCGACCGATGACCTTGAGGTCCCGCCGATCCGTGCCGCGGCGCTCCCCGCGGGAGCGGGCGTAGACGGCAACCGCGAGCGCCACCATGCAGACGACGGCCGGCACGAGACCGCCGACGAAGAGCGACGCGATCGAGATGCCCGTCACCGATCCCATGATGATGAGCACGAGGCTCGGCGGAATCGTCTCGGCTGCCGCGGCCGAGACCGCCAGGAGCGCCGCGGTGTCGCCGTCGCGCACGCCGCGCTCCTTCATGGCGGGCGCGAGGATCGGGCCGATCGCCGCCATGTCGGCGGCCTTCGCGCCCGAGATGCCGGAGACGAGGTACATGGCGCAGAGCATCACGTAGCTGAGCCCGCCGCGGGCCGGTCCGATCAGCGCCATGACGAAGTTGATCATCGCCCGCGCCATGCCGGTGTACTGGATCTGGATGCCGAGGAAGATGAACAGCGGGATGGTCAGGAGGATGAAGTGGGACATCCCCTCGTTGATGCGTCCGACGATGACGGTGAGCGGCAGATCGCTCGTGAGCGCGAAGTAGGACACGGTCGAGGCGCCAAACGCGAAGGCGATCGGCACGCCGATCACGATCAGCGTCATCACGCCGAGGCCGAAGAAGAGCAGCAGGTTGAGGTTGCCGAGGTCGGCCAGGAACGGCGGTGCGAGTTCGAGGGCGAGCGCGCAGAGGGCGGCGCCCGCGACGGACAGCGCGAAGGCCGGCTTCGTCATCTCCCGCCACATCTGGATCAGGAGAAAGACGCCCATGAGGGCGATGCTGACCAGGGTCGCGGCGACCGGCACCGAGCCCGGCACGCCGAGATTGGGCGACGTGACGATGTGGTTGAGCTCGATGAGCGCGATCGTCGGCACCACGAGCTTGAGGAGGAAGACGAGCAGCACGAGGTGGGCGAGACGCTCCGTCCGCTGCCGCGCGTCCGGTCGCATCCGGGAGAGGACGAACGTCAGCCGGAGATGAATGCGGCGGCGCAGCGCGCCCGCCACGCCCAGCATGCCGAACCAGAGGAAGACCAGGGTGGCCGCCTCCTCGACCCAGGTCACCGGGATGTTCAGCGCGTAGCGCGCCGTCACGGCCCAGCCGAGCAGGAGGATGTCGGCGAGGAGGAGCGCGGCGGCGGCCACGTCCACCACCCGGCCGAGCGCCGCCTCGACCACGTCCAGGGGATGGCTGACCGGGGTGGCGCCGGATTCGGCGACGGCGCCGGAGGAGGTCGCAGCCACGCCGCTCACCCGAGCTTGCCCGTGTATCGCTCGAGCGTGGTCCAGGCCTCGGGACCGAACTTCTCCTTCCAATCCTTGTAGAAGCTCGAACCGTTGAGCACGTCGCGGAAGGCCTGCCGGTTCGGCTCGACGAAGGTCATGCCTGCCCCGGCCAGCTTCGTGCGGAGGCTGCTCGTCAGCTTGACGACATCCTCCCGCTCGGCCAGCGCCGCGGCGCGGAAATGCTTGGTGATGGACGCCTGCGTCGCGGCCGGCTGGCGCTTCCAGAACGGGCCGTTGGCCAGGACCCAGAAGCCGTCCCACATGTGGTTGGTCAGGCTCACGAACTTCTGGACTTCGTAGAACTTGCCGCTGTCGACGAGGGGCAGCGGGTTCTCCTGCCCGTCGACGAGCTTGGTCTGGAGCGCGGTGTACACTTCCCCGAAGCTGATCGATTGCGGGGCGGCCCCGAAGGCCTTGAAGAGGGAGGTCGAGAGCGGGCTCGGCGGCACCCGGATATGGACGCCCGCGAGATCACCCGGCTTCTCGATCGGCTTGGAGCCGGTGGTGATCTGGCGGAAGCCGTTGTCGAACATCTCGTCGAAGACGTGCAGGCCCGTGCCGGCCAGCGCCCGGCGGATCAGCGCGCCGACATCGCCGTCCATCGCCTTCCAGACGTCGTCGAGGGTGTTGAACGCGAAGCCGACGCCGTTGAGCGAGGCGACGGGTGCGAGGTTCGACAGCTGGGCTCCGGCGAGCGGATAGAACTGGATCGCCCCCTGGCGGAGCTGCGACAGGACTTCGAGGTCGCCGCCGAGCTGGCTGTTGGGAAAGATGCGGATGTCGAATTCGCCGTTCGTGTCGGCCTTGACGTTGCGGGCGGCCTCCTCAAGGCGGGCGATCATCGGATGGCCTGCCGGGAGATTGGTGGCCATGCGGTAGGTCGCCGCCTGAGCCGGGCGGACGACGGCGAAGGTGGACGCGGCAACGAGGCCCGAGGCGACGAAGCTGCGGCGTGTGGGCGTCATGGTTCCCTCCGTTCGTTGGATCGCCCTGGAGCGCCTCTCCGGGCGCTTTATGGGTCAGGCGAGAATCAGCCCGCCCGAGACGTCGAGGATGGCGCCCGTCATGTAGCGGGATGCGTCCGACGCCATGAACAGGACCACGTCGACGATGTCGGCCGGCTCGGCGAGGCGGCCGATCGGGATCTGGCCGCTCAGGGTCTCGCTCTCCTCGGCATCGCGGAGCAGGCCGCTCACCCGCTCTCCTTCGACCGGACCCGGTGCGATCGTGTTCACCAGGATGCCGTAACGGGCATATTCGCGCGACAGGTGCCGGGTCATCCCGATCACGGCCGTCTTGGCCGCCGTGTAGGAACAGCCGAGGAGCGGACTGACCGAGCGGCCGGCATTGGACGCGAAGTTGATGATCCGGCCGCCGCCCGCCGCCACCATGTGCGGCAGCACCGCCTTGGCGCACAGGAAGCTGCCGCGGACATTGGAGGCGAAGACCGAATCCCACTCCTCGACGGGCGTCTCGTGAGTGACGCGATAGGCCGCGCCGTAGCTGCCCGCGGCGTTGACGAGGACGTCGACCCGCCCCCAGCGCGCGAGAACCGCCCCGGCGGCGCGCTCGACATCGCCTTCGGCCGCGACGTCGACCGTCAGCGCCAACGCCTCGCCGCCGGTCTCCGCGATCCCGCGCGCCGTCGCTTGCGCCCGGTCGCCGACGATGTCGCAGAGCGCGACGCGGGCGCCGAGGGCGGCGAGCCTCTCGGCGAGCAGCTTGCCGATACCCCGTCCCGCTCCGGTGACGAGGACGACGCGGCCCGCGAAGGCGTCGGGTGCGAACAGGCCGGTCGCGCGGGCGTGATCCACCGCGCTCACGGCGCGACCGCCCCGGCGTCGAGACCGCGCGGCGTCACGCCCGGCGGCAGCGGAAGCGGCGGGTTCGCGCTCTCGAGGTGCTCGACGGTGATGAAGGTGAGCGGCGTCTCGCCGACGTTCTCAAGGTCGTGGAGCATGAACTCTCCGGGCGCAAAGCGCATGTGGCTGGTCTGCCCCGCGACGTACCGGGCCTCCCGGGCCGGCCCGCCATCGACGTGCGAACGGGCCCGGCCCGCCGTCAGCGCGGTCCAGAAGTAGTCGAGCACGTGGCGGTGAAAGCCGATGCGCTCCCCCGGCTCGAGCCGGATGTACCAGACCCGGGCCCGGTCGCTCTCAGAGAGGAGGACCGTGCCGACGCAGGGGTTGAAGGCGTTGCGCTCGAACTCGGCCGCGAGGGCGGGGTCGAGCGACGGTCGGGCCGAGGGCGTCATGGTCAGTCCCTCGGGATGAAGCTGCGGCCGTCGAGGATCGCCTTGCGCCACCGCGTCGCGACGAAGCCGGAGAACACCCCCTCGACCATGAACGGATCCTCGGCGACGAAGCGCTCGGCCTCCGCCCGATCGTCGGTGTCGATCAGGTAGAGGCTGCCGATCGCGGTCGTGCCGTCATCGGCCAGCTTGGCGCCGGCACCGATCAGCCGCTCCAGGTGCGACTCGAGATAGGCGACGTGGGCTGGGCGTACGCGGGCTCTCAGCTCCGCCGTACCGGGCTTGTCGTCGGCGACCACCATGTAGGGCATGGCCGTACTCCTCAGGTGCTCAGGGAACGATCCGGTTGCGCTGCAGGTCGCGGAAGTGACCGAGGAACATCTCCTCGCTGTCGATGAATTCAAGGAAGCCGTAGCGTCGGCACTT
The DNA here is from genome assembly GCF_022179325.1 of Methylobacterium isbiliense. GTDB lineage: Bacteria > Pseudomonadota > Alphaproteobacteria > Rhizobiales > Beijerinckiaceae > Methylobacterium > Methylobacterium isbiliense. The sequence goes on along the minus strand of NZ_BPQQ01000096.1, from coordinate 18,017 downwards.
CGTCGTGTCGGACATCACGTCCCAGTCGTTGGAGAAGGCGTAGTTCGCGAAGTTCCAGTTCACGAGCTGGGACAGCGGGTGCTTCTGCAGGCCCTCCCGCGCGACGATCCTGTCCCAGAGCGCATCGGCCCCGGCCATGCGCTTCATCATGTCGACGGTCTCGACGCCGCCCGGCGCGACGCCAAAATGGTGCGCGAAGGCGGGCCACAGGTTCTGGTAGCGGAAGAAGTCGCCGTTGGTGATGTTGAAGGCTTGATCGGCGCAGGCCGGATTCGTCGCCATCCAGACCATGGCGCGGGCGAGCAGGCCGGCATCGGTCGCTTGGTAGACCGAGGTGAAGGCGCCGGGTTTGCCCGGGAAGGTGAAGGGCTCGCCCATCTCCCGCGCCAGGGTCGCGTAGGTCGCGATGGTCGTGACGATATTGAGCGGGTTGCCGAGGGCGAAGCCGCAGATCACGTGCGGGCGGGCCGCCGACCACGACCACGCCTTCCCGGCACTCGCCTCCGCGACGAGGTCCTGCTGGTCGTAGTAGAAGTGGGGAACGTCGATCCGGGGATCGCTCTCCTTGGCCGGAGTCTTGAAGGGCCCCAGGTACTGGCCGTAATATTTGGTCCCCTGCAGGATGCAGACGTGCTGCAGGTCCGGTGCCGCCTCTTCGATCACCGGCAGGACGTTGGCGAACATCCGCGCGTTCGGCGCGCGCGTTTCGGCGATCACCTTGTTGTCGAGATAGGCGCAGTAGAAGACGTGCGTGACCTCGCGAAGACCGCCGAGATTGTCGCGGCAGCTCTCGGGATCCATGAGGTCGGCGTGCACGAAGCGCGCCCTGGTCGGGAAGTACGGGGGCTTGCGCGATACGCCGATCACCGACCAGTCGCTCTGGCGTTCGAGATGGTCGATCAGCGCGCGGCCCGAGACGCCCGTCGCTCCGATGACGAGAGCGGTCTTGTTCATGGTGCCGATCCTTCCTTCGTGCCGTAGGCGGGCGAAGGCGGCATCACCACCACGTGCTCGCTCAGAAGCGCGTCCTCGAACCGCCCGAGCCGGGCGCCGAACGCCTCGTCGGTCCAGCCGGCCGCCGCGGCGCGCCCGGCCCGCGCCGCCGCCTCGGTCGCGAACCACAGTTCGACCAGGGCGTCGTAGGGTGCTTCGCCGGCGACGAGGGACAGGTCGCCATCGACTTTGGAATTCAGGAGCAGGCCGGCCTCGTCGAGGCTGAGGCGGGCCTGGACGGCACCGGCGCGCTCGCACAGGGCCGCCGTGGCCGCTTGGCGCAGGCCGGCGAGGAAGGTTTCGCGCGCATCGCCGGCCGCGCGCTTGAGGCAGAGCACCACCTTGAACGGGGTCGCGCTGATCGCACCGGCGCGCCGCAGCCAATGCTCGGAGGCCAGCAGATGCTCGCGACGGGCGAGCCAGGCGGAGGCATCGGCGGAGCCGTTGCGGCCGATCTCCGACGCGTAGGAGGCTTGGCACGCGTCGCGGCTGTCGAACCAGAGCTGCGCGATCCCGTCGGCGGGCGGCTCGCCCTCGTCCAGGGAGAAACCGAGCATGTAGCCGCGGAGCCCCGGAAAGCGCGCCGCGATCGGACCGTGGATCGTGCGCCAGCGCTCCTCGAATTCAGGGCGCGTCAGGACCGCGACGCGCTTCTGGAACGTCACGAGCTTGATCACCGGCGCGTGTCCCGGAACGCGCGCGAGACTGGTGGGATCTTCACGATCTCGTTCCTCCGCGGCGGCCGTCTCGAAGCGGCCTTGGGATGCCAAACCTACGCGGAACGGCAGATTGACGGGAACCGCCGGCGAGCGACACATAATGTTGAGAAGAATGCAACGATGGAGCGGGCGTGAGCAGCGGTAGCGACATGCAGGTCTTCGCCCAGGTGGTCGAGAGCGGCAGCTTCGCCGCGGCCGCAAAGCAGCTCGGCGTCACGCGATCCGCGGTCTGCCGGCGCGTCGACGGGCTGGAGCGCCGCCTCGGCGTGCGGCTCCTCGATCGCACCACGCGTCGCCTTTCGCTCACCGAGGCCGGCGAAACCTACCACCGGCGGTCGAACCGCATCCTCGCGGAGATCGCCGAGATGGAACTGGTCGTGGGCGAGTTCGGCGGCGAGCCGCGCGGCACGCTGCGGGTGACGAGTCCGATCATGATCGGCCTCCACCGCCTGATCCCGGTCCTGCCGCGGTTTCTCGCGCAGCACCCGCAGCTCCGGGTCCATCTCGACCTCTCGGACGACGAGACCGACCCGACGCTCTCGGACCACGACGTGGCGCTGCGATGGGGCGTGCCCAAGGATTCGGCCGCGGTGATCGTCAAGGTGGCGTCCAGCCGCCAGATCGTCTGCGCGGCGCTCTCCTACCTGGAGCGATACGGCACTCCCGCGACACCGCGGGACCTCCTGACCCACAACTGCGTGCTGATGAGCCGCCTCGGGTTGATGAGCAACGAGTGGTCGTTCGTCGTCGACGGGCGCCCGCTCAAGCTCAAGGTCCACGGCAACTACGTCGTCAACGGCGGCCACGGCAATTACGAAGCCGTGATCGCCGGGCTCGGGATCGGCCGCGTCACCGACCTGCGCGTCGGCGAGGATATCCGCGCCGGACGCCTGCGTCCCATCCTGCAGGCCTTCGAGCCGGAGGATGCGATCCCGATCTACGCGGCCTACCGGCCAAGTGCGCTCGTGCCGCCCAAGATCCGGCTGCTGCTGGACTTCCTGCGGCGTGAACTGAAGACGGTCACGCTCTGACGACAAGGTCAGCGGACGGCCGTCTGCTCCGGCGGGGCCGGACGGTCCCTCGGGTGCCGCCCAGAAGGGCACGAAGCGCACGATCGGCGCCCCGGCCGGGAGCCGAGATCCGGAGACGGCGCGTGGCCGGCCCCCTCCCCCCGCTTCTCCGCGACGCCATGCCGGTCGACCGATGCGGTCTCGGAAGCAATTCCGGCGAACGGAGGTGACGGCGTCCGCGAGGTCCATGCGCGATGATCGGGCACGGCGCGCCGCTACGGGAGCAATGCCGGATCCGCACTCATCCGGCCAGCGCGGCCGTACCGGTGCCGAGGCTTCGGCATTCGGCCCGGATCAGCCCGAGCAGGGCATGGGCTGCGGCGGACATCGGCCGGTCGCGTCGCAGCAGGGCGCCCCAGGTCCGCACCAGAGCGGGATGGTCGAGCGGGATCGCCCTCAAGCCGGCACTGCCCGGCAAGGCCTGCGCGGACAGGATCGCGGCGATCGGGTGACAGCGGACGAGACCTAGGATCGGCCCGATCGTCGTCATCTCGGCCATCACGCGGGGCGTCGCGCCGGTTCCGCGGAAGCAGTCGTCGATCAGCCGCCGGGTCGCGAATTCCGGCGTGAAGAGCGCCAGGGGCTGGTTGTGGAGCTCCGCCATGCGGACGAGCTTGCGCCGCGCGAAGCGGTGCTCGGACCCGACGACGAGCATCAGCCTGTCCTGAAACAGCGGCTCGAACGAGACGCGCTCCAAATCCCTCGGCCGATATGCGACGCCGAGATCGATCGCCTCGGCGGCGAGCCGCGCTTCGATCGCATCGGCCGACAACTCCTCGACCGTGATCCTGACTCCGGGATGGTCGGTCAGGTAGGTCGCGAGGCAGGCGGGGAGCAGGTTGAGGGTGAAGGTCTGGCTGGCCCCGATCCGGACCTGACCGGAGAGAGCCTCGGCCGGCGCGCTGATCGCTCTCAAACCATCGTCCAGTTCCGCCAGGGAGCGGAGGACGCCGGGGAGCAGGATCTGCCCGGCCTGTGTCAGGCGAACCCGCTTGCCCACCCGCTCGAAGAGCCGCTGCTGCAGTTCCTCCTCCAGGCGGCGGATCTGATGCGAGAGCGTCGACTGCGTGACATGGGTCTGGCGGGCGGCCCGGGTGAAGCTGAGCTCGCGCGCCAGGGCGACGAAGTAGCGAAGATGGCGCAGCTCCATCGGGCCTTTCCATCCAGTGACGGCATCGATGCTTCACATGCAAACAAATCACTATGTCAATCGTGGCGGGCTCGGTAGCGTCGCAGCGGAGTGTCAGAAGGGCCGCAGAATGGAATCCACGACCAGCCGCATCGCCTATGCCAGCCGGGCGAGCGTCGGACCCGACAACCAGGATCTGTTCGACCGGCTGGAGGCGCTGCGGGGCAACCCGGTCGAGAACATCTTCCTCGCCATCGCCAACGCGCCGGACCTCTGCGACGGGGTGCTCGCCATGGCGATGTCGCTGCGCCGGAGCAGGCTGCTCGACCGCCAATTGCGGGAGCTCGCGGTCATCACGGTCGGATTGGAGACCAAGGCGGATTACGAAGTGGCGCATCACTGGAACTCCGCCGTCAAGGCAGGGGTGAGCCGTGAGAAGCTGAACGCCATCGCCGATTTCGAGACCGCCACGGTCTTCTCCGATGCCGAGCGCATCGTGATGCGCTTCGCGCAGGCCGTTACGCGGTCAGGCCGGGTGGACGATGCCCTCTGGGGCGATCTCTGCGGCGTGCTTGACGACAAGCAGCGCCTCGAACTCGTGCTGACCCTCGCGTGGTACAATTGCGTCGTGCGCATCCTGCTGCCGCTGCAGATCGGCCTTGAGGAATGGCATGAGCGCCTCTGAGGTGCCCGACGCGTTCCACCACGTCGTCCGTCCGGCCGCGATGCCGGGATCGCCGCCGCTGGTTCTGCTGCACGGCACGGGCGGGGACGAGACGGAGCTCCTGCCCTTCGCCCTGACCCTCTCGCCCGGCAGCGCTGTCCTCGCCATCCGGGGCCGCGTCAGCGAACAGGGCAAGCTGCGCTTCTTCCCCCGGCTGGCCGACGGCGTCTTCGACGAGGACGCGGTGTTGCGCCACGCGGCTCAACTCGCGCGGTTCATCACCGCCGCCCGCGAGCTCTACGGCCTCGCGCCGCCGATCGCGGTGGGCTACTCGAACGGCGCGAACGTCGCGGCCGCGATCCTGCAGCAGCATGAGGCCGTCTTCGCTGGCGCCGTGCTGCTGCGCGCCGTGAACCCGCTGCGGGCCGAGCCCCGTGCCTCCTTGCGCGGGACGCCGATCCTGCTCATCGCCGGGGCGTCCGACCCGATCGCGCCACCGGGTCTGAGCGAGGACCTCGCCGCGACCCTCCGGAACCAGGGTGCCGAGACCAGCTTCCGCACGCTCACGTGCGGCCATGCGCTGACCGACGAGGACGCCGAGTCCGGACGGGAATGGCTGCGCGCCTGATCTGCGGCCCGTAGCCGGCCGGCCTGAGCAGGATCCGATCAGGCTGCCAGCGGGTCTGCTCTAGGTCTTCCTTCTTGATGACCTTTCTGCGCCGAGTCTGGGTCCGCTTCGGCGGGAGTTGATCTGGACCACCATACGCTCGAGCTGAGGCGCCAAGCTGGCGGTCGCCTGCTCCCCGAGCGCGCTCGCGACCAAACCGCTCACGAAACCGAGGAAGGCCTTCGTCTGAGGACGCAGGATCTGACGATGGGGAATGACCGCGTAGATGGTCTTCGGGCGCGGCACGTAGTCCGGCAGCACGCGGACGAGCCGGCCGCTCTCCAGGTCGTCGCGGACGTGGAAGGAGTAGAGATTCGCGATCCCGCCGCCATTGATGCAGGCGTGGCGCAGCAGCTCGCCGCTGCTCGACAGGAGCGTGCTCGACACCCGCATGCTCTCCTGACGGTCGCCCCGGTTGAAATGCCACGTCTCGGCGAGGTCGGAGAAGCGGCTCGACATGCAGTGGTGCCGGACGAGATCGGCCGGTTCGCGCGGCATGCCGTGACGCTCGAGATAGCCGGGCGAGGCGCAGAGCACGCGCGGGCAGGCGGCCAGCAAGAGGTGCGTCAGCTTGGTCGACGGCTCGTCCTGCACGACGACGGCCACATCGATTCGGCCCGCGATCAGGTCGGGCGTGTCGCTGGTCACGATCACGTCGATGGACATCGCCGGATGCAGCTTCAGGAAATCCGGCAGGCGCGGGCCGAGGATGGCCGACGCGAAGGACGGCGGAACGGTGATCCGCAGGTTGCCGCCGAGCGCCTTCTCGGCGGCCATCGCCGCGGTGGCGCTGTCGAGCTGCGTCAGGATGCTGACACACTGCTCGTAGAAGCGCGCACCGGCCTCGGTCACGGTCATGCGCCGCGTCGTCCGGTGAAACAGCGCGACGCCGACCGCCCGCTCCAGGAGCTGAATGCCCTTGGTCACGGAGGACGGCGCTACGCGCAGCTGACGCGCCGCCGCCGAGAAGTTCTGCGTCTCCACGACGGCCGCGAAGCAGCGCAGCGACAGGATGCTGGCGTCGTTGATGGTCCCCTCGCCCGGCGCCATCCCGGCCTCGCATTATCGTCGGATCGGAAAAATTATTTTCTGATCATTGCCCATAATCACAGGACCGAAAGTGCGCAATGCTGGCCGCAAGGCAGACGGCGTTCAAGAACCGCTGCCATGGGCGAGGAACGGGATGGCGAGCGAGATCGCGAAGGTCAGGGAGCGCGGGTTCGGCCGCCGCGTCGGCCCCGGCCGCAGGCCGGCGCTGCTCGTGGTGGATCTCACCCGCGCCTTCACGGCGCCGGAGGCTAGCCTCGGCGCCGACATGGCGCCCGCGATCGACGAGGCCAACCGCCTGCTCGATGCCGCCCACGCGGCCGGCATCCCTGTCCATCTTTCGGCGATCGCCTACGACGACCCGCGCACGCAATCCGGGATCTGGCGGGCCAAGATCACGGGTCTGGACGCGCTGATCCTCGGCAGCGAGGGGGTCGAGCAGGATCCAAGGCTGAGGCGTGCGCCGAGCGACCGCATTCTCGTCAAGCGCTTCGCGAGCTGCTTCTTCGGCACGGCGCTCGCGGAGGACCTGCGGGCGGACGGCGTCGACACCCTGATCATCGCCGGCTGCACGACGAGCGGCTGCGTCCGGGCGAGCGCGGTGGATGCCTGCTCGTACGGCTTCCGGACCATCGTGGCGCGTGAAGCCACCGCCGATCGGCTGCTGGACGCGCACGCGCAGAGCCTGATCGACATCGACCTCAAGTACGGGGATGTGATGCCGGTCGACGACATCGTGGGCTACCTCGGCGCGGTGCAGGCCGTCGCCTAGGCCCGCATCCGCCGGCGGGATAATCGACACGAGAATCGGGAGGAATGCATGGAGAGGATCGTTCCGACGGAGACGGCAGGGGTGTCGCGCCGCGCGGCTCTCGGCCTCGTGGCCGGAGCCGCCTCGCTGGCGCTCGGCGCCCCTCCCCTGCGCGCGGCACCCCAGAAGGTCCGGATCGGGCTCGCCACGAAGACGTGGTGGCCGTCGGTGGTGGCGGATGTCGCGGTGAAGCGGGGCCTGTTCGCCAAAGCCGGCCTCGATCCCGAGCTGACCGTGTATCGCAGCGGTGGCGAGGCCTTCGAGGCTCAGGCGGCCGGGGCGGCCGACATCATCACCGGTCTCGTCTCCCAGATCGCCACCGGCCGCAGCCGCGGCGTCAACACCAAGATCCTGGCCCTCTCCGCCAGCGCCAACACGGGCTGGCGTCTCCTTGTCAAGACCGGCTCGCCGATCAAGGACGTGAAGGACATCGCCGGCAAGAAGGTCGGCATCACCACCGCCGGCTCGCTCTCCGACTTCATGGCGTTGTGGACGCGCGCCCAGTACAAGCTCGACTTCGTCAGCGTGCCGCTGGGCGGCGGCGGCTTGGTGCCCAACCTGCTCTCGGGCAACGTCGATGCCGGGGTGGTCTACTCGCCTCTGAGCTTCCAGACCCTGCAGGCCAAGCAGACCCTGTCGCTGCTCGATTACGCGACGGCCATCCCGTCCCACCTCGCCGTGAGCTGGTCGGCGCCCGACGCGCTGATCGACAAGCAGCCCGAGATGCTGCGCGCGGCGCTGAAGGCGCTCTACGGCGCGGTCGCCTACCTTCAGCAGAACCGGGACGAGGCGATCAAGATCATCGCGGAGGTCAATGGCATCTCGGAACCGGTCGCCGCGCAGGAATTCGAGGAGACCTTCCTGAAGCTCTCGCCCGACGGCAGGTTCACGGCCGAGCAGGTCCAGACCGCCGAGGATCTCGCACGGCTCGGCGGGTTCAAGAACCTGGCGCCGCCGGACCAGATCTACACCTCGGCCTTCACCCCCGTCGTCGTGGCGTGACGCCCGCGATGGCGGCCGCCTTCCGTCGTTCGGCCGCGCGACGGCTGGGCGGGCTTCTCTCCTGGATCGGGCTCGTCGGCGCCATCGCGGCGGCTTGGCAGGCGAGCCTGTGGTTCGGCGTGATGACGCCGGAGTTGCTGCCGCCGATCGGCGAGGTGCTGGCGACCGCGGTCTCTCTGCTCGGGCGCCCCGCTTTCCTGGCGAGCGTCGGCGTGACGTTGGCCGAAGTGCTGGTCGCCTTCGCGATCGCGGTGCCGCTCGGCGTCGCGCTCGGCTTCGCGATCTCCGAGAGCTCCTATTGGAGCGCGATCCTGAAACCGATCGTCTTCCTCATCTTCTCGATCCCGAAGACGATCTTCCTGCCGATGTTCATCCTCGCCTTCGGCATCAACTTCGGACAGAAGGTCGGATTCGGCGTCTTCTCGACCATTTTCATCGTGCTGATCAGCAGCTTCTCCGCCCTGGACTCGGTGAAGAGCGATCACGTCCGCGTCGCTCGCGCCTACGGGGCTTCGCCGTGGCAGATCGCGTGGCGCGTCTACATGCCGGCGATGGCGCCGATCCTGCTCGAAGCGGTTCGCCTCGCGATGATCTTCAATCTGACCGGCATATTGCTGGCGGAGATGTACGCGTCGCGCGCAGGCCTCGGGCAGCTCATCGCCAGCTGGGGCGAGAACTACATGCTGAAGGAGCTGCTGGCGGGCATCCTGCTGATCGCCGCCGCCGCCATCCTGTTCAACGAAGCCGTGCGCTGGTTCGAGGCCCGGTGCGAGCACTGGAGGAGCTGATGTCGACCATGGCCAGGGGCACCACGGCCGGCAGCCCTGCCTCGGCATCCGCCGTCCCGCGCAGCGAGGCGAAGGCGCCGCTGCGGATCGTCGCCTCTGCGCCGGGGGCGGTGAGCGTCGCGGGCGTGTCCCACACCTACGACGTCTCCGGCCGGGTCACGAAGGCTCTCGACGAGATCGACCTCGCGATCGCGCCGGGGCGCTTCGTGGTGATCGTCGGGCCGAGCGGCTGCGGAAAGTCGTCGCTCCTGATGATGATGACGGGCCTGACCAAGCCGACGGCCGGCACCATCGTCTGCGGCGGCCGGCCGATGACCGAGCCGGATCCGGACGTGGTCGGCGTCGTCTTCCAGGAGGCGAGCCTCTATCCCTGGCTCACCGCGCAGGACAACGTGGAGTTCCCGCTCTCCCTGCGCAGGGTGCCGAAGGCGGAGCGGGCCGCGCGGGCGCGCGAGAAGCTCGCCCTCGTCGGATTGCAGGGCTTCGAGGACCGCTACCCGCACGAATTGTCGGGCGGCATGAAGCAGCGCGTCTCGATCGCGCGCGGGCTGGTGCAGAATCCGTCCATCCTGATGCTGGACGAGCCGTTCGCCGCGCTCGACGAGCAGACCCGGATCACGATGGGCGACGAACTCCTGCGCATCTGGGCGGAGACGGGCAAGACCGTGGTGTTCGTGACCCACTCCCTGTCGGAGGCCGCCTATCTGGCCGACGAGATCGTGGTGATGTCGGCGCGCCCCGGCCGGATCATCGACCGGATCGAGGTCGCGCTGCCGCGTCCGCGGACCTACGAGATGATGTCCACGCCGCACTTCGCCGAGTTGCGCGAGCGGATCTGGAGACAGATCCGCCATCAGGTCAGCGAAGGATGAGCCTCGCGATGGCGTCCTCGGCAGCGCGGCCGGCCCTCTCGCCCGCGGCGGTGCGGCTCCTGCTCGGCATTGCGGTCCTGATTCTGTGGGAGGCCCTGCCGCGTCTCGGGCTGGTCCCGCAGCTCTTCCTGCCCGCCCTGTCGCAGACGCTCGCCGCCCTGGTCGGATCGGCGGCGGAGTACGGCGCGCACCTGCTCCACACATTGCGGGCGATCGGCATCGCGATGCTGGTGGCGTGTGGGTTGGGAATCGGGCTCGGTCTGCTGATCGGCTCGGTTGCTCCGCTGCGGCGGACGCTCCAGCCGCTGGCCTCCGGGCTCTACGCCGTGCCGATCGTCATCCTCTACCCGCTCTTCACCGCGTGGTTCGGCATCGGCCCGCAATCGAAGATCGTCTTCGCCAGCGTCTACGGCATGCTGCCCTGCCTGCTCGGCACGATGGCCGGCATCCAGACGATCGACCGGCAGTACCTGACCGTCGCGCGCAGCATGCGCGCCTCGCGCTGGCAGGTCATCGGGCGGGTGCTGCTGCCGGCCGCGATGCCGACGGTGCTGTCCGCGTTCCGGGTGGGCGGGGCGCTGGTCATCGTCGGCGTGGTCGTCGCCGAGATGCTGACGTCCTCGGAAGGCATCGGCTACCTCATCTCGCGCTATCGCACCCTGCTCGACAGCCCGCACGTCTTCGCCGGCATCCTGCTGGTCGTGCTTCTCGTCGTCCTGTTCGGCGCGCTCGTCCAGCAGGTCGAGCGCCGCACCGCACACTGGCGCTTCTCCACACGCTCCGGCGAGGCGGGATGACGATGCTCAGGAACACCGGTCGATGACACAGATCACGCTCTCCTTCGACAACGGCCCGGATCCCGACGTGACGCCGCAGGTGCTCGATGTCCTGCGTCGCCACGACATCCGGACCACCTTCTTCGTGCTCGGGGACAAGCTGCGTGAGCGTCGCTACCTGTGCGAGCGGGCGCATGGCGAGGGGCACGCGATCGGCAACCACACCTACAATCATCTCGTGCCGCTCGGGATGAGCGCCGCGGCGGGCATGGCCACCTTCGAGATCGTGCGCACGCAGGAGCTGATCGGCACCCTCGCGCATGAGCGCCGGTTCTTCCGCCCCTTCGGCGGCGGCGGCCTGCTCGACGATCGCCTGCTCAACCCCGAGGCGCTCGACGTGCTGGTGCAGGGCGGCTTCACCTGCGTCCTGTGGAACGCGATTCCCGAGGATTGGGTCCGCCCCCAGGAATGGGTCGATCGCGCGCTCCAACAATGCTTCTCGCAGGCGGAGACGCTGATCGTCCTGCACGACATCGCGACGGGCGCAATGAACCAGCTCGATCGCTTCCTGAACCTGGCCAAGGACCGCGGCGCCCGCTTCACCCAGGACTTCCCCGAATCCTGCGTGCCGATCGAACGTGGACGCATCCTCCGGCCGGTCGACCGCTATCTCAGCCGGGCGGCGTGACTCCGGGACGCGCCTGATGCGCGGCGAAGGTCCGATCAGGTTGACGTGCTGCCCGTGATCTCGGCCAGCGGAGGGTAGCGTCCGGCATCCCGGAAGGATCGGACGATGAAGCGATCGCGGTCCACCGACGAGCAGGTCATCGCCATCCTGCGCGAGCAGGAAGCGGGCGGGATCACCGCTCGTGCTGCCGGTTCCGCCCCACACGCGCTGGTCGATCGACTTCGTCCGCGACCAGTTCGCCTCGGGCCGGCGCTTCCGGATCCTGAACGTGGCCGAGGACGTCCTCGCATAGCGCGTGCCGCCCCTTACCTCGCCGGTGAAGGGCGCCTACCACGACCGATCGGCCACCTTCGGAGGGGGCGGCCCGATGGTTGGCGGCCCGGCCGGGATGGCGGCGCTCGGGGACAAGCCCGCCAGGGCGGCGGCAGGCGTGACGGCAAGGCGCGACAATCCGAGCCATGCCGCGAGGGAGCCGAGCGCGTCCGCGAGGCGCTCCACCGTGCACGAGGGTGCCTGCCGCTCGACATGCGCCCGCTGAACGATCAGCGCGCCGGCCTTGCGGTCCGCCTTCAGGTCCACGCGGGCGACGAGCGCACCATCCAGAAGAAGCGGCAGGACATCGTAGCCGTGCTCGCGCTTGTGGGCAGGCGTGTAGATCTCCAGGCGATAGCGGAAGCCGAACAGCCTCTCGGTGCGCGGGCGATGCCAGACGAGCGGGTCGAACGGCGACACCAGCGCCGCGCCGGCGCGCGTGCGGCCGAGCCGCGCGTCCTTGTGCAGGTAGGCCTGATGCAGCCACCCGCGGACGCGGACGGGAACGAGCGTGCCCTCCTCGACCAGCTGGTCGATGGGCAGCCGGGCATCCGTGGGGCCGATGCGGGAGTAGTCGCGCAGATCGTGCGCCGTTGCGACACCGAGCGCGCGTGCCGACCGGGCGATGAGGTTCCGCCGGGCATCCACCTCGCTCGGCGTCGGGACCTGAAGGATGGCGCGGGGCAGCACCCGCTCAGGCAGATCGTACCGGCCATCTTCGCCCTGTCGGCGCGCTCCTGCGCGAACAGAACGACGAATGGGCCGTCCAGCGCGCCCGCTGCGTGACCCTGGAAAGCATCGCCCCGATCAGCGGATCCTCGTGTCAGCCTGCCCATCCTGGCCGCCTGATCGTCCCGGACCCGGCCGATTGATCGTGGTGTCCACACCGCAGCTACACCACGCCAGGGGACACGACCCGGGGCCGTCGCCCGCGTGCGTGAGAAGTCATCTCGCGTTCGGACAGCGCCTGATGGACCTTCCCTATTCGACGAGTATTGACAGGCCGAGACTAGTACGCCGAAGACATGCGGCACGGCCAGCTCACGAACCTGCGTCGACCGGTATGGGATGTGACGGAGGAGCCGTTCGGCCCCTCTATCCGGGTGATCAGTATCCGGCACGGCCCCGGATAGGGAGGAACTGATGAAGGGATTGACGCGTCGCGGCTGGATCGCCGCCTCGGCGGGCGGCGTCGTGGCCGGATTGCCGAGCCTCGCCCTCGGCCAGAATCGCAACTGGCCCGAGCGGCCGATCCGGCTCATCGTTCCCTATCCGGCAGGCGGCTCGACCGACGTGCTCGCGCGTCTTCTCGGCGAGCGCCTCAAGGATCGGCTCGGCGGCACCTGGGTCGTCGAGAACCGCCCGGGCACGGGCGGCAACACCGGCATCGACGCCGTGGCCAAGAGTACGCCCGACGGCTACACAATCGGTGCGGCGACCGTCGGCCACTTCTCAATCAGCCAGTACCTCTACAGCCGTATGCCCTTCGACGCGGACCGGGACCTCATCCCCATCTCACTGACCTGGGAGTTGCCGAACGTCGCGGTGGTGCCCACCCAGCACGTGCCGGCTCGCACGATCCCGGAATTCATTGCCTGGGCGAAGGGCCGCAGCGGAGGCTACTTCTACGGCAGCCCCGGCGTCGGCACGTCGCCGCACCTCTGCGGCGCGCTCTTCGCCACGCGCACCGGTCTGACAGCGACCCACGTTCCGTTCCGCGGCGCCGCGCAGACCATACCGGCGATGCTCAGCGGCGATGTCCAACTCGCGATCGACAACCTGCCCTCCTATGTCGGCGCGATCGCAGCCGGCCAATTCCGAGTGCTCGCCGTCACGACGCCCGAGCGCTGGCCGACCCTGCCCGACGTGCCGACCATGGCCGAGGCGGGCGTGCCGGACTTCGTGGCGACCTCCTGGGCCGCATTCGTTGCGCCGAGCGCCACGCCGCGCGCGATCGTCGACCAGATCTCGGAGGCGCTGCGCGCGATTGCGGCCGATCCGATGATCCAGCAGCGGTTTGAGGTCGCCGGCGCCCGTCCGCTCGCGAGTACGCCGGAACAGGCGCAGGAGAAGGGTCAGCGCGAACGGCCGATTTGGAAGGAAATGGTCCAGATCTCAGGCGCTCGACTAGACTAAAGCCTTTCTGGACAAAAGTTTTTTTGAGCGGCCGATTGCAGAGCTTTCGAGGTCTTGTCCGCTTGCGGGCACCTTCAAGCGAACTGATGACGTGACCTCCGTTATTCATCCGGTGGTGGCCGGAGTCGCGGCGTGAGAGTGGCGCGTGAGGGCGGCGGGAGCACCGGGCGATCGGCTGAGCTGGTCGGGATTGCTGCGCCGATCGCCCGGTGCGGTGAAGCTGGCCGCGAAGGCGGCTGGGGTTTGATAGCGAAGGGCCGAGTGGGGCCGGTGCTGGGTGTAGTCCGCAACCCAGCGGGCCAGCGCGGTGCGGGCGTGGGCGAAGAACAGCGTCTCGTTCAACAACTCGTCGCGCATCCGGCCGTTGACGGTCTCGCGCACGCCGTTCTGCATCGGCTTGCCCGGCGCGATGAAGTGCCAGCCGACCCCAGCTTCCTGCGTCCAGGCCAGCATGGCGTTCGAGGTGAACTCAGTGCCGTGATCGGAGACGATCACCGTCGGCCTGCCGTGTCGGGCCACACGCGCGGTCAACTCGCGTACAACGCGCCGGCCCGAGATCGAGGTGTCCGCCACCGCCGTGAGGCACTCCTTCGTGACGTCGTCGACCGCGTTCAGGATCCGAAACCGCCGGCCCGAGGCGCGTTGGTCGGGGACGAAGTCGATCGACCAGCGCGTGTGGGGCGGAACCGGCAGCACGAGCGGTGATCCCGCCCGCTTCCTGCTCGCGCAGGATCGCAATCACCTGCTCGTCTGTGAACCTTGATCGCTGCATCGTCCGGTCCTGAATGCCTACCGTCGGCCTGACGGCGAGCCGAACCATCACAAGTCCTACGGCCATCTTCGGGTGCCGGAGTTCTCGCGCGTTGCCCGCACGTATGCTGTCGCCTGGGGTTGCGCGGTTGCGAGTACGGGACGCGTTGCTAGGACCGATCAATGCACCCCCATTCGATCATCGACGAGCCAATCGTGAATTTGCGTTTCGGATCATGGTGGGGTCACTGATATGGGCGGTGGGCTGCATGATACAGATCCTGGCATCGCCGATGTGCGCAGGTTCTGCCGTTTGCTGAATCCCGGCTGCAGCGGACAAAGCGAGTTCCTTCTACGAGGCCCAGATGATTGCCGGCATGCACGCCTCAGAAATCGCCCCACTCGTGTTGGCGCTTTTGGCGGCCGGTGCCCTGACCGGCTTGCTTGCAGGACTCTTCGGCGTCGGCGGCGGCGCAGTGACAGTTCCCGTACTCTACGAGCTATTTCGTCTGGCAGGTGTTCCCGACGAGGCGCGTATGCCGTTCTGCATTGGCACCTCGCTCGCTGTCATCATCCCAACCTCGATTCGATCGCTGGCCGCTCATCGCGCCAAGGATGCCGTCGAGTGGGGCGTTCTGCGCGCCTGGGCGCCATCCGTGCTCGTCGGCGTGCTCGGCGCGAGCGCCGTTGCCCGTTTCGCCGCTCCGACGGTGTTCAAAGTCACCTTCGTGATCGTGGCAGGGTTTCTGGCCTTGCGCCTCGTCTTCAAGCGCGAATCCCGTGTCCTCGGTAGCGAGAGGCCGCTGTCCGGCACTCCCATTCATGCCTCCGGCTTCCTCATCGGGGCGATCTCGGCGCTGATGGGGATTGGCGGCGGCGCACTCGGGGCGATGGTGTTGACCTCGTATGGCCGCAGCATCCGTCAGGCCGTCGGGACCTCCGCCGGTCTGGGCGTGCTCATTTCGCTTCCGGGGGCGGTTGGCTACGCCATTGCGGGCTGGTCTAAGGCAGCCCAGCATCCAGACATCGTCGCCCTGCAGCTCCCTCTGGCGCTCGGCTATGTGTCGCTGATCGGATTCATGCTCTTGATCCCGACCAGCATCGCCGTCGCGCCGGTCGGCGCACGTCTCGCTCATCGACTGCCGGAGCGCACGCTCGAGCTTGCCTTCGCAACCTTTCTCCTCGCCATGGCGGGACGGTTCGCGATGAGTCTTCTCTCCGGCTAGAGGTTTGATTCCGCGACGTAGTGGTACGGTTGACCATCATGCTGCGAGGGATGCGCGATGGGCCAAGTTGTCCTGGGCCAAATTGTCCCGCGCCAAGTTCTCTCCGGCAGCGCCAGCACAACGGAGGCGGTCCGTCGCGCAATACAGCTACGTCAGGAGAGCGTGAGAGCCGCCGCCAAGCGCTGCGGCCTCAGCCCCACACCCGTGCAGAAGCAGCGCTCCCACCAGACCAAAGCGGACGATACCCGACCTCTTGCCCAGACCTTTTGCGGGGACACTGAGACCATATGGCCATGATGAGCCAATCGCCGAGAATGACGAAGTGGGGCGTGCGGGCTGCCAGCCTCAGACGGCGTCTCCTGTTCGCCCTTGCCTGCGCCCTGCTCCTGCCGCCCGCACAGGTCCTGGCCGGTGCCAGGGAGAAGATCGCGGAGCTCGCTCCGTCGGGGCTGGTGCTCGTGATGGACGAGAAGGGTGACGAGCTCGTCGCTCGGAACGCCGACAAGCCCTTCATCCCCGCCTCCGTCGCGAAGATCGTGACCGCCTGGCTGGCGCTGGACGCCCTGGGCGCCGACTACCGCTTTCAGACCCGCTTCTACCTGGATGCCAACCGGGTGCTCTACATTCGCGGCGGCGGCGATCCCTTTCTGATCTCCGAGGAGCTGGCTCTGCTCGCGCCAGCCCTGGTCGCCGCTATCGGCAAGCAGCCGCTCAGCGGCATCGTGCTGGACGCGAGCTACTATCCCGTCGATCTCCGCATTCCGGGCATCGAGGCGACCGACGAGGCCTACGACGCCCTGAACTCCGCGCTCGCGGTGAACTTCAACACGATCCATGCGGTGCGGAGGGGCAAGACGGTCCGCTCCGCCGAGGAACAGACCCCGATCACGCCGCTCGCGATCAGCCAGTTCCTGGCCCGGAGCGACCAGGGTCGCGGCCGGATCAGCCTGACCCGGGATCCCACGCTGGGCCTGCTCTATGCCGGCGAGCTGATCGCCGCGTTCGTCGAGCGGGCCGGCGCCAGCGTCAAGGGCAAGATCTCGACGGGAGCCGTCCCCGCGGGGCTGGAGCCGGTCTACGTTCACCGCCAGTCCCGCCCCCTGTCGCAGATCCTGGCGGCGATGCTCCTCGGCTCGAACAACTACATCGCCAACCAAGTCTTCCTGGAGATCGGCGGGCATCGCCTGGGTGGACCCGTCAGCCTCGAGAAATCGCTCCGGGTCGCGAACGACGTGCTCGCCAAGCACGGCCTCGCCGGGTCGATCCACCTCGAGGAAGGCTCGGGCATCAGCCGCGGCAACCGCTTCACGGCCCGGGGCCTCGCTCAGGTGCTGCATCTCTTTACGCCCCATAGCGCCCTGCTGCGCAGCGGCGACGGCGCCCACTTCAAGACCGGCACGTTCTCCGGCGTCCGCACCCTGGCGGGTTATGCCGACACGGCCAGGCACGGGCGGGTGCGTTTCGTGATCGCGCTCGGGGGCAACGACGGCGCGCTGCGCTTCCGGCTCCTCGACACCATCCGGTCCGGCCTGTAGCCGCCGGGACCGCCCCGGCTATTTGGGATTGCCCGGTTTCTGTGGACGGTTACGGGGCTTGGGTGACCAGGGTCTCGGTTGCGGGTTTTGGCTGGTGCTCCTGTTCGTAGACGAGGGGTGAGCGGTAGCCCAGGGCGGAGTGTCGCCGTCCTCCCCCCACGGTTGCTTGAGACTGTGAGAATGTCAGCGCTGCTTGGAGGCCTGACCCGGCTTGAGACTGACCCAGTGTCGTTGGGGTGATCTGTCGGCGCTCCAGGCAGCACCTGCCGATTGAGCGGGGTGTGACCTCATAGGAGCCTGAGGCCGCTGATCCCGTCACAGTCCTGTCCGCCCGCCAGACCGGCAGGTCTTCCGCAACGGTCTGGAGCCTCCTGCCATGAGCGAGACCACCCCCGCCGAGATCATCATCGGCGTCGACACTCACAAACACATCCACGCTGCCGTCGCGATCAGCGCGCTCGGCGCACGCCTGGACAGCACCACCATACCGGTCGGCGGTAAGGGCTACCGTGCGCTCGAGACCTGGGCACGCTCTCTAGGACCGATCCGAGTCTTCGGCGTCGAGGGCACCGGTTCGTATGGCGCCGGCCTGTCGCGCTTCCTGCGCGAGCAGGGGCACGATGTGTTGGAGGTCAACCGTCCCAATCGCCAGCTGCGGCACCAGAAAGGCAAGAGCGATCCGCTGGACGCCGAGGGGGCGGCACGCGCGGTGCTGGCCGGACAAGTCACGGCCCTGCCCAAGTCCGGCACCGGCACGGCCGAGATGATCCGCCACCTCAAGACTGCGCGCGACTCCGCGGTGAAGGGACGCTGATCCTCCCTCGGCTTCGCG
>NZ_BPQQ01000095.1 GCF_022179325.1 Methylobacterium isbiliense | reverse complement strand
CGTGTCCCAGCACGGCCGGCCACGTCGGTGCCGTCGTCGGGCCGGCCGTGCTGGGACACGACACGCTCCACCTCCGGCACGGCGGCGATGATCCGGCGCATCCGGTTGACGTAGTCGTTGCCCTCCTCGAGCGAGATCGTCGCCGGCATGGTGCCGCGGATCCAGAGGTTGCCCTCCTCGAGCTTGGGCAGGAATTCGAGCCCGAGGCTGCGCACCGTGAGGCCGATGCCGACGAGCAGCACCGCCGTGCAGGCGAGCATCAGGATGCGGTTGCCCACTGCTGCCCGCACCGCCGGCCGGTAGATCCGGTCCAGCGCCCGCACCAGGATGGTCTCGACCTCCTTGACGTGGTTCGGCAGGAGGATCGCCGACAGGACCGGCGTCACCGTGAAGGTGGCGATCAGGCCGCCGAGCAGCGCGTAGGCGTAGGTCTGCGCCATCGGCCCGAAGATGTAGGCCTCGACGCCGGTGAGCGTGAAGAGCGGCAGGAAGCCCGTGACGATGATCGCGGAGGCGAACAGGATCGAGCGTCCGACATCCGAGGCGGCGAACGAGATCTTGTGCAGCTTGGCTTCGAAGGCCGAGGCCCGCGCCGGCGAGCCGCCCGGCACCGCCCCGTGGCCCGACAGGTAGCGGAAGATGCTCTCGACCATGATGACCGTGCCGTCGACGATCAGTCCGAAATCGAGGGCGCCGACGGAGAGCAGGTTGGCCGATTCGCCGCGCGCGACGAGGATCACCACGGCGAAGAACAGCGCGAACGGGATCGTCGCCACGACGATGAGGGCGCTGCGCAGATTGCCGAGAAAGAGCCACTGCACGATCAGGATCAGGATGATGCCGACCCCCATGTTGTGCAGCACGGTGTGGGTCGTGACCTCGATCAGGTCCGAGCGGTCGTAGACGCGTTCGATGCGCACGCCCGGCGGCAGGAGGCCGGACGCCTCGATGCGGGCGACCTCGGCCTTCACGGCCTCGATCGAGGGCGTGCTCTTCTCGCCGCGGCGCATCAGCACGATGCCCTGGACGATGTCGTCGTCCTCGTTCATGCCGGCGATGCCGAGCCGCGGCTGATGCCCGATCGACACGGTGGCCACGTCCCCGATCAGGACCGGCGCCCCGTTCACCTGGCTGATCACGGTGGCGCGGATGTCGTCCACCGAGCGGATCAGCCCGACGCCGCGCACCACCGCCGACTGGCTGCCGATGCTGATGCGGTTGCCGCCGACATTCAGGTTGCTGTCGTTGAGGGTCTGGACGATCTGCGGCAGGGTGACGCCGAAGGCGTTCAGCCGGTCGAGATCGACGGCGACGTCGTAGGTCTTGGTCTTGCCGCCCCAGCCGATCACGTCGATGACGCCGGGCACGGCCCGGAAGCGGCGCCGCAGCACCCAATCCTGCAGCGTCTTCAGATCGAGCACGCTGTAGCCGGGCGGCGCCCGCAGCCGGTAGCGGAAGATCTCGCCGATCGGGCTCACCGGGGAGATCGCCGGCTTGGCGCTGTTGGGCAGGCCGTCGAGCTGGGCCAGCCGGTTGAGCACCTGCTGCTCCGCTTCCTGGTAGGTGAACTCGAAGCCGAACTGCAGCTTCACGTCCGAGAGGCCGTAGAGCGAGCTGGAGCGGACCTGCTTCAGGTTGGGCAGCCCCGAGGTGATGATCTCGATCGGGATCGTGATGTAGCGCTCGACCTCCTCCGCCGAGAGGCCGGGCACCTGCGTGATCACGTCGACCATCGGCGGGGTCGGATCCGGATAGGCCTCGATGTTGAGCGAGCGGAAGGCCATGGCCCCCGCCGCGATCAGCAGGACGAAGCCCAGCACGACGAGCACGCGCTGCCGCAGGGCGAGACCGACGAGTCCTCTCATGGGGTCCTGCTATTCAACTGGGCATGATCCACGGTCGTGGTCACCGGCTCGGCCACGACCATGATGCAGAAAGCATGTCCTGAGCAGATCGGCCCCGAACCGTTCCGCTCCGGGTCGGCGCTGCGGAATGCCGGGCGGCCTCACTCCGTGGCGGCCATGCGGTCGACGAAGAGGGCGCCCTTCGAGATCACCTTCTCGCCGATGTTGAGCCCGTCGAGCACCTCGACGTTGCCCCCGCTCACGATGCCCGCCTTGATCCGGCGGCTCTCGACCGCGTTGCCCTCGCCGAGCACCCAGACGCTCGCCCGGTCGCCCTCGAAGATCACCGCCGCGCGCGGCACCGACAGGGAGGCGGCCTCGCGCTCGTTCACGATGCGCACGCTCGCGTACATCTCGGGCTTGAGCAGGTTCTGGCGGTTCTCGACATCGGCCCGCACGGTGATGCGCCGGCTTGCGGGATCGACCGATGAGCCGATGAAGTTCACCCGCGCCTCGAAGATCCGGTCCGGGAAGGCGAGGACGCGGAAGCGCACCAGTTCGCCGAGATCGACCTTGGCGGCGTCCGGCTCGCGCAGCTGGGCCACGAGCCAGACCTTCGAGAGATCGCCGATGACGTAGGACGGATCCGAACCGCCGGTGGTGACGTACTGGCCGGGGCCGATCTTGCGCTGGATGATCGTGCCGCTCAGCGGCGCGTTGATCATCGTCTCGGGGTTGATCGCCCCCTTCTGCTGCAGCGCGGTCATGTCCGCATCGGTGAGGCCGAGGATGCGCAGCCGGTTGCGGACCGCCTCCAGCCCGACCTCGGCGGTCCTGAGGTCGTTCGTCGCGCTAGTCAGGTCGTTCTGGGCGCTCTGCAGCTCGCGCAGCGTGGTGGCCCGCGTCTCGTAGAGGTCGCGCTGGCGCTTCTCGGCCGAGGTCGCGAAATTGAACTGCGAGCGGCTCTTGTTGAGGACGTTGAGGGCCGCGAGGTAGTCGTTCTGGGCCTGGACCATCTCGTTGGCCTGGATCGAGAACAGGCGCTGGCCCTGCTCGACGCGCTCGCCGGTGCGGCCGAAGATCTGGACGATGCGGCCGGGATAGGGCGAGAAGACCGGCGTGGCCCGGTACTCGTCGACGCTGATCTTGCCCTCCGTGGCGATCTCCTCGGAGAAGCGGCGCGCCTCGACGGTGTTGACCGTGAGCGTCGCGAGTTGCGCCTCGGTGAGGATAAGGCCGCCGTCGCGGGGCGGCACGAAGGCCGAGCCGGGCGTGACGACGGGGGCGGCCTCGACCTTTGCCGGATGACGGTACCAGAAGGCCCCGGCGCCGCCGGCGACCAGGACCGACACGACCAACAACTGCACCCAGGGCCTCATCGCCAGAGGCCGGAGATCCTGGTCGGCTACGTCGTTCATGGACCGTGACCCGTGGGAGGCTGCCGAACCGTTGATCGTGTCGTGACGACCGGACCGGGGACCCGCTTCTGCAGGCGAGTGCCGCCGCGCCGGTACGCGGACTTTGCGACGCGGATGTGTCGATGCTCCCGGTTCGCCCGGGAGGTCAAGTGATTCCGTGGCCTAGTCCGAAACCTCCCACAGCCGCACTTCGTTCCGGCGGGACGCGGGCAGTCGAGGCCGCGCGCGGCACGCCTTTGACGCAGGTGAGGCGAGCGGGCGATCAGACCGGCCGCAGCAGCACGTGCTTCTTGCGCCCGAACGAGAGCTTGATCACGCCCTCGCCCGTCACGTCGCCGGGGGTCAGGACCGCGCGCTCGTCCGTCACGGCGGCGTCGTTGACCTTGAGGCCGCCGCTGCGCACTTGGCGGCGCGCCTCGCTGGTCGAGGGCAGGAGCTTGGCGTGGTCGGGACCGAACGCGGCCAGCACGCCGAGCCCGGCGGCCAGGAGCGATCCCGGCACCTCCACGGTCGGCAGGGTCTCGGGCGCGGCCCCCTCCTCGAAGGTGCGGCGCGCCGTCTCGGCGGCGGCCTCGGCGGCCTCCCGGCCGTGCAGCAGCGCGGTGGCCTCGGTGGCGAGCACCTTCTTGGCCTCGTTGATCTCGGCGCCGCCGAGCGCCTCCAGCCGGGCGATCTCGGGCAGCGGCAGCAGGGTGAACAGGCGCAGGAAGCGGCCGACATCCGCGTCCTCGGTGTTGCGCCAGAACTGCCAGTACTCCCAGGGCGAGAGCAGGTCCGGATTCAGCCACACCGCGCCCGACGCCGTCTTGCCCATCTTGGCGCCCGAGGCGGTGGTCATCAGCGGGCAGGTCAGGGCGTGGAGCTGCGGCGTGCCGAGACGCCGCCCGAGATCGATCCCGTTGACGATGTTGCCCCACTGGTCCGAGCCGCCCATCTGCAGCGTCACCCCGTAGCGCCGGTTCAGCTCCACGAAGTCGTAGGCCTGCAGGATCATGTAGTTGAATTCGAGGAACGACAGCTCCTGGTCGCGCTCCAGGCGCAGCCGCACGCTGTCCATCGACAGCATGCGGTTGACCGAGAAGTGGCGGCCGATGTCGCGCAGCATCTCGATGTAGTTGAGCCGGGTCAGCCACTCGGCGTTGTCGGCCATCAGCGCGTCGCCCGCGGCGTCGCCGAAGCGCAGGAAGCGCGCGAAGGTCTTGCGGATCTCGGCCTTGTTGGCGTCGATCTGCTCCAGGGTGAGGATCTTGCGGCTCTCGTCGCGCCCCGACGGGTCGCCGACGCGGGTGGTGCCCCCGCCCATCAGGGCGACTGGCCGCCCGCCCGTCGCCTGCAGCCAGTGCAGCATCATGATCGAGAGCAGGTGCCCGATATGCAGCGACGGCGCCGTGCAATCGTAGCCCACATAGGCCGTGAGCCGGCCCTCCCGGGCCGCCGCATCCACCCCGGCGAAGTCGGAGCACTGGTGGACGTAGCCGCGCTCGAACAGCACGGCGAGGAAGTCGGAGCGGGGCACGAAGGAATCGGGCGCGGCCATCGGTACGGGTCTCGTGGCGGGCAGGATGGGGCGGCGGGACGAACCCCGCCCCGCCATGCTAGGTCCGGGGAATACGCGCCGGCTCATAGCAGCGCGCGGCCACGAACGCACGGGGGCAGGCGGATGGGGCGGGTGATCGGCCTGATGAGCGGCACCTCCCTGGACGGGATCGACGTCGCGCTGATCGAGACCGACGGCGAGACCGTGACGGCGACGCGCGGGCATAACGGCCATCTCGACCCGCTCGGCCCCACGGGCTACCGCGCCTATGCGGAGGAGGAGCGGGCGCTGCTGCGCCGGGCGCTTGCCGACGCCCGGGCGGCCAACCGCCATACCGACCGGCCCAGCTGCCTGGCCGAAGCCGAGGAGCTGATCACCCGCCGCCACGCGGAGGCCGTGGAGGAATTCCTGGCCGCGAACGGGCTCGTCCCCTCCGACATCGACGCCGTCGGCTTCCACGGCCAGACCGCGGTGCACAAGCCCGGCCAGGGCCTCACCCTGCAGATCGGCGACGGGCAGGCGCTGGCGCGCCGCCTCGGCATCCCGGTGGTGGGGCAGTTGCGCCTCGCCGACGTGCGGGCGGGCGGGGAGGGGGCGCCGCTGGTGCCGGTGTTCCACCGGGCGCTCGCGCAGGCCGCGGGCTTCACCGGAGGCCTCGGGATCCTCAACATCGGGGGCGTCGCCAACGTGACCCTGATCTCGGCGGCGGGCGAACTTCTCGCCTTCGACACCGGCCCGGGCAACGCCCTCCTCAACGACTGGATGAAGGAGCGCACGGGCGCGGAGTACGACGAGGACGGCGCCACCGCCGCCCGGGGGCGACCGGATCCGGCCTTCCTGCGCTGGCTGCTCGATCATCCGTACTTCGCGCGCCGACCGCCGAAATCCCTCGACCGCGACTGGTTCTCGCACAAGCTCGCAGGCTTCCTCTCCACCGAGGACGGCGCCGCGACGCTCACGGCCTTCACGGTCGAGGCGGTGGCGCGGGCGCTCGCCTTCGCGAGCGAGCCGCCGAGGCGCTGGATCGTCGCGGGCGGCGGCGCCAAGAACGCCGAGATGCTGCGCGGGCTCGCCCGCTGCCTGTCCGCCGAGATCACGGTCGCGGACGCGATCGGCTGGTCCTCCTCCCACCTCGAGGCGCAGGCCTTCGCGTATCTGGCGGCGCGGGCGAGGCGCGGGCTGCCGCTCACCTTCCCGGGCACGACGGGGGTCGGCGCGCCGCTCACCGGAGGCGAGACCTACCTGCCGTGAGCGCCGGCCGGCCCGACCCCCGCCGGCCGATCGGCCGCGCCGCATGAGCCTCGGTCACGCCCTGCGGCGGATCGTGCGGGACTATCCGCTCGCGCGCCTCGATCCGCTCCCCGGCCACCCGCTCGCCGAGATGATCCGGCGGGGCGCGGCCGACGAGGTGCGCGCCGCCCTGCCGCAGGAGGCACGCGGCTTCCTGGTGAAGGGCAGCCCCGAGCGGGGGCGGCACTGGGCGGCGGTGCCGTGGATCGCGGTGTTCGATCCGGCCGTGACCACCAGCGCCACCCGCGGCATCTATCTCGTCTACCTGTTTCCCGCTCACCGGGAGGCGGTGCATCTCTCGCTGGCGCAAGGCACCGTCGCGGCCATCCGGGCGCACGGGCCGCGGGCCGAGACGGCCCTGCGCCTGGACGGCGACCGGTTGCGGGCGCTGGCCGCGGACGCGGCCGCCCATCTGCCCGCGACCGCGATCGCCCTCGGCAGCCCGGGCGAGCTGCCGCGCGGCTACGAGGCGGCGCACATCCTCGGGCTCACCTACGGCCTCGCCGATCTCGGAGACGAGACGCGGCTGCGGACCGACCTCGCGGCGGCGCTCCGAGCCTACCGCCGCCTCACGGCGCGGATCGCGGCGCTGCGGCCGTCCGCCGCCGGCCGCCCGGCTCGGGCCTGACGGTTTCAGGCCGGCGCGAGGCACGCCCGAACTCACGACCGCGCCGGGCGTCATTGCGATCGGTCACCGGGCCGTGCCGGCCAGGAGCGGGGTGATCTCTGTCCCGGGCCGACGTGATCCTCCGATCAACCCCGATGACCGACCGTTCACGGGAGGACGCCACGCTCCTCGCCCGGATCATCCGACAATGCTCCGTCCGCGCCGGCAGCATATTCCCCCGGGCTCGTCATTGCACGGCGTCGGGGATGACCTCGATACCGGCCGCCACCGCGATGCCGCCGGTGATGGTCGCGAGTTCGTCGACGAGTTGTTCGGCCGAGATGGCCCGCGCCCAGCGCGACAAGCCGGCCGCCACCATCGCCCGGCCGACTTCGAGGTCCGAGGCCCCTCCCTCCGTCAGACGATGCGCCGCAACATCAAGCGCTCCGGCCAGCGCACGGACGACCTCCTCGCGGTTCTCATGCTGCGACATGCCCGGCATCCTCTCTCAAATCGACGACAGCTCTCAACAGAATCTTCTTATTCCCTTGAGTAAACACGGCCTGTGTCCGTCGTTTCGGTTGAACGATCGAACATACACTTACACGAACGTAGCGAGATTTTTTGGTTCGGCAACCCTTGGCGGACCGGAAGTTTGCTTCGGACGCGAAGGCCCATGCTGAACTAGGCAAGCGAGGTGCCAGATATCATCTGATGTCTCTATCGCAGATGTCGGGCTTGACAGGCTGTGGGATCTGATTATTACAATCTAAGATTGCACAATCGACGCCGTCAAGACCGGCTTGATGCGGTGCAGCATCGCATCGGCGCGGCGGCACGCCGTCGCGTTCCGCCCGACGCGCACGTCAGGCATGCAGCCGAGCGCGGCGCGCCTGCGAGGGGAGCCGCGTTCTTGGCAACGGACTGCTCCCGCTACGGCCGTGTTCGGCCGCCCTGGGGTCAGGCGGTCGGAGAGCCCCGAACATGTCTCGGCTGCACCTCGCCCTCGCTGCGGCGATCCTTCTCGCCGGATCCAAGCCCGGCCCCTCCCGGGCGCAGGTCCCCGATTCCTGCCCGCGCGGCCTCAAATGGGCGGCCGGGGCCTGCGTACGCGCCTGCCCGGGCGGGTACGAGGATCAGGGCGACCGCTGCGTCTATCGCAACCTGTCGCGCTGAGACGACGGCCCGTCACGCGGCGCTGCGCCAGCGCTCGGGCCGGCTGAAGGCGTGAAAGACGTAGAAGCCGAGCTGCCGCGTCGCGTCCTCCGCCGCGACCGGCCTGAACTCGACCGGCACGGCCGCCATGTCCTGCAGCGTATGGCTGTAGGCCCAGCAGGCGCCCTCTAGGAATCCCGGCACCGGCTTGTCTTGCCGCACTGCACAGTAGAGTTCGGGCTTCTCGCGGTGCCGGAAGACGTTGTAAGTCCCTCTGATCAAACGGCGCTGTCGATCCATGATGCCGCCTCATCTGCTGGAGGCTTTGAAGCACAGGATCGGCGGGATGGAATTAACATAGGCTCAACGGTGGGCACGGGCGTGCGCGGACGCCGTCCGGGAACGGTCCGGCCAAGGTCGTGGTTCTTCGGACCCGACCGTGGAGACCCCTTGCGTGAGACATCTCGTTCGCCTCGCTGCTCTCGCCGCCATGCTGATCGCCACCGGTGTGCCGGCCCAGCCCGCCCCAGCCGAGACCCAAGAGGTCGAGACCGAAGAGGCTGAGCCCGGCCCCCCGCCGCCGCTGCCGGCCCTTACCGACCCGAATGCACGGTCCGCCGAGACGCTGAACGAGCCCGGCCCGCGCTCCGCCATCCCGCGCACGCTGCGCAGTTCCGGCTCGCGGGCGGGAGGACCGGCCAACGAGCTCAATCCCGGCGGCCTGCCGGAGGAGCCGGTGCCGCCCCGCGGCGACCTCGCGGCCGTGCTGACGGGCGCGAACCTGTTCCACGGCCATTATTGCGGAGCCGGCCAGCGCGGCGAGGGATTGGCACCCGTCGATGCGCTCGATGCCGCCTGCCAGCGCCACGATGCCTGCTTCGACGCGGCGGGTCATCGCTCCTGCGCCTGCAACCTCTCCTTGCAGAAAGAAGCCACGGCCGTGTCCGAGCGGCCGGGCTTGGCCCTGGAGGTCCGCCGCCGCGCACTGAGCGTCGCGCAGGCCGCCGAGGTGATGGCCTGCCGCGAACCCTGAGGCGGGGTCAGCGCAGCGGCCAGACGAGCAGGATCAGCGGCACGCCGGCCACCAGCACCAGCAGCGAGAGGGGCGCGCCGAGACGCGCGTAGTCGCCGAAGCGGTAGCCGCCCGGCCCCATCACCAGGGTGTTGCACTGGTGGCCGATCGGCGTGAGGAAGTCGCAGGCCGCCCCGATCGCCACCGCCATCAGGAAGGCGTCCGGCCCGTAGCCGAGCGAGCGGGCGAAGCTGGCGGCGATCGGCGCCATCACCAGCACCGTCGCGGCGTTGTTGAGGAAGGGCGTCACCGCCATGGCGGCCAGCATGATCAGCCCGACCGCCCCCCAGGCGGGCAGGAGCGCACCGACCTGCGACAGCCAGCCCGCGAACAGCTCGGTCGTGCCGGTGGTGCGCAGCGCGTCGCTCACCGGGATCAGGGCGGCGAGCATGACGAGGATCGGCCATTCCACCGCCTCGTAGGCGTCGCGCGCCGGCAGCGCGCCGGTCATCACCATCATGAGGGCGGCGGCGAAGAAGGCGAGCGCCACCTCCGCGAGGCCGAACGCCACGGCCGCGACCGTGAGCACCAGGATGGTCAGGGTGATCCAGCCGCGGCGCGCGCTGCCGAGCGGCAACGAGCGCTGGGCAAGCGGAAGGGCGCCGAGGTCGCGCAGGTGCTGGGGCATGGCCGCGACATCGCCCTGCAGCACGACCACGTCGCCGGCCCGCAGGGTGATGTCGCGCAGCCGCTCCGTGAAGCGCTTGCCGGCCCGGCTCACCGCCAGCAGGTTGACCCCGAAGCGCTGGTGCAGGACGAGCTGGCCGGCCGAGCGGCCGATCAGCAGCGAGGTCGGCCCGATCACCGCCTCCACGGCGTGCGCCCCGTCCGGGTTGTCCTCGCGGGCGGTCGGGCGGTTCTCGCCTTCCAGCGTCAGGCCGGCCTCGCCGACGAAGCGTTGCAGGGCCGCCGGCTCGCCCCGCAGGATCACGCTGTCATGCGCCCGCAGCACCGCGTCGGGCAGGGGCGAGGCCCGGCGCGTCCGGTCGCGCACGATCGCCGTGACGGCAACGTCGCCGTCCGCCCGGGCGGTGAGGTCGGCCACCGTGCGCCCGGCGATCGCCGAGCCCTCCGGCACCTGCGCCTCCGTGGCGTAATCGGCCACCGCTACCGCCTCGTCCAGGGCGACGGTGCCGCGGCGCTCGCGCGGGATCAGCCGGTAGCCCACGCTCAGGAAGGCGACGCCCAGGACCGCGAGCCCGACTCCGACGGGGGTGAAGTCGAACATCGTGAAGGGCGTGCCGGTGATCTCGCCGCGCAGGCGGGCCACGATGATGTTGGGCGAGGTGCCGACCTGCGTGACGAGCCCGCCGAGCAGGGCGCCGAAGGCCATCGGCATCAGGAACACGGCGGGCGAGACGTGGCCGCGCCGGGCGATCTGAAATGCGATCGGCAGCATCATGGCGAGCGCGCCGATGTTCTTGATGAAGGCCGACAGCACCGTGACCGTGACGACGAGGCCGACGAGCTGGGCGCGCGTGCTGCGCAGATGCGGCGCGACATGCCGCAGCGCCGCCTCGATCGCTCCCGACCGGGCCACCGCCGCACTGACGACGAGCGCGCTCGCCACGATGATCACGATGTCGTCCGAGAAGCCGCTGAACGCCTGCTTCGCCGGCACGAGGCCCGCCGTCACCGCGGCGAGGAGCGCGCCGCCCGCCACGACGTCGTAGCGCATCCGCCCCCAGACGAAGAGCACCATCATGCCGCCGATCACCGAGACAGCCAGGATCTGGTCCAGCGTCATGGGGTCACCGGCCCGAAGCGGCGCCGGCGGCGATGGGATGGTGTGGTCACGCGGGGCGTCTCCCTCTACTGCCTCGGCCGGGAGCGGGCGCGGGGGGACCCGCGACGGCTCGGTTCGGCCTCCGACGAGGCGGGGCGGCGACCTCTCAGGTCGGTGACGGTGGCAACTCGGGGTGAGGGGACCGGTTCCTGCCCGGCGCGGGCCGGCCGGGCCGTGCGAACACGCAATGCGGATGCCCGGCGGATGCCCGGCGGCGGCTCGGACTGCCAGTCATGCCTCGTCTGCAGCCAGCATCGCGCCGGTTCACTGGGCCGACCCGCCTGTTGCCCGACGTGCACACCCGGCGCGAATCAGGCAATCCTCAGCCCTTGCCTGCGAACGATGAGGGTTTGTTCGCGTTCTTCAGGGGTTGGCTCGCGGGATTCGATCATGATCGGCAAGCTCATCTCGTCCGCTCTGCGCCGGAAGGAGCACCCGGACATCGGCGAAAACTTCGGCG
Source organism: Methylobacterium isbiliense (assembly GCF_022179325.1). GTDB lineage: Bacteria > Pseudomonadota > Alphaproteobacteria > Rhizobiales > Beijerinckiaceae > Methylobacterium > Methylobacterium isbiliense. Next base: position 12,710 of record NZ_BPQQ01000095.1, on the reverse strand, counting down.
ATGCGGCAATGCCGGATGAGGCGCTGTCCTTTCCGCCGATGCAGCCGCTGCACCCGCCGCCGGCCCAGAACGACGACCCGCTCCAGCCGCTCTGCGAGGCGGTCGAGTCCGAGCTGCGCGAGGCCGGCTTTTTGCGCTGAGGACCGTCGCAGGCCCCCGTCGCGACACCGGCGATGGCGGCGAGACCGGATCAGGCCCGGATCCGCACCGGCACCGACTTGGCGGCCGGCGTCTTCGATTGCGCGTCGTGGTGCGAGAGCGGGATCAGGGGGTTCATCTCGGGGTAGTAGGCGCCGAGGCAGCCGTCGGGCAGCGAGAAGGGCGTGACCGTGAGCCCCGACACCATGCGCTCCACACCGTCCTGCGCATCGCCGACCAGGGCGACGACCTGCCCCTCGCGCAGGTTCGCCCGCCGCATCTCGTCCGGGTTGATCAGCAGAACGGTCCGCGTGCCCTCGATCCCGCGCAGGCGGTCGCTGTAGCCGTAGATCGTGGTGTTGAACTGGTCGTTGGAGCGCAGGGTGATGAGGCGGTAGCGGCCGGGCGCATCGGCGAACCCGGTGGAGGACAGGCGCTCGGTGGTGGTGAACTCGGCCTTGCCGCTCTTCGTCTTCCAGATTCTTTCGCGCGCCGAGTTGCCCCGGTAGAAGCCGCCGGGCGTCCACATCCGCGCGTTGAAGTCGTGGAACTCCTCCGGATAGGTCTCGGCGATGAGGTCGCGGACCAGAGCGTAGTCGCCGGCCCACTCGTCCCATGTCACCTTCGGGTTGGGCGCGAGCGTCGCCTTGGCGAGGCCCGCCACGATGGCGATTTCGGAGCGGAGATGCTCGCTCGCGGGGCTGCGGCGGGCGAGCGAGCCCTGGATGCAGCTGAACGTGTCCTCGATGGTCACAGCCTGCGGCCCGCTCTTCTGCCGGTCCTCCTCGGTGCGGCCGAGGCAGGGGAGCAGGTAGGCGACCTCGCCGTTCACGAGGTGGCTGCGGTTGAGCTTGGTGGCGACCTGCACGGTGAGGCGCATCCGCGGCCAGGCGGCTTCCATGCGCTCGGTCTCGGGGATCGCCCGCAGGAAGTTGCCGCCAAGCCCGATGAAGGCCTTCACGGTGCCGGCCAGGATGCCCTCGCAGGTCTCGACGGTGTTGAGGCCCTTGTCGCGCGGCGGCTCGAACCCGTACTGCGCGGCCAGACGGTCGAGGGGCACCAGCTCGGGCTTCTCCGAGATGCCGACCGTGCGCTGGCCCTGCACGTTCGAGTGCCCGCGCACCGGCGAGATGCCGGTGCCGTCGCGGCCGATGTTGCCCTTGAGCAGCAGCAGGTTGACGAGGAGCGCGACGTTGTCGTGGCCGTGCGCGTGCTGGGTCAGGCCCATGCCGTAGAAGGCGCAGACCCGGTCGGCCTCGACGTAGACTTGGCCGGCGGCCTCGATGTCCCGGCGGCTCAGGCCGGATTCGCGCTCGATCGCCTCCCAGGGCGTCGCCCGGACCTTGGCCTCGAACGCCTCCAGCCCGTGCGTATGCTGGGCGAGGAAGTCGACGTCGAGCACGCGCCGCCCCTCCGCCTGGGCGGCATCGTCGGCGGCGAAGACATGCTTGCACAGGCCCGTCAGCACGGCGATGTCGCCGCCGGGGCGGACCTGATGGTACTGCGTGCTGATCCGCGTCTCCTGGCCGGTCAGCATCTCGACCGGGCTCTGCGGATTGGTGAAGACCTCCAGCCCCCGCTCCCGCACGGGGTTGAAGGTGATGATCTCGACGCCGCGCCGGGACGCCTGCCGCAGGGGATGCAGGAAGCGGGGCGAGTTCGTCCCCGGGTTCTGGCCGAAGAAGAACATCGCGTCGCAGTTCTGGAGATCGTCGAACACCACGGTGCCGACGCTGGCACCGATCGTCTCCTTCAGCGCCACCGAGGTGGTCTCGTGGCACATGTTGGACGAGTCGGGCAGGTTGTTGTGGCCGTAGAGCCGCGCAAACAGCGCGTACAGGTAGGCGGTCTCCAGGCTGGCGCGGCCCGAGGTGTAGAAGACGGCAGTCTTGGGATCGAGCCGGCGCAGTTCGGCGCCGATCTCGCGGAAGGCCTCGTCCCAGCCGCACGGCACGTAGCGGTCGCGCGCCCGGTCGTAGCGCAGCGGGTGCGTGAGGCGCCCCTGCTGCTCCAGATCGTAGTCCGACCATTGCCGCAGCTCGGTGAGGGTGTGCTTGGCGAAGAACTCGGGGGTGCAGCGCCGGGACGTCAGCTCCCACAGCGTCGCCTTGGCGCCGTTCTCGCAGAACTCGAAGGGGTGGTGGTCGGCGGGCTTGGCCCAGGAGCAGGACACGCACATGAAGCCGCGCGGCTTGTTCTGCCGAAAGAGCGTCTCGGTGGCGAGGGGCGTCGCCCATTCCTTGCCGAAGATGCTCGCGATGCCCCGCACCGAGCCCCAGCCGCCGGCTGGGCTGTCGTAATGCACAGTACCGGGCTCGGGATCGTGCGCGCTGGTATCCTGCGACATCTGGTTCTCCTCCGGCCGGAACCGGCGCGCCGTTGCGACACGGCGTGCGGCGCCCCAACGAACAGGTGGGGCGATTGGTTCGATCGGGCGGCTCGTCTTCGGCGACTACAGGGGCAGGGCCGGTTGCCGCAGGGCGCTGCGGCGCATGGCCGGGGAACCTCGGCGGCAGACCTACGGTTGGCCCCGCGACCGGGATGATTGATGACGGCTTGCCATCACGAGGGGGCGGCTCGTGCGGCGCCGGGCATTCCGGCCTCCCTTCACCTCATGAGAGGCATCATGGTCCGATACGCCCTTCCGCTTCTCCTCGCCGCAGGATTCGCGGCGCCGGCACTCGCGCAGCAGCCGGCGGGCACCCGCGCGCCGGCGATGCTGCTGCACGGCAATTACTGCGGCCCGGGCAACAATGCGCCGCTCCCGCCGGTGGACGCCCTCGATGCGGCTTGCGCCCGCCACGACGCCTGCACGCCGCGCGGCGGCCTGCCGAGCCAAGCCTGCAACCTGCGGCTCCAGCGCGAGGCCGAGATGATCTCGCGCGATCCGCGCCAGCCCGAGGACGTGCGCACATTGGCCGGCCTCACGGTGATCGGGGCGGGACTGCTGCCCAGCGCGCCGGCCACGGCGGCTCCGGCCTCGGCCGCCTACGCCCCGCTGCCGCACGGGCCGGAGGCGTGGGACGACGAGGAGGAATAGGCGGCGAAGCGCTCCTGACAGCTCACGGCCCCGGGATCAGCGGGCGGGCCGCAGCCGGTCGAGCAGGGCGGGGTCGGGATAGCCGTCCGGCACCAGTCCCTCGGCGGCCTGGAAGGCACGGATCGCCGCCCGCGTGCGTGGGCCGACCCGTCCGTCGATGCCGCCGACCGGGAAGCCGCGCGCCGCGAGCCCGGTTTGCAGGTCCCGGCGCTCCTCGGCGCTGAGCGGCCGGTCGCCGCGGGGCCAGTCCTGCGCGAAGCCCGGCTCGCCGCGCAGGCGGTCGGAGAGGTGGGCGACCGCGAGCGCGTAGGACAAGGCCGTATTGTAGCGCAGGATGGCGTCGAAGTTCGGCAGCAGCAGGAAGGCGGGTCCGCGCGCCCCCGCCGGCAGCAGCAGCCGGGCCGGCGTCTGCATCTCCGCAAAGGCGACCGGCCCGGCCGGGCGCAGGCCGAGACGCTGCCACTCCGGCAGGGGGCGGGCCGTCACCTCGTCGGCGAGGGCGACGTCGAAGCCCGGCGGCAGCACCACCTCGTAGCCCCAGCGCTCGCCGGGACGCCAACCGACGCCGCGCAGGTAGTTCGCGGTGGAGGCCAGCGCATCCGGCACCGAGCGCCAGATGTCGCGCGCGCCGTCGCCGTCGAAATCCAGCGCGTGGCGCAGGGCGGTGGTGGGCATGAACTGCGTGTGGCCCATCGCGCCCGCCCAGGACCCCGTCATGGCGCCCGGCGGCACGCTGCCCTGGGCGAGGAGGCGCAGGGCCGCGACCAGCTCCTCGCGCCACAGCGCGGTGCGCTCGCCGCCGCCGCAGGCGAGCGTCGCCAGGGAGCGGATCACCGGCCGGACCCGGGCGAGATCGTCGAGCACCGCGCCGTAGCCCGACTCGATGCCCCAGATCGCCACGAGGACGTGACGGTCGACGCCGTAGCGCGCCTCGATGGCCGCGAGCGGACCCTCCCACTCCCTGAGCTTGGCCTGGCCGGCGGCCACGCGGGACGGCTTGGTGGCGGTGTCGAGATAGTCCCAGAGCGGCGTCTCGAACTCGGCCTGCCGCCGGGAGGCCGCCAGCACCTCGGGATCGGGCGTGAGGGGGACGAGCTGCTCCTCGGCCAGCGCCTGCGGGATGCCCTGCGCCTCGGCCGCACCGGCGAGGTCGCGGGTGCAGGCGGTAAAGGCTTCGGGTGCGGGAGCCTCCGGTGCCTGCGCGACGACCTGAAGGCCGGAGGCGACGAGGAGGGCGGCCCCCGCCAGGGCCGGGCGGCAGCGCCCGAACGAGACCAGCGCGCGCATCGGCACGGCTCCCAGGTTAGACACCGAAGCGGCCCAGGGCGGGCAGCTTGACCCCCGGCCGGCGGATGTCGAGCCCCGCCACCGCGCCCAGGATGTTGATCTCCAGCCCCTCGACCCAACCGAGGGTGAAGCCGAGATAGCCGCCGAGATTGACCCGCACGCCGCTGCGCGACGGGGTGAGCCCGATCCAGCGGCCGTCATACGGAAAATCCTTGCCGATGGCGGTGGCCGGCAGGCTCGCCTGCATCTCCGGCACCGCGCTCATCACCGCGGCCACGAAGGTGTTCGAGTTCGGCCCCGGCCACGCCTGATAGTCGCCCGGCTTGTCGTAGCGGTAGGTGCGGATGGTGTCGCGGATGCGCGGGATCATGCCCTCGGCCTCGGGACCGTCGGCCGCGAAGACGATCTCCGGCGTGCTGCCGAACCAGCGCCCGTCCGGGACGAAGCGGTCGACCCAGATCGGCAGGCCCCAGGCGGTGTAGTCGAAGCGCTGATAGGCGGAGGCGCCCGCCTCCTTGACGACGATCCAGCTGTGGGTCGCGACGATGCCGCGCCAGCTCACGGTGCGGGCCGAGAAGACGCGCACGATCGCCTCGGGGTGGCTCGGGGCAGCCGGCAGAAGCCCGGCGCTCGACCGGTCGGCCGAGCGCCAGTCGCCCCTGTCCTGCAGGAAGTAGAGCGCGGCCGAGACCGCGATCGGCGCGAGGAAGACCAGCGCGAACGCCAGTAAGATGAGCCTGAGCAAGGGAAGTCCGGAGACGACGAGACGGGTCGTGCTGATGTGGGTGTCACCGGCCACGCCGGAAAGAGGCGGGCCGCCGCACTGCACCATCCGGCCGCGGAGACCGGCCTCACGGCAGGAAGAGGGCGTCTCTGCGTGGCAGGGCCGGTGGAGGGCTGTTACCATCCCGCCTGAGGCCCGGGCCGTCGCCGCGCCGCGGTCTCGACCCGGTGCGTTCCCGCCCGGGACCGCCCCGGGCGGTTCGCCGCAGGCGGTTCGCCGCAGGCGGTTCGCCGCAGGCGACAGGGAGGCCGCGATGGCGGAGCACGTCTTCAAGGTGATCGAACTCGTCGGGACCTCGAAGGAAAGCGTCTCGGACGCCATCGACGTCGCGGTGCGGCGCGCAGCCGAGACGATCCGCAACCTGCGATGGTTCGAGGTGGTCTCGACCCGCGGCGACATCGCCGACGGCAAGGTTCTGCACTATCAGGTGACGCTGAAGGTCGGCTTCACCCTCGAAGCATCCTGACGCCTCGCGCCGTCGCCGCCGCCGCCGACCCGGCCAATGAGGCTCAGCCGTAGAGGCGTTGTTCGACCGCCTGGTCGGGGCAGCCCACCGCGGGCGCGAGCGGCGCGGGGCGTCCGAACAGGTAGCCCTGCGCCTCGCCGCAGCCCTCGTTGCGCAGGATGGCGGCTTGCGCCTCGGTCTCGACGCCCTCGGCGGTGACGCGCATGCCCAGGCTCGCGCCCAGGCCGACGATGGCCCGCACGATCGCCGCGGTCTCCGGGTTGGCGATGTCGGCGATGAAGGAGCGGTCGATCTTGATCTTGTCGAACGGAAACCGGCGCAGGTAGCTCAGGCTGGAATAGCCCGTGCCGAAATCGTCGAGCGCGATGCTCACGCCGAGGTCGCGCAGAACCATCAGGGTGGCGATGAGGGACTCGGCGTCCTGCATCAGCACCGTCTCGGTGATCTCCAGTTCGAGCCGGTGCGCGGGCAGGCCCGAGGCGCAGAGGGCGGCCAGCACCGTGTGGGCGAAGCCGGGCTGCCCGAACTGCACCGCCGAGACGTTGACGGCCATGCGCGCCTTGTCGCCGAAGGCGAGCGCGTCGGCGCAGGCCCGGCGCAGCGCCCAGGCCCCGATCTCCACGATGAGGCGCGTCTCCTCGGCGAGCGGGATGAACTCGCCCGGCGAGACGAGGCCGCGCACGGGATGACGCCAGCGCAGCAGCGCCTCGCGGCCGATGACCTGCCCGGTCTCGAGGTCGATCACCGGCTGGTAGTGCAGCATGAACTCGTCGCGGGAGAGCGCGCCGCGCAGGTCGAGTTCGAGCCGCTCGCGTTCCTCGACCGCCGCATCCATGGCCGCATCGAAGAACCGGAACGCGTTCCGCCCCTCGGCCTTGGCGCGGTACAGGGCGAGGTCGGCACGGCCGAACAGGACCGTGCCGGACTGGCCGTGCCCGGGCGCCAGCGCGATGCCGATGCTCACCCCGATGCGCACGTCGCGGCCGGCGACCGTGAAGGGCTCGTTCAGCTGGGCCAGCACCCGGCGGGCCAGGGCGGCGGCGTCCTGGGCGCTGCGGCTGCCGGCCTGCAGGATCGCGAACTCGTCGCCGCCGAGCCGCGCCACCGTATCCTCGACGCGAAGGAGTCCCCTGAGGCGCCGCGCCACGGCTTCGAGCAGGACGTCGCCCGCCGGGTGCCCGAGCGTGTCGTTGACCGCCTTGAAGCGGTCGAGGTCGAGGCAGAGGACGGCGAGCGATCCGCCGTGCTGGCCGATCTCGGCGAGGTGCTGGTCGAGGCGCTCGCGGAAGAGAGTGCGGTTCGACAGGCCGGTCAGCGGATCGTGGCGCGCCATGTGGGCGATCTGCGCCTCGGCCAACTTGCGGGCGCTGATGTCGACATGGGTGCCGACGACGCGGGTGGGCACACCCGAGCGGCTGCGCTCCACCACCTTGCCGCGCGACAGGACCCAGGCGAAGGTCCCGGCCTTGGTCAGCAGGCGGTGCTCGCATTCGTAGATCGGCGTGCGGCCCTCGATGTGATCCGCGAACAGGCGCAACGCCCGCTCGCGGTCGTCGGGGTGGATCAGGTCCTCCCAGTCGCGGCCCTGCCCGCCGAGTTCGCCCGGGGCATAGCCGAGCATGGTGTGCCAGCGCTCCGAATGCCACGACCGGCAGCGCATGAGATCGCGGTCCCAGAGCCCGTCGCTGCCCGCGTCGAGCGCCATGGTCAGGCGCTCCTCGCTGGTGCGCAGCGCCTCGCGGGCGGTGACGATCTCGTCGATGTCGAGCGCCGTGCTCAGCCACTCGACGCCGTCCTCGCGCACGATCGGCACGCTCACGAGCTTGTGCCAGCGATAGACGCCGTCGTGCCGCCGCAGCCGGCCCTCCACCGCGGTCGACGACCGGGTGGCGTGCGCCCGCATGCGCGCGCGGGAGACGCGCCGTGCATCCCCGGCGTGGTAGAGCACGGCACGGTCGTCGAGGCGCGTGTAGGGCGCCGACCCGAAGAAGTCGCGCAGGCGCGGGTTGGCGTAGGTGATGTCGCCCGCGGCATCCTCCAGCCAGACCATCTGCGGCAGGGCATCCGTGAGCGCGCGCAGGCGGGCTTCGCTCGCCGCAACCCGCTCCTCGGCGCGCTTGCGTTCGGTGATGTCGGTGAGGGTGCGCAGCACGCCGCCGCCGCTCAGGGGCAGGCTGCGCACATCCAGCACCATGCCGTTCGTGCGCGTCCGCTCCTCGACCGGGCAGGAGCCCGCGGGACCGGTCGCGTCGCGCAGGATCGCTCCGATCAGCGCGTCCTCACCCACCGCGGCGAGCGCCTGCTGCAGTGCGGCGAGGTGCGGCTTGCCGGCGAGGAAGCCGGGATCGAGCCCGAGAAGCTCGCTCGCCCGCCGGTTGGACACCGCGACGGTGCCGCCCGCATCCACCATGACGAGCCCCTGCTCCATGGTGTCGAGCGTGGTGGTGAGGAGCGCAGTGGCTGCCTGGAGCCGCTCCTCGGTGCGCCGCATCTCCGTGACGTCGAGAACGGTGCCGAAGGTGACGATGGAGGTCCCCGCCGGGTCGCGGTCGCAGAGCCCGCGCACGAGGACCGCCCGGATCTCCCCGTCCGGCCGGACGATGCGCGCCGGGTACTCGAAGCGCGTGCCGTCCGCGATGTGCCGGCGCAGCAGCGTGGTGACCCGCAGGTGGTCGTCCGGATGATAGGCGGCCAGTACGTCCGCCCGCGTGACCTGGGATCCCGCCCGGTCCAGGCCGAAGATGCGCAGGGCCTCGTCGGAGAAATACCCCTGGCCAGTCGACTGGTTGAACTGCCAGTGGCCGACATGGGCCATCTCCTCGGCCATCCGCAGGAGGCGGTTGGCTTCGGTCAGGGACGACCACGCACGGCTGACGTCCTGGCTGGGATGCACGACGACATCCTCCGCCGTCTGTGCCGATCGAGATTGCACGCGGGCGCTCCAACGACAGTGAACGGGCGTCACGCTGAAGGAATCGTCCTTCGATGAGATTAACGATCGACGAAATTGGAACCTCGAGTGCGGTGCAGTCCCGGTGTGACGGCGCGCCTTGTGCCATTCCGGATTGATAGAGCCGCGCCGAGGCCGCCGGCGGGCAGCCCGCTCCAAGGGCGCGTCGCGTTAAGCTTAATGAAGGCTTAAGGGTGCCGCGATACGGAAACTGGGTTAAGGTTCCCTTACTTCAAAGCAAGGGCATCGTGATGTCGTCGATCAACGCCGCGCGTCAGCAGGGTCTGAACGTCCGGGCGAAGTCTCTCCTGTCGCGCGTGACGTATCGGCGTGCCGTCGATGAAGACGATCGCGACGACATCTTCCGCCTGCGCTACGATGCCTATCTGCGGGAGGGGGCGATCGACGCCTGCGCCGCGGAGCGGTTCCACGATCCGGTCGACGAGCAGGACAATACCTTCCTGTACGGCGTCTACGTCGACGACGAGCTCGCGGGGTCGATCCGGCTCAGCATCACGCTGCCCCGGCACCAGGCCCTGCCGACCACCGCGGTCTTTCCCGAAATCGTCGGGCCGAAGATCGCGGCCGGCGCGGTGATCGTCGATCCGACGCGCTTCGTGGCGCGCCACACCATCTCTCGCCATCTGCCGGAGCTGCCCTACCTGACGCTGCGCCTGGCGTGGCTGGCGATGGAGCATTTCGACGGTGACTGGATCCTGCTCGCCATCCGGCCGGAGCACCGGGGCTTCTACCGCCGCTACTGGAGCGCCGTGGAGGTGTGCGAGGCGCGGCCCTACCCGAAGCTCGCCAAGCCCGTGGGCCTGTCGGTCGTGGATTACCGGGCGGTGAGGAATCAGGTGCTGGAGCGGCATCCCTTCCTGGCCTCGACGGCGTCCGAGCGCGTGGGCCTGTTCGAGCCGGCGATGCCGCTTCTGCCGCAAGCCGGCCTGCCGGGACACGTCTGGCAGGTCGAGCCGCGCCCGGCGGGCGCCGGCCTCGGCCTCTGATCCGACCCCGGGCCGCCGAGCGCGCGACGATGCTGCACCGGCGCTGGCTGATCCTGGCCGTCCTGTTCGCGGCCCGGACGGTCATCGCCTATCAGTTCCAGTCGGTGGCCGCCGCCTCCTTCGCGCTGCTGCAGGATGGAGTCCTCGACTTCGCGGGGCTGGGCCTGCTGATCGGCTGCCACATGCTGCCGGGCATCGCGCTCGCGCTGCCCGGCGGGGTCCTCGCGCATCGGTTCGGGGGCAAGCCGATTGTGCTGGCGGGCCTCGGGCTGATGGCGCTCGGCGGCGTGATGATGACGAGCCTCTCGACCGGCGCGCTCTTCGCCGGCCGCATCGTCAGCGGCGCGGGCGCCGCGCTCCTCAACGTGGTCCTCACCCGCATGGTGACGGACTGGTTCGTCGGGCGCGAGATGGTGGCCGCCTTCGGGATCTTCGTGGCGAGCTGGCCGCTCGGCATCGCCATCGCGCTCGTGACCCTGCCGGCGCTCGCTCTCGCGCAGGGCTGGGCGAGCGTTGCGCTCGCCAGTGCCCTGGCGAGCGTCGCGGCACTGATCCTCGTGCAGGCGTTCTACACCGATCCCCCGACGGCGACGCCCATCCATGCGCCGCGCCAGACGACGATCGGGGCGACGGTTCCTGCGCGCGAATACGGGCTGGCGGCGGCCGCGGGCCTGATCTGGGGGCTCTACAACGTCTCGCTCGTCATCTTCGTGTCGGCCGCGCCGGACATCTTCCTGGCGAACGGCTACCGCGTGGACACCGCCGGGCTCATCACCAGCATCCTCGGCTGGGTGCTGGTGATGGTCCTGCCGGCCGGTGGGCTGATCGCCCAGCGGGTCGGGCGCCCGACCGCCTTCTCGGTGGCGAGCCTCGTGATGATCGCCGGCGCCGCCCTGGCGCTGGCCCTGACCAGCCAGACCATCGCGTCCCTGCTGATCCTCGCCGTGATCTTCGGCCTGCCGGCGGGCCTGCTGCTCTCGCTGCCGGGCGAGTTGCTGTCCGCCGAGGCCCGGTCGAGCGGCATGGGCGTGTTCTACCTCAGCTTCTACCTCGCCATGACGGGACTGCCGGTCGTGGCGGGCATCCTGCGCGAGGCCACGGACACGCCGTCGAGCCCGATCCTGTTCGGTGCGGGCACGGCCCTGCTGGCTGCCCTCGGCATGCTCCTCATCGGACGATACCGCACCCGGACGACGCCCTGACGGAGCGGCCGGGACGGGCGGGCGATTGACCGCCGCACGCGGATGCGCGACGCGGGGCCGGACGTCGCGACGACGCAGGGAGGCCCACCATGACGACGAACCAGCGCCGCTACCGCATCGCGGTGATCCCCGGGGACGGGATCGGCAAGGAGACGGTGCCGGAGGGCGTGCGGGTGCTGGAGCAGGCGGCCAAGCGCCACGGCTTTGCCCTGGAGCAGGACTGGTTCGACTTCGCCTCCTACGACTACTACGCCCAGCACGGCCGCATGATGCCGGAGGACTGGAAGGAGCGGATCGGCAGCCACGACGCGATCTTCTTCGGCGCGGTCGGCTGGCCGGACAAGATTCCGGACCACGTCTCGCTCTGGGGCTCACTCATCCTGTTTCGGCGCGAGTTCGACCAGTACATCAACCTGCGCCCCGTGCGCCTGATGCCCGGCGTGCCGAGCCCGCTCGCCAACCGCCAGCCCGGCGACATCGACTTCTGGGTGGTCCGGGAGAACACCGAAGGCGAGTATTCGAACGCGGGCGGCCGGATGTTCGCCGGCACCGAGCGCGAGTTCGCCGTGCAGGAATCGATCTTCACCCGGCACGGCACCGACCGGGTGCTGCGCTTCGCCTTCGAACTGGCGCGGAGCCGGCCCAAGAAGCACCTGACCTCGGCCACGAAGTCGAACGGCATCTCGATCACCATGCCGTACTGGGACGAGCGGGTGCGCGCGATGGCCGAGCATTATCCGGACGTGCGGTGGGACCAGTACCACATCGACATCCTGACCGCGCATTTTGTGCTGAACCCCGACCGCTTCGACGTGGTGGTGGCCTCGAACCTGTTCGGCGACATCCTGTCGGATCTCGGCCCGGCCTGCACCGGCACGATCGGCATCGCGCCGTCCGGCAACATCAACCCGGACCGGCTCTTCCCCTCGGTGTTCGAGCCGGTGCATGGCTCGGCCCCCGACATCGCGGGCCAGGGCATCGCCAACCCGATCGGCCAGATCTGGTCCGGCGCGATGATGCTGGAGCATCTCGGCGAGCGGGACGCGGCGGCCGAGATCGTCGCCGGGATCGAGCGGGTCCTGTCCGAGCGGACACTGCGCACCCGCGATCTCGGCGGCAACGCCGACACCACGGCCTGCGGGCAGGCCGTGGCGGACGCGCTCGGCTGAAGGGCGGCGTCGACGCGCATTCCCGGGGACGGCGTCTGGGCGCCCGAGGCGGATCCGGTCGCGGAGCGGTGCCGGCGCGCCCGGCGCGGTGGCGAGCGGCCCGGCGGGCGGCGGCTTGCCATCCGTCGGCCGGTTGGCGATGCCGTTGGCGCTCCGGACGCCCGAACGACATCCGTCGGCGGATCTGCCCACCGGGCAGAAGCGGCTGCGACCGCCGGGACCGCAGGGCGGCGGTCGCCCGCTGACGGCGGAACCAAATTCTCCGTGTCGCCGTTGCGGGCTGGCTTTCGGCAGGCGCTGCACCTTCGGCCTAGCCGGTCCTGACGAGGAGAGACAGATGAGCAAGCTCGTTCGAGGCACCTTGACCGCGGCCGTCCTGGCCCTCGGCGCCGCCACAGCCTTCGCTCAGGGCGGCGGCGCGGGTGGTGCGGGTGGTGGTGGTGCCGGAGGGGCCGGCGGAGGCGGCGCGGGCGTCGGCGGCGGGGCCGGCGGCAGCGCGGGTGGCGGCCTCGGTGCGGGTGGCGGCGCCGGGGGCGCTGGCGGGGCCGGCGGCGCCGGGATGGGCCAGGGCGGCGGTGCGGGCGGCGATCTCGGGGGAAGGGCTGTCGGGCATGATGGTCTCTCGTCGTTGCGGCACGCCGCGTCGGGCCCGACCCTGCCGCGCCGG
>NZ_BPQQ01000094.1 GCF_022179325.1 Methylobacterium isbiliense | reverse complement strand
CAGGTAGTCGTCGCCGCCGCCGCCCCGGAGGGTGTCGTTGCCCTGTTCGCCATTGAGCCGGTCGTTGCCGTCATCGCCCGTGATGACGTCGTTGCCGGTGCCGCCATTGATGGTGTCGTTGCCCGCCTCACCGTAGAGGCCGTCATCATCGTCGTCACCGAACAGCAGGTCGTTGCCGTCCTCGCCATGAACCTCGTCCCGGCCGAAGCCACCCGACGCGAAATCGTTGCCGGCGCCCGCCCCGATGAAGTCGTCGCCCAGTTCGCCGAACAACAGGTCATTCCCGAGCCGGCCGAACACGACGTCGTTTCCAGCCCCGCCCCGCAGGGTATCCGGACCATCCGTGCCCACCAGGCCGTCGTTCGTCGAGACCGGAAGCCGGCCGTCGATGTCGACCGCGAAGGCCAGGACCTGCGTGACCTGCGAGGCCGCGAAGTTGTTGTCCGCGACCATGACCAGGCTCTGGCGGCCATCCGGCAGCCGCGGCCCGAACGTCAGGCCCTCGACGTTGTCGAGTGTGATCCCGAGCGTGCCGAGGTCGAGGAGCAGTTGCTTGCGGACGGGTGTCACGCCGTCGAGCTGGATCGTCCCGTTCGCGACGCGCGTCGGCAGCGAGGCAAGGCCGGCGACATCGGTGGCGCCGGACAGGTCGACCTTGTAGAGCTTGATCGCATTGCCGACCCCCGTCGAGAACGAGCGCTCAAGCGCGAGCAGCGTGCTGCCGTTGTCGATGGCCAGGAGGTCAACGAGCCCGTTCGTCGCGAAGCTTCCGGTCGGCGTCGGAGCGGCCGTGACCGCATCCGTCAGGTAGACGAACTCACCCGTCTCGCGGTTGGTCGAGAGATCGTAGCGCAGGATGCGCGACGCGGTGCCGCTCGTCAGCGAGGCCGCGGGACCGTCCTGGGCCAGCGCGTTCTCGGTCGCCGTGTAGAGGATGCCCTGGTCGGGCGTGACCGTCAGACTCTCGAAGGCGAGATTGTTGCGCACGCCGGTGGTGCCGCTCGTGGCCGGGTTGAACTTCCCGTCGACCGGCAGGGTGCCGATCTGGTTCCCGTCGAGGCCGAACAGCCGGACGAAGGGGTTCGTGAAGCGACCGGAGACCGGGTCGGCCTCGCCCTCGGATGAGACGTAGATGCCGCTCCCGGTGAGTGCGATGCCCTCGGGGTCGAGGGACAGCGCCGGGAACGTGGCGCCGTTCTGACGCAGCGCGGTGGCGCCGCGCACGGTCACGTCGCCCTGGTCGAGGCGCCCGTCGGAGAGGTCGATCCCGAGCGTGTAGAAGCGCGCCGGATTGATCTGGCTCCGGTCGTCGGAGATCGACAGGTAGCGATCGTTCACGCGGTCGTAGGTGATGCCGGAAAGGCCACCGAGTTCAGTCCCGGCGACCTGGGTCCCGGTCGGGAAGGTCGCCTGCCCGAGGAACTCGACGCGGCCGATCGTGCGCGTCGTGTCGTCCGTGACGGCGACGTCGAGGGAAACGAGGCGGTGGTCTGAGCTCGGGAAACCCCCGGGGAGGCTCGGCGTGAAGGTCCCGACGAGCGGGAAGGTCGGGTCGGTGGCGAGCGGCCAGAACACGCGTCCGCTGAGCGGGTCGAGCCCGTTGAGCGAGGGCAGGACGTAGTCCACCCGCAGGTTGCCCGGCGCGGTGTCGGCGAAGTCGGCCGTGTCGAAACGGGGATCGCCGACTTGGCGGGTGTTCGCGGCACCCTGGAGCGCGGCCTGCTGGGGTCCGCCCTGGCTCGTCGGCGTGACGCTCGCGTCGACGAGCGGCGCGTCGAGGATCTGGCGAGCGGCCTGCGCAACGCTGTCGCCGTCGAACGGATCCGCGTTCATGTCGCCGAGGATCAGGAAGCGCTCGCCCGCGGCAAGCCCGCCGGACCGGCCCTGGTCGTCTCTGATGTAGCTGCCCTGGCCAGGCTGCACGTAATCCGAGAAGAATCGGATCTCGTCGGCGTTGCGCAGGCCGTTGCGGTCCTCGGGCCCGTCGAAGGTCGGGGGCGTCGGATGCGCGGCCAGGATGTGCACCGTCTCGCCGTTGACGTTGACGGGCACGTCCCAGTGGCTCTTGGAGGACAGGCGGAAGACGGCGAGTTCCTCGGGCGAGTAGAAGTCCTGGGGCGCCGGCGTGGCGGCGTTGTCGGGCAGGCGGGCGCCCGGCATGTCCTTCCAGAGGAAGTTCTGGAAGGTCCGCGCCGCCGCGGCATCGATCGGATAGCGCGAGAACAGCACCATCCCGTACTGGCCGGGGAAGTCCCCGAAGCCGAGCGAGTCGTCGCCGTAGCCCGGCGCGCCCGGAGTCGTCACGGCCACGCCGTTGTTGTTGAGGTCGAAGCCGGACGCGATGCCCGTGTTCGACGGGGCGATGAACACGTAGGGATAGTCGATCGGCGCCTGACCGTTCTGACCGACGGTGAGGTAGTTGCGGCGGAAGAGGTCGGCCGCCAGGGACGAGCCGTTGGGACCCCTGTTGTCGTAGTCGAATTCATTGATAAGGATGATATCCGGCGCGTTGCGCTGGATGATCTCTGCGACCGTCCTCGCCTGGCTGTTGCCGGGCGTGCTGAGATCATTGATCAGTGTGCCTGCCGAGCTGCGGTTGAGCGAGGCATTGAAGGTTGCGACGCGAAGCGTGTCCGGAACAGCCGACGATGCCATCGTGATTGTCCTCTCCAAACGAGCCGGCAGGAGACGTCAACGACTGATGATGATCGAGATCGTAGGAAAGGTGGCCGGATCTGCTCCGGCCACCTGTTGGCAGGACCGATAGCAACGGCTCAGGATGCTGACGCATCGATCTCGATCCCGGGCAGGCCCGGGATCGACGGGGCCGTTGAGATATCTCGATTTTTCGACGCCAGATCAAAGATCTGACGAACAATCGCGAACCGAACCAGCGGTCATTGGAAATGACCGCTGGTATGATTTAGCTGAAGGTGAAGTTGGCCGCGGT
>NZ_BPQQ01000093.1 GCF_022179325.1 Methylobacterium isbiliense | reverse complement strand
ACCTACTAAGACTTAAGGTCGTTGTAAGCGACCTTTGGTTCCGGTCTCGAAGTGTCGCCAAGCCTCTGGCTTGGCATCGAGAATTCGAGATGGGTCATCGGCCCCGTCGATCCCGGGCTTGCCCGGGATCGAGATCGATGCGTCAGCATCCTGGGGCGATGGTATAAGACTCAGCGTTCCCCGATCACCGCTGAGAGAAGCCCGGCCGCAAGGCCGGGCTTTTTACTTTTGGGGTGCGGCGCCGACGGGCAGTCTCCGCCGCGGCTCACGCGGTCCGGTCTGGCAGGACGATCCGGAAGCGGGCGCCGAGGCTCGTCTCGTCGAGGCTGAGGCTGCCGCCGTGGAGGCGTACGAGTTCGGCCGCGATCGTCAGACCGAGGCCGGTGCCGCCCGCGCGGTTGGCGCTTCGGAACGGCGCGAACAGGTGGGCGCGCACGCGCTCCGGCACGCCCGGGCCGTTATCCGCGACCAGGATCGTCACGGTGCCGCCCTCGCGGAACGCCTCGATGGTCACGAGGGAATCCGCCCCGCAGGCGGTGCCGGCGAGGCCCAGCGCCTGCACGGCGTTGCGCACGAGGTTGATCACCACGCGCGAGAGCTGATCGGCATCCGCGTCGACCATCAGCCCCTCGGGCGTCCGGTCGTCCACCCGCACGGCCGCGCCCGGCACAAGGCCCGCGAGGTCGAGGGCGTCGGCGAGGATCGGCCGCAGCGGAACGAGTCGGCGTTCCGGCACCCGTTCGGCCACCCGGCCGTAGGCCAGCGTCGCCTCGCAATAGCGGATCGCCCGCCCGAGCGTGGCGAGCAGGCGGGGCGCCACCCGCTGCACGGCCGGGTCGGCGGTGCCCTCCAGCCGGTCGCCGAGAAGCTGAGCCGTCGTGAGCAGGTTGCGCAGCTCGTGATTGATCTTGCTCACCGACAGGCCAAGGTCGGCGAGGCGGCGCTTCTGGCGCAGTTCGCCCGCGAGCGCGGTCTCCATCCGGGCGAGCGCCGTCTCGGCGAGGCCGATCTCGTCGTTGCGCCACGAGGGCGCGACCATCCGCGAGGCGTCCTCCGGATCGTCCGCGAAGGCCGCGATGTTGCGCGCCAGCCGCCGCACCGGCCGCACGATCGAGACCTGGAGCGCCAGGAACACCAGGAGCCCGGTGATGCCCGAGATCACCAGGGAGGTGAGGAGGATGCGGCCCGAGAAGGCGATCAGCGCCTCGCGCAGGGGCCGCGGGTCGATGACGATCTCGACGAAGTCGACGCCGTCCTTGCCGTGGCCGACCACCCGCATCGGCTCGGTCTGCGGGTGCAGGAGGCTGTTCCACGCCCCGATCGCCAGTTCGATCCAGCCGGCCTCGCGCAGATCGACCACCTCCCCCACCTCCGAGGGCACCTCCTCCACGGCGATCAGGCGGCGCGTGCCGCCGGCCTTGAGCGCGATCGCCCGCGCGCCGACCCCGGTGAGCAGCCGGCGCGCGAGGTCGTCCGAGACCCGCTGCTGGGGGGCGGCATCGAGGACGAGGGCGGCGACCTGCGCGGCGGCGACGCGGTCCGAGAGCCAGGTGCGACGGAAATTCGCGGCGCCCGGAACGTAGATCAGGATTTCCGCGAGCAGCACGAACAGGATCGTGAGCAGCAGAAGACGGCCCGACAGACCGATCCGGCTCGCGACGCCTCCGAGGGCGCCGCGCCCCCGCATGGCATCGGCGAGACGCAAGGGCCCGTTCCTCCCGGCCGGCACGATGCGGCCGGCCGCTCTCCTGGGTTACGCGCCGGGCGGGACTTCGTAAAGCCGGTGCCGGTTCAGCCCCGGGCGCGCAGCTTGCGGACGACGACCGGGGCGAGGGCGAGGACGCCGAGGGCGAGCAGCGTGGCGACGAGTTCGGGCGTGATCACCGCGCGCAGGGAGAGCGCGGTGTCGCAGTCGCGGTCGCCGGCGTCGAGGCAGGCGCTCCTCGCCTCCTGGTGGGCGGCGACGACGGTCTCGATGCGTGCGCCGGTGGCCGCGTAGATGAAGCCGCCGGGCGAGATGCCGAGCAGCGTCGCGAGCGCGAAGGTGCGCAGCCTCACCCCGAAGATCGCCGGGCCGAGATTGGTCATCCAGAAGGGAAAGAGCGGCAGCAGGCGCAGGAACAGCACGTACGAGAAGGCGTCGCGCCGGAACCCGGCGGCGAGGCGGTTGAGGCGTGCGCCGGTGTGGCGCAGCAGCACCTCGCCCGCGGCGGTGCGGCCGATCGAGAACACGATCACGGCGCCCGTCGTCGCCGACGCGATGGCGACGAGCGCCCCCGTGACCGTTCCGAACAGGAAGCCGCACAGCATGGTCATGAAGACCGAGACCGGCACCGAGACGACCACCGTGCCGACATAGACCAGCGCCGTGACGAGGATCGCGCGCAGGCGGTCCTCCTCCACGACGCCGAGGGCCCAGGCGCGGGAGGCGAGCAGCCGCTCCAGGCTGAACCAGTGCGTGACGCCGCTCGCCAGGAGCGCGACCGAGACCAGCACCAGGGCGACGAGCGGCAGGACGCGCAGCCAGCGCCGCCAGGGCGGGCGGGCCACGGCCTCAGGACCGGTCCCGGTGGCCGGCGGCGCCTCGGCGTCGTCCGTGTCGGGCGTCGACACGCAGCCTCAGGCCGCTTTGCGCATGCGCAGGATCTTGAAGAAGCCGCCCGGGAAGGTCGGGCGCAGGCCGATGAAGGTCACGCCGCGCCGCAGAGCCCAGGCCTCGATGCGCGAGGCCTTGAAGTCCGAACTCCACCCGATCTTGGAGCAGAGCGGGGCGACGATCTCCTCGACCCGCGCCACGGCGCCGTCAGCCTGCCCGAAATGGTTCGCCAGCACGATCTCGCCGCCCGGCCGCAGCACGCGCAGGAACTCGTCCAGCGCCCCCTCCGGATCCGGCACGAGGGTGATGAGGAACTGCGCCACCACCGCGTCGAAGGTGGCATCCGCGTAGCCGAGCCGGCAGACGTCCATTACCTGCAGGCCCTTCACGTGCGACAGGCCGCGGCGGCGCACCTTCTGGGCGGCGCGCTTGAGCATGTCCTGCGAGAGATCGACGCCGTAGACCTCGCTCACGGCCGGGTAGTAGCCGAGTGACAGCCCGGTGCCGACGCCGGCCTCCAGGATGCGCCGGCCGTTCGCCACCGCGGCCTCGACCGCGTCGCGTGCGGCGGGCTCCGTCAGCTTGTCGTAGACGACGTCGTAGACCGGCGCCCAGCGCGCGTAGGCCTTGCGCATCAAGGCGGTGGTGGGTCCCGCCTCCCGCGGCTCGCTCAACATCTCGCCCTGTCTCTCCCCGAAAGCATCCTCCGGCCCGGCCTCCCGGTTCGCCGGCGCGATGCGCCCTCAACATTCCGTGCGGGACGAAGTCCCCGTGTGCCGCGGCTCAGGCGGCTGCGCGCTGCGCCGCCTCGACCCGCAGGATCGTGCCGCCGCCGAGCACCCGCGCCCGCGGCCCGTCATCGGCGTAGATGGCGCAGGCCTGCCCGGGCGACACGCCGTCCTCCGGCGTGGCGAGTTCCACCTCCGCGCAGGACAGGGCCGCATTCCAGCGCAGGGAGGCCGGCCGCGGCTCCCGGGTGGAGCGCACGCGCACCGCGACGGGCATCCCGTCGAGGGCGGAGAGCGGCGCGTCCCCGAGCCAGTTGGTCTCGCTCAGTCGGATGACCGAGGTGGCGAGCGCCTCGCGGGGGCCGACCACGACGCGGGCGTTGTCGGGATCGAGACGCACCACGTAGAGCGGCTCGCCGGTCGCGAGCTTCAGGCCGCGGCGCTGCCCCACCGTGAAGCCGATGATGCCGTCGTGGCGCCCGAGCGCCCGCCCGTCGAGATGGACGATCTCGCCCGGGCGCAGCGCATCCGGCCGCAGCCGGGCGATCACGTCCTGGTAGCGCCCCTGGGGCACGAAGCAGATGTCCTGGCTGTCCGGCTTGTCGGCGACCGCGAGGCCGAAGGACTGCGCGAGGCGGCGGGTCTCGTCCTTCGGCAGCTCGCCCAGGGGAAAGCGCAGGAAGTCGAGCTGTTCGGCCGTCGTGGCGTACAGGAAGTAGCTCTGGTCGCGGGCCGGATCGAGGGCGCGGTAGAGAGCCCGGCCGCCGCCCGGCCGCGCGCGGCCCGCCACGTAATGCCCGGTGGCCAGCGCGTCGGCGCCAAGGTCGCGGGCGGTGGCGAGCAGGTCGCGGAACTTGATCGAGCGGTTGCACTCGACGCAGGGGATCGGCGTCTCGCCGTGGATGTAGCTGTCGGCGAAGCGGTCGATCACCGCCTCGCGGAAACGGTCCTCGTAATCGAGGACGTAGTGCGGAATGCCGAGCGTCTCCGCGGCCCGGCGGGCGTCGTGGATGTCCTGCCCGGCGCAGCACGCGCCGCGGCGATGCGTGGCGGCGCCGTGGTCGTAGAGCTGCAGCGTGATGCCGACGACGTCGTAGCCCTCGCGCTTCAGAAGCCCCGCGACGACCGATGAATCCACGCCGCCCGACATCGCCACCACGACGCGGGTGTCCTGCGGAGCCTTGGGCAGATCGAGCGAGTTCATCGTGGTTCTGGTGTGGGACGCAGGATCGGCGCGGCCTGCACCGCGCGACGAGGCGGCTCTCCGTCCTCGGCGCTGCCCGCCGATGTCTATAGTGATCCGCTGCGCGATGTTCCAGGGCGGGGCATGCCCGCAACCCGGCAATTCCTGCCGCCGGATCGGCAGGATCGGCCCGGCCGGACCGCCGGGCCAACCTGCCGTCGCTCGATTCGAGCTCATTCCCAATGACTTGGCGGATCGGCCCGGTGGCCTCGTCCTTGCGATGCCGTCCCCGAACGGAGAGGCGGAATGGCGAACGGGTCGAGCGCGGGCGTGCAGGGGACGGGCTGGGAACGAGCTGCGCAGGGCTTGGCGGTGCGTCGAGCCCCGCCGCGCGAGGCCGTGCCGTTCCGGATCGAGGAAGCCGGCGAAGCGCCCGCGCATCCGGCGTCGACGCCGCACACCACCGCCGAGCCGAGAACGGCACGCACGCCGTCCGGCCCGCGCCGGGATCTAGCCTCGGTCGCCACGCGAGCGGAGACCACGACGCCTGAGGCGGCCACGAGCCCGGCAGTCCCTCCGGGCCAAGCGGCGGGCGGGACATCGACGCGACCGCCATCCGCGCCGCGCCCGGATGGCGCAGGGAGTGCGAGTCAGGCGGTGGGTCTGACGTCCGAGGCCGTGGCTGCCGGGCAAGCCCCGCCTGCGGGACCGGTCACGGCGCCACCCGAAGGGCCGGAGGCGAGCGGGACGGCGGCGCGCGCGCCATCGGACGCACGCCCCGCCGCCGCCGAGCAGGTCCCGCCTGCGGGCCAGGCTGCGGTCCCGCCCGCGGAGGCGGCTGGCGCCCTGATGGCGGCCGCAGACGATCAGGGGCGGGTGGACGGGACGGACGGGTCCGATGCGGCCGCCGCCCCGCCCTCTCCCGACGCTCTCCTCTGGCCGCTCGCCCCTGCCCCTGCCCCGCCGCAGCCGACCGCCGCTGGCACGCCCGCGGGAGAGACCACGGCCGCGGCTGCCGCGATCCCACGCACTCCGCCCGCCCGCCCGGAGGCGGAGGCCGCATCCGTCGCGGCGGAGCAGACCACCCCGCACGCCCGGGCGAAGGACCGGATCGGGGAGACGGCCGCACCGGCTCCGGGCGGGACGATTGCGGCGGAGGCCGCCGCGGCCTTTGCGGCCGAAGCTGTCCCGCCGCCGCCGGCGCCGACGGCCCCGGCCGCCGTCGATGCCCCCGCGGAGGTCCCGGCCGCGCCTGCGCGCAGCGAGCCGGCTGCCTCGCCGGTGGCGCTCGGCGCGGTGCCGATTGCGATCGGGATGCGGGCGCTCGCCGGCAGCAACCGGTTCGAGATCCGGCTCGACCCGGCGGATCTCGGCCGCATCGATGTCAGCCTCGACATCGACCGGGAGCACCGCGCCAAGGCCCATCTCGTGGTCGAACGGCCCGAGACGCTGGCCCTGCTCCAGCGCGATGTGCGCCACCTGGAGCAGGCGCTCGCCCAGGCGGGGTTCGAGGCAAATGAGGCCGCCGTGAGCTTCTCGCTGCGCGACGGGAGCGGCGGCCAGGGGCAGACGGGCCGCGAGGAATCGGGCCGTCCGCAGGGCCGCACGCCCCACGGCACCGGCGAGGCCGAGCCCGGGCCGGTCGCTCCCGTGCTGCGGCTGACCGGGCGCTCGGCCCTCGACATCCGCATCTGACCGTTCGTCCCGCCCTGCCCACCTTCGCGAGTTTCCGATGACAGCCGGCATCACCACCCTCGCCTCGGCGGCGAGCGGCACCAGCCGATCCTCCACGACGAGCGATGCCGCCACGCTCGCGGGGAACTTCGACCAGTTCCTGACCCTGCTCACCACGCAGCTGCGCAATCAGAACCCGCTCGATCCGCTCGACACGAACCAGTTCACGCAACAGCTGGTGCAGTTCGCCTCGGTGGAGCAGCAGCTCAAGTCGAACGACCGGCTGGACGCCCTGCTCTCCGCCAGCAAGGCCTCGTCCTCCGCCTCGGCCGCAGGGCTGATCGGGCAGACGGTCACGTCCTCGGGCATCACGGCACCGCTCGCCAACGGTGCGGCGGCCTGGACGCTCAACGCGGCGCGTGCCGCCACGCGGGCGACGCTCACGATCGCCGATGCCAAGGGCAACGTGGTCGCCACCCAGACCAAGGCCCTCGCCGCCGGAACCCAGACCTTCACCTGGGACGGCCGCAACTCCACCGGGATGCTGGCCTCGGACGGCACCTATACGCTCAAGGTGCAGGCCTTCGACGCCACCGGCCAGAAGGTGACGGTGGACACCAAGGTGACGGGCGTCATCTCCAGCGTCGACGTGAGCGGGTCGGATCCGATCCTGACCATCGACGGAAAGACGGTGCCGCTCAGCAGCGTGCAGGCGATCGGAGCAGCCTCGGGCGGGTGAGCGGCGCCCGAATCAGCGCGCTGCGGCGCACGAATCACATCCTAGGGATTTGATTCAAGCAATCTTAAACGCGGCTGGCTAGCCTGAATGGTGACAGGTCAGTCGAGTGTAAGAGCGTATCATGACCGAACCCCACCGCCCGAGGGTGAAGTACGTCATCGGACCCGATGGCTCACCTCTCACCATCGCCGATCTCCCGCCGAGCAACACCCGTCGCTGGGTGATCCGCCGCAAGGCCGAGGTCGTGGCGGCCGTGCGCGGCGGTCTGCTCAGCCTGGAGGAGGCCTGCCAGCGCTACACGCTGACCACCGAGGAATTCCTGAGCTGGCAGTACTCGATCGAGCAGCACGGGCTCGCGGGCCTGCGCACCACCCGGATCCAGCACTACCGCCAATAGGCGGCCCGCCCGGGACGGACGAGGCGCCCGCGCCCCTG
>NZ_BPQQ01000092.1 GCF_022179325.1 Methylobacterium isbiliense | reverse complement strand
CCGCCTCAGCGACAGAGGAGCCGATCCGGGTAACCCACCCGGCCCGAGCCCACGGCCTGTCGGAAAGAAGCGAAGGCGACCGAGCCGCTGAAGTCCGCGGCCGGCGCCGATGGGCAGTCGTATACGGCCGCCCCGCCCACCCGTCAACTCCCAACACGAAACTTTTGCGACAGATCCCACACCGCCCTCCCCTCCCCCGCTCAGGCCGAGGCCGCGCGGGCGAGCTGATCGGGCGTGTCGGGGGCGCTCATGGCGCGGGCGATGGTCTCGGCGGTGTGGCCGGACGCGTCGCGCCGGGTCGGATCGGCTCCGCGCGACAGGAGAAGGTCCACCGCGTCGGTGCGGTTGAACATCGCCGCGGTCATCAGCGCCGTGCGCCCGTCCCGGCCGGCGCCGTCCACCTGCGCGCCGTGGTCGAGGAGAACGACCATCGTGTCGAGCGCGCCCTTGAAGGCCGCGGCGGCGAGCGGCGTCTGCCCGCGGTCGTTGGCGATCTCGGCATCGGCCCCATGGTCGAGGAGCAGGCGCACCGCCTCGGCATGGCCGTGATAGGCCGCGAGCATCACCAGCGTGTCGCCCTTGTCGTTGCGCAGGTTGGCCGGCAGGCCCATGCGGAGCAGCTCGCCGAGTTCGGCCGCGTAGCCGCTGCGGGCGAGCTGGAAGACTCGGCCGGCGAAGGCGATGGTCTCCTCGTCGAGGGCGGGCTTGGGGGTGCTGTCGTCGGTCTGCATCGCGGCGGCTTTCAGGAGTCGCGCCGTCATATCGGGCGCCGGCCGGCTCCCGGCCAGCGGGGCGGGCGCGTCCGTCGGGGATTGGCAGGGGTGCGCAGGCGGCGGCATAAGCGGGCGGGGCCGCCACAGGGGCTGAGGGCTCCGCGCGACCACTCGCCCCCGAGACGCTCGTTCATGACCGTTCGCACCGTCCCGACCACGCCGTTCCCCGACCAGAAGCCCGGCACCTCCGGCCTGCGCAAGAAGGTGCCGGTGTTCCGCCAGCCCGGCTACGTGGAGAATTTCCTCCAGGCGATCTTCGACAGCGTCGAGGGACGGAAGGGCGCAACCCTGGTGGTCGGCGGCGATGGGCGCTTCCTCAACCGCGAGGTGGTGCAGACGACGCTCAGGATCGCGGCGGCGAACGGCTTCTCGCGCATCCTCGTCGGCCGGGGGGGGCTGCTCTCGACCCCGGCCGCCTCCTGCGTGATCCGCAAGCACGGGGCGATCGGCGGCGTCGTCCTCTCGGCGAGCCACAATCCGGGCGGCCCGGAGGGCGATTTCGGCATCAAGTTCAACACCGCCAACGGCGGCCCGGCGCCGGAATCGGTCACGGAGGCGATCTTCGCGCGCACCCAGAGCCTCACGGCCTACCGGATCGTCGAGGCGGACGACCTCGATCTCGACCGGCTCGGCGAGGTGCGGCTCGGCGACGCGACCGTGACGGTGATCGATCCGGTCGCCGATTACGCGGCCCTAATGGAGACGCTGATCGACTTTCCCCGCGTCGCCGCCCTGTTCGCCTCCGGCTTCCGGATGCGCTTCGATGCGATGAGCGCCGTCACCGGCCCCTACGCCCGGGAGATCCTGGAACGGCGCCTCGGCGCGCCGGCCGGCACGGTGGTGAACGCCGAGCCGCTGCCGGATTTCGGCGGCCACCATCCCGATCCGAACCCGGTGCACGCGCACGACCTGATGGCGCTGATGACCGGCCCCGACGCGCCGGATTTCGGTGCCGCCTCGGACGGGGACGGCGACCGCAACATGATCGTGGCCCGCAACCTGTTCGTGACCCCGAGCGACAGCCTCGCGATTCTGGCCGCGCACGCCCACGTGGCCCCGGGCTACGCGGGCGGCCTCGCCGGGGTCGCCCGCTCGATGCCGACGAGCCGCGCGGTCGACCGCGTCGCGAGCAAGCTCGGCATCCCGGCCTACGAAACACCGACCGGCTGGAAGTTCTTCGGCAACCTGCTCGATGCCGGGCGGATCACGCTGTGCGGCGAGGAGAGCGCCGGCACCGGCTCCAACCACGTGCGCGAGAAGGACGGGCTGTGGGCGGTGCTGCTCTGGCTCAACGTGCTCGCGGCGACGGGCCGGCCTGCGGCCGAGATCGTGCGCGAGCACTGGCGCCGGTTCGGCCGGGACGTCTATGCCCGGCATGACTACGAGGAGGTCGACGCGGCCGCCGCCGAGGGCCTGATGGAGGCGCTGCGCGGGAGCCTCGCGGCCCTGCCGGGCCGGTCCTTCGGACCGCTTAACGTCGAGGCCGCGGACGACTTCGCCTACACGGATCCGGTGGACGGCTCGGTCACCCGGCGCCAGGGCGTGCGGATCCTGTTCCGCGAGGACGCCCGCGTGGTGTTCCGGCTCTCCGGCACCGGCACGGTCGGGGCGACCCTGCGCGTCTACCTGGAGCGGTTCGAGCCGGACCCGGCGCGCCACGATGCCCCGGTGGCGGAGGTGCTGGCGCCGGTCGTCGCCGCCGCCGAGGCGATCGCCGGCATCGCCGCCCGCACCGGCCGGCACGAGCCGTCCGTCATCACCTGATGCGGGCGCGGCGGCGTCCGGAGCCGCCCGGCAGGTCTCGAAACGGTGGTCGCCGGTGTCTTGCGACGGAACCCGGCGGCTCGAGACTCTCGGCAGGCTTGCGTTGGCACGCTGATGCAAGTCTGCGTAGGGTGGCGCCCAAGGTCCGCCACGGGACCAGCGGGAGGCGATGCGTGCGTGTCTCAACTCCGTCCGGCGGGAGCCCGGCCCGCTCCGCCGCCGTGCGACGCGATGGCCGGGGGCGGGCATGAGCGGCTTCACGGAGGCGGCTGCGGCCGCCGCGTCGGACCGGCTCTGGCGCCACTGGCAGGAGGGCACGCGCCTCGACGCCCTGCCGCCGGACGAGCGCCCGGCGACGCGGGCGGAGGGCTACGCCATCCAGGCGCGGCTGGAGGCGCGCAGCCGCGCCCCGCTCGTCGGCTGGAAGATCGCCGCCACCAGCGCGGCGGGCCAGGCGCATATCGGGGTCGACGGGCCGCTCGCCGGGCGTCTCCTGGCCGAGCGGGTGCTCGAGCCGGGCGCCGAGATCCCCTACCGCCACAACCTGATGCGGGTGGCCGAGGCCGAGATCGCCTTCCGGATCGGCCGCGACCTGTCCCCGCGCGGGGCGCCCTACGACGAAGCGGGGATGCGCGCGGCGGTCGACGGCCTGCATCCGGCGATCGAGTTTCCGGATTCGCGCTTCGCGGATTTCGCGACGGCGGGCGGACCGCAGCTCATCGCCGACAATGCCTGCACGCACTGGTTCGTGCTCGGGCCGGCGGTGGCGGCGTGGCGGGATCTCGATCTGGCGAACCTCGCGACGGTGGCGCGGGTGGAGGGCCAGCCGGAGCATCATGGCCGCGGCGCGAACGTGCTCGGCGACCCCTGGACCGCGCTCACGTGGCTCGTCAACGAGGTCACGGGCCTCGGACTGACCCTCAGGGCCGGGGAGATCGTGACCACCGGCACCACCACCGTTCCGGTCCCCCTGCGGCCGGATTCCCGCATGAGCGCCGATCTCGGGCCGCTCGGGACCGTGACGGCGCGGATCGGTCCGGCCTGACGGGGGCCGCCGTCCTCCGACTCCGTGGCCACGCCGGCTATTTCAGCCGCCTGCGGATCCGCGCCGCGAGCCCGTCGCGCACGTCCCGGTAGGCGTCGAGCCGCTGCTCGCGCGAGCCCTGCACGGCAGTCGGGTCCGGCGTCGGCCAGTACTCGACCTCCGCTGCCACCGTGCGGGTCAGTTCGAGGGCAGCGTGGTGGGCCTCCGGCGAGAGGCTGACGATCAGGTCGAAGTTCAGCCCCTCCCATTCCTCCAGCTCGTCGAGGGTGCGCGGGCGGTGCTTCTGCGCGTCGATGCCGATCTCGTCGAGGGCCGCCACCATGAACGGGTCGGTGGGCTCGCCCGAGCGCACGCCGGCCGACTGCACGTAGACCGAGCGGCCGAAATAGTGGCGCGCCAGGGCCTCCGCGGCGGCCGAGCGCACGGCGTTGAAGTTGCAGACGAAGAGCACGGACTGGATCCGCCGCCCGGGCCTGCCCGGCGGATCGCCGGGAGCCTTCGGGCCTGGGGCCCCGGTCACGGGCCGCCTCCCCTCGCGCCCGCCCGGTCCATCGGGCCTCAGCCCTTCCAGTGCAGGGCGAAGATCAGGGTGAACAGGCGCCGGGCGGTGTCGTGGTCGACCTCGACCTTGCCGTCCAGGCGCTGCTTGAGGAGTTCGGACGCTTCGTTGTGGACGCCGCGCCGGCCCATGTCGATCGCCTCGATCTGGCTCGGCGAGGCGGTGCGGATCGCCTTGAAGTAGCTGTCGCAGATCATCTCGTAGTCGCGGATCACGCTGCGGAACGGGGTCAGCGACAGGAGATGGGTCATCACCGGCTCGCCGCCTGCCGTGGAGATCGCGAAGGCGAGCTTGTTCTCCACGAGGCCGAGCTTGAGCGCGTAGGGACCGCCGTCGTGGTTGGCCACCGCGAAGTGGTTGGATTCCAGGATGTCGTAGATCGCGATGGCGCGCTCGTGCTCCTGGTCCGGGTTGCCGCGCCCGATCGAATCCTCGTCGAGCGAGACCGCGGCGAGCCTCCTGCGCGGGTCCGGAGCGTCGCTCGACATGGCTGGGGTCCCCCGGGTTCGCGTGTGGGGCGGCCTCACGGCGGCGCGCCGGCGCCTACCTGAGGCAAGTCCGCCCGGCGGCGCAAGCCTGACTCCTGTCGAAGCGCGGCCGGAACGGCGGCTCAGTTGAGGCGGATCGCCACCGAGCGGGCATGGCCGTCGAGCCCTTCGGCGCGGCCGAGCGTCACCGCGGCCGGGCCGAGGGCGCGCAACGCCTCGGGGGTGCAGGAGAGCAGCGTGGTGCGCTTCATGAAGTCCAGCACCCCGAGCCCCGAGGAGAAGCGGGCCGAGCGGGCGGTGGGCAGGACGTGGTTGGGGCCGCCGACATAGTCGCCGATCGCCTCGGGCGTGTGCGCCCCGAGGAAGATCGCCCCGGCATTGCGCACCCGCGCGGCCAGGGCCTCGGCCTCCTGCGCCTCGATCTCCAGGTGCTCCGGCGCGAGCCGGTCGACGAGCGGGATTGCGTCGGCGAGGCGCGCCACGCGCACGATCGCCCCGTAATCGCGCCAGCTCGCCCGGGCGATCCCGGCCCGCGGCAGGGTCGCGAGCTGGCCCTCGACGGCCCGCGCCACCGCGTCGGCGAGGGCGTCGTCGTCGGTAATCAGGATCGCCTGCGCGGCTGGGTCGTGCTCGGCCTGGGCGAGGAGGTCGGCCGCGACCCATTCGGGATTGGCGCTCGCATCGGCCAGGATCAGCACCTCGGAGGGGCCGGCGATCATGTCGATGCCGACCTGCCCGAAGACCCGGCGCTTGGCCGCCGCCACGTAGGCGTTGCCCGGACCGACGATCTTGGCGACGGGCGCGACGGTGGCGGTGCCGTAGGCGAGCGCCGCCACCGCCTGCGCGCCGCCGATGCGGAAGACCTCGTCCACGCCGGCGAGGCGGGCGGCGGCGAGCACCAGCGGATTCGTGACGCCGTCCGGCGTCGGCACCACCATGGCGACGCGCGGCACGCCCGCGACCCGGGCGGGCACCGCGTTCATCAGCACCGAGGAGGGATAGCTCGCCGTGCCGCCGGGCACGTAGAGACCGACCGATTCGAGCGCCGTCCAGCGCCAGCCGAGGGTGACCCCGAGCGCATCGGTCTCGCGGTGGTCGGCCGGCACCTGCGCCCGGTGGAAGGTCTCGATCCGCGCCCGCGCGAGGTCGAGGGCGTCGAGCGCCTCGCGCGGGCAGGCCGCCACCGCGGCGTCGATCTCCCGCTCGCTCACCCGCAGGGTCTCGGGTCCGACCTCCAGCCGGTCGAAGCGGCTTGTGTACTCCACCAGGGCCTCGTCCCCGCGCGCCGCCACGTCGGCGATGATCGCCCGCACGGTCTCGTCCACGTCCTCCGCCACCTCGCGCTTGACCGCGAGCAGCCGCGCGAAGTGGTCGCCGAAGGCGGGATCGCGGGAATCGAGGCGCTGCATCGCGGTGTCCGTCGCAAAGGGGCCGGGCTCGGGGCCTGAGGCCGGGCCGATGGCAGAGAAATCAGGCCGCGTCGAGGGGCACGGCGTGGACCGGGCGGCTCTCCGCCTCCCAGACCGGGCCGAGATCCTTCATGCCCGCCTCGATGCATTCGAGGTCGAGCCGGATCGCCGCACCGCCCGCGAAGACCAGCGTGGCGGTGCCGGACGGCGACTCGCCCGGCTCGAAGGTGATCGCCAGGAGTTCGAGGACGGCATCGGGCTCGTCGCGCGGCACGCCGCGGGCGCGCACGCCCAGCACGCGGTCGAAGTGCAGACCGGTCAGGCGCCGCCGGGGCGGCGTGCCCTCCGGGGCGGTCCAGTCGAAGCGGCGCGCCACCAGGGCGAAGCGTCGCTCCCGGGGCAGGTAGGCCAGGTCTCCGGCCCGCAGGATCGCGTCCTGCAGATGGGCCGAGACAACCGCGAGGTCGTCGGCGTCGAGAGCAGCGAGCTTCAGAAGCTCCATCTCCGCGTCCTTCACTGTCGGCGTCCTTCAAGCTTTGCGAAACGGGCGCGGTCCCGGGGGGATCGCTACTCCGGGTAGGTAGCGATGGCCCCCGGCCCGGACAACCGGCGCGGCGCGTGCGGCTCACCGAACGTTCATCTGCGGCAGGCTAGAGCGTGGGGCGATGGTTCGGAAGCACACCCGGCAGGAGATGGATGTGAGACGCGTGGTTCTGGCGGCGCTGGCCGCCCTGACGCTCGGCCTCGACGCGGGCGCGGCCTTCGCGCAGCCCTATTACGGCGGCGACGATTTCGACCGCCCGCGCCGCCGCCAGGAGTACCGCTACGAGAACCGGTACGACGACGAGCGCCCGCGCTCGCGCTACGAGGACCGGGGCTACCGGCGCGAGCGCGGCTACGGGGAGGGCTACGGCCGGGGCCTGGGCCGCATCTGCGTGACCGCCCGCGGCAACTGCCCGACGCGGCCCGCACCGGTCAACGCCTCCTGCGGCTGCGAGATCCCGGGCTTCGGCTTCAAGCGCGGGGCGATCGGGTACTGACGGTGCGCCGGATCGCGATGCGAGTCTCGCGAGCGCGGGAATCCCTCTCCCGAGCGGCAGAGGGATTCCCCGGGCCTGATCGTGAACCGGCAGAGAGCCGTGCGGCGCCGGCCGATCGCCGGCGCTACGCCCGCTCGCGGCGGATCGCGGCGCCGCAGCGGCCGAGCTTGGCCTCCAGGGCTTCGAAGCCGCGGTCGAGGTGATAGACCCGGTTGATGACGGTCTCGCCCTCGGCCGCGAGGCCCGCGATCACCAGGGAGACCGAGGCGCGCAGGTCGGTGGCCATCACGGGCGCGCCCTTGAGCCGGTCGACCCCCTCCACCACCGCGACATCCCCTTCGAGCCGGATGCGGGCGCCGAGCCGCGCCAGCTCCTGCACGTGCATGAAGCGGTTCTCGAAGATGGTCTCGCGGATGCGCGACTGGCCTTGGGCCTTCGTCATCAGCGCCATGAACTGCGCCTGCAGGTCGGTCGGAAAGCCCGGGAACGGGTCGGTGGTGACGTCCACCGCCGCAACGCCCGCGCCGTTGCGGCGCACCCGGATGCCGTCCGGCAGGGCCGTCACCTCGGTCCCCGTGGTGGCCAGCACGTCGAGCGCGCTGTGCAGGAGGTCGGCGCGGGTGTCGCGCAGGACGACGTCGCCCCCGGTCATCGCCACCGCCATCGCGTAGGTGCCGGTCTCGATCCGGTCGGGCAGCACCTCGTGCCGGGCGCCGCCGAGCCGCGAGACGCCCTCGACCACGATCCGCGGCGTGCCCGCGCCCTCGATGCGCGCCCCCATCCTGGCGAGGCAGGCGGCGAGGTCGACCACCTCCGGCTCGCGGGCGGCGTTCTCGATCACCGTGGTGCCGTGGGCGAGCGAGGCGGCCATCAGGGCGACGTGGGTCCCGCCCACCGTCACCTTCGGGAAGCTGATCTCGCCGCCGCGCAGGCCGTTGCGGGTGCGCGCCACCACGTAGCCGCCGTCGATCTCGATGGTGGCGCCGAGCCGCTCCAGCGCCATCAGCAGCAGGTCCACCGGCCGGGTGCCGATGGCGCAGCCCCCCGGCATCGACACCTTGGCCTCGCCGAACCGCGCCACCAGCGGGGCGATCACCCAGAAGCTCGCCCGCATGGTCGAGACGAGGTCGTACGGGGCCGTGGTGTCGATGACGTTGCTGGCGGTGAGCCGGATGGTCTGGCCGGTCTCGGTCGTCTGGCCGGGGCGCTTGCCGACCACCATGTGGTCGACGCCGTGATTGCCCAGGATGCGCAGCAGCGAGGCGATGTCGGCGAGCCGCGGCACGTTGGCGAGTTCCACCGTCTCGCCCGTGAGCAGGCTCGCGATCATCAGCGGCAGGGCCGCGTTCTTGGCCCCCGAGATCGGGATCTCGCCGTGGAGCGGCGCGCCGCCGGTGATGTGGATGCGGTCCATGTGATCCCCCGAACTCGATTCCTGCGACGGCCCGGCCGCGGCTGTCCTGCTGGCAGAGATGTGGCGTGGCGACCGTGCGGCTTGGCACGCGATGATGGCAACCGCAGGGCTGGCGGCCACGCTTGCCCTCAACGCCGCTCGCCCTCCGGCGGATCCGGCGGCGGCTCCGGTTCGGGCGCCTCGCCCGCCCCCGCCGCGGCGCGGCCCCGCACCTGCGCCTTGCGGCGCCGGAGATTGTCCCGCAGCGCCGCCTTCAGCCGGTCCGCGCGCGGGTCGTTCCTGCTCTCGCTCATCGCTCGCGACCCATCGTCGCCATGACTTATTTCCGGCTTCCGCCCGACGGCCGGAGGCGGCAGATACGGGCCATTCCGCCTTTAACCTGATCCAGTTACAAAGCCAGCCGGATTGAGCGAGATCAAGGCGCGGGCCGGGCGCAACCGGCACCGGTCGCGACCGGCACCAGCCCGGCGAGCCAGCGAAGGATCGTGATGCCCGAGACCGACTACGACGCCCTCTTCCGCTCCGCCCTCGACCGGCTGCACGGGGAGCGGCGCTACCGCGTCTTCGCCGACATCGAGCGCGTGGCGGGCCGCTTTCCGGCCGCCCGCTGGCGCCGGCCGGATGGCGAGACGCGCGACATCACGGTCTGGTGCTCGAACGACTATCTCGGCATGGGCCAGCACCCGGAGGTGGTGGCGGCGCTGACCGAGACGGCGCAGCGCTGCGGCGTCGGCGCGGGCGGCACCCGCAACATCGCGGGCAACACCTCGCCGCTCGTCGACCTGGAGCACGAGCTCGCCGACCTGCACGGCAAGGAGGCGGCCCTCGTCTTCACCTCGGGCTACGTCTCGAACCAGACCGGCATCGCCACGATCGCCAAGCTGATCCCGGACTGCCTGATCCTGTCCGACGCCTTCAACCACAACTCGATGATCGAGGGCGTGCGCCAGTCGGGCTGCGACAAGAAGGTGTTTCGCCACAACGACCTCGCGCATCTCGAAGAGCTGCTGCGCGAGGCCCGCGACCGGCCCAAGCTGATCGTGTTCGAGAGCGTCTACTCGATGGACGGCGACGTGGCGCCGATCGGGGCGATCTGCGACCTCGCCGACCGCTACGGCGCCATGACGTATCTCGACGAGGTGCACGCGGTCGGCCTCTACGGGCCGCGGGGGGCCGGCATCGCCGAGCGCGACGGGGTGATGCACCGGGTCGACGTGATCGAGGGCACGCTCGCCAAGGGCTTCGGGGTGGTGGGCGGCTACATCACCGGGACGGCCGCCCTGTGCGACGCCGTGCGCAGCCACGCCCCGGGCTTCATCTTCACCACCGCGCTGCCGCCCGCCATCGCG
Organism: Methylobacterium isbiliense; assembly: GCF_022179325.1. Classification (GTDB taxonomy): domain Bacteria; phylum Pseudomonadota; class Alphaproteobacteria; order Rhizobiales; family Beijerinckiaceae; genus Methylobacterium; species Methylobacterium isbiliense. The sequence continues at coordinate 13,970 of NZ_BPQQ01000092.1, read as the reverse complement.
GCGGCCGCGACCGCCTCCATCCGCTACCTGAAGCGCTCGGCGGCCGAGCGCGAGGCGCATCAGCGCCAAGCCGCCCGCACCAAGGTCGTGCTGGCGGAAGCCGGCCTGCCGGTGCTGGAGACCGACACCCACATCGTGCCGGTGATGGTGGGCGACGCGGAGCTGTGCAAGGCGGCCGCCGACCGGCTGCTGGAGCGCCACGGCATCTACATCCAGCCGATCAACTACCCCACCGTCCCGCGCGGCACCGAGCGCCTGCGCATCACGCCCTCGCCCTTCCACGGCGAGGCCCACATCGCCCGCTTGGCGGACGCCCTGGTGGAGGTCTGGGACGCCCTCGACCTGCCGCGGGCCGGCACCGTGTTCGTCGAGGCGGCGGAGTAGACCGCCGCTCAGTCCCAGATGCCGGCGTGCAGGATCTCGTGCGCCAGCGTGCGGCCGGGCTCCCGGTTGAGGCCGGGACCGGCGAGGATGAACTCGACGTCGGAAAGCCGCGGCAGGTCGGCGTCGTGGAGTTCCGTCAGTCCCTCGGGGATCAGGCTGCGGGCCTGCACCATCAGCCCGAGGCCGGCCAAGGCCGCGGCGCGCAGGCCGCTCAGGCTGGCGCAGGTGCAGGTGATCCGCCACGCCCGGCTCTCTCGCGCGAAGGCGTCGAGCACGAGGCTGCGGGTGACGCTCGGCGCCGGGAAGGTGATGAAGGGCACCGGCTCGTCGCGTCCCGGCGCGAGGCCGGGCAGCCCGACCCAGACCAGCCGGTCGCGCCGCACCAGCAGCCCCTGCGTCTCGCCGACGAGGCGCTTTCCCAGGAAGAGGTCGAGCTCGCCCCGCTCCGCCTGCCCCGTGAGGAGGCTCGTGAGCGACACCGTGAGTTCGAGGTCCACCGAGGGATAGCTCGCCCGGAAGTCGCGCAGCACCTCCGCCAGCCGGGTCTGCACGAAATCCTCCGAGGCGCCGAAGCGCAGCTTGCCCCGCACCGCCCCGCCGCCGAGCGTCCGCTCCAGCCGCTCATGGGCGTCGAGGACCGTGCGGGCGAAGCCCAGCACCGCCTCCCCTTCCGGCGTCGGCTCCACCGAGTGGGTGTCGCGGGCGATCAGGCGCCGGCCGAGCTGCGCTTCGAGGCGCTGCACGTGCTGGCTCACCGTGGATTGCCGCAGGCCGAGCTGCTGCGCCGCGCGGCTGAAGCTGCGGCTGCGCGCCACCGCGGCGAGCGTGCGCAGCAGCGTCGGGTCGATCAGACGGGTCATACCAACGGTCATTATCAATGACCGTTGGTTCCGCTCTCGAATTGTCGTCAAGCCCTTGGCTTGATGTCGACAATTCGAGATGGCTCAACGGCCCGATGCGTCGGCATCCTGGCCCGTTGATATCATGCCTGCGTAGTTCCAGATAGCCGCCGATCCGGTTATCACGGATCGTGATGACTGAAATCCCGGCGCGCCGCGTACCCCTCGCCCGAGCGCCGAAGTAGACCCGGGCCTGACCTGCCCGAGGCTGCCATGCCCGTCCGCTTCCGCCCCGATCCGTTCACCCTGATGCTGCTCGGCGGCCTCGTACTGGGTACCATGCTGCCGGCGAGCGGCCCGGCGGCCACGCTCATGAGCGGCGTGGCGACCGCCGCGATGGCCCTGCTGTTCTTCCTGCACGGGGCCCGCATGGACCGGCGCACGGTCGTGGCCGGCCTCGTGCACTGGCGCCTGCATCTGGCCGCGCTCGGCGCGACCTTCGTGCTCTTCCCGCTGCTCGGCCTCGCGGCCGGGCTGCTCGCCCCCGGCCTGCTCACGCCGGCGCTCGCGGGCGGCGTCCTGTTCCTCAGCGTGCTGCCGTCCACGATCCAGGCCTCGATCGCCTTTACGGCGATCGCGGGCGGCAATGTGCCGGCGGCGGTCTGCGCCGCCTCGGCCTCGAACATCCTCGGCATGGCGATCTCGCCGCTCCTCGTCGCAGCGCTGTTTCATGCGCAAGGGGGCGGCTTCGACTGGGGCGGGATCGGCAAGATCCTGCTGCAGCTCCTCGGGCCCTTCCTGCTGGGGCAGGCGCTGCAGCCGCGTCTCGGGCCGTGGCTCGGCCGGCGCAAGGCCCTCACGGGCGTCGTGGACCGCGGCTCGATCCTCCTCGTCGTCTATCTCGCCTTCAGCCAAGCCGCAGTGGGCGGGCTGTGGGCGCGCACACCCCCCTCCGCCCTGCTGGCCATGCTGGCGGTGGATGCGGTGCTTCTCGCCGGCATGCTGGCGCTGACCACCTGGGGCAGCCGCCTCCTCGGCTTCCCGCGCCAGGACGAGATCACCATCGTGTTCTGCGGCTCGAAGAAGAGCCTCGCGGCGGGCGTGCCGATCGCCAACGTGATGTTCGCCGGCCAGGACATCGGCAGCCTGCTCCTGCCGGTGATGCTGTTCCACCAGCTCCAGCTTCTCGTCTGCGCCGCCCTCGCCCGCCGCCATGCCCGACGCCCGGACGCCGCGGCGATCGCGCCGGCGGCTCCGGCCGGGGCGCGGATTCTCGCCCCGCGTTGAGGAACGATTCACCGCTCGGGGCGATGCTGAGGGCGAGCCAGGTTGCGTATCGGCTCCATTCCCCGAATGACCGGCCCCGCCGCGCCCCCCGCGCGGCGGGGTTGTTGAGGTTTTACCCGCATGACGCGGGAATCCATGGCTCGAGCTTCGACGAGGGCATGCGATCGGCTCGTTGTCGCCGATATCGGCCGCCGGCATCGACTTGCCCACATGTACATAAATATCTACATGCAGGCATGGGCGAGAACGAGCGGACGACCTGGGACGATGCCAAGAACGAGCGGAACATCAGAGAGCGAGAGATCGATTTTTCAGATCTCGACGAAGCCTTCGATGGTCGTTTCGCCCTCATATCTGAGGACAGGAGACGGGATTATGGCGAACAACGCTTCAACATGCTGGTTGAAATCCGCAACCTGATCTTCAGCATCACATTCACGCCGCGGCCACCCAAGCACAGGATCATTTCGGCCCGCCTTGCGAGCCGGAAGGAAAGGAGAGCTTACCATGCCAAGCAGCAAGTCGGCTAAGGCTCCGCCCGGCCGCACGAACTGGGCTGCTCTCCGGGCCACGCCCGAGGAGGAGATCGAGCGGATCGCCGCCGAGGACGAGGACAATCCGGCCACGGACGAGCATCATTGGGCCAACGCCACCGTCGTCCTGCCGAGCGGCAAGACCTCGATCCACGCCAGCTTCGACCGGGATGTCGTGGACTTTTTCAAGCGCGGCGGACGGGGCTATCAGACACGCATGAACGCCGTCCTGCGCCGGTACATGGAGGCGCAGCAAGCCAAGAAGGCTGAACCGTAGCAGGACCGGCCGGAACGTTCCGACTGCACCCGGGGATTTGAGGCTTCCCTAACCATCTTGCTTCAGCGGGCACACACCGCTCTGCCGCCACTCTCCGGCCGGACCCGACCGGAGCCGTCCGATGACCAGTGCCGTCCTGCCCCGCCGCGGCCTCGGCGCGATCCCGCTGATGCGGGCGCTGCATGGGCTCGGCCTGTGCCTGTTCGGCGGCTTCGTGTTCTTCGCCTGCTTCGCCTTCTCGAACGCCTCGCCCTACGACGTGGTGGCGATTCCCGCGATCCTGATCTGGCTCGTGCTCGGCGTGCGGCTCTACCGGGGCGCCCTTCCGTTCCTGCTGCTGCTGCTGATCTATGCCGGTGCCACCGTCGTGGCGCTGCTGCCCTATCTCGGCGAGGAGATCCCCACGCTGTGGACGGTGCAGCTCGTCTACCTCGCGGTCACCGGCATCTTCTTCGCGATGTTCTTCTCCGACGACACCGAGCGGCGGATGGAGCTGGCCCTCAAGGTCTACACGGCGAGCACGCTGTTCTCGGGCGTCCTGGGCATCGGCGGCTATCTCGGGCTCATCGGCGGCGAGGAGCTGTTCATCCGCTTCGGGCGGGCCTCCGGCACCTTCCAGGATCCGAACGTGTTCGGCTCGTTCCTGATCCTCGGCGCCCTCTACCTGATGCACAACCTGCTCACCCTGCGGGCGCGCCGGCCGGTCCTGTCGGCGCTCGGCCTCGTGGTGCTGGTGGCGGGCATCTTCCTGTCCTTCTCGCGCGGCTCCTGGGGCAGCTTCGTGCTGGCCGCCGCGCTGATGACCGGCACGCTCTTCGCCACCAGCCGCTCGCCGGCCCTGCGGCGGCGCATCGCCGCGATGACGGCGGTCACCGCGCTGCTCGGCACGCTGGCGCTGGGCGCCCTGCTGTCGCTCGGCACCGTGGCGGAGACCTTCGAGAAGCGCGCCGCGGTGACCCAGGATTACGACGAGGGCGAGACCGGCCGCTTCGGTGCCCAGATGCGCGGCATGGCCATGCTGATCGAGGAGCCGATGGGGTTCGGGCCCCTGCGCTGGCGCCTGATCTTCACGCTCGATCCGCACAATTCCTATCTCGGCGCCTTCGCCAATGGCGGCTGGGTGGCGGGGGTGGCGTTCCTGCTCCTCGTGATCACCACGACCTGGATCGGCCTGCGGCTGATGATCGTGGAATGGCCCTGCCGCCGCCTCGCGCAGATCGCGGTGCCGGCGCTGCTGATGTACTTCCTGCAGGCGGTGCAGATCGACGTGGAGAAGTGGCGCCACGTCTACATGCTGCTCGGCATGGCCTGGGGCATGGAGGCGGCGCGGCTGATCTGGCTCGACCGGCGGGCCGGCGCGCCCGGGGGTGCGGTTTCCAGCGCGCGCCAAATGGTCTAGAGCCCGACCGGCTCGCCGCGGGCCGCCCGGCCCGCCCGCGTCCCGGACCTCCCTCGTCGTCGCGACCGGTCCGGGCAGGCCGCCCGACGACGCCCGGATCCGCGAACGACCATGTCCAAGCCCGCGTCCAAGACCGCGCAAGATGCCGCGAAGGCCCAGACCCTCAAGCCCCGCCTGCCGCGCGGGCTCGTCGACCGCGGCCCGGCCGAGATCGCGGCCACGCAGGCGATGCTGCAGACGATCCGCGAGAGCTTCGAACTCTACGGCTTCGAGGCGGTGGAGACGCCGTTCATCGAGTACACCGAGGCGCTCGGCAAGTTCCTGCCCGACCTCGACCGGCCGAACGAGGGCGTGTTCTCCTTCCAGGACGACGACGAGGCGTGGCTGTCGCTGCGCTACGACCTCACGGCGCCGCTCGCCCGCTACGTCGCCGAGCATTTCGACGCCCTGCCCAAGCCCTACCGCAGCTACCGGGCCGGCTACGTCTTCCGCAACGAGAAGCCGGGTCCGGGCCGCTTCCGCCAGTTCATGCAGTTCGACGCCGACATCGTCGGCGCGCCGAGCGTCGCGGCCGATGCCGAGATCTGCATGATGGCCGCCGACACCCTGGAGCGCGTCGGCATTGCGCGGGGCGACTATGTGGTGAAGGTCAACAACCGCAAGGTGCTCGACGGCGTCATGGAGGCGATCGGGCTCGGCGGCGAGGACCAGGCCGGGCGCCGCCTCACGGTGCTGCGCGCCATCGACAAGCTCGACCGGCTCGGCGTCGAGGGCGTGCGCCTGCTCCTCGGCCCCGGCCGCAAGGACGAGAGCGGCGACTTCACCAGGGGAGCGGGGCTGCCCGACGCGGCGATCGACCGGATCATCCGCTACGTCTCGTTCCAGGCCGCGCCCACCGGGGGCGGCGACCGGCTCGCCTTCTGGGAAAACTTCTTCGGCGGGTGGGCGGACGTGGTCGGCACCTCCGAGACCGGCCGGCAGGGCATCGCCGAACTCCACGCCATCCTGCGGCTGTGCGAGGCGGCGGGCTACGGCCACGACCGCGTGCGGGCCGACCCGTCGGTGGTGCGCGGCCTCGAATACTACACCGGCCCCGTCTACGAGGCCGAGCTGACCTTCCCGGTGGTGGGCGAGGACGGCCAGACCGTGCGCTTCGGCTCGGTGGCGGGCGGGGGCCGCTACGACGGGCTCGTCGGCCGCTTCCGGTCCGAGCCCGTGCCGGCGACCGGCTTCTCGATCGGCGTCTCGCGGCTGTTCTCGGCCCTGCAGATCGTCCGGAGCCCCATCGTCGCGCGCGCCGCCGGACCCGGCCCAGTCGTGGTGCTGGTTCTCGACCGCGAGGAGATTGCCGCCTATCAGGCCCTGGTGGCGGCCCTGCGCGGCGCCGGCATCCGGGCCGAGATGTATCTCGGGGCCGCGGGCCTGAAGGCGCAGATGAAGTACGCCGACCGCCGCGGCGCCCCGGTGGCGATCATCCAGGGCAGCGACGAGCGCGCCCGCGGCGAGGTCCAGATCAAGGACCTGATCGAGGGCGCCAGGGCCGCCGAGGCGATCGCCAGCAACGCGGAGTGGAAGGCCGCCCGGCCCGCCCAGTTCTCGGTGCCGGCGGCCGAGATGGTGGCGCGGGTGCAGGAGGTTCTGGGGCGGCACTTCCCCTGACCGGAGCACGGGGGCGCGCCCCCGCGATCCGGTCAGGGAGAGCGCTGAGGGGCGGCTCCCGGACGGACGGCGCCGGGCGACCGGTGGAAACCACGCAGGCGCCGGAGAAGAGCATCGCCAAGCCCCGGCGCGGTTGCTAGAGACCCCCCGGCGTGAGAGCACACGGATCGGTCACCATGACAGGCACTGGAGCCGCGCAGAGTCGGACCGCCGACCCCACCCGGCTGCTCGCCCTGTTCGAGGGGCGGGGCTACGCGCGCGTCGAGCCGCCGGTGCTGCAGCCGGTCGAACCCTTCCTCGAACTCTCGGGCGAGGACATCCGGCGGCGCATCTTCATCACGCAGGATGCGGGCGGGGCCGAACTCTGCCTGAGGCCCGAATACACCATCCCGGTCGGACGCCACCATCGCGTCGCCGCGGGGTCGCGGCCGGCCGATTACTGCTATCTCGGCCCGGTCTTCCGCCTGCGCGCGGGAGAGCCCGGCGAGTTCCATCAGGCGGGCATCGAGTCGATCGGCCGCGCGGACGTGCCGGCGGCCGATGCCGAGATCCTGGGCCTCGCCGTCGAGGGGCTGGAGCGGCTCGGCGCCCACGGGCTTCAGGTGCGGCTCGGCGACATGGGCCTCATCACCGCGCTTCTCGACGCGCTCGGCGTGCCGCCCGCCGCCAAGCGGCGCTGCCTGCGCGCCATCGCGGCCGGACGCTCCCTCGACGACCTCGTGGCCCCCGCTCCCGTGGGCGAGGCCCATGCGGGCCTCCTCAGCGCGATCCAGGGCCAGGACCCGCAGGGCGTGCGCGCCTTCGTGGAGGACGTGCTCGCCATCGCGGGGATCAGCCGGGTCGGCGGGCGCAGCGCGGGCGAGATCGCGGAACGCTTCCTCGCCAAGGCCGCGGCCCATGCGGGCGGCGGCACGGGCTTGAGCGCGCAGGCGCGCGAGGTGATCGAGGCCTATCTCGCCGTGACGGGCGATCCCGACGGCGCGGCGGCGGCGGTGCGCGACCTCGTGCGCGCCGCCGGGCTCGACGCCCCGGCCCTGCGCGACGCGCTGGCCCTGTTCGAGGAGCGCAACGGCTTCATCGCGGCGGGCGGCCTGCCGCTCGACCGCTTCACCTTCACGGGGCGCTTCGCCCGCAACCTCGACTACTATACCGGCTTCATCTTCGAGGTGGCGCAGGCGGACGGCGCAAAGCCGCTGGTGGGCGGCGGGCGCTACGACGGCCTGCTGCAGCATCTCGGCAGCCCGGAGCCCCTGCCGGCCGTGGGCTGCGCCTTCTGGCTCGACCGCCTGAGCGCCGGGGAGACCGCCCGATGAATCCCGACGCGCCCCTTGTCCTCGCCGTGCCCTCGAAGGGCCGCCTGCAAGAGAACGCCGCCGCCTTCTTCGGCCGCGCCGGCCTGACGCTCGCCCAGACGAGCGGCGCCCGCGACTATCGCGGCCGCCTGAAGGGCGTGGCGGACGTGGAGGTGCGCTACCTCTCGGCGTCCGAGATCGCCGGCCAGCTCGCGAGCGGCGCGGCGCATCTCGGCGTCACGGGCGAGGACCTGATCCGCGAGACGCTCCCCGATTCGGGCGCGGGCGTCGAACTCCTCACGCCCCTCGGCTTCGGGCAGGCCACGGTGGTGGTGGCGGTGCCCCAGGCCTGGATCGACGTGCGCACCATGAGCGACCTCGACGAGGTCGCCACCGACATGCGGCTGCGCCACGGGCGCCGCCTGCGCATCGCCACCAAGTACGTCAACCTCACCCGGCGCTTCTTCGCGGGCCACGGGGTCGCCGATTACCGCATCGTCGAGAGCCTGGGCGCCACCGAGGGCGCGCCCGCCGCCGGCAGCGCCGAGATCGTCGTCGACATCACCACCACGGGCGCGACGCTGGCCGCCAACGCCCTCAAGGTGCTCGACGACGGCATCATCCTGCGCTCGGAGGCGAACCTCGTCGCCTCGCTGGCCGCCCCCTGGGGCGCAACGGCCCGGGCCGCCGTGGAGGCGGTGCTCGGCCGCATCAGCGCGGAGGAGCGGGCCCGCACGAGCCGCGAGGTGCGCGCCGGGATGCCCGCCGGGGGGATCGACCTCGCGGAGATCGCCGCCGCGCATCAGGCGGATCTCCCCTATGGCGTGCCGGAGGGCGCGGGAGAGATCGTGCTGCGCTGCCCCACCGACGCGGTGTTCGACCTCGCCGACACCCTCGCCCGGGCCGGCGCTAAGGGCGTGAGCGTGCGGCGCATCGACTACGCCTTCGCGGCCGGCAACCCTCTGATCGAGCGGCTGAGCGCCCGGCTGCGCGGGTAGGAATCGGGCCGCCGGAGCGCTCACCGGCTCGGCCGCGCAACCATGCCGGGGCTCCCCGGCTACTTGCGCCAGATCCCGAGCTTCTCGGTGCGCGCGTGGCGCTCCGCCTCGATGAGATCGGCCGTGGCATCGGCCGTGGCGCGACCGCCGCCGTTGTAGAGCACCACCTCGGAGAGGTCGTGCCCGTCGACCGTGCAGCTGTAGCCGCTGCCCTTGATGGCGGGCTGGCAGGCGACCGGGCGCCCCGCGAGGTAGTTGGTGAGGTCGGCGCCCTGCGCCCCCTTGGTCCATTCCACGCCGAAGAGCCGCACGGTCCGACCGCCGAGCTTCAGGGTCGCGGTGTCGATCACCTCGGCGACGCCCGCGAGCGAGGTGGGGGAGGTCTGAGGGGCGGCCGGGGCGGGCACCAGGGTGCCCGTCTCGCCGACCTCGCTGCGGGGCGGCGCGGGCGCGCCGGATTTCGCCTCCTCGCCGGGCCGGCCGCCCTTGGGCTCGATCACCGTCACGGCCCGGTCCGTCGCCGACGGATCGCTGCCCGACAGGACCCAGTACCCGCCGACGAGGACCAGCAACCCGGCGAGCGCGGCGTAGACCGGGCGGCGGCGTCCGCTCTGTCGGACCGGGCGGGCGACGGCGGGCTTCAATCCCTCGGGCGCGGAGGCCGCGGGCGCGGCGGCCGGCGCGGCTGGTGCGGCCGGTGCCTGTCGCCTGGGCCGGGATCGGCGCCCCAGACGGGCGATGATCGCGACCGCCGCGTCCCGCCACGCGGGGCGAAGGCCGGGCTGCACCTGGGCGGCCGCCGTCCCGGCCGGGCCGAGCGTCATCCAGTCCCGGTCGGGGGCCGGGGATTCGGGCGCAGCCGCCGCGGGAACCGGGGCGACGGGGGCGGGCGCAGCCGGTGCGGGTTCCGGAGCTGCGGCGGGCTCGGGCGGCAGGAAGAGCCGGGGATGCTGGCGGCGCAACTCCTCAATCAGGTCGGCGAGCGTGAACGGGACGGTGGCCCCGTCCTGCTGGCGCGTCCGGGGCGCGCCGTCGCGGCCGACCACTTGGTAGCCGGGCGGCGCGTCAATCGGCCGAACGGCGGACGCGGCCAGCAGTTCGAGGGTGCGCCGCGCCACCTCGACCGGCCGCTGCCGGTCGATCTCGGCCCGGATGGTGGCCTGCACCGTCTCACGTGAGCTCATGTCCGCTCGTCTGTCCGTCTTCTCGTCGCGGTCCCCGACCGGAGCCTATCCCAGATGACGCGCGGATGCAGCGCCTCGCCGCTCGCCGGGCGGAATAGCCTGGGGCCATCCCCCTCGACGCATGCGCGAATGAGGCCGGGAGGATCCGCGCAGGCCGCCCGCGCGGCTCAATCGTGGCTGGCCATCCGGTCGCGGCTCAGCACCCGGCTCGACTCCGACACGATCACCGGCCGCCCGCCGGCGAAGCTCAGTGCCATACGGACCGCCACGGTTCCCTCCGAGCGCACGCCGCGGCCGGGATTGGCGGCGACAAAATCGACCGTGCTCTCGACCTGGCAGGTGGCGATGCCGGCATTGCAGGCGGTGCGGATCGAATCGGGCCGCGCCCGGTAGCGCCGCTCGGGCCAGCGCGCCAGGAACCGCCGCTTCTCGGCGAGGAGGGCGGAGAGGCTCATGGCGCGTCCGTGGAACACCACCCGGTCGCCGTAGAAGCGCGGCGTGGCGCCGAGCACGACGCCGTTCGGCTCTGAGAAGGTGGCGAAATAGGCGCGCGTGAGGTCCTGGGACGCCACCGCCCAATCCTCCATCCGGCCGTCCGGCTCAGCCACGGGCTCGGGGGCGCGGCGCGGCGGCCGAGCGCTGAGGCGTTCGGCACGGCGGGCGGCCCGACGCTCCTCGGCCAACGCCGCCCGGCGCTCTTCGATCCGGCGCTCCTCGGCCTGTGCGGCCCGGCGGGCGGCCGCCCGGGCGGCCGCGTCGGCCGCGATCCTGTCGGCGTTCCGCGTCGTGCGCGCGGAGACCGGGGCGCGCTCGGCGCCGCGGCGGTCGGGCTTCGGCTCGGCCGAGAAGGACGGCGCGGGCTCGCGGGGCTTGGCGGCCGGCTCACCCGCCGTCTTGGCGGGCGGATCGACCCAGCTCGGCTGCGCCGCAGCGGATCCGGCGGCCATGAGCGCGCCGGAGACGAGGCAGATCAGGGCGGCCAACGGTCGGGGGCAAGCAGGCATGGCGGCACCGGAGCGGGAGAGGCTCTGTGAGAACGTTCATGGCTACCGTGACGGTTCCACCCGGTCGATGGGCGCGAAGCGAGGCCGCAGGACTTGTCAACGCCGGGACCGACCCCACCTCTGGGTCAACCCGGGTCCGGGCCCCTCTCGCAGCCGAGGCGTCGGCCGTGATGTCGGACTCCTTCTCTGCCGTTGTGCTGACGCGGCACGATCGCACTGGAGGGCTGCCCATGTCCAGCACGTCGATCACGCGACCGTCATCCCCGCCCGGCCGCTCCGGAGGTGCCGATGGCCGGCGATGACCGCCCGCGACGGGGCCTCCTCGTCGTCAATCCGCGCGCCCGCAGCGGCGGCCTCGACCTCGACGAGATCAGGGCCGTGCTGCGCCGCGGGGGCATCGAGCCGATCGACCCGCCCTCGCCGGACCGGGACTGCAAGGACCTGATCCGCGAGGCGCAGGAGACCTGCGACCTCGTCATCCTGGGCGGCGGCGACGGCACGCTGAACGCGGCCGCGCAGGCCCTGGCCGAGGGCAGCCTGCCGCTCGGGATCCTGCCGCTCGGCACTGCCAACGACCTCGCCCGCAGCCTCGGCCTGCCCAGCGATCCGGTCGCGGCCGCGGAGGTGATCACCCGGGTGCCGGCGCGCGCCATCGACCTCGGCTGCGTCAACGGCCATTACTTCTTCAACGTCGCCAGCGTCGGCTTCTCGGCGGACCTCGCCGGGGAGCTGACCTCGGATCTGAAGAAGCGCTTCGGCACCATCGGCTACGCGGTGGCCGCCGTGCGGCTGCTGCGCCGCTCGCGACCCTTCACGGTCTACATCGAGCACGACGGCACCGTGGAGACGGTGCGCACCATCCAGGTCTCGGTCGGCAACGGGCGCCATTACGGCGGCGGGATGACCGTGCAGGAGGACGCGTCCGTGGACGACGGGCTGCTGCACTTCTACAGCCTGGAGGTCGCCCATTGGTGGCGTCTGCTCGCGCTGCTGCCGGCCCTACGGCGCGGCACGCAGGGGCGGGCCGCGGACGTGCGCGCGTTCGAGACCACCGAGGTCGTGCTGCGCACCCGCAAGCCGCGTCCGGTCAACACTGACGGCGAACTCACCACCTACACGCCGGCCCATATCCGGGTCGTGCCGAAGGCGGTCCGGGTCCACGCGCCGCCGCACGGGGCGCAGGGACCGGGCGGAACCGCCTGATCTCAGGCGGCATTGGAGGGTGACCCCAGGGTCACCCGCCGGACGTGGCGAGATCGGGGATCGGTCCTCGATGACGCTGACGTTCGTCGGCGGCCGGAGGCCACGGCCGCGCAGGCCATCGGCGCGACACCCAGGGCAAGACATTCCGGGCAAGACACTCAGCGACGGAGCGAGGGGAGCGTGGACAGCATCATGCAGTTGGCCGCCGATCCGGCGGCGTGGGCGGCCCTGGCGACGCTGGTCGTCATGGAGGTCGTGCTGGGGATCGACAACCTGATCTTCATCTCGATCCTGACGAACAAGCTGCCGGAATCCCAGCAATCCTCGGCCCGCCGCATCGGCATCGGGCTCGCGCTGATCCTGCGCCTCGCGCTGCTCGGCACGGTCGCCTACATCGTCCACCTCACCCAGCCGGTCGTCGAGCTGTTCGGCCACGCCTTCTCCTGGCGCGACATCATCCTGATCGCGGGCGGCCTTTTCCTGCTCTGGAAGGCCACCAAGGAGATCCACCACAACGTCGATCCGGATCCGGACGAGGAAGGGGACGCGAAGCCGGCGACCATCGGCTACAGCGCGGCGATCGTTCAGATCCTGCTCCTCGACCTCGTCTTCTCCATCGACAGCATCATCACGGCGGTGGGGATGACCGACCATGTGGAGATCATGGTGGTGGCGGTGCTGGTCGCCGTGGCCGTGATGCTGCTCGCCGCCGACCCGCTCTCGCGCTTCATCGCCGCCAACCCGACCGTGGTGATGCTGGCTTTGGGCTTCCTGATCATGATCGGCATGACCCTGATCGCGGAAGGCTTCGGGGCGCACGTGCCGAAGGGCTACGTCTACACCGCGATGGCCTTCTCGGCCGGGATCGAGGTGCTGAACATCCTCGGGCGCCGGGCCCGCAAGGCCAAGAGTGTAGCCAAGAGTGCGGCCAAGAGTGCAGCCAAGAGGGCCGACGGGACGGCGGCCGGGCGCGGGACGGCGGGCTCGCCCGTCGCCTGACCGGGCTACGGGCAGGGCGTCAGGGCAGCGGGTTCTTCGCCGCCTCGGCCTCGGCGGCGCAGGTCGCCGGGTCGGGCGCCACCGCCGGCTCCGCCAGCGCCCGGGCGAGATCCGCCCGGGCCCGTTCGAGATCGGCGCGGAAGGTCTCGTTGCCGAGGAGCCCTGCGAAAAGGGCCGCGCCGTTGGTGCGGCCGGCCTCGACGTCGCTGCGCCAGTGGACGCCGCAGACCATGCGGCTCTCGCCGTAGAGGCGCCCGCGCTGGAGGAGCGCGGTGGCCTGCGCGGGGGCGGCCGCCGCCAGGATCAGCGCGAAGGTCCAGCCCTCGGTGGCGTGGCCGGACGGGTAGGACCAGCTTGCCGCGAGCCGCTCGCTGCGCGGGACGCAGATCGGCAGATCGTTGCCGAGGTGCGGGCGCGGCCGCGCGTACAGGCTCTTGGGCGCGTCCACGGCCGCGATGACGTCGAGGCGGGTGCGCTCGAGCAGGGCCATCACGGCGGGCACGCGCGCGGGCGACAGCCGCGTGCCGAGCGCGCAGGAGAAGGACGTGAGGAGATGCGCCGCCCCGCCCCGCACATCCGCCGTGGCGAGCGCCCAGCGGTCCGTGTCCTTGAGGGCGCGGGTGCCCGCGAAGGTGAGCCGGTCGACCGCCTCGGCATCCGTGCCGGTCTTGGGCGGCGGGGGCAGGATCGCCCGGGTGTCGAGCGTCCCGGCCGCCAGATAGGGGACGCGGGCGGGTGCCTGCGGCACGACGGGATCGGCCGAGACCGGCGGCGCGGCCTCCCGGGCGGGCGACGCGGCGGCGAGGAGCAGGGAAGCGAAAGCGGGCAGGATGCGGCGCATGGCAGTCCGGGTCTGAGAAGGCGAGCGAGCCGGGGGCAGGACGTGTCGCATCGTCCGGTGCGACCCGGCGC
>NZ_BPQQ01000091.1 GCF_022179325.1 Methylobacterium isbiliense | reverse complement strand
CACTCCGATGGGGGCTGACCAAAGAGCCCTGAGGAGATCAACGTCATCGGGCCGGAGTTCAAGAGTCTGATCGGCAAGCACGTACGAGGGCATTTTTGTACCGGATGCGGCGATCCCATTGCTGCGTCGGTCAAGCGGTGGATCCATTCGGCTCTGACCCAGAATGAAGGACGAAATTTCAGTAACACCGAGTACGGTGAGTATGAGTACCTGCTGATTGCTTTTTCAGCGCCTGCTTCGACGTTCACGCCCGCGGAGCGCAAGTCGTACGTCCAGCGCTTTCTGCGCCTCTACGCCGGTCAAGGCTATGCGGCGATGGTCAAAAAGATCCTGCAAACACAGGATGAGACTACCGCTGCGATCGTGATCTCCCTCGCCAACTATATCGGAGGAACATATACCGACGATGCCATCGTGGCATTGCTTGAACGGGACGAGAAGCGGCAGTCCCAGCTGTTGAGTGGAATTTTCAAACGCACGATCGAGGACGGCTACGAGCAGTTCGGGGCCGACAACAGGATTGCAGACTTCCTCGACACCAGCGCCCGGTATCTGCAGGCGACCGGATACCGGAATGCGGCTCGCGTGGCGCTTGAGGTGTTGGCTGAGCGCAAGCCGATCCTGCGTTCGCCCGATCTGCCATCTGAGCGCCTGATCCTGGCCGACGTGTATGCGCCCGGCCTCGCCCGCCTCGCCTCCGTGCGGCTCGCCAGCGGAGATGTGCGGGCTGCAACGCGCCATCTCGACGAAGCCTCCAGCCTCATCGCGGCGAAGCTGCGGCAGGAATGGACGACGGCCGGGGAGGGCACGATCCTTGCCTTACGCAACCTGGCCCCGGCCCTTCGTCTCATTGCGCAAAAGCGCAATGAGATCGTCGTTAAGGGCGGCCTGTCACGCAACAATCCCGATCATGACGCGCTCTTCCGGGCCATGCAGGCCGCGATGTTCGGAGAGATGGCGCTAACGCTCGAATTGGCCGGCCGCCGCCGGCTCCTGGCCGACGAAACAACGCGGAACCTACAGCGCACCTATCTCGAGGCATCTGCGCAGGCCGAGCGCGCCAAGCAGATCGCCGCCTACCTGTACGAAGCGGGCGACGTCGACGGTGCGCTGGCTCGTCACAAGCGCACAACCGCGGCGCAGAGCGACGCCGCGCGGCGCGCCGTCGAGAGCCGGCTGCACGGCGGACTCACGCGCGTGGAGGACATTGAAACGGTCGCGCTCGCCGATGCGCGGGCGCGGCTGCAGGATGGGGAAGCTCTCGTTCTCCTCCACGTCGGGAGCCACGGGCTGTACGGCTTCCTGCTCGATAGGTCGGGGCGGAGCCTTGCATGGCGCTCCGACGTCCGGGCTCAGGCTTTGGAGAACCTCGTACGCTCCCTCCGCAGCTCTGGCGACATCTCGCGAAGCTTGTTTCCGCCGTTTTCCTTCGCCGATGCGGCCAAGCTGCACGGGCTGATCTTCGGACCGATCGGGGCGGCCCTGGACGACTACAGGAAGCTCGTCATCGTCGGCGACGGTCCGCTGCAGGCGATGCCCTACGGGCTGCTCCTGACGCAGCCGTTGGACCAAGCAGCGTCCGATGGGACAGCACTGCGGGCCGCCAACCCCAAGTGGTTGATACGGACCCATGCCATTACGCTCGTGCCCTCCGTGCGCACCCTGGTGGCTCAGCGGACGAACCGCGAGCCGATCCGCGTTGAGAAGCCGTTTCTGGGCGTTGGCAACCCGCAGCTCGCCGACGCAGGCGACTTGAGAAGCATCGACATTGCTGGTGCGTTCAAAGGTTCGGCCGGAGGGCTCGCGGACGTGTCCTTCCTGCGGCGGCTCGTCAGCCTGCCCGAGACGGCCGACGAGTTGCGGACCATCGCCAAGCTGCTCGCGGCCCCGCCGGAGGCCGTCGTTCTTGGTGCGCAGGCCACTGAACGGGCAGTGCGGGCCATGGACCTGTCGGACTATCGGATCGTGGCCTTCGCCACGCATGGCGCCCTCGCCGGAGAGGTGAACGGAACGAGCGAACCGGGGCTCGTGTTGACGCCTCCGACGGAGGCCAGCCGCGAGGACGACGGCTTCCTGTCGCTGTCCGAGATCATCGGCCTGCGCCTCAATGCGGATCTGGTGATCCTGTCCGCGTGCAACACCGCCACCTCGGATGGCCGGCCGAAAGCGGAGGGCTTGTCGGGGCTCGCGCGAGGCTTCTTCGCCGCAGGGGCGCAGAGCCTCCTGGCGACGCACTGGGCAATCCCCTCGACCTCCGCCGTCAAGATCACGACCGGCCTCATCGGCCACAGGGCCGAGAGGCCCGAGGCCGACTGGGCCGACTCATTGCGCGCGGCGACGCTGGATCTGATCGACGGCGACGGGCCGAGCGAGTGGGCGCACCCCGCATATTGGGCTGGGTTCGCGGCCATCGGCGTGCTTCCCCTCGGCCGATGAGGCGCGTCGTGCATGGGGCCCGTCAGGGATGCGCCGCGCGAGGGACCTATGTCGTCGTCAACCATGCAGAGGATCACTGCGATGCTTCGCGTCCTTGAACGGTCGCTGCCCGGAGCCGCGGCAGCATGGCTCGTGATCGGCGTTTCGGCCGCCGTGGCTGCACCCGTGCAGTTCAGGACCGGCCCCGGCAACAAGGTCGTCGCCGTCTCGAACCTAGTTCCCCGTGACGGCTGCGTCCCTTCCCGGATGCGGGGCCGCGTGGCCAAGCGGGAGTTCAACGGGACGGGCCTGTACCTGTCCGGCATCGTTTTGGAGAATGCCGACGGAAGCCGCACCTTTGTGAACGTCGACAGCGAATACGCAGGCGCGGACGCCGTCTCAGCCGCCAGGGTCAAAGGTGCACTGGAGACCCTGCTCACCGTGGGCCGAAGGGTCGATCTCGGTGTCTTCGCCTGTGGTGCCGCCGGCCGGGTCCTAACGATCCACTCCGTTAGGTCGATTTGACCGACCTCCGCATCGGCGGGGCGTCCAATACTCGGCGCGGCCGAGCGTGCCACTGCCGGCTTGGCGGGCCTCTCGAGTGTTCGAGACGGATCAGGGGTCATGACGCGCGACGACCCGCAAGGCTCCGTCCGCTTTGGCTGTGGTGGAGGGGGGCACCTCCCCCGAGAAGCAACCCATAAGTATTGTGTCTACGGAGGAGGGAGAGAGATGCGAGACTCAGGGGTCAGCACTGCAGGGTATCGTATACGGCTCCGCAAGAAGCGGCGCGTTCGGCCAACGGCACCACGGACGTTTCGTGATCTGCACGCGGCCCAGCGCACTAAAGAGAATGTCCGTGCCGGTGGCGGGAGCGCCACCGTTCCCCTGAGCGCCCCGGACGCCGCTTCCGGATCTGCTCCCCAGCCTGGTTTCGATGTCGTGACGAACCACGTCCTCGTCTGAAGGTGGTGTCAGTAGCATTGACTTACGTCACGGTACTGAACTTGGGCATTTCATACGTGGCACAGCGCGGCGGCGGGCATACTCTACTTCAAGCTCCCCAGTTCCCACTGGATGGCGACCGCGACCTGGAACTGCGGTGTATCCCGGTTCAAGCCAAACCCAGCCGCCACGCCCAAGATCGCCCGCTGCTTTCGCAGGCGGTGACGCAGGCCGACCTGCACCAAGCTGAAATCCGCAGCGCCACGGTCCTGCTGTTCACGCGCGTAAGTCGCCACCAAAGCCGTATCGCGCGAGAACGCCTGCCCGATCGAGCCGTTCACGAGATAGCGGTTCGGTCGCTCCCCTGGCTGTGGGTTGAGGCGGCCGATCCAGCCTAGATTCAGACTGATGCCGAGCGGCAGGTCACCTCCGACGAGGGTCTTGCCGAACAGGGCCACGGCTTCGGTGTCGTAGGCCACGCGCCCAGGTCCGTACAGCGCCCGCACACGGCCAACCACGCCGATGGTGGGCAGAGCCCCCCTCTCCATGGTCAGCTGATACAGGGCGCCGATCCGCGTCGTTCCGCCAAGCGCTGCGCGCTCGTTGCCCCCATCGGGGCTGTCCTGATCCGTCGAGACGGTGCCGAGCCGGCGGCGAATGTCGAGATTGCCGTAAGCACCTGTCTGTCCCACGCGGAAATCGAGGTTCGGGATCACACCGATGCTGTACTCGCTCTCAGCTCCGAACGTGCTGCGCACCCGCCCCTGAGCCGCGCGCTCGTACGATCCGACGATCGATAGGTTTGCCTCACCTGGGGCATTGGCACGTGGATCGGTGACCTCGAAGGGGTCATCGGCCAGCGTGATGGGATCGTCTTGCGCGCGAGCAGGTCCTGACCACGACGGCAGGGCCAGTAGGGCAGCCAAGGTGCGACGAAACAGGGCGTGACGCACTGCGGTCTCCGCTCGAGCGGAGCCACTGCGCTCGGACCAGTTGATTCAGAAAGGACGGCGGCCGGGTCGGCGGGTTGTCTCCCCGGCCGCCAGTCGCACCGCCAAACCGCAGCGTCGGACTGCGCGACGGCCCATCATAGCTTAGCCGTTGCACGAGGGAACTCCGGCTCGGCTCGGAATTCTGGTCGCGTGAGCGTCCTCAGATCCGTGGGCAGGAGGGATCAGAACAATGCAGCCGTCGCGATGATCGCAAACGTCGTTGCCCATTTTCTACAGCAAGCTTCACCTGCCATATTGACGTAGCAGACATCATCGTCCCACGTTGCGGCCCGTCGACGGTGGGAGCACCCATGAGTGAAGAAGCTGCGGCTGACCACATCGAGTTGGTCAGCGATATCGTCTCGGCATACGTGTCGAAGAACAACGTACCGCCAGGCGAGCTGCCTGTGCTGATCCGGAGCGTCTACCAGAGCCTCGGCAGCCTCGGGCGACCGTCTGAGCCGGAGCCGGTGAAGCTCACGCCTCCCGTGCCGATCAGGAAGAGCGTGACGCCGGACCACATCATCAGCCTGGAGGACGGCAAGGCCTACAAGTCGCTCAAGCGCCATCTCACCACTCGCGGCCTCACCCCGGTCGAGTACCGCCAGAAGTGGGGTCTGCCGTCGGATTACCCGATGGTGGCGCCGAACTACGCCGCCCAACGCTCCGAGTTGGCCAAGGCTACGGGCCTGGGCCAGCAGCGCCGCCGGGCCGCCGCGGAGAAGCGCGCAGTCGCCGATGCGAAGGTGACGGCGCCGGCTACGCCGTCCAAGGGGCGCGGGCGGCCGAAGAAAGCTGCCGCCCCAGAGTAACGGTGATGGCGGTCGGCAAGGCTTCGTCAAGGAACTTTGCTCTCTCGTTCACCGCGCTCCTTAGCTGACGGTTCAAGGTTGCCTCGTACGATGCCTTTATGACTTCGGGTCTAGGAGGCAGAACCCGAGGCGGCCGGGCAACGATCCGGATCAGCAGAGACCACGACGTGGAGATGGCCCCGTTGCGCCGGCACAGCCCGGCGGCGGGGCCTTCTTCGTGTCTGAGCCAGGTTCGGCTCGCCGCCCGAGCAAGCTCCGCCCTGCGCCCACGAGCCAAGCTCCTCTGCAGCGGCCGCGACCGCAGTGGACAAACTCGCGATCTCCTGTGCGGTGCTGGTCGTGGTGCAATTGGTCTAGGTAACACCCTGCACCCTGCACCCTGCAGGCCTTGCGGGCTCAGGCGAACCGCTGGCTCGGAGGCGCAGGTCCGTCAACCTCTCAGATGCCGCGGAGATGAGGCACCTGACTCCTCACCTGCGTGATCGCGACCGCAAGCAGGACTGCCACGAAGATGAGAGCAAGCCCAGTGTGGGCGAATGATGTGTCCCTTGCGGTCAGCTGCAGCGAGCGAAGGCTCGCAAGCACAGTCAAAATACCGGCAGCAGAAAGTAGGGATAACTCTGTGCCCTGCATGGAATGCTCCGCGTCCCAACAATGTCCATCCTAACAGCAAATTCAGGCCATAACTTGGATCAATCGAAACGCAGTCGCGCGGGCTTTTCCTCAATCGACAAGGATAACTGCGTATGACGCGTCAGAACTTGTTTCCTGTGGTTGTCATTGGATTTCCCTGACAACCAGGCGCCCCGGGTGTCGGTCCTCCTTGTCGGCCGGGCCGTATCAGCGCTCCGCGTCGATGATGCTCGTCAGGGCCAGCGCGTCAGCGAGCAGCGGCCGAACGACCTTGGTGTTATGAGCGATCGTCACTACCGGGGGCTACCCGAAGTCGGCACAGGGACCTCATCTGGCCTCTGCAGCAGCCCACCTCAGAGGAACACCTGCTAGGAAAATCAATGACCTGCGTAGGCTTCCCAAGCTGAATGTCGTCGGTTCGATCCCGATCGCCCGCTCCAACATCTCCTTATCGGACAGCGTGCCGGCGGCCTTAGCGGCCGGGGTATCCCCCGCGTTCCCCTCTCCCATTCGGGATCCGTTCGGCCCACCCAAGCGGCACCTGCGGCATCCGAAGCTGGATCGCGTGGCTGGGGCGTGGTGTAGCGCCGGGCCAGCCACCACCATGACCGGCCGGATCGATCGGCCACGCGCGGCCGTCCGACGAGGGACCATCGTCGATCGGGGCGACGCTCGAGCGGGCTCATGCAGGGCGCGCTGGACGGCCAGCACGTCGTCTCACCTGCCACCGCTCCAGCGACGCCCGCAGATGCCACCCGCGGTCGCACGCACCACACAGACCCATTGACTGACTGATCACTCTTTGATAGCTGTACGGTTGCGAGGTGGATGATGGCGCGGCCGAGAAGCGAGGATAGGCGAAACGCGATCGTGTCGGCGGCGATCCGCGTCATCGCCGCTCACGGCCTTGAGGCGTCGACGGCTGCGATCGCCAAGGAGGCCCACGTCTCGAATGGCTCCCTCTTCACCTACTTCGAAACCAAAGCCGACCTCCTCAATCAGGTCTATGTCGAACTGAAACAGGAGATGGCGGCCGCCTCTCTGGCGAGCCTGCCTGACGACGACGAGCCTGGCGAACAGATGCGGCAGCTGTGGTCGCAGCGCCTGCACTGGGCCGCCTCCTGTCCCGAGAAGCACAAGGCGCTGGCGCATCTCATGGTCTCCGATGAGATCACGCCGGAGACACGGGAGATCGGGCAGCGGACCATGGCCGACATCATCGGGCTGCTGGAGCGGACACACAGGGCTGGACCGATGCGCGACGCTCCCATGGACCTCGTCATGGCGCTGATCGGTGCGGTCGCCGATGTGACCGTCGACTTCATGATCCAAGATCCGGCGAACGCAGACATGCATTGCCGGATCGGTTTCGATGCGATCTGGCGCATGCTGAGCTGACCTGCAGGGATCTCGCAACCGCAGCCGGTTTCGATGATGGCCGATGCCCGACAGTTTGCGTCCCACCTCGGCAAGTACATAAAACGAAAATTCGCTCTGTTTGCTCTGCCTTCGGAGGAATCGATGCTGCGATGGGCAGAGTATTGGCTGCGTCGGCAAGATGATCTGCCGGACGCCTCGACGATGAGCGCAGCACCGCAAGCCTGATACGGATAAGGGAAAGGTTGGACATGACCCTTCGACCGCATGCCGACGGCAGCCTTGATCGGCCTGCCCCGCCATCCGTCAGCAACGGCGACCCGGATCGCCGACGGTTCGGTCTGCTTCTTCTCGGCGCATTGGCGGGCGCGGCGGCCCTTCCGCGTCCGGGCCGGGCGTTCGCCGAGCCTCTCGCCTCCGAGCCTCACGCCTCGGGCACCCGCATCGTCGATCTCGATTGGACCGACGCCGCACGCGGCCGGTCGGTCCCCGCACGCCTGTACTGGCCCGCGACGTCTCAGGGGCGCGTTCCGCTGATCGTCTTCTCGCACGGTCTCGGCGGCTCGCGCCAGGGATACCGCTACCTCGGCGAATCCTGGTCGGCCCGCGGCTATGCGAGCCTGCACGTCCAGCACGTCGGCAGCGATGCCGCGCTCTGGCGCGGCGATCCGCTTCAACTCGTCTCGCGCCTGACGAACGCCGCCCGGACGCAGGAGGCGATCCACCGTGCGCATGACGTGAGCTTCGCCCTCGACCGCATCCTTGACCGGGCGGGCAGCCCCTTCGGTGCCGCGATCGAGCCGAGCCGGATCGTCGCGGCGGGTCATTCCTACGGGGCGAACACCGTCCTCGTCCTGTCCGGGGCCCAGGTCGTGCGGGACGGGCGGACGATCGCCGCGCGCGATCGCCGCATCCAGGCGGGCATCGCCATCTCGGCACCGGCCTTCTACGGAGAGAAGGACCTGGGACCGGTGTTGGGCGGCATCACGATCCCGACGCTGCACGTCACATCGACCGGCGACGTCATCAATCTGCCGGGCTACCGGTCCGATGCCGCCGACCGTTTTGCCGTCTTCGACGCCGTCGGCAGTCCCGACAAGCTCCTGGCGGTGTTCGCGGGCGGCTCGCACAGCATGTTCACGGACCGGGCGCTTACGGGCGGCGCGCTCCTCAACCCGCGCGTCAAGGCCGCGACGGCCGAACTGACCGCGGCGTTCCTCGACCTCGCGTTCCACGCGGACCGCCGCGCCCTGTCGGACTGGACTGCGGCGTGGCAGCCGATTCTGGCCTCGCCACCGCGGCTCGCACCGACCGCCTTCGCGGCGCCTCGGCCCGGCCAGAGGCGCTTGCCCGGCCCCGTCCTGCAGAGGGCCGGCCGCGTGTGCGAACCCGCGCACCTCCCCCCGGGCTCGTGTCTGTCGCCCGCCTGAGGAAGCGGACCGGCTCTCACCAACAAGACCGAGCCGCGACGGAAGCCAGGGTGGCTGAGCGTCCGACGCGGCCGCACCGGGGCGCTCGCCGCGGACCGGCTGCCATGAACACGCGATGCGTCGAGGATGGCCGATGACCGAATGGACGACACACGACATGCCTTCGCAACGCGGGCGTTCCGCGGTCGTGACAGGAGTGGGGGGCCTCGGCTTCGAGACGGCCCTGGCCCTGGCGCGCGCCGGCGCCGACGTCGTTCTGGCCGGGCGCGATGGCCGGAAGGGCGCGGCGGCCGTGAGCGCCATCGGGCAGGCCGTCCCGGGTGCGCATGTCCGGTTCGGCCACTTGGATCTGGCCAGCCTCGCGTCGGTCGCCGCCTTCGCCGCGCGACTCACGCGGGAGCAGGACAGCCTCGACCTTCTGATCAACAATGCCGGCGTGATGACCCCGCCGACGCGCCGTGAGACGGCCGACGGGTTCGAGCTGCAGTTCGGCACCAACTATTTGGGTCATTTCGCGCTCACGGCTCATCTGCTGCCGCTGCTGAGGAAGGGCCGCGTCCCGCGCGTGGTGACCCTCGGGAGCGTGGCCGCGCGAAACGGCGTGATCGCGTTCGACGACCTGCAGGCCGAGCGCGGGTACAAGCCGATGGCGGCCTACAGTCAGTCGAAGCTCGCCTGCATCCTGTTCGCCTTCGAGCTGAGCCGACGCAGTCGGACGGCTGGATGGGGGGTGCGGAGCCTCGCCGCGCATCCCGGCATCTCGCGGACCGATCTGCTGCCCAACGGAGCCGGTCCCTGGAGTTCCGTCGGGCTCGTGCGCCGCGTGGCGTGGTTCCTGTTCCAGCCCGCGGCACAGGGCGCGCTTCCGACGCTCTTCGCGGCGACCGATCCGGCCGCGCGCGACGGCGCCTATTACGGGCCGAATCGATGGGGAGAGACGCGCGGGCACCCCACCGAGGCGAGATCGCCTCGGCAGGCGCGCGAGGACGCGACGGCGCGGCGTCTATGGGACCTGTCCGAGCAGCTCGCGAAGGTGACCTTTGCTCGAAGCTAGGCATGCGGGCGATGGGCGCCACGGCGAAGCGCGTGTCGCGCGCCGCCGACGGGGACGAGGATCAGCAGGGCGCCCGTGAGGGCACGTTCACGCCGGGCCGCCGCAGCCCTGCGATACAGATCTCCGTCACGTCGTGGCGAAGATCCGGCCACATGCGGCCGCGCCGGATCGAGCCGCCGGCGTGGCCGTTCCCAGGAGTCGGACGGCCCGGGCGCCCGGGGCGGGCCCGCACCGTGCCGTCGGCGGAGAGTACCTCTGACGCGGTGCCCTACGGCATCACCGGCGGCACGTAGGTGAACGTCGTCATCAGGTAGGCCGCCAGGATCATCACGATCGGAAAGTGGATGAAGAACTGCATCGAGGTGTAGCCGATCAGATCCTTCGACTTGAGCCCGAGCACGCCGAGCAGCGGCAGCATCCAGAACGGATTGATGAAGTTCGGCAGCGTTTCGGCGATGTTGTAGACCATCACGGTCCAGCCGAGATGGGCGCCGATCTCGTTGGCGGCCTTCATGACGTAGGGGGCTTCGATCACCCATTTGCCGCCCGCCGACGGGATGAAGAAGCCGAGCGTCGCCGAGTAGAGGCCGACGATCACCGAGAAGGCGCCGGAATCGTGCGCGAGGCTCACGAACCAGTGGGCGATCGTATCCGACAAGGTGGCGCCGGAGGCGTTCTTCACCCGCGTCAGCATGTAGGCGATCCCGCCGTAGAACGGGAATTGCAGCAGAACGCCCGCCACGCTCGGCATGGCGTGCGAGAAGCTGGTGAGGAAGCTCCGCGGCCGCCAGTGCAGCAGAGCCCCGAGCAGCAGGAACACGAAGTTGTAGGTGTTCAGCCCCGACATCGTGATGAGCGGATTGCCGGCCTTGAAGGTCTCGTACAGCCAGCCCGCGGCCAGGAGCACCGTCAGGATCGTCAGGATGGGGCTGAATTCGAGGTAATCGCCCGGACGCGTCGGGCGCTGGCTCTCGACCTTGGCGTCCACGAGGTTCACGCCGAGATCCGCCGCCGTGACGGCATTCGCGTCGGACGGCGTGGTGTAGTGGCAGATGGCCGCCGACAGGAGCGTGCCGACGACGATCACCAGCAGGTTCTGCCACGTCAGGATCGTCTCGTAGAAGCTGATCACGCCCGTGATCGGCAGCAGCGAGGCCGGGATGCTCGCCGGGTTGGCCTGGAGCTGGGCGGCCGACGAGCTGATGCCGAGCGTGAAGCCGAAGCCGAGGCCGAGATAGCCGGCCGCACCCGCGGCCCGGTAGTCGAGGCGGATGTCGCCGCGGCGGGCGATCTCGCGCACCAGCAGCCCCGAGAAGATCAGGCTCACGCCCCAGTTGACGAGCGACAGCAGGATGCTGACGACGCCCACGAACACGACGGCACCCCGGCCCGTGCGGGGCATGGCGGCCGCGCGGCGCATCAGGCGCGCCACCGGGGGCGACACCGCGACGACGTAGCCGCCGACCGCCACCAGCGCCATCTGCATGGTGAACGGGATCAGGCTCCAGAACCCGTCGCCGAAGGCCCGGCTCACCCCCACCGCATCCCCGCCATGCAGCAGGACACCCGCGGCGACCAGGGTCGCGGCGAGCAGCACGAAGATGTAGGCGTCGGGAAACCAGCGCTCGGAGAACGCCACCATCACCTGGGAGAGGCGCACCAAGAGGTTCTCGCGGGGCGGGGCGGCCGTCGGGGCCGGGGCAAGGGTCTGGCTCATGGAGGGGTCCTTCTCAGGCGTCGAGCACGCAATCGGCGAGGGGAACGGCGCGGCAGGTCAGGCAATGGTCGGGCGGGCCGTCGTAGGGGGTGAGATGCGCGACACTTCCCGCCGCGAGCCGCACCTGGCAGCTCTCGCACTGGCCGGTGCGGCAGCCGCTCGGAAGACGCAGTCCGGCCGTCTCGGCGGCGTCGAGCAGGG
The DNA here is from genome assembly GCF_022179325.1 of Methylobacterium isbiliense. Classification (GTDB taxonomy): domain Bacteria; phylum Pseudomonadota; class Alphaproteobacteria; order Rhizobiales; family Beijerinckiaceae; genus Methylobacterium; species Methylobacterium isbiliense. Next base: position 20,179 of record NZ_BPQQ01000091.1, on the reverse strand, counting down.
TTCCGGCGTCGGGAGACCAGCGGAAGCTCCCGCCGCTGCGGGCGAGCGTGACGCTGCGCGGGGCGAGTTCGGCCGGGACCTCCGCCTGCGCGGTGAACAGCTCGCTGCTGATGTCGAAGCGCGGCAGCCCCCAGGCGAGCAGGAGCGCGGTGGCGTCCGCCACGAAGCTCTCCGGGCCGCACAGGAAGGCGAGTGGGCGCTCGCCCGGGAACGGTGACGGGAGGTCGAACAGGAAGGAGCGTCCCACGCCGTCGTAGTCGCGGCCCGGCCCGTCGCCCGGGGCCGGGCGGGTGAAGACATGCGTCGCCGCGAGGTCCGGATTCCGTGCGGCGAGCGCCCGCAGGCGAGGCCCGAAGGGATGGGCCCGGCCGTCCCGGCAGACGTACAGGAGCCGGATCCTGGGACCGTGCCCGGCCGGGCCGTCCGCCAGCGCCTCGAGGTAGCTCACGAAGGGCGTGATGCCGATGCCGGCGGCCATCAGGATGACGGGGCGATCCGTGCGCAACGGGGGCGTGAACGTGCCGTGCGGCGTCTCCAGCAGCAGGGTCGCGCCGGGATCGAGCCCGTGGAGATGCGACGACATCCGTCCCGAGGCCGGCGTTCCGGCACCGACGAGCCTCACGGCGATCTCGTAACGGTCCGGTTCGCGATGCGGCCCGGTCAGCGAGTAGGCCCGCGCAATGCCCGCCTCCGTGGCCACGCGCACGTGCTGCCCCGGCAGGAACCCGGCGAGGGGACCGCCATCGGCGGGCGCGAGCGAGAGCGCCAGGACGTCCGCGGCTTCGCGGCGCGCGGCCGTCACCGTGAAGGCGCGCCCGCCGCTCCACCACCCGCGGCTGCGGGCCTCGTCCCGGGTGATCTCGCACGCGACGGCGCGCAACGGGACCGACCCGCTCACCGGGTCCCGGCTCTCGTCCGAGAGCGCGTCGTTGATGTTCAGCGTGTCCGGACCCTCGCTCGGGGTGCGCGGGCGACCGAGGGGCGGACAATCCTCCCACCAGCCGAACTCCGCGATGGCCACGTCGTCCGCAAGCGCCGGGTCGAGCCGCGCGCGCAGCCGCACCGTCCCGTGGGCCGTGCGCAGGCGGATCCAGTCGCCCTCCCGGATGCCGCGGATCGCGGCGGCCGCCGGGCTGATCTCGACCGACGGGTCGGGAGCCTTGCGGCGCAGGGACGCGACGTGCCGGTGCGAGCTGTGCACGAACCAGCCGGATTTCGCGGTCGAGAGCCACAGCGGCAGCGACGGGTCAGCCGGGCCGGCCGGGGGCACGAAGGACGGTAGCGGCGGATAGCCGTGTTCCAGCAGGAGCTCGGAATAGAGCTCGGCCCGGCCCGTCGGGGTGGCGAATCCTGCCGGTGCTCCATCGGCACGCGGCGCGGCGTATTGGCGTTCCGGGCAAGGCTGCGGGACGCGGATGCCCTCGGGCTCCGCCCGCAGGTCCGCCACGGTCAGCCCGAGCGGGGCCAGTTGATGGTTCCAGCCCGCCTCGACCGAGCCGCCGAAGAACGCGTCGGCATGGCCGAGGCGGCAGGCGAGATCGAACACGATGGCGTAATCCGCCCGCGATTCGGCGAAGGCGGGCAGCATCGCTTGGCGCAACTGCACCAGCTCGGCGGCCTCCTGCGTGATCTCGAAGCCGATCTTCAGCGCCTCGCGCTCCCACGGCATGCTGGCCGGGAGCACGATGTCGGCGTTCTCCGCCGTCGGGTTCAGGAACATGTCCAAGTGCACGTGGAAATCGAGTGCCCGCAGCGCGTCCCGGTTGCGTGAGGAGGCTCCCTGCGACACGACGAGGTTCGCGCCGAAGCTCATGAGGGCCTCGACCCGGTAGGGATCCTGGTCCAGCACCGCACGCGCGAAGTCGCGCGCGGTGATCCAACCCCGGGACGGTGGGCCCAGCGGCAGGGCGTCGAGGCCGAGCGCCTTCGCGCGCTGCCCGGGTGCCAGCAAGCCGTAATCGTTCACGCTGCGGGATGGGGGCGTCACGGTCCAGCGGTTGCCGCCGGCCCGGTCGTTCGCTCCCGTCAGCGCGTACAGGGTGGCGATCGCCCGCTCCGTCTGCGTCGCGTTGGTGTGCTGCCCGACCCCGGTCCAGGAATGGTAGGCGAGGCGGGGAGAGCCCTCGAACAGGGCGTAGAACCGGTCGAGATCCTCCGGGCCGAGGCCGGTGATCCGCGCGACGTGCTCCGGCGTGTAGGCCGAAGCCTCACGGCGCAGCCGGTGCAGCGCCGTCGCGCAGTGGAGCACGCGGCCATCGCTCGCCCGGAGCGTGACGCTGCCCTGGTCGAGGAGCACGGCCTCGTCGCCAGCCGTGTCCGCCACGCGCGGCCCGTCGGGGCCGAGGACCACGCAGGCGGCGTCGGGTGCGCCGGGCCAGAGATCGCGCGCCCGCACGAAGCGGCCGGTCCCGGCCTCGATCAGGAAGGCGGCATTCGTCCAGCGGCGCACGAACGCCGTGTCGTAGCGGCCCGTCTCGATGAGGTGCCGGATCGCCCCCATGGCCAAGGCGGCGTCCGTTCCGGGACGCACGCGCAGCCACAGGTCGGCGTCCTCGCCCGAGCCGCTGCGCTTGGGATCCACCACCGCCACCGTCGCGCCGCGGCGGCGCGCCGCCGCGATGCGGGTCGCCTGCGCCAGCCAGGTCCGGGCCGGATTGTGGCCCCACAGCAGGATGACGTCGGCCCGGTCGTAGTCGGGCGCGCCGATGCCCCGCCCGAACGTCAGGGCCTGGGCGTAATCCTTGTGCCAGCCGCAGATCTCGACGGCGTAGATCAAGTTCGGGCTGCCGAAGACGCGGATGAACCGCTCCACCCATTCGAAGCTGTCCACCATCGGCGTGCCGCTCGGCGTCGTCACCGCGAAGGCGACCGCCTCGGCCCCGCGCCGGGCGCGGATCTCCCCCAGCCGCGCCGCGATCTCGCCCAGGGCTTCCTCCCAGGAGATCGGCGCGAAGCCGGGATCGGGATCGTGCCGCGGCCGCGTGCGCCGGAGCGGCACGGTCAGCCGTCGCGGGCTGCCCACCATCTCGGGCGCGGCGCGGCCCTTGGCGCACAGGGCATTGCCGGTGGGATGGCGGGGGTTGGGCCGCACCGCGACCAGCCGGCCCTGCTCGACCTCGTTGAGCGAACCGCAGCGGGAGCGGCAGAGCGTGCAGTAGCCGGCCTTGACCTCGGGCACCTCGGCGTCCCCCGTGGTAGTGCGTCACGCGCTACCATAAACGCGTGACGCGCTACTGCAAGACCGTCCTGGGCTCGTATAATGGGCAGCGGGAGGGTTCAGAATGGTCACGAGTGCGAACGCCGCCGCGATGCCCGCGCCGGTCGACATCAATCTTCGCGAGCAGGTTCAGCAACGGCTGCGGCTCGACATCGTCTCGGGCGAGGTCGGGCCGGGCACCATCCTGTCGGTCCCCGCGCTGGCGCGGACCCTCGGCATCTCGACCACGCCGGTGCGGGAGGCGCTCCTGCAGCTCTCCGCCGACGGATTGCTGCAGCCGCTGCGCAACCGCGGCTTCTGCGTGGTGGAGCCGTCGCTGGAGGAGCTGCGCAACCTGTTCGAGGTCCGGCTGCAGCTCGAATCCTCGGCCTTCCTGAAGCTGGTGCAATCCGGATGCGGCGACGTCTCGGACCTCACGGTGCAGGCCGATGCCATCGCCCGGGCGGTGCGGACCGGCGACGTCCCGCTCTACCTCGCGGCGGACCGTGCGTTTCACCAGGAGCTGCTGTCCCGGGCCGGCAATCCCGTGCTGACCGGCATCGTGATGAAGCTGCGGGACACGATGCGGCTGTACGGCATCAAGTCCGCCGCCGGTCTGGCCCGCCAAGCGGAGTCGGTGCCCGAGCACTACCGCATCATCGAGATGGTGCGGCAGGGCGCCGAGCCGGCCGCCGCCGCGGCGCTCATGCACAAGCACATCATGGATTGGGAGCCGATCTTCTCCGACGTCCTGCTCGGGGATGCGGGAGAGCGCGTGCGATGAACGCACGGCCGTCCGGCAGAGGGGTTCGCCGGGCGGATGAAGGGTCTGGCACCTGCGATGACCCGGAGCGCCCGCACCGACGGGCGCTCCGCCCGACCCGCGCTCAGGCCGATTCGTCGAGCGCCACGGCGTCGCGCTTGCGCCGGAGCGACGGCAGCAGCGGGGCGATCAGGAGAAGGGCCGCGAAAGCGAGACAGACCGCCGAGATCGGGCGCGACACGAAGGTCGACAGGTCGCCCTGGGACAGGATCAGGGCCTTGCGCAGGTTGTTCTCGAGCAGCGGACCGAGAACGAAGGCGAGGACCAGGGGCGCCGGCTCGTAGCCCGTCTTGCGCATCAGGTAGCCCAGGATGCCGAAGCCGATCATCACGTAGACGTCGAAGACGTTGTTGCTTGAGCAGTACACGCCGACGATGCTGAGCAGCACGATGAGCGGAAACAGCACGTTGTAGGGCACCCGCAGCAGCTGCGCCCAGAGGCCGACGAGCGGCAGGTTCAGGACCAGCAGCATGATGTTGCCGAGATACATGCTGACGATGATCGCCCAGAACAGGGCCGGGTTCTGGGTCATCAGCAGGGGGCCGGGCTGCAGGCCGTGGATGACGAAGGCCCCGAGCAGGAGCGCCATGACGACGTTGGGCGGAATGCCCAGGGTCATGAGGGGAATGAACGCGCCGCCCGCGGCCGCGTTGTTGGCGGCCTCCGGCCCCGCCACCCCTTCGATGGCGCCGCGCCCGAACCGCTCCGGATGCGGCGAGAGGCGCTTCTCCAGCGCGTAGGACGCGAAGGAGGCGATCACCGCACCGCCGCCCGGCAGGATGCCGAGGAAGAAGCCGAGCAGGGTGCCGCGCGCCATCGGGCCGGCACTGGCCTTCCAATCCGCCCGGCCGGGCCAGAGCTGCGTGAGGCGCGCCTGCACGATGTCGCGCGCCAGGGGCCGCTCGAGGTTGTGGAGGATCTCGGCGATGCCGAAGAGCCCCATGACCACCGGCACGAGGCCGATGCCGTCGTAGAGTTCGAGCCGGTCGAAGGTCAGGCGCGGCTGCGCCGTGATCGAGTCGAGCCCGATCAGCCCGAGCACCGCGCCGACGCCGGCCATCAGCAGGGCCTTCGGCATCGAGCCCTGCGTCAGGAAGGTCAGCACCGTGAGGGCCAGGACCATCAGGCTGAAGTAATCGGCCGGCCCGAACGCCACCGCCCAGCCGGCGAGGGTCGGCGCGACGAGCATCAGGGCCACGAGCGCGAAGGTGCCGGCGACGAAGGAGCCGAGCGCCGCGATGCCGAGCGCCGGGCCGGCGCGGCCCTGCTTCGCCATCTGGTGCCCGTCGAGGCAGGTCACGACCGAGGCCGCCTCGCCCGGGATGTTGACGAGGATCGAGGTGGTCGACCCGCCGTACATCGAACCGTAGTAGATGCCCGCCATCATGATGATGCCGGTGGCCGGGCTCCCCGTCAGCGTGATCGGCAGCAGCAGCGACATCGCCGAGACAGGGCCGATGCCCGGCAGCACGCCGACGAGCGTGCCGATGAACACGCCGACGAAGCAGGCGAGCAGGTTCACGGGCTGGAGCGCGGCCTCGAAGCCCAGCGCGACGTTGGCGAGAGACTCCACGGGCGCTCCTATCCGATCCCGAACGCGCCGGCCGGCAGCTGGATCAGCAGCAGCCGCTTCAGCACCCACCAGAGCCCCACCGTCGACAGCGCCGCGACAGGCAGCGCGATCCGCCACCGTACCGGGTCGATGCCGCGCAGCAGAACCAGCATCAGCGGGATCGTCGCGAGCAGGAACCCGAGCCGGTCGAGGAGGGCGGCGTAGGCCGCCAGGCTGGCGACCGTGAGCACGACCTTCTGCCAGCGGGCGCCCGCCCACAGCGCGGCGAGGCCGGGGCCGCCCGCGGTCACGGCGGTCCAGAGGATCGCCAGCGAGAAGCCGGACATCATGAGGCCCGCCCAGAACAGCAGGAAGCCGCTGCCGGGGGCCGCGACCTCGCCGATGCCGAGGTCCCGGCCCGCCCACACCACGCCGAGGCTCACCGCGAGCCAGAACAGCCCGGCCCAGACATCCGCTCCGCCGCGCGGTGCGGCGGGGACTCGCGGTGCGGCCACGGGCTCAGTTCGTCCGTGCGAGGCCGAGATCGGTGATGATCTTGCGCTCCGCCTCGATCGTCTCGCCGACGTGCTTCCGATACTCCTCGGTGCTCTTGTAGTTCACGACCATGTCGTACTTGGCGAGGGTGTCCTGCACGGCCGGATCGTCGATCGCCTTCTTGAAGGCGTCGTGGAGCTTGGCGACGATCTTGGGATCCATGCCCTTGGGACCCGCGACGCCGAAGGGCGAGTCGAGCACGAGCGGATAGCCCAGTTCCTGCAGGGTCGGCGTGTCGGGATAGTTCTTGGATCGCTGCGCGGTCCAGATCATCAGCAGCCTGAGCTTGCCGGCCTCGACCAGGGGCTTCCAGCCGCTGGAATCGGCCTGCAGGGTGGTGTGTCCGCCGAGGACGGCCGCGTTGGTCTCGGCGCCGCCCTTGAAGGGCACGTGGGTGAGCTTGATGCCGGCCCTGGCGGCGATCTGTTCCATGCCGATGTGCAGCGACGTGCCGGCTCCCGGCGTGGCGTAGGTCACCTTGCCGGGGTTCTGCTTGGCGTACGTCACCACGTCGGCCCAGCTCTTGTGGGGCGAGTCCGCGTTCGAGGTGACGCCGAACGTATAGCCCGTCAGGTGGACGATGTAGGTGAAGTCCTTCTGGGCATCCCAGGTCGTCTTCTGCATGAGCGGCAGGCGGAAGACCGTGATCGGGATCTGCGCGATGGTGTAGCCGTCCGGCTTGGCCGTCGCCGCCATGGTGGCCGGCCCGACCGTGCCGCCGCCGCCCGCCTTGTTGTCGACGACGATCGGCTGGCCGATGTGCTTGCCGGCGACCTCCGCGATTGCCCGCATGCTGATGTCGGTCGCGCCGCCTGCAGGCCAGGGCACGATCAGCGTAATGGGTTTGACGGGATAATCCTGCGCCCCGGCCGGTGCCGCGATGCTCGTCATCGCCACGGCCAGGATATACTGGGCCAGCTTCGTCCAGCCGAGCATCGTGTTCCTCCCGATCATATTGGGAGCGAGTATGTCAGGGATACGGGCGCGCCTGCAAGCAGCGCTGCCGAGCGCAGGCGCCCGCGCCTCCTCCCATCCAGGGATTCGTCGCAGGCGGTGAAGGCCAGCCATCCTGTCCGCTGCGCACCCGGTCCGGTCGGAATTCTTACGACTCAGGTGCCGCAGAAGGTGCGATGGACGCGCTCGGACTCCTCGGGCGCGTCCGCGTAGGCGGCGAAGGCCGCTTGGTCCTCGAAGGGCTTGGCCAAGACAGTGGTCAGCTCGGCGAAGGGGCCGAAATCGTCGCGCTCGACGGCGGCCGCGATCACCGCCTCGATGCGGTGGTTGCGCGGGATGACGGCGGGATTGGCCGCATCCATGGCCGCCCGAAGCTCCCCGGCCGGGCGAGGCTCGGCGGCGAGCCGCTCGCGCCAGCGGCCGGCCCAGGCATCGTAGGCGGTGGGGTCGATGAACAGGTTCCGGACGCCGCGATCCGCCGCCGGATCGGCGGCGGCGGCCCCGAGGCGCCGGAAGGTGAGCGTGAAGTCGGCGCGGTTGGCCCTCATGATCTCCAGGAGGCCGCCGGCCAGGGCGACGTCGTCCTCGCGCGCCGTGGCGAGGCCGAGCTTGCGCCGCAGACCGCCGTGGTAGGCGGCCTCGAAGCGCGGCACGAAGTCGGCGAGGAGATCCTGCGCCACCGCGATCGCCGCCTCCGTCTCCGGCGCCAGCAGCGGCAGCAGGGCCTCGGCCAGACGCGCGAGGTTCCACTGGGCGATCGCCGGCTGGTTGCCGTAGGCGTAGCGACCCGCCTCGTCAATCGCGCTGAACACCGTCGCGGGATCGTAGGCGTCCAGGAACGCGCAGGGGCCGTAATCGATCGTCTCTCCGGCCACCGCCATGTTGTCGGTGTTCATCACGCCGTGGATGAAGCCGACGCAGAGCCACTGCGCGACGAGCGCGGCCTGCCGGTCGATCACCGCGGCGAGCAGCGCCCGGTAGGGCTGCCCGCTCTCCGCCGCCGCGGGGTAATGCCTAGCGATGACGTGGTCGGCCAGCTGCTTCACCCCCTCGGTGTCGCGGCGGATCGCGAAGTACTGGAAGGTCCCGACCCGGATGTGGCTCCGGGCGATCCGGGTGAGGATCGCCCCCGGCAGCAGCCGCTCGCGCACCACGCTCGCCCCGGTCGCCACCGCCGCCAGGGCGCGCGTGGTCGGGATGCCCAGCGCCGCCATCGCCTCGCTGACGATGTACTCGCGCAGGACCGGCCCCAGGGCCGCCCGGCCGTCGCCCCGCCGCGAGAAGGGTGTCGGCCCGGCCCCCTTGAGCTGGACGTCGCGGCGCGTCCCGTCCCGATCCACCACCTCGCCGAGCAGGATCGCCCGCCCGTCCCCGAGCTGGGGCACCAGATGGCCGAACTGGTGACCCGCATAGGCCGTGGCGATCGGCTCGGCCCCGGGCGGAACGGCGTTGCCCGCGAGCGCCGCGACGCCCTCAGGCCCGGCAAGCCAATCGGGATCGATCCCCAGTGTCTCCGCGAGCCCCCGGTTCAGGGCGATCAGCCGGGGAGCCGGGACGGGCGTCGGATCGACCCGCGCGAAGAAGCGCTCCGGCAGGCGCGCGTAGCTGTTGTCGAACGGGATGGCGCTCATCGCAAAGCCTGCCTCAGTCTCACCGCCACTCCGAGCGGGCGCGGGCATCCGCCGGGCGCAGGCGCGGACCCAGACCCGGCCGGCGGCCCCGGGACCAACCGGCGATGCCGCCGGAGGTTGCCGGCGGGCGGGTCGCGGCCCGGCCCCGTCGCCGCGCAGCATTGCGTGCACGGACCTGCTGACGTTTAAGGGACCGCCTCCGCAGCACCGTCGGGAGACCCGCTAGATGGACACCCCGCTTCCGCTTCACACCGACTTCCTATTCCGTCTTAGCCTGACGGTCGACGCCCCGCAGATGGTCGGCCCGACCCGCAGCGGCGCGCTGCGGATCGTCCCGGTCACCGGCGGCACCTTCGCGGGGCCGCGCCTGCGCGGCGAGGTGGTGGCGGGCGGTGCGGGCGACTGGCTGCGCGTGGAGCCCGACGGCACGACCCATCTCGACGTGCGCCTGACGCTCCGGGAGAGCGGCGGCGGCCTGATCTACTGCCAGTACACGGGCCTGCGGGCCGGCCCGCCCGCCGTGATGGAGCGGCTCGGCCGCGGCGAGGCGGTGGACCCGGCCGAGTACTACTTCCGCACGGCCGTGCGGTTGGAGACCGGTGCGGCCGACCTCGCGTGGCTCAACCGCATGCTCGCCGTCGGGGTGGGGCAGCGGCCGCCGACCGGACCGGTCTACGACATCTACGCGATCCTCTGACGCCGCCGGACCCGAGCGCCTCAGGACACCTCGAACGCCGCCTCCACCTCCACCGTGATGTTCGACGGCAGCGAGATCATGCCGACCGAGGAGCGGGCCGCCCGGCCCGCCTCCCCGAACACCTCGATGAAGAGGTCCGTGCAGCCGTTCACGACCTTGCCGTGATCGGTGAAGTCCGGCGTGGCGTTCACCATGCCCAGCACCTTCACGACGCGCGTCACCCGGTCGAGGTCGCCGCCGACGGCGCCGCGAAGCACCGCGAGGATCGCCAAGCCCGTCAGCCGCGCATGCTGGTAGGCCTCCTCGCGCGTGACATCCCGGCCGACCTTCCCGGTCGCCACGCTGCCGTCCGGACGGGTCGGCCCCATCCCGGAGACGAAGACGAGGTTGCCGGTCCGCACGAAGGGCGCGTAGTTCGGGTTCGGGCTGGGCGGCTCGGGCAGCACGATCCCGCGCTGCCGCAGGCGCCGCTCCGGGGACGACGCCTCGGCCCGGGCCGCGGACCGGGCGAGCGTGAGCAGAGGCAGCGCCACGCCTGCGGCGAGCACGGACCGGCGGTTCTGGCGTGTCATGAGAGGCTCTCCTGCCCGGGGTGCACCGGCCGCGAGGTGCGAGGTGGATCGATCCGCGCCGCGCGCCGACCACGACCGGTCCTTCCTGTACGGCACGCGTCGTCACCGTCCGGGGGAACTCAGACGCGGTGCTGCTCGACAAGGCGCGCTCCGATCCCGTACCACAGCCCGGCCCGCCCGGGAGTGTATCCAACTCCCATGTCGGGTCGATCGCCTGCAGCCGGATGACGACGCGTCACAAGGCGCAGACGATACCGGGCCATCCTTCGGCGATCGGGCCGGACCGCCCGGCCATCGGCGGCCGGGTTCCCGGACCGAGGCCAACCGCAGCAAGGCAAGGACATGAACGGCCATCCCTACAACCCGCCCTGCGGGGGCCTGCCTCCCCAGACCGCGCTAATGACCGGCCGGGCCGTGTTCACCGAGGCCTATGCGGTCATCCCGAAGGGCGTGATGAGCGACATCGTCACCAGCGTCCTGCCCTTCTGGGCCGGCACCCGCGCCTGGATGCTGTCGCGGCCGCTGTCGGGTTTTTCCGAGACCTTCGCCCAGTACCTGATGGAGGTCGGCCCCGGCGGCGGCAGCGACCGGCCCGAGCCCGACCCCGAGGCCGAGGGCGTGGTCTTCGTGGTGGGGGGCACCCCGACACTCGTCCTCGACGGGCGCGAGCACCGGCTCAGCCCCGGCAGCTACGCCTACCTCGCCCCCGGGGCCGTGTGGGCGCTGCGCAACCCAGGCGCGGAGCCGGCCCGCTTCCACTGGATCCGCAAGGCCTACGAGCGGGTCCTGGGGCTCGACGCGCCCGAGTCCTTCCTGCGCCACGAATCCGAGATCGAGCCGGCCGGGATGCCGGGCACCGAGGGGGCCTGGGCCACCACCCGCTTCGTCGCCTCTGACGACGTGCGCCACGACATGCACGTCAACATCGTCACGCTGCGGCCCGGCGCCTCGATCCCGTTCGAGGAGACGCACGTGATGGAGCACGGCCTGTTCGTGCTGGAGGGCAAGGCCGTCTACCGGCTCAACCGCGACTGGGTCGAGGTCGAGGCCGGGGACTTCATGTGGCTGCGCGCCTTCTGCCCGCAGGCCTGCTACGCGGGCGGCCCCGGCCCGTTCCGCTACCTGCTCTACAAGGACGTGAACCGTCACGCCGCCCTGAGACTCCGGGGTGCCGCGCGATGAGCGCACGCCGCATCACGGCGCAGCCCCTGACGCGCGAGGCCTTCGCGCCCTTCGGCGCGGTGATCGACAAGGCGGGCGGCGCCCCCCGCCCGATGAATGCCGGCATGGCGCGCCGCTTCCACGACCTCGCGCGGGTCGAGGTCGCGGGCGAGAGCGCGCAGGTGGTGGTGGGCCTCGTCGAGGCGAAGCCCTATCCGCTGCCGCTGACCCTGGGCCTCGTCGAGCGCCACCCCCTCGGCGCCCAGGCCTTCCTGCCCCTCACCGACGCACCCTTCCTCGTCGTCGTCTGCCCGGACGAGCGGGGCCGGCTCAGCCGGCCGCAGGCCTTCCTGACGGCGCCGGGCCAGGGCGTGTGCTACGCCATGAACGTCTGGCACGGGGTGCTGACGCCGTTCGGGGCGCCGCAGGATTTCGTGGTGATCGACCGCGGCGGTCCGGGCGTGAACCTCGAGGAATTCGTGTTCGAGGAGCCCTGGTCGATCCATCTGCCGGAGTGATCTCCGGGCTCAGGCGCGCCGGCGCGGACCCGATCAGGGGTGAGAGCGGGCGGGGTTGCCAGGCCGGCGAGCAGCCCGGCTCTCGTGGCGCATCCGCGCCGTCGTCGTTGTCCTCGCCGGCCGCGCGACGGTGAGCGCCCGACGGGCGATCGCGCCGGCGGGTTCGAGCAGAGTCCGCGCCCTTGACGGCCTCGATGGTCCCGAGAACCAATGGAGCGCCCGGGCGACGCTCGGCAGCACCAATCCTGCACGCTCCTCATCGCAGCCCGGAGACGCATGATGACCGGTATCGGTGTGGCCCTGCTGCTCGGGGTCGTGGCCGGTTTGCGCACCATGACGGCGCCGGCCGCGGTCTCATGGGCGGCGTGGCTCGGATTTCTGCAGCTCGATGGGACGTGGCTCGCGGTCTTGGGCTACCGCTTCACGCCGTTCATCCTCACCGCGCTCGCCCTGGCCGAGTTCGTGACCGATCTTCTGCCGTCGACGCCGAGCCGCACGGTCCCGGTCCAGTTCGGCGCCCGGTTGGCGAGCGGCGCGCTCTGCGGCGCGGCGGTCGGCCTGCCGGCGGGCCAGCTCGTCGCCGGCATCGTCGCCGGCGTGATCGGGGCCGTGATCGGCACGCTCGGCGGGGCCGCGGCGCGCGGGCGCTTGGCGGCGGCGCTCGACCGGGACCGACCGGCGGCCCTGCTGGAGGACGCGGTCGCGATCGTCCTCGCAGCCCTCGCCGTATGGGTCCTGTCATGAGCCGGCACTTCGACGCCATCGTCATCGGGGCGGGCCAAGCCGGGCCCTCGCTCGCCGGCCGTCTGACGGCGGCCGGCCAAACGGTCGCGCTGATCGAGCGCCACCTCTTCGGCGGCACCTGCGTCAACACCGGCTGCATGCCGACCAAGGCGCTGGTCGCCAGCGCCTATGCGGCCCATCTCGCCCGCCGCGCCGGCGATTTCGGCGTGGTTGTGCCGGGCGCGGTCGGCATCGACCCCAAGGCCGTGGCGGCCCGGCAGCAGGGCGTCTCGGCCACGGCCCGCGGCAATGTCGAGCGCTGGCTGCGGGGCATGGCGGGCTGCACCGTGCTCACCGGCCACGCCCGCTTCCAGGGTCCGCACGCGGTCGCGGTGAACGGCGAGGTGCTGGAGGCGGAGCGGATCTTCATCAATGTCGGCGGGCGCGCCCGCGTGCCGGATCTGCCCGGCATCGACCGGGTGCCGCACCTGACCAACACGAGCATACTGCAGCTCGACACCCTGCCGGCGCACCTCGTGGTGGTGGGCGGCAGCTACATCGGGCTCGAATTCGCCCAGATCTACAGGCGCTTCGGCAGCGCCGTGACGGTGGTCGAGCAGGGGCCGCGCCTGATCGCTCGCGAGGATCCGGACGTCTCGGAGGCCGTGGCCGACATCCTCGCCCGCGAGGGCGTGTCCGTGCGGCTGAACGCGTCCTGCATCCGCCTCGCCCCGCGGCCGGACGGCGTCGCAGTCGGGGTGGATTGCCGCGACGGCCCGCCGGTAGTGGTCGGTTCGCACGTGCTGCTGGCCGTCGGGCGCCGCCCGAACACGGACGACCTCGGGCTGGAGGCCGCCGGCCTCGCCACCGACGCACACGGGTTCATCCCGGTGGGCGAGGATCTGCAGACGAGCGTACCGGGCGTCTACGCGCTCGGCGACTGCAACGGCCGGGGCGCCTTCACGCATACCGCCTACAACGATTTCGAGATCGTGGCGGCGAATCTCCTCGACGGCGCGGGGCGCCGGGTGAGCGAGCGCATCCCCGGCTACGCGCTCTACACCGACCCGCCGCTCGGCCGCGTCGGGATGACGGAGGCGCAGGTGCGCGCGACGGGGCGCCCGGCCCTGATCGGGACGCGCCCGATGACGCGGGTCGGCCGCGCGGTCGAGAAGGGTGAAACGCTCGGCTTCATGAAGGTGCTGGTCGACGCCGAGAGCCGAGCGCTGCTCGGTGCGGCGATCCTCGGCACGGGCGGCGACGAAGCCGTCCACGGCATCCTCGACATGATGAACGCGGGCGCCGCCGCTCCGGTGCTGCAATGGGCCGTGCCGATCCATCCGACCGTCTCGGAGCTGATCCCCACGGTCCTCGGCGACCTGCGGCCGCTGGTCTGATCCGGTTCCCCTTACGTGCGAGGTGGCCGTCGTCATCCACAGCAGGGACGATGCGCCGCGCTGCGCCGCACCAGCCTTGAGCGTTGACGCCGGAGATGCGGCGCGGACGCGCGGCGATCGGCTGAAGGTTCGCAGATGCGCGAGAACACGGCGTATGGTCCCGAGGAGCGGGCGGCGGTGCTGGAGCGGCAACGCACGCTCAAGATGGCCCGATCGGCCCACGCCTATGTCCGGGGCAACACCCTGAAGTTCTACGAGTGGCTGGACGGCCTCGCTCGCGGCACCCTTCCGGAGGGGCCGCCGGTCTGGATCTGCGGCGATTGTCATCTGGGCAACCTCGGTCCTCTCGCGGACGCGGACGGACGGGTCGACATCCAGGTGCGCGACCTCGACCAGACCGTCATCGGCAACCCGACGCACGATCTCGTCCGGCTCGGGCTGTCGCTCGCCAGCGCGGCGCGCGGCTCGAACCTGCCCGGGGTCGTGACGGCCCGGATGCTGGAGGAGATGGTCCGCGGCTATGCGCTGGGCCTGGACACCCAGGGGACCGACGAAGCACCGCCCGAACCGGAAGCGGTGCGCATGGTGCGCCGCCGCGCCCTCGGGCGCCATTGGAAGCACCTCGCCCGCGAGCGCCTGAAGGATGTGGAGCCCGCGATCCCGCTCGGGCGCAAGTTCTGGGCGCTCGACGGGGAGGAGCACGCGGCGCTGCGCGGCCTGTTCGGCAAGGAGGAGGTGCGCCACCTCGTGCTGGCGCTGAACGGACGCGGCGACGAGGCCGAGCTTCGCCTGATCGACGCGGCCTACTGGATGAAGGGCTGCAGTTCGCTCGGCTTCCTGCGCTACGCCGCCCTGGTGCGGATCGGGGAGCCCGAGGGCAAGCACCGTCTGGCACTGGTCGACCTCAAGGAGGCCGTCGCGCCGGCGGCCCCGGCCGCCCCGGGCGCGGCGATGCCGGCGGATCCCGCCGAGCGCGTCGTGGCGGGCGCCCGCGCGCTGTCGCCGAACCTGGGCGAGCGCATGCTGCCGGTGCACATGCTCGGCAAGCCCGTCGTCATGCGCGAGCTGCTGCCGCAGGACCTCAAGCTCGACGTGGACCAGTTCAGCCGCGAGGAGGCGGTGCGGGCGGCGCATTACCTCGCCTACGTGGTCGGCAAGGCGCATGGCCGGCAGATGGACGAGACGGCCCGCTCGGAATGGCGGGCCGAGGTCATCCGGGACGCGCGTGCCGCCGAGGGGGCGCCGTCCTGGCTCTGGTCGAGCGTCGTCGAACTCGCCGGTCGCCACGAGATCGGCTACCTGCAGCATTGCCGCGTCTACGCCACCGGGGAGGCCGCGTAAGCCCGCCTCATCGGACAGGCCGGACATGCTGCAGGGCGGCCGCGAGGACGAGGCCGGTCCCCACGGCCGCGGTCATGACCATGGCGGCGATCGCGAGCGAGAGGGTTTCGGCGACGAGCGCGCCGGGGGACGCAGGGCCCAGCGCCATGAGCTGGAGACTGCCGATCGCCGCCCGCAAGGCGTAGGAGCCGGGGATCATCGCGACCACGCCGGGAAACGCGAAGGTGACCGGCGGCAGGCGACGATGCGCTCCGAACCGGTGCGCGAGCAGCCCGACCAGCGTGGCGCAGACCAGCGTCCCCGTGGCGATCTCGATGCCGGCCGCGCCGAGCGCGGTGCGCAGGCCGTGCCCGGCCATCCCGCACAGGATGCAGGCCCAGACGGCGCGCAGCGGCACGTCGAACAGCAGGGCATACCCGAAGGCGGCCAAGCCGGAGACGAGGACGTCCTGCACCACCGGCACCGCGCCGGCCCCGGACGAGACGGGCAACGCGTCCCCTGCGAGCGCGGCCGCGAGAAAGAGCCCGAACCCGATGGCCAGGATGGTGATCGTGCCGGAGGCGAGGCGCGCCAGTCCGATCTCGATATGGCCGCCCGCCACGTCGCTGATGCCGTTGATCAGCGGCACGCCCGGCACAAGGATCATGCCCGCCGCGGCGACACAGGGCGTCGCGACCGCCCTGGGCACCGCCTTGAGCGCCAGCGCGCCGAGGAGGCCGCTCGCGAAGGCCGTCAGGAAGGCCGCGCCGAACGGGTTCGCGCCCCTCCGGGCCAGGAGGCGGCGCAGCCCGGTGCTGGCGATCCCGGCCAGGAAGGCCGCCGCGACGACGGGCCAGTCGGCCCCGAACAGCCGCGCGAGGCAGGCCGTCGTCGCGCCCACGGCCGCCACCACGAGCCAGCCGGGGTAGAGCGGCGGGGCGGCCTCGACGGCGTCGAGCCGCCGTTCGGCCTCGCCTAGGTCGATCGATCCGTCGACGAGCCGGTCCACGACGGCGTCGAGGCGGCCGAGGCGGCTCATGCTGATCCCCGCGCCGGTCAGCGGGTGGCTGAGCTTGGTGCGGAAGGCGGCGCCGGCCCGCACCGTGAGGAGCAGCCGCTCGCTGCTGATGAAGACGTCGGCCTCGACGCCGAGGGCGGCCGCCATCGTCTCGATCCGGCGCAGCGCATGGCCGGTATCGGCGCCGCTGCCGAGGAGGAGCCGGCCGACGCGCAGGATGAGATGCGCGGCCTCCTCGAGGCGCGGGGGCGTGAGGAGCGACGGCGCGGTCATGCCTCTCCGGGGAATCAGACGGTCTCGATCTTGAGCACCGGCGCGGTCTCGGCCCGGATCCGCCGACAGGCCTCGGCGTCGGTCCGCAGATCGATGCCGTAGGTCGGGATCATGCGCTTGAGCGCGGGCAACCACCCCTCCTCGGTCAGGTGCTCGGGAAAGCAGCGCTGCAGAACCTCCATGGCGATGAAGGCCGCCGTGGAGGCGCCCGGCGAGGCGCCGAGCAGCGCGACGAGCGACCGGTCGGAGGCCGCCACGAGTTCGGTGCCGAATTCGAGCCTGCCGCCGCCCTGCGGTTCGGGCTTGATGATCTGCACGCGCTGGCCGGCGACCGCTTCCTTCCAGTCGCCCCGCCGGGCTCGGGGATAGAAATGCTGCAGGGTCGCGAACTGATGCTGCGCGCTCTGCAGCACCTGCCCGACGAGGTATTCCATCAGCGCGACGTTGTCCTTCGCGACGTCGAGCAGCGGCACGATGTTGTCCGGGGTGAGCGACCGAAACAGGTCGGTCAGGGAGCCGTGTTTGAGGAACCTCGACGAGAAGCCCGCATAGGGGCCGAACAGCAGCGAGGTGCGGCCGCCGATCACGCGCGTGTCGAGATGTGGCACCGACATCGGCGGCGAGCCGCTCGCCGCCTTGCCGTAGACCTTGGCGTGATGGCGCTGCGTCACCGCATCGACGTCGCAGCGCAGCCAGATCCCGCTCACCGGGAAGCCGCCGTAGCCGTGTCCCTCCTGGATGCCGGAGGCCTGGAGCAGGTCGAGCGCCGCCCCGCCCGCGCCGATGAACACGAACTTGGCGAGGACGCTCTGGCGCGTGCCGTCGTAGGTGTCCGCGACGGTGACCCGCCAGCGCCCATCGCCCTCCTGGTCGAGGGCGACGACTTGGCGGTTGTAGTGCACCTCGACGCCCTGTCCGGATAGGTGTCCGACGAGGAGGTGGGTGAGCGCGCCGTAATCGACGTCGGTCCCGGTGACGATCCGGGTCGCCGCGACCGGCTGCGCAGGGTCGCGGCCCTCCATGATCAGCGGCGCCCAGGCGGCGATCGCCGCGTGGTCCTCGCTGTACTCCATGCCGTGGTAGCAATGGTGCGCCGCCATCGCCGCGTAGCGGGCGCGCAGGAAGGCGACGTTCTCCTCGCCCCAGACGAAGCTCATGTGGGGACAGGGATGGATGAAGGCCCGCGGGTCCGGGATCGCGCCCTTGCGCACGAGATGCGCCCAGATCTGGCGCGACAGGTCGAATTCGGTGTTGACCTCCAGCGCCTTGGAGATGTCGACGCTCCCGTCCGGACGCTGGGGCGTGTAGTTCAGCTCGCAATTCGCGGCGTGCCCGGTCCCGGCATTGTTCCAGGACTCAGAGCTTTCGAGCCCGCAATCCTCCAGGGTCTCGAACAGGGCGATGCTCAGCGACGGTTCGAGTTCCTTGAGCACCGTGCCCAGCGTCGCGCTCATGATACCGGCGCCGATGAGGACGACGTCGGGGGTGTCGTTGGGACGAAGCGCCATGGCCCGCTTCCCTGTGCTCAGCCCCGGTGCGGGGCGGGGGTGAACGGCAGGTCGGCGCCCTCCTCGTAGACGATGTAGGCCCGCCGCCAGGGCTCGTCCCCGATGAGGCGCCAGCGGTGCCCGCTGCCGCTGTTGTCCTGCGCCAGCAGGACGTCGCCGGGACGGATCGTGAAGGTCCGGCCGGATTTGGTCTCGAATTCGAGGGTACCCGCGAGCGTGATGACGAAGCGCGGCACCGGATCCTGATGCCACGCGTAGGCTCCGCCGGCCGCGGTCTCCTGGAACGAGAGCCGGCGCGCCGCCACCGCCGCGCCGACGAAGTCCCCGCGCTCCCCCTCGGTGAGCGCGATCGTGCCCTCCTCGAACAGCGAATCGCCGTCCGGGCCGGTCCACATCCTGACGCAACGGATCATCGCGAGCCTCTCCTCTCACGCGCCGGCAAGACCGTGGCCGACCATGTCGAGGGGCCGGATCGTTTTGTCGAACAGCGCCTCGTCCACCAAGCCGGAGCCGATCGCGGCCTGCTTCAGGGTCGTGCCGTCGGCGATCGCCTTCTCGGCGATGTGGGCGGCGTTCTGGTAGCCGATCACCGGCGACAGGGCGGTGACCAGCATGACGCTGCCCTCCACGTAGGAGGCGATCTTCGGACGGTTGAGGTCCGTCCCCTCGACCGAGAATTCCCGGAAGCGGGCGCAGCCATCGGCGAGGATGCGGGCGGAATGCAGGACGTTGTTGATGATGATCGGGCGCATCGCGTTCAGCTCGAAGTTGCCCTGGCTGCCCGCGAAGGCCACGGCGGTGTCGTTGCCGATCACCTGGATGGCGATCATCACCATCGCCTCGCATTGGGTCGGATTGACCTTGCCCGGCATGATCGAGGAGCCGGGCTCGTTCGATGGCAGGATCAGTTCGCCGAGGCCGCAGCGCGGCCCCGAGGCCAGCCAGCGCATGTCGTTGGCGATCTTCATCAAGGCGACCGCGAGGCCGCGCAGGGCGGCGCTGGCCCGCACCATCGGGTCCAGCGAGCCCTGGGCCGCGAACTTGTTCGGCGCGGTGACGAACGGCTTGCCGGTGAGTTCGGCGATCGTCGCCGCCACCTCGGAGGCGAAGCCCTTGGGCGCGTTGAGGCCCGTGCCGACGGCGGTGCCGCCGACCGCGAGTTCGTAGAGTCCGTCCCGGCTCCGCGCGATCTCGGCCAGCGCGGCGCGGATCTGGCCGGCCCAGCCGGACCATTCCTGGCCGACCGTCAGCGGCACCGCATCCTCCAGATGCGTGCGGCCGATCTTCACGACATCCATCCAGCCCGCGGCCTTGCGCTCGATGGTCTCGTCCAGCCGCGTCACCTCCGGCACGAGGAGCGCGTCGATCGCCTCGACGGTGGCGATATGCATCGCGGTCGGAAAGGTGTCGTTCGACGACTGCCCCATGTTCACGTCGTCGTTGGGGCCGATCGGGTGCTGGCTGCCGAGCGTTCCGCCGAGGAGCTGGATCGCCCGGTTGGCGATCACCTCGTTGACGTTCATGTTGGATTGGGTGCCGGACCCGGTCTGCCAGACGTACAGGGGGTAATGCGCGTCGAGCTGACCGGCGATGGTCTCGTCCGCGGCGCGGACGATCGCGTCGCGCTTCCAGTCCGGCAGGCGGCCTGCCGCTGCGTTGACCAGGGCACAAGCCTTCTTGACGGTGCCGTAGGCGTGATAGACCGCCTTCGGCATGCGGTCGCCGCCTATGTCGAAGTGGTGCAGCGAGCGCTCGGTCTGCGCGCCCCAGTAGCGGTCGGCCGGAACGGCGACCTCCCCCATGGAATCGAATTCCCGGCGCGTTCCGGACGCGTCGATTCCGATCGGGATGTCCCGCAATTGCGGAACCCCGTTGTCCCGAGTCTCTGCCATCGCCCCTCGCTTCGCGAAATGGTCGACGTCGCCGAGTGTTCCGGGGCCCGTTCTGATCGGCGCTGCTTCGGCGCTCTGATCACGTTGCTTGCCAGGGCGGATGCCTGATCCCGCAGGATCAGTTCATGGACACCTGTTGCCGCCTAAACTTCCGCAAGCTTAAGCAGAACTGCGTCCGCCACGACGGAGCACCGCCAAGATTTCGTGGATCAGCCACGCTGTCAACTGCGGAAGGATGCGGCCCGGCTTCGAACCGGCCCTCCATGGTGCCGCGGCGCGCAGCGCGTGGCACGGGCCGCAGGCGCCGCTAAGCAGATTTCGCAAAAGTGGTCGCCGGTTTTGCGATAAAAATCTGCGACGAAACAAAAACCTAAGCGGACGAAGCGTTG
>NZ_BPQQ01000090.1 GCF_022179325.1 Methylobacterium isbiliense | reverse complement strand
CCAGCCGCAAGGACAACGCCGTCCACGCTTCTCTTTCTCAGATCAACTTGTCAAAGAACCCGCCTCAGCGACAGAGGAGCCGATCCGGGTAACCCACCCGGCCCGAGCCCGCGGCCTGTCGGAAAGAAGCGAAGGCGACCGAGCCGCTGAAGTCCGCGGCCGGCGCCGATGGGCAGTCGTATACGGCCGCCCCGCCCACCCGTCAACTCCCAACACGAAACTTTTGCGACAGATCCCACACCGCCCTCCCCTCCCCTGCCGGGCGCGGCCCCGCTAGAACGCGGGGGAGGCCACGCGAGACGGCCCGACCGGGAGACGCCGATGGCGCGGGAGCGGCTGCACATCCTCGTGGTCGGCGGATCGATCGCCGGCCTGTTCGCGGCCCTCGCGCTCCGGCGGCAGGGTCACGCGGTCTCGGTGTTCGAGCGCTCGGCCACGACGCTCGACGGGCGCGGCGCCGGCATCGTCACCCATCCGGCCCTGTTCGCGCTGATGCGGGAGGTCGGCCTCGCCTTCGTGCCGGACGACCTCGGGGTCTCGGTCCCGGGCCGGCGGGTGCTCTCGCCCTCCGGCGAGATCGCGGGCGAGCGGGCCTTGCCGCAGATCCTCACCAGCTGGGGCCGGATCTACCGGCTCCTGCGGTCGGGCGTGCCGGAGGCCGACCTGCACCACGGCAAGGCGCTGCTGCGGGTGGACGACCGCGCCGGTGGGGTCGTCGCCGCCTTCGCGGACGGCACGCAGGCCGCAGGCGACCTCCTCGTCGGGGCGGACGGGCTGTTCTCGGCGGTGCGGGGGCAGATCCTGCCGCTGGCGCAGCCGCTCTACGCGGGCTACGTGGCGTGGCGCGGCCTTGTCGAGGAGGCCGACCTGTCGGCGCCGACGCGCGATCGCCTGTGCGACCGCTTCGCCTTCTGCCTGCCGCCGGGCGAGCAGATGCTGAGCTATCCCGTCGCGGGTGCGGACGAGGCCGTGACGCCGGGGCGACGGCGGCTCAACTTCGTCTGGTACCGGCCCGCCGCGGCGGAGGACGCGCTGCCCCGCCTGCTCACCGACCGCGACGGCATCCGGCACGACCTCTCGATCCCACCCCACCGGATCCGACCCGAGGTGCTCGACGCGATGCGCGCCGACGCGCACCGGCTGCTGGCGCCGCCCTACGCGGAGGCGGTGGCACGCAGCCCCCAGCCCTTCCTGCAGGCGATCCTCGACCTCGAAACTCCGGCGATGGCGATGGGCCGGGTCATCCTCATCGGCGATGCCGCCTTCGTGGCCCGGCCGCATGTCGGCATGGGGGTGACGAAGGCGATGGCGGACGGGGCTGCGCTCGCGCGGGCGCTCGCGGCCGAGCCGGATGTCCCGGCCGCGCTCGCCGCCTTCGACGCGGTGCGCCGGCCGGTCGGGGCAGCGGTGATCGCCCGTGCCCGCGCGCTCGGCGCCTACATGCAGGCGCAAGGCTTGAGCCCGGCTGAGCGGGAGGCGGCCGAGCGTCACCGCCGGCCCGAGGCCGTGATGGCGGAGACGGCGGTCGCGACGCCGGACCTGCTCTGAGACCTCAGGAGCGGCTCGGCGCAGGCGCGGCCTCGGCCCGCACCGCCTCCGGCAGGGGCAGCGGCGGGTTGGCGCCGCCGAGGAACTCGACCGTGGTGAAGATCAGCGTGGTGTCGCCGATGTTCTCCAGGTCGTGGGTCATGTGCTGGCCCGGCCCGTAGGTCTGGTGGCTGATGTCGCCCGCCGCGTAGGCGACCTCGGCGACCCGCCCGTCCGCGTAGCGCGAGCGCGCCCGGCCCGGCGTCACCGCGGTCCAGAAATAGTCGAGGACGTGGGTGTGGAGGTCGATCCGCTCGCCGGGCTTCAGCTCGATCGTCCAGACGCGCACCCGCTCGGTCTCCGAGAGCAGGCGCGTGCCGACGCAGCCGTTGTGGCGCGCCCGCGCGAAGGCCTCGGCGAGATCGGGCGGCGCGGCCTCATGAGCGGGGCTCTCATGGGTGCGGGCCTGAGGGGCGGCGTGCGGCATGCGTCTCCTCCTGTTCGGTTTCGGGCGAGCCTAAAGGCGGTCCGCCGCCCGGGGAAGCCGCCTCCAGCGCCCGGCGCACCACCGCGCAATGGGCTTGGCGCAGGCCCACCAGGGCCGAATCGAGCAACGCCGCGCGGGTGGCGACCGGATCCTCCGGCAGGGCGAGCCCGTACACGAGACCGCGCAGGCCCACGTAGACGAGGGCGCCGTGGATGCCGAACAGCAACTCGAACTCGCCCTCGCCGAGCGGCAGGGCGTCGGGCGCCGGCAGGGCGTATTCCCGGCGCATCTCGGCGAGCAGCGGCGCGAAGACCCGCTCGCGGACCATGCCGAGATAGCGCCGCGGCAGGTCGTAGCCCTTCATGCCGGCCGAGACGAAGATGCGCAGCCACGCGTAGTCGTGGATCACCCGCTGGTAGTCGCTCTCGAACCGGCGGAAGCGCTCGATGCAGGGCAGGCCGCGATCCGCGATCACCGCCTCCCACTCGGGCTTCCAGCGGCGCAGATAGACCTCCTGGTAGATCCGCTCGATCAGATCCTCCTTGCTCGGGAAATAGCGGTAGAGCAGCGGCTGCGTAATGCCGAGCCGGCGCGCCAGTTCTCGCGTGTGGCCGTCGAGACCGACCTCTGCGAAGAAGGCGATCGCGCCCTGGACGATCTGGCGCTCGCGGTCCTGGGGCCGCAGACGGCGGGCTCTGGTCGGGTCTGCCATTGGTACGACTTGACGAAGCAGGCGGGCCAAGCCTTAATTGAAGAAGTGATAAACAAAAGCGCGAATGGCCGGCTCACGCAAGCCGGCCGGCGCCACCGGGGAGGAAAAAGGCGTGAAGGCGCCAGACGTTGCCTATGCGCGGCCACGCACGCTCGACGAGGCGCTGGCCCTGCTCGCGGAGCACGGCGAGGCCGCCCAGCCGCTCGCGGGCGGGCAGAGCCTCGTCACCTCGCTCAACATGCGGCTCGCCGCGCCGGGCCTGCTCGTCGACCTGAACGGCCTGCCGGAGCTGACCGGCATTGCGGAAGCCGGCGGCGTCATCCGCATCGGCGCCATGACGCGCCACCGGGACCTCGCTGCGTCTCCGCTCGTGGCCGAGCGGCTCCCCCTGATCGCCGCGGCGGTGCCGCACATCGCCCATCCGGCCATCCGCAACCGCGGCACGATCGGCGGCTCGGTGGCGCTCGCCGATCCGGCGGCGGAACTGCCGGCCTGCTGCCTCGCGCTCCGGGCGAGCTTCGTGATCCGCGGCCTCACCGGCGAGCGGCGGGTCGCGGCGGACGACTTCTTCCTCGGCCTGTTTGAGACCGCCATCGGGCCGGGCGAGATCCTGGTGGCGATCGAGATCCCCGTACCCGGCGCGGACGCGGTGTCCGGCTTCGACGAGCTCGCCCGCCGCCACGGCGACTACGCGCTGGTGGGTCTTGCGGCGCAGGGCCGGCGCGACGGGGTGGGCCTCGGCGATCTGCGCCTCGTCTTCTTCGGCGTCGGCGACCGGCCGGTGCTGGCCGGGAACGCGGCCGCGGCCGTCGCGGCCGGCGGCGTGAAGGCCGCGCAGGACGCCCTGGCCGCAGACATCGACCCGGCCGACGACGTGGCGGTGCGCGGCGCCACGCGGCGCCATCTCGCGCGCGTGCTCCTGGGCCGCGTGCTCGGCCGCATGACCGGAGAGGCCTGATGGAGAACGAGCAGCGCATCGGCTTCACGCTGAACGGCGAGCGGGTGCGGGCGCGGGTCGCCGCGCGCCAGCATCTCGGCGACCTGCTGCGGCTCGAATTCGGCCTCACGGGGGTGCATCTCGGCTGCGAGCACGGGGTGTGCGGCGCCTGCACCATCCGGGTCGACGGCCGGGCGGTGCGCGCCTGCCTGATGCTGGCGGTCCAGGCCGACGGCGCGGCCGTGGAGACGATCGAGGGCCTGACGGAATCGGGCGAGATCGCCGACCTGCAGGATGCCTTCCACCGGCGCAACGCGCTCCAGTGCGGCTACTGCACGCCCGGCATGCTGGTGACGGCGGCCGAACTCCTCGCCGAGACCCCGCGGCCGAGCCGCGAGGCGATCCGCGAGGCGGTGGGCGGGAATTACTGCCGCTGCACTGGCTACCACGCCATCGTGGACGCCATCGCGGCGACCGCGGAAACGCGGATCGCGGCGACCGCGGAGGCCCGGGTCGCGGCGAGCGTGGAACCGGCGGAGGCGGGACGATGAGCGAGAGCGGCCTCAGCTTCCTCGACCGGCCGAACAGCTATATCGGCCGCTCCGTCCCGCGGCCGAACGCGCGCCGCCTCGTGGAGGGGCGCGGCACCTACGTGGACGACGTCGCGGTGCAGCGGCTCACCCACGTCGCCTTCCTGCGCAGCCCCCTCGCGCATGCCCGGATCGCCTCCCTCGACACCGCGGCCGCCAGGGCGATGCCCGGGGTCGTCGCGGTGGTCACGGGCGCGGAACTGGCGCGGGTGTGCACGCCGTGGGTGGGCGTGCTCGGCCACTTCAAGGGCCTGCGCTCGGCGCCCCAGCACGCGCTCGCGGTCGACCGCGTCACCTGGGTCGGCGAGCCGCTCTGCGCCGTCGTGGCGGCGAGCCGCGCCGAGGCCGAGGATGCGCTCGCCGTCATCGCGGTGGAGTACGAGGCGCTGCCGGCGGTGGTCGACATGGAGACGGCGCTCGATCCCGCGACGCCGCCGATCCATCCGGACCTCGGCGACAACCTCGCCTTCGAGCGCGTGCTGGAGGTGGGCGACGTCGACGGCGCCTTCCGGGACGCCGCCGCGGTGGTGGAGGAGACCTTCCGGTTCGGGCGCCACACCGGGGTCTGCCTCGAACCGCGGGCGATCCTGGCCGACTGGCAGGCGGCGGACGGCACGCTCACGGTCCACCATTCCTTCCAGGCCCCGCACATGATGCAGGACATCCTGTGCAAGCACCTCTCCCTGCCGGAGGGGGCGGTGCGGGTGATCTGCCGCGACGTCGGCGGCTCGTTCGGCATCAAGGTCCACATCTACCCCGACGAGATGGCGACCTGCGCCCTGTCGCTGATGCTCAGGCGCCCGGTGAAGTTCGTGGCCGACCGGCTGGAGAGCTTCACCAGCGACATCCATTGCCGCGACCACCGGGTCACCGCCCGCATGGCGCTCTCGGCCGAGGGCGACATCCTCGCCATCGACATGGACGACCTCACGGGGATCGGCCCCTACTCGGTCTATCCGCGCACCAGCGCCGTCGAGGCGAACCAGGTCGTCAACCTGACGGGCGGTCCCTACCGGCACCAGGCCTACCGGGCGCGGGCGCGCGTGGTGCTGCAGAACAAGGCGCCGACCTGCCAGTACCGGGCGGTGGGGCACCCGATCGCCACGATGGTGGCGGAGGGGCTGCTCGACCTCGGGGCCGCGCGCCTCGGCCTCGACCCGGCGGCGATCCGCCAGCGCAACGTCATCCCGGACGACGCCTATCCGTGCGCGGGGGTCTCGGGCATCAGGTTCGAGCAGCTGTCGCACCAGCGGGCGCTCGGCACGCTCCTGGAGATGATGGATTACGGGGCCTTGCGCGCCGAGCAGGCGGCCCTGCGCGCGCGGGGCATCCACCGCGGCATCGGGCTCGCGACCTTCGTGGAGATCACCAACCCGTCGGCGGCCTTCTACGGGGTCGGGGGCGCGCGCATCTCCTCGCAGGACGGCTGCACCCTCCGGCTCGATCCCCAGGGCGGGGTCGTCGCCGCGGTGAGCATCACCGAGCAGGGGCAGGGCACCGAGGGCATCATCGCCCAGGTCGTCGCGACCGCGACCGGCGTGCCGCTGGAGCAGGTGCGCGTGGTCACGGGCGACACGCAGGCGACGCCCTACGGCGGCGGCACCTGGGCCTCGCGGGGGGCCGGCATCGGCGGCGAGGCGGCGTGGCAGGCCGGCAAGGCCCTGCGGGCGAACGTGACCGCGGCGGCGGGCGCGATCCTGCAGGCCAGCGCCGACGCCCTCGACATCCGCGAGGGCCGCATCGTGGATGCGGCGACGGGCGCCGAGCGCATGACGCTCGCGGAGCTCGGCCGCATCGTCTACTTCCGGCCCGACACGCTGCCGCCCGGCCTGCAGCCCGAGTTCATGGTCACGCGCCACTACGTGCCCAAGGACTACCCCTTCGCCTTCACCAACGGCGTCCAGGCCTCCTACCTCGAGGTCGATGTCGAGACCGGCTTCGTGCGGCTCCTCAAGCACTGGTGCGTGGAGGATTGCGGCACGGTGCTCAACCCGCTGCTCGTCGACGAGCAGATCCGGGGCGGGATCGTGCAGGGCATCGGCGGGGCGCTGTTCGAGCATTGCCTCTACGATGCCGAGGGCCAGCTCCTGAACGGCTCGATGGCCGATTACCTCGTGCCGATGGCGGGCGAGATGCCGGACATCGCCGTGGCGCACGTGGTCTCGGCCACCGCCTCCTCGGAGATCGGCGCCAAGGGCGCGGGCGAGGCCGGCACCGCGGGCGCCCCGGCGGCCGTCGTCAACGCGATCAACGACGCCCTGCGGCCGCTCAACGCGCGGGTGTCGCGCCAGCCCGTCACGCCCGAGGTCATCCTCGAAGCGCTGGGCACGATCTGAGATCAGGATGCACGGGAGGGAATCATGGCGGACGAGACGGGGCGCAGCGGAGCGTTCAGCCGGCGCGGGCTCCTGCAGGGCGGCGCGCTGGCGCTGGCCGCACCCGCCCTGATGCGGCGGGCCTGGGCGCAGGGCGCCGGCCCGATCCGCATCGGCTTCCCGGTGCCGCTCACCGGCGCCTTCGGGGCGGAGGCGAACGATCAGGTCCGCGCCGCCCAGATCGCCGTGAAGGAGTTCAACGCCGCGGGCGGCCTCGACGGCCGCATGGCCGAACTCCTGGTGCGCGACGACAAGCTCAACCCCGGCGAGGCCGCCACCCGCACCCTGGAGCTGATCGAGAAGGACAAGGTCAACTTCCTCGTCGGCGCCCTCTCGGCGGCGGTAACGCTGTCGGTCAACAACGTCGCGCGCGAGCGGGGCGTGCTGTACAACTCGATCAGCCAGTCCGACGCGATCAACGAGGCGAAGGATTTCGGCCGCACCACCTTCCACGAGGCGCTGAACCCGCACATGACGGCGGGGGCGGTGGGCCGCTACGTCTTCCCCAAGCACGGCAAGCGGGTGGCGTTCCTCACCGCCGACTACGCCTACGGCCACGAGATGGTGCGGGGCTTCCGCCGGGCGGGCGAGGCGCTCGGCATCGAGGTGGTGGCCGACATCCGCCACCCGATCGGCGCCTCCGACTACTCGGCCTTCCTGCCGCGCCTCGCCGCCCTCAAGCCCGACGTGCTCTGCCTGTGCAACTTCGGCCGCGATCAGGTGGTGTCGATCCAGCAGGCGACCGAGTTCGGCCTCAAGCGCACCACCAAGCTCGTGGCGCCGGTCCTGCTGTTCACGGCCCGCAAGGCCGGCGGCGACGCCTTCGAGGGCGTGGTGGGCGGCACGTCCTACTACTGGCGCCTGGAGGATTCGGTCCCGACCGCCAAGGCGTTCAACGACGCGTTCCGCGCCGCCTACAACGGCGCCGTGCCCTCCGATTACGGCGCGCTCGGCTATGCGGGGGTCCGCTCGGTGCTGGAGAGCGTCAAGGCGGCCAAGTCCACCGACACCGACAAGGTCATCGCCGCCATGGAGGCCTTGCGGGCTGACTTCTACAAGGGCCCGCAATACTTCCGCGCCTGCGACCACCAGTCGGTGCAGTCGGTGCTGATCGTGGAATCGAAGCACAAGGACCAGAAGGGGCCGGACGACGTGTTCACCATCGTGGGCACCGAGCAGCCGGACGAGGCGCGGCTGCGCACCTGCGCGGAACTGGGCCACAAGGCATGATCCGGTCTCTCGGACAGGGCGCGGGGGCATCCCGGTTCCCGCGGCCCCCGGTGCCCGCCCCATGATGATCGGACCCTACCCTCTCGACCTCCTGGCGCTGCAGCTCGTCACCGGCGTCGCGCTCGGCGCCATCTACGTGCTGGTCGGGATCGGCCTGTCGCTGATCTTCGGGCTGATGACCATTGTGAACTTCGCCCACGGGGCCTTCTTCATGGCCGGCGCCTATGTGGGCGTGTTCCTGTACGGCTACACCGGCAATTTCTGGGTCAGCCTCGTGGCGGCCCCGCTCGCGGTCGGGGCGCTCGGCCTCCTGGTCGAGCGGCTGCTGGTGCGCCGGCTCTACGGGCGGGGCATCGACGACCCGCTGCTCCTCACCTTCGGGTTGTCCTACGTCATCGTCGAGAGCGTGCGCATCCTGTTCGGGCTCACCGGCATCCCGTTCGGGGCGCCCCCGGCCCTGCGCGGGGCGGTCGACATCGGCATCGGCTACTTCCCGCTCTACCGGCTCTTCCTCATCGTGTTCACGGCGCTCGTGGTCGCGGCGCTCTGGCTGTTCGTGGAGCGCACCTCCTTCGGGCTGATCATCCGGGCGGGCGCGCGCGACCGGCAGATCGTGCAGGTGCTCGGCATCGACGTGTCGAAGGTCTGGCTCGTGGTCTTCGCCCTCGGCTGCGGGCTTGCCGGCCTCGCCGGCATCCTGGCCGCCCCCCTCCAGGGGGTGACGCCCGAGATGGGCATTCCGGTGCTCGCCGAGGCTTTCGTGGTCACGGTGGTGGGCGGCATGGGCTCGCTCGCCGGGGCGGTGCTGGCGGGCCTCCTCGTCGGGATCGTGGTGGCGATGACCTCCCTGATCGCCCCCGACATGACCAAGATGGCGATCTTCGCCCTGATGGCGCTGGTGCTGCTGGTGCGCCCGCGCGGGCTCCTCGGGCGGGCGGGGGCGCTCGGATGAGCGGGGCGCTGACCGCACCGGCCGCCCGCGGCGGCACGGGACGCGGCGGGCGGCTCCTGCGCCAGGCCGCGCGCCACCGCGTCGGGCTGACGCTCGCCGTGCTGGCGCTGTTTCCCTTCGTGGCGCCCTACGAGGCGCTCGCCGTGAACATCCTGGTGCTCGGCCTCTACGCGCTCGGGTTCAACCTCCTGTTCGGCTATACCGGGCTCCTGTCCTTCGGCCACGCCGCGTTCCTGGGCGCGGGCGCCTACGGCACCGGCATCGCCATCGTGCATGGCGGGCTGCATCCGCTGCCGGCCATCGCCGCCGGCGTGGTGCTGGCGACCGTGATCGCGGCCGTGATGGGCTTCCTCGCCATCCGCACCCGCGGCATCTACTTCGCGATGACCACGCTCGCCCTGTCGATGTGCGTCTACTACGCCTTCTACCAGATGGAGCCGCTCACCGGCGGCGAGAACGGCCTGCGGGGCATCAACGTGCCGGCCCTGAACCTCGGCCTCGTCAGCCTGCCGCTGATCGACCCGCTGGTGAAGTACTACGTCATCTTGGTCTTCGTCGGCACGGCGGTGTGGCTGTTCTCGCGTCTGCTGGCCTCGCCCTTCGGGGCGGTGCTGGAGGCGATCCGCGAGAACGAGAACCGCGCCCGGGCCTGCGGCTACGACGTGGCGCGCACCAAGCTCGTCGCCTTCGTGATCTCGGGCGCGGTCTGCGGCCTCGCCGGGGCGCTCAACGCCATCCACCTGTCGATCGTGCCGATCGAGACCATGCACTACGCCATGTCGGGCGAGGCGGTGATGATGGCGCTGCTGGGCGGCATGCGCACCTTCTTCGGCCCGTTCGTCGGGGCCGCCACCTTCCTGGTGCTGCAGGACGGCCTCGCCACGCTCACCAGCCACTGGCAGCTCTTCACGGGCGCGATCTTCATCGCCTTCGTGCTGTTCCTGCCCTCCGGCATCTGGGGCGAGGTGGTCGCCCGCCTGAAGCGGGCCGGGTCATGAGCGGCGCGATCCTGCGCACGGAGGGCCTGGGGAAGCGCTTCGGCGGCTTTCGCGCCCTCGATGGCGTGAGCGTCGCCTTTCCGGAGGGCGGCGTCACGGCGATCATCGGCCCGAACGGCGCGGGCAAGAGCACCTTCTTCAACCTGATCTCCGGCGCGATGCCGCCGAGCGAGGGGCGCATCCTGTTCCAGGGGCAGGACATCACGGGCCTCGCCCCCCACCGCTTCACCCGGCTCGGCATCGCCAAATCGTTCCAGATCACCAACGTCTTCCCCGACCTCACGGTGTTCGAGAACGTGCGCGTGGCGGCGCAGGCGCGGCGCGTGCGCTTCGACCTCTTCCGCGACCGCGCCGCCTACCCGGATCTCGCCCGCAAGGCCGAGGCGCTGATCGCCGAGGTCGGCCTTGCCGGCCGCGAGGAGCGGCTGGCGCGCGAACTCGCCCACGGCGAGCAGCGCGCGCTCGAGATCGCGATGGCGCTCGCCGCCGACCCCGTCCTCCTCCTCCTCGACGAACCCACCGCCGGGATGAGCCCGGAGGAGACCCGCACGATGATGGACCTCGTGCGCCGGCTCGCCGCCGAGCGCACCCTGATCCTCGTGGAGCACAAGATGAAGCTGGTGATGGACCTCTGCCGCCGCCTCATCGTGCTCCACCAGGGGGCGCTGCTCGCCGAGGGCACGCCCGACGAGATCCGCGCCAACGCCGAGGTGCGGCGCGTCTACCTGGGCAAAAGCGCGTGAGCGCGTTCCCACAGGGCGAGCAGCGCGCGAGCGCCCCCCTGCTCGCGGTCGCCGGCCTCAATGCGTGGTACGGCCACAGCCACATCCTCCAGGGCGTGTCGCTGGAGGTGCGCGCGGGCGAGATCGTCACGCTCATCGGCCGCAACGGCGCCGGCAAGACGACGACGCTGAAATCGATCATGGGCCTCGTGCCGCGGCGCGAGGGGCGCGTGACGTTCGCGGGCGAGGAGATCCTGGGCCTGCCGGCCCATGTCCGCTTTCACCGCGGCCTCGCCTATGTGCCCGAGGAGCGGCGCATCGTGCCGGGCCTCACCGTGGAGGAGAACCTGCGCCTCGGCATCCTGGCGGCCCGCACCCGCGCCCGCGAGGCCGCGCGCATCGAGGCGATCGCCGAGACCTTCCCGCGCCTCAAGCAGCGCCTGCGCCAGGAGGCCGTGACCATGTCGGGCGGCGAGCAGCAGATGCTCGCCATCGCCCGCGCGCTCATGGCCGAGCCCCGCATGGTGCTCCTCGACGAGCCCTCCGAGGGCATCATGCCGATCCTCGTGGAGGAGATGTTCGCGCAGTTCGCCGCCATGAAGCGGGCCGGGACCACGATCCTGCTCGTGGAGCAGAACGTGGACCTCGCCCTCGACATCTCGGACCGGGTCTACGTCATGGATCAGGGCGCCATCGTCCACCACGACACCGCCGCCGCCCTGAACGCCGACCCGGTGATCCAGGACCGCTACTGCTCGGTCTGACGTCCGGTTGACCGGACGGCGCACCGGCAGGCCCGCCGACGGACGGTCTTGAGACGGTCATCGCCGCGTGCGCAGATGGGCGGATCGTGGAGGCGCAGGCCGCGATGACGCGTCGAACCCGCGGGTCCTCGCGGTGTCTGATCCTGACCGCGGCCCTGCTGCTGCACGGCGCGGCCGCCCTGGCGCAGCAGCCGGTCCAAGGCCGGAGCGAGGCCGAGCGCATCGCCGCCGAGGCGCCGGCCATCGGGTCGGAGGCCGGCGCGGGCGACGATCCCCAGACCTCCGTCGCCCAGCCGGTCTTCTCGGCGCGGCGCTCCGCGGAGGTGACGACCTCGATCCAGGATCTCCTCGGCCCGGCCGGAGACCCGGGCGGGTTCCGCGCCTTCCTGCGGCGGCGGGGTATCACCTTCGGGCTGATCTACTTCGCCGAGGCCCTGCACACCGCCCGCGGCGGCCTGCGGCGCGGCACCGCCACGCTCGGGCTGGTGGACCTCGACATCGACGTCGATCTCGGCCGGCTCGCGGGCTGGACGGGCGCGTCGCTGCACACGACGCTCTACCAGATCCACGGCCGCGGCGCCTCCCGCTCCTATGTCGGCAACCTCCTCACGGTCAGCGACATCGAGGCGCTGTCGGCCTCGCGCCTCAACGAGATCTGGTTCGAGCAGAGCCTGTTCGACGGCCGCCTGGCCGTGCGCATCGGGCAGCTCGCCACCGACACCGAGTACATGGTGAGCCAGACCGGCATCCTGTTCGCCAACGGCACGTTCGGCTGGCCCGCCATCCTGGCCACCGACGTGACCGGGGGCGGCCCGGTCTACCCGCTGGCAGCGCCGGGCGTGCGGGTGAAGGTCGAGCCGAACGCCAACCTCTCGCTCCAGGCCGGGGTCTACGACGGCGATCCGGGCGGGCCGGACCGCTTCGGCCGCGAGCCCGATCCGCAGCGGCGCAACCGCACCGGCACCCGCTTCCCGCTCTCCGATCCCGCCTTCGTCATCGCGGAGGCCTCCTACGCCTACAACATCGAGCCCGGCGCCAGGGGTCAGCCCGGCACGGTGACGCTCGGGGGCTGGTATCATTTCGGGCGCTTCAACGCGCTCGCGGTCGACGCGCAGGGCCGCTCGCTCGCCGAGCCGGCGAGCCCCGGAATCGGCCGCCGGCTGCGGGGCGACAGCGGCGTCTACGGGCTCATCGACCAGACCATCTACCGCGAGCCGGACGACCCCAACGACGGCGCCAGCGTGTTCCTGCGCGCCTCCGGCTCGCCCGGGGACCGCAACCTGATCGACCTCTACGTCGATGGCGGCATCGCCTACCGGGGCCTGCTGCCGGGGCGCTCCGACGACACGGTCGGCCTCGCGGTCGGGGTCGCGCGCCTCTCGCCGGCGGCGCGCCGCCTCGACGCGGCGGCCGCGGCGCTCGGCGACCTGCCGCGGCCGCGGCGCAGCGTGGAGGCGGTGATCGAGGCCACCTACCAGGTGGTGCTCGGCCCCGGCCTCGCCCTCCAGCCGACGATCCAGTACGTGGTCAAGCCCGGCGGCGGCATCGCCAACCCGCGCGACCCGGACGGCGTCAGGGTCCGCAACGCCACGGTGTTTGGCCTGCGGGCCACCATCCGCTACTGAACCTCCTCAGTCGCGCGGCGGCCGGATCCCGAGCAGGCGGATCGCCACGAAGGCGGCGGCCGCCGACAGGACGGCGAGCCCGATCGCGATGCCCGAGCCGCCCTCCGTCTCGGCGAGCGGCAACCCCTTGGTGTTCATGCCGAACAGGCCCGTCACCAGGGTGGGCGGCAGGAACAGGGCGGTCATGACCGAGAGCGTGTAGAGCTGCCGGTTCGCCTGCTGATTGACGTAGGAGGCCAGTTCCTCCAGCATCAGGCGGCTGCGCTCGGCCAGCACCACCATGTCGCGGTCGAGCGCGTCGAGCCGCTGCGCGATGCGGGCGGCGGCCGCGAGCGCGGCCTGCGGCAGGTCGCCCCCAGTTCCCGCGCTCTCCAGGCGGTGGAAGACGGCGCGCAGGCCGAGCAGCTGACGGTGCAGGCGCACGGCATCGCGACGGATCGGCCCGAGCCGGCGCCGGTCGCCGCGGAAGCGCGCGTCGAGGATGTGATCCTCGATCTCGTCGAGTTCGTCGGCGAGGCGCCCGCCCGTCGCCGCCATCGCGGTGACCACGTGACCGATCAGGATCTCCAGCAGGGCGACCGGCGCGGCGATCGTCCGGCCCTCGGTCGCGGCCTCCCGCGCGGCCTCCGGACCCGCCACCGGATGCCGCCGCCCGCTCACGAGCAGGCGCGGCCCCAGCACGAAGTGCAGGCGGCCTCCCGCATCGGCCGGGGCGCCCGCGCCCGCCTCGCGCACGAGGTCGGCGACCACGCCGCCCACATGCCCGTCCTCGACGGCGACGCGCTGGTGGGGATCGTTCGCGAAGGTCGCGGCGACGAGGTGCCGGGGCCCGAGATGGCCGTCCGCGATGAGCCGGGCGACCCGGGCATCGTTGAGGTTGACGTGCAGCCAGAGGAAGCCTTCGCCGAAGCTGCCGGGCGCCGGCAGCGGCTCGCCGTGGGCGACGAGTTCGCCGCGGCCCGAGGCGTCGAACCGCATCGCCCAGAGCAGCCCCGGCAGCGCCGGCTCATCGCTCAACAGCCGGCTCATGCGCCGAGGCTCCTTGAGGCACCGCTCCGACCGGAGCGGCGCCCGGATGCGGCACGGCCCCGGCGGGCGGTCCGCGATCCCTAGACGCGCCGACGTGACGGAGTGATGACGCCTTCGGGACGGATCGGCCCGGCGGCTCCGCGGTGGGCACGGCGTGACGCTTCGTTCACCACGCCCCGGGAAAGCCGGGGAGGGCCCGCCCCTCCCCAAGGAAATCGCCAGACCTCGCGGGCTCTCCTGTCGCGCGCGGCCAAGCCCGGCCGCCGAGACGGATCGGAGGCAGCGTGCCGCTCAGGCCCGACTTCGACGACGCGGCCCTGACCCGGGCCGGGCGGGATCTCGCCTGGGACCTCGGCCCGGCCGAGCCGGTCGTGCCGCGCCCGCTGCGGCGCGCGGTCCGGCCGCGGCGCCGGCGCGCCCTGCCCCGGATCGTCGCCGCGGCCGGGGTGATCGCGCTCCTCAGCGTGCTGGCCAGCGAACGCCGCAATGCGGAACCTTCACCAGAGGACGGCCGCCTCGCCGGCCTCTTCGCCGAGCGCGCCGCCCCACCCGCCTGGGAGAGCGTGGCGGCGGACCGGTACCGCATCGCCGGGAGCGAGGAGGCGTCGGCCACGGCCCGGCGCCGGACCGGCGGCGGTCCCCGCGAGGACAGCCTCGCGCTCGGCCGCTTCGCGGTCCACGAGACGCCGTTCCTGCGCCTGACGCTGGCGGAAGCGCCCGAGGCCGACCGGACCCTGTTCGTGACGCTGGCGCGCCGGGCCGCCGAGCGCGACGGCCTCGCGGTGGTCCGGACCGCCGAACGCGGCCGCATCGAGAGCCGGTTCGGCCCTCTCGACACCCTCGACGCAACCCTCTCCGGCCCCGGCGGCACGCGGGCCTGCACGGCCTTCCGCCTCGCGGAGGCGCCGGTGGGGCTCGACGGCTGGCTCTGCGCCCCGCTCGGCCAGCTGCCCGAGCCGCACGCGGTCGGCTGCGCCGTCGACCGGTTCGGGGCACGGCCCGAGGTGCTGCTGCGGGCCGAGGTCATCGACCTGCTCACGCGGCCGGAGCGGCCGGTCTGCGCGCCGCCGGAGCCGGTCGCCGCGGCGGCGGCCGAGCCCCGCCGGAAGCGCGGCCGGCCGAATGCGGCCACACCGAGAAATTCGGCGAAAGCGTGGCAGGAACCGGGAACCACAGCCGCGCTGGCACGTCATTCCACTGACACCCGCTGACCTTTCCTAAAGGGATCGGCGCTAGGCTAGAGGCTCGCTAACCACAGGTACCGTCATGCGCTTCTCGACGTCGGCCCTCATCGGGCTTCTCTCCCTCTCGGCGCTCGGCGCGGGCGTCAGCGTCGCCCAGGCGCAGGACGGGTACGTGATCCGCAGCTACCGGGGCGGCCAGGGCATCGCCATCCGGGTGCGTCCGCGCAGCTGGCTCGACGCCGGCAACGTGGTGGAACCCAATTCGGGCGCGGTGTCCAACCCGGCCACCAACCCCCACTTCATCACCGCCTCCTACCTGAACTCGCCGCCCTATATCGCCAACCGCGAGCGCTGGGGCGGCGCGGGCATCCTGCCCGACCCGATCACCAACACCGCGTTCATCGGCGCCCGCCGCACCGCCGTCACCCTCGACCTGTCGGGCATCGACTGCCTCGATCCGACCTCGCAGATGGTGCGCACCGGCAATTGCTACTGAGCCGACGCGCTCAACCGGACAGCGAACGGGCTCCTGTCGGAGCCCGTTCTCGTTTTCGGTGGCATCAGCCGCCCGTGCCGACAGAGACCCTGCCGGTTCGCGGTCGCGCCGCGGGCGGCACCCGGACGATGCCGGCCGCGCGACGCTCCCGCGCGGCGACCTAACCGGCCTTCGCCTGCAGCTCCCGCACGATCGCATCGCCCATCTCGGCCGTACCGACCGCGTTGGCGCCCGGACCCGCGATGTCGCGCGTGCGCAGGCCTGCCGCAAGCGTGCGGGTGATCGCGCCTTCCAGGAGATCGGCGGCGTCGAGGAGACCGAACGAATAGCGCAGCGCCATCGCCAGCGAGCCGATCATCGCGATCGGGTTGGCGAGGCCCTGGCCGGCGATGTCGGGGGCCGAGCCGTGCACCGGCTCGTAGAGGGCGCGCCGCGTGCCGTTCTCCACCGCCCCGAGGGAGGCGGAGGGCAGCATGCCGAGCGAGCCCGTGAGCATCGCCGCCACGTCCGACAGGATATCGCCGAACAGGTTGTCGGTGACGAGCACGTCGTATTGCTTGGGGTTGCGCACGAGCTGCATGGCGCAGTTGTCGGCCAGCACGTGCTCCAGCTCCACGTCGCGGTACCGCTCGGCATGGACGCGGGTGACGACCTCCTTCCACAGGACGCCGGTCTTCATGACGTTGTGCTTCTCGGCCGAGGCGACCTTGTTGCGGCGCTTGCGTGCGAGGTCGAAGGCGACCGCGGCGATGCGCTCGATCTCGCCCGCCGTGTAGACCTGCGTGTCGACGGCCCGCTTGGTGCCGTCCTCCAGGGTGACGATCTCCTTCGGCTCGCCGAAATAGACCCCGCCGGTCAGCTCGCGCACGATGACGATGTCGAGCCCCTCGACGAGCTCGCGCTTGAGCGCCGAGGCGTCGGCGAGCGCCGGGTAGCAGATCGCCGGCCGCAGGTTGGCGAACAGGCCGAGATCCTTGCGCAGGCGCAGAAGACCCGCCTCGGGGCGCTTGGTGTACGGCACGGTCGCCCATTTCGGGCCGCCCACCGCCCCGAACAGCACCGCGTCCGCCGCCTTGGCCCGGTCGAGCGCCGCCTCGGTGAGCGGCACGCCGTGCGCGTCGATCGCCGCGCCGCCGACGAGGTCGGTCTCGGTCTCGAAGGCGGCGAGTCCGCTGCGGGTGAACCACGCCACCACCTTCTCGACCTCGCGCGCCACCTCGGGGCCGATGCCGTCGCCGGGAAGGAGGAGAAGCTTGTACGTGGTCATGGCGGGGCGTCCGGTTGGGGGAATGGGGTGTGGGGCGAATGGCGAATAGCGGGGTGCATCCGGTCGGACCGACCCTCAAGGCCCCCTCTTCGCCACTCCCTGTTCGCTGTTCGCGGCGGCCCGAAGGGCCGCGCCTCACGTCTTGCGGGCGACCGTGAAGCGGGCGGCCTCGCGCAGGGTCTCGGCGGCGGCGCCCCAGGGGGCCAGCGCCGCCTCGCAGACACCGACGAGGCGCTCGCACTCGGCGCGGGCGCCGTCGAGGCCGAGCCGGTCGACCAGCGTCGCCTTTCCGGCCGCCTTGTCCTTGCCGGTGCGCTTGCCCATCGCCTCCGCGGAGGCCTCGCGGTCGAGGATGTCGTCGGCGACCTGGAAGGCTTGGCCGAGCGCCCGGCCGTAGGCGAGGAGCGCGGCGCGCTCCGGCGCGGTCGCGCCGCCGACGATCGCGCCGGCCTCCACCGAGACCGCGAGCAGCGCCCCGGTCTTCATCGCCTGGAGCTGGAGCGTCGCGTCGACGTCGAGGTTGGCCGGGCCGAAGCGCCCCTCCGCCCCGAGGTCGAGGAGCTGGCCGCCGACCATGCCGCCGAGGCCGGCCGCGCGCGCCGTGCGCAGCACGAGGTCGGCCCGCACCCCGGGATCGGCCTGCCAAGCGGGATCGGCCTGGATCTCGAAGGCGAGGGTCAGGAGCGCGTCGCCGACCAGGATCGCGGTCGCCTCGTCGAACGCCTTGTGGACGGTGGGCTTGCCCCGGCGCAGGTCGTCGTCGTCCATCGCCGGCAGATCGTCGTGGACGAGCGAGTAGCAGTGGACGAGCTCGACGCCGCTGCCGGCCGCGAGCGCCCCCGCGAAGGGTCCGCCGAGCAGGCGCGCGGTCTCGATGGTCAGGAAGGGCCGCAGGCGCTTGCCGCCGCCGAGCACGGCGTGCCGCATCGCCTGCATCAGCCGCGGCGGACGGGCGATCTCGCCCTCGCCCACGCCGTCGCCGAGGCGGTCGGCCAGGAACGCCTCCACGGCATCCGCCACCGCGGTGAGCCGGGCGGGGAAATCCGCGCCGTCCGGATAGCCGCCGGCCGTGCCGGCATGCGAAGGAAGGATCGAAGGAGCGTGGGGACGGCCGGGCGAAGCGGCCGACTCAGCCTGCAGTGACGTCATGGGGGAGGCCTGTGGAGGTGGTCCGCTCGGGCGGGACGAGGGAGGGACGGATTCACGATCTGCACGCCCCGGCGCAGAGCGAGGAGGACCGGGCGCCGCCCGCGGCACCCCCGCGGCGGGCCGGGCGGTTCGTGCGCGTGTTGCGCGCCCTCCTCCTCCTCCCCGTCATGGCGGTCGTCCTCGTGCTGATCCTGGCGCTCGTCTATCGCGCGGTGACACCGCCCTCAACCCTGATGCTCGGCCGTTGGCTCACCCTGCGCCCCGTGGAACGCGACGCGATGGACCTCCCGGGCATCGCGCCCACCCTGGTCCAGGCGGTGATCGCCTCCGAGGACCAGCTCTTCTGCCGCCACGCCGGGGTGGATTGGGACGCCCTGCGCAAGGTCATGGGCGACGAGGACGGCCCCACGCGCGGGGCCTCGACCATCACCATGCAGACGGTCAAGAACGTCTTCCTGTGGCCGGGCCGCTCCTACCTGCGCAAGGCGCTGGAGATCCCGCTCGCGCTCGGCGTCGATGCGGTCTGGGGCAAGCGGCGGACGCTCGAGATCTACCTCAACGTGGCCGAGTGGGGCGACGGGCTGTTCGGGGCGGAAGCCGCGGCGCGCCACTGGTTCGGCAAGGCCGCGCGCGACCTCACCCGCGGCGAGGCGGCCCTGCTCGCCGCCGCCCTGCCCAATCCCGCCGCCTTCGATCCGGGCCGGCCCTCGCGCCAGTTGCGCGCCCGCGCCGCCCGCGTCCAGAGCCGCATGGCCGGAATCGGCCCGCTGACGGAGTGCGTGCGGCCCTGACGCGCCGGAACGGGGTTGGCGCGGCGACCTTTCTCCCTCAAGAGGGGCGCGCTCCCCCACGGGGGCCGCCGCGCACGGCGCGACGCCAGGAGGCCAGCATGTACACGCTCGAGATCGACGGAACCCCGGTCGCCATCATCCGGTCGACCGAGGCGCGCGCCCGGGAGCTTCTCGAGGTCGAGGGCTTCAAGGACGACCTGCGCACCATGACGAGCGACGGGCGCCCGCTCTGGTCCGGCGAGGCCGCGCATCTCAAGCTGCGGCCCTCGACCGAACAGGAGACGGAGACCTTCGACGACGCGATGGCGGAGGACGACGAGTTCGACGACGAGCCGGACGATGCCGGCACCCCGGCCGCCGATTCGCAGGACACGTCGGACGAGGAGGACGAGGACGTGGATATCCTGTTCCTCGTCGACATCGACGACGAGAGCGCAGCCTGAGACGGGTTCGCGCGTGTTCCATTCGTCCGCCGGGCGGCGCCGCGGCGCCGTCCTCGCCCGCGCCTCGGCCCTGGCCGTCGCCGCGCTCCTCGTCGCCGGAGCCGTCCGGGCCAACGACAGCGCGGCGGAGCTGGACGCGGGCGGCCTGGTGCTGGTCCGCGACGCCGACATCGCGCTCCTGTCCGAGGACCTGCGCGTCGGCCTCGACCGCATCGCGGTCGACTACGTCTTCCGCAACCGCGCGGCACAGCCCAAGCGCGTGCGCGTCGCCTTCCCGCTGCCGGCGGTCGACGGCGCGACGCTGAGCTTCTCGCCCCTCTCGCTCCCCTTCGAGGACCGGGCGAACTTCGTCGGCTTCACCGTGACGGTGGACGGGGCCGAGATCCGGCCGGACCTCGAGGAGCGCGCCTACCTGGGCGAGCGGGAGGTGACGGAGGTCCTGAAGCGGCACCGGCTGCCGCTCAATCCGCTGCGCCGCGACGAGTTGGAGAAGGCCGTGAAGGCCCTCGCGCCCGAGACCCGCCGGGCGCTGATCGCCGACGGGCTCCTGCCGGAGGCGGACGGGCCGGACGGCGCCCTCTGGCGCCTCGATGCCAAGTTCCACTGGGAGCAGGTCTTTCCGCCCGGCCGCGACCTCGCGGTGTCGCACGCCTACGTGCCCGTGAAGGGGTTCCACCTGCTCGACATGCGGGAGGCCGGCAGCCGCGAGTACCGCGCCCGCTACTGCCTCGACGAGGCGGGCCTGCGCGGGGTCAAGCGACTCTCCGAGCGGATGAGGACGCCGGACAAGCTCGTCTATGCGGCGGTGGTTCCCTACATCGTCACCACGGCCAGGAACTGGGCCGGCCGGATCGGCCGCTTCACGCTCACGGTCGACAAGGGCCGCCCCGAGACGCTGGTGAGCTTCTGCCGCAAGGGCGTGACGAAGACGGGCCCCACCACCTTCCGGTGGGAGGCGACCGACTACGCCCCCGACGACGACCTGCGGGTGCTGTTCCTATCCGCCGACCCGGCGGCCGTGGGGATCAAGTGAGGGCGGCCGGCGAAGACTGGTGAACCCTCTCTGCAGATCGGTCCTGAAGCGCTGATAGGATGCGAGGCGGCCGAGGCAGGAGAGCCCTACTTCGTCCGCGATGCGGTCGAAGTAGGCCTCGGCCCCCGGGCTCCGGCGGCCTCGACGCCCCCCGGCGAGGCTCCGGATTGCCGCGTCGAGCGTGCGCTTGGGATCCGGCTCGGCCTCGGCGCGCTCCGGCTGCCAGCCTCTCTCGACCCGCTCGGGCCATCCGGCGTCGTAGCCCAGCGCCCGCGCGATCGCGTCGGGGTCGGCAAGAACCCACGCCTCCATCTCGCGGATGGGCAGAAGCGGGATGATGCGCTCCGGCCGCACGCCGCAGGCCGCGCTTGCGGTGGCCTGGATCTGTCCAACGATCGTGTCCTGCACCCGCTCGCTCTGCAGGCGGCTCGCATCGGCATGAACGACGAACAGGTCGACGCTGGCGCGCTCGCGGCAAATCGCCTGTGCGCGCTCTTCGTTCGACTTCTCGGCATACGGGATAATTTGTTCCTGCAGCTCCACGTCGAAGGCGGATTGCTCCACGAGGATCGCGAGCAGCGTCCGGTGGATGATGGTGGGAAGGAAACGGCCGTCAGTCGGCCCCTCGCAGAACAGCCCGACCACGAGCCACATCACGCCGCGTCCTGGTCGCCACGCTGCAGGATGCGTTCGACTTCCTCACGGCTCAGGGCATGCTCGCGATCGTCGAGGGGCAGTTGGTCTGTCGAAACGCCGGTGCGCATGCGGGTGCGCCGCGTCGGCCCATGCACCGGATCGACCCGGGAGACCACGTCGACCACCACGATCTCATCGTCATGCGTCTCCCTCAGGACAATCGGCGAATGCGTGTTCAGGATCACCTGAAAAAGGCGGCCCTCCTCGGCCTCCCGCACGGACGTGCAGGCCTCGCGCAGCAAGCCGACGAGCCGCTTGAGCCGGTTCTCGTGGATGCCGTTCTCGGGTTCCTCGAACAGCAGGACGCTCTTGCGACGGGGATCGTTGAGGAACGTGAGCAGAGCGAGCGCCCGAAGGGTGCCGTCCGAGAGGACACGCGAGCTGAACCGGCTTCCGTCTCGCATCGTGACGAAAAGACGATACCGGCCATAGGCGCTGTCGCGCTCGACGTGCAGGTCGCCCACGCCGGGAATGAGACTCGCGAGGGCGGCGCGGATCAGCGCGAGGTCGCCGGAGGGGCGCTCCGGCGACCTCGTGTCAGCCTCGATCCGCGCCAGGACCTTCGCGAGATTGGAGCCGTCCGCCAGCAGATCGTCGGGAGCGAGCGCGTCGCTCGGCTCCCGAGCGGCCGCCGATTCCAGTTGCAGGAAGGTCATGCTCTCGAGCTCCTGGCGGAGCGCGAACAGGTGCGGGAACTCGGTCGCCGTCGTGATCTTCGACAGCACGGTCGCGGTGGCCTGTCCCTTCGGTACGGGAAACGGGCGCGGACGGCCCTGGACGCCGTCCTGGTTGACCTGGAACTGGTCGTTCAGCGTCTGCAGGAACGGGCTTCGCTGGCCTCCGGTCGCGTACTTCGCACGCAGCTTTGCAAAGTCGCGGGACAGACCCGGCTGCCGGATCCAGCGATCATCGGAGCGCCGGATCGTGGCAGCCTGCTCGTGGCGCACGAACAGGCGCTCCGGCCCTCCGCTCGCGTCCGAGCGCCGTTCGATCTCCAACTCGTAGCGCAGGCGGGTATAGGTGAGAGACTTGCGCTGCCCGAACGCATCCTCGATCTCGCCGTCGAGCAGCACCTCTACGGCGAAGCGGATGGCATCCACCGGCTGGCCGTCCGGCCGGCACCGGAACATCTCGCTCGGATCGCCCCGCATGCCGCGGACGGCGTCGGGCACATCCACGGCGGCAAGGCGCGACAGCAGTCGAAGCGCGTCGAAGAAGTTCGACTTCCCCGAGGCGTTCGGGCCGGCGATGACCGTGAACGGATGCAGGTCGAGGCCAAGACCCTCGAAGCTCTTGAAGCCGTCGATCTCGACCCGCGTCAGCATGATCCGAACCTCGCGGGGCGCCCGGAAACGACGTCCGCCGGCCCTCGGAGAGAACCGGCGGATCGGGAAGACCTCGGCAACAGCCTAATGCAGGCGCGAAAGGACCATCAAGCCCCGAGCTTGCGCCGGCGCTGGCCGAGCGTGCGCAGCCGCAGGGCGTTGAGCTTGATGAAGCCCGCCGCGTCGCGGTGGTCGTAGGCCACGGCGCCCTCCTCGAAGGTGACGAGGTCCTGATCGTAGAGGGAATTCGGGCTCTCGCGGCCGATCACGTGCACGCCGCCCTTGTAGAGCTTCAGCCGCACCGTGCCGGTGACCATCTCCTGGCTCCTGTCGATGAGCGCCTGGAGCATCTCGCGCTCCGGCGAGAACCAGAAGCCGTTGTAGATCAGCTCGGCGTAGCGCGGCATCAGCTCGTCCTTGAGGTGGGCCGCGCCGCGATCGAGCGTGATCGACTCGATCGCCCGGTGGGCCGGCAGCAGGATGGTGCCGCCGGGGGTCTCGTACATGCCGCGGCTCTTCATGCCGACGAAGCGGTTCTCGACGAGGTCGAGGCGGCCGATGCCGTTGGCGCGGCCGAGATCGTTGAGCCTGGCGAGCAGGGTCGCGGGCGAGAGGCGCTCGCCGTCGATCGACACCGCGTCGCCGCGCTCGAACCCGATCGTGATGACGGTAGGCGTGTCGGGCGCCTCCTCGG
Organism: Methylobacterium isbiliense; assembly: GCF_022179325.1. Lineage (GTDB taxonomy): Bacteria > Pseudomonadota > Alphaproteobacteria > Rhizobiales > Beijerinckiaceae > Methylobacterium > Methylobacterium isbiliense. Next base: position 16,199 of record NZ_BPQQ01000090.1, on the reverse strand, counting down.
GGGAGAGGGTGCGGGAATAGACGTAGTCCGGCACGTCCTCGGCCGGATCCTCCAGCACCTTGCCCTCGGAGGAGGCGTGCAGGAGGTTGGCGTCCACCGAGAACGGCGCCTCGCCGCGCTTGTCCTTCGCGATCGGGATCTGGTGCTGCTCGGCGAAGGCGATCAGCGCTTCGCGGCTGCGGAAATCCCATTCGCGCCAGGGGGCGATCACGGTGACGTCGGGCTTGAGCGCGTAGTAGCCGAGTTCGAACCGGACCTGATCGTTGCCCTTGCCGGTGGCGCCGTGGGAGACCGCGTCCGCCCCGACCTTCTCGGCGATCTCGATCTGCTTCTTGGCGATCAGCGGCCGGGCGATGGAGGTGCCGAGCAGATAGACGCCCTCGTACTGGGCGTTGGCGCGGAACATCGGGAAGACGTAGTCGCGGACGAACTCCTCGCGCAGGTCCTCGATGAAGATGTTCTCCGGCTTGATGCCGAGCAGCTCCGCCTTGCGCCGCGCCGGCTCCAGCTCCTCGCCCTGGCCGAGATCGGCCGTGAAGGTGACCACCTCGCAGCCGTAGGTGGTCTGGAGCCACTTGAGGATGATCGAGGTGTCGAGGCCGCCCGAATAGGCGAGCACGACCTTCTGCACGCGCTTCTGGGTCTGGTCGGACAAGGGTGCGGGGGACATGGGGGCGGGGCCTTGTGCGAGGGCGGATGAGGGAAGCCGGCGGCTTATCAGCCGAGCCGGGCCGCGCGCAACAGGGCCGTCCCGCGAAGGTTCCCGTGGCGAAGCGACGCCCGGATGAGCGCTTGTGGCATCGGGGGCGAGCCGCGAAGCTGACGGCATGCCCTCAGGAGTGCACCGCATGGCGCGCCAGCCCACCCTCGAATTCTGGTTCGAGTTCGCGTCGACCTACTCCTATCTCGCGGCAATGCGCATCGAGGGGCTGGCGGAGGCCGCGGGCGTGGGCGTGCGCTGGCGGCCCTTCCTGCTCGGGCCGATCTTCGCCAGCCAGGGCTGGACCAGCTCGCCCTTCAACCTCTACCCGGCCAAGGGCCGCCACATGTGGCGCGACATGGCCCGCGAGGCCGCGCGGCTCGGCCTGCCGCCGGTGCAGCGCCCGCCCGACTTCCCCCAGAACAGCCTCGCGGCAGCGCGCGCGGCGGCCTTCGGGGCCGACCAGCCCTGGATCGGCGCCTTCACGCGGGCGGTCTACGAGGCGCAGTTCGCCCGCGGCGAATCGATCGCCGAGCCCGGCAGCGTGGCCGCGCTCCTCAACCGGCTCGGCCTCGACGGGCCGGCCATCGTCAAGGCGGCGACGAGCGAGCCGCACAAGAGCCGGCTGCGGGTGGTGGGCGAGGAGGCGAAGTCGCGCGGCATCTTCGGGGCGCCGACTTTCCTGACGGAGGACGGCGAGCTGTTCTGGGGCAACGACAGGCTGGAGCAGGCGCTGGCCTGGGCGACGGGCGAGCGCCCGCCGGGCTTGCGCTGACCGGGGCGCGCCTCAGGATTTCGTCACCAGCGGCCCGGGCGGCGGGGCCACGGCCTGGCCGGCACCAGGCGCATAGAGGGGCAGGATGAGGCGGAACCAGCCGCGGGTCTCCTCGTTCCGCTGCCGCAGGCCGGCCCGGGTGAGGGTGTCCCGGGCGACGACGTCGCGCGCGACGTAGGCCTGGAGGCTGAACCGGCCGAAATTGTAGCCGACGAGGCCGCCCACCGCGATCTGCCCGGCGCGCTGGTAGGTGCGGTAGAGCGGGTCACCGCGGTTCACCGGCAGATCCGTCGACATGTAGGCGATGGGGCCGATCTCGAACTTGCCGAACTTCTTGACCATCGTCAGGTCGAGGTTGAGCGAATCCGCCTGCGCCTGCGGGCCGAGCGCCTGGCCGACGAGGCCGCCGAAGCGGGCGCGCGGATCCGCGGTGAGCCCGTAGGTCAGCGCCGCCGTGATGTTGTAGCTGCCGTCCCCGACATAGGTGGCCGTGAAGCTCTGGCGGATGGTGGCCGAGGCGATCTGGGGCGCGATCGGCGTGCCGGCGAAGCCCAGGCCGAGCGAACCGCGGTCGCCGAACGGCAGGTAGGCGCCGAGCAGGTAGGAGACGCCGAAGCCGCGGCCGAGATCCCAGGCGAAGACGCTGCCGATGAAGGGATTGTAGAGGAAGCTGACGTTCCGGTCCGGAAGCGGCGCGGGGTTGCGGGTATGGATGAACCCGGTGGGCTGGGACACGATGGGCTGGATGCGCGCGCCCAGGATCTTGTAGGGCGAGGCCCAGACCAGGAACGGGATGTTGCCGATCACGTCCGAGGCGTTCGGTCGGTCGGCCCGGCCGACCGAGAAGGTGTCGACCGCGATCACCACGCCCTCGGGCAGGGGATAGCCTCCCGAGAGGCCGACCTGCTCGCCCGGCCGCGTCACCGAGGCGGCCTGGGCCACCGTGGCGGTCATGAGAGAGGCCGCCACCGTGCCGATTGCGGTCCAGCTCCTGCACATCGCGTTGTCCTGCCCCTGAGTTTCTTATGTCGACCGGACGGCCGGTTCGCATGATCTGTTTCGCCGCGGCCGGCTCGCAATCTTTGCGAGTTCGCACAGCATGGTCATGCTAAGACGTCCACCTTCAACTCTGCAAGGCAACGTCGTTCGCGCGACGCGTTCTTCGCATCACGGCGCTGTCCTGTTGCGAGCCAACCACAGGACGGTCCGGCGCTGACCGCAAGACAACGCGGGCGGGACGATGATCCTGCCGCCGATGGCATCATACTCGTATCGGCGCGACCGACGATCCGTTCATCACGCAATGTATCCTTCAGTACATTTGGAATTTCACAGAATTTCGTCTAAGTTGTCGCTTAGTCACAAGCCGCCCGAAGGCCCGCGATGTCACGAACGATCCTGGGACGGATTGCGGCTGCGATCCTCGGAAGTCAGATGCTGGGAGGCCAGGTCCTGGGAGGCCAAGCCCGGGCTGCGGAGTGCGAGCCGACGCGGGCGGCGATCGCGGAGTTGCGGCAGGGCGCGCGGGTCGGCGTGGAGACGGCCGCGACCCATGTCGGCGCACCGGTCACGGTCCGCTGGTCCCGCTCCGGCCCGGCCCCGCGAGCGGCGGTCTTCCTCGTGGTCGCCACCGACAGGCCCGTGCGCTTCTCGGGCCAGGGCCTGTACGGGCTGACCCCCGGCGCCGAGGCGGCGTTCCGGTTCCAGCGCTTCTCCGGAATGACGCGGGCGGTGATCCCGCTGTTCGGCGAGAGCGCGGCGCGCCAGGGCGCCTTCGACGTCACCATCCTGGCGCCGGGCGCCGCGATGCTGCACTGGGACGTGGTGGGTCACGACGGCTGCCGCGAGAGCGCCGGACCGGGCGCGGCGCGCACCGTGGCGATCCAGGCGCGTCCAGGCGGGCGGCCAGCCCTGGTGATCGGCGATCCCGTCGATCGCGGCACGCCCTCGGACCGCTTCGTCTCGGCCGACGGCGCGCGCCTCCTCGAAGTCCATGACGGACGTTACCGCCTCGTGGATGCGGTCAACGGCGCCGAGATCGCCGAGCGCGCCGGCACCGCGCCGCGCTTCTCGCCCACCGGCCGCTTCGTCGCCGCCGAGGAGCAGAACGGCATCGCGGTGCTCGACGCCGTCGACGGCACACGCGTGTTCACGTTGGGCGGGACCGATGCCGTCGCCTGGGACAACGCCGACAGCTTCATCGCCGGTGCCGGCTCGCAATGGGGCACGCTCAGCGTCGTCAACGCCCTCAATCCCGGGGGACCGGGCTACGGCGGCACGCATCTCGGCCCACGCAGCGGCGGCGGGGTCGACGACGGGGCCTACCGGATCGACCTCGAGAACAACCTCGCGGCGTTCGCCGGGCCGCTCGGCGTCATCATCGACAGCCTGACGGGCGCGAACCTCTACAGCGGCACGCTCCTCGACCTCGACAAGGTCCCGGCCGCCCGCGAGCAGGCCGCGCGCATCGCGCGGGCGGCCTCGGGCTTCCGGCCCTTCGCGCTGCCGAAGGTCTGGGAGACCCGCGGCCCGCTCGTCTTCACGCATCTGGGGCTGCCCGCCCCCGAGGAGCGGAGCCCGGCCCAGAAGGCGCTGGCACGGTTCCTCGCGGCGCCCCGCAAGGCCCCGCCGATCCGGATCCTGGCCGAGACGGAAGCGGCCACCGCAACCGGCATGAACCGGGCGGCGTGGCGCGGCCTCCCGGCCCAGGCGGAGACCGGCCGGACGGCGGTCGACCGCTTCGCGCGGCGCCTCGCCGAGTTCGGCTTCGCCTTCCTGCCGGTGGCGGCGCCCGAGCGCACGGTCGGCAGGTTCGAATCCGGCTACCAGAAGGAACTGCCCAAGCCGCAGGCGCTGCGCGTCGCGGCCAGCATCGCCGCCGAGGTGCCGGCCGCGCGAGGCACCTTCGAGTATCTCGACGGGCTGTCCTGCGAGCCGGAGCAGCCCGGCCGGTTCAACAGCAACCTCAACGTGGCCCGCCGCTGGACGATCGGTGGCCGCATCGTCTGGCTCGCTTGGCGCGGCTGCACCGAGGGCAACGCCGCGTTCAACAGACCGAACCTCTACGTGTTCGATTCCACGAGGAAACGCGTCGCCGAGTTCACGGACAGGAACGCGCGCCGATTGCTGCGCAACGACACCGAGGTCGGCGCCCCGAGCTGCGCCTACACGGTGGATTCCTGCCTCGACAACGCCGAACTGCACGGGGAACGCTACCTCGTCCTGACCTCCCGCCAGGGTCAGGCCTTCGCGGTCTACGACCTGCAGACGGAGGCGGTGGTGGCCAAGCGCTTCGACCTTTCGCGCGGGCCGCAGCTGCGCCGCATCCTGCTGACGGCCTCCCGGGATCACGCGGTGCAGATCAACCAGGACGGCACGTTCTTCGTCTACCGCCTCGCGGGCGGCGCCCAGGTGCTGGCCGGGCGCATCGTCGACGACGAGGTGGTGGCGGCGGCCCCGGACGGCCGCTTCGACGCCACCGCGGAGGGCGCGGAGATGGTGCGGCTGCGCTTCCCTGGCCAGCGCGGCGAGCACGCGCTGGCGCAGTTCGCCGCGCAGCTGCGGGTTCCGGGCCTCGTGGCCTCGGTGCTGTCCGGACGGCCCCCGCCGCCGGCGGGCAGCCTCGCCGTCCCGCCCTCGCTCGCGGCGACAATCGCCCGCGCCGGGGACGAGGTGCGCCTCACCGCACGGGCCGAGGGCTCGGCGCCGGTGCGCACGATCCAGGTCTACGAGGACGGCCTGCTGACCCGCCAGGAGCCCTATCCGGCATCCGGCGGGACCATCGAGGCGACGTTCGCGCCCCTTCCGGGCACCCGCTGGGTGAGCCTGCTCGCCGTCGACGAGACCGGGCTGGCGAGCGCGCCCGTCGGGCGCGACGTCGGGCCGGGCGGGCGGCGGCGCGCCCGCGTCCTCGCGGCGGGCGTCGACCGCTACGACGACCAGCGGGTGCCGCCGCTCACGATGGCGGCCCGCGACGCCGAGGCCTTCGCGGCGGCGCTGGACTCGCCGGCCGCCGGCCTGGCCCTGGCGGCGCGGCCGGTGCTGCTGCGCGACCACGAGGCCTCGCCGGAGGCGCTCAGGCAGGCGCTCGCCGCCGCGATCGACGCGGCCGCGGCGGACGAGACGGTCATCCTGTTCTTCGCCGGGCACGGGGTGCGCGACGAGGCGGGGCGGCTGTTCCTGGCGACCTCCGGCCTGCGCACCGACGCGATTGCGGCGACCGCCCTGCCCTGGGACGACCTCGTCCCGATCCTCAGCCGGGCGAAGGGGCGCGTGGCGATCTTCCTCGACACCTGCCACAGCGGCGCGGCCGGCACCGGCTTCCTCGCCACCAACGATGCCTCCGCCTCGGCCATCCTGGCCGGGATGCCCTCGCGGATCATGATCTTCTCGGCCTCCAAGGGCCGCGAGGAGGCGCGGGAACTCGCCTCGGGCGGGGTGTTCACCCGCGCCATCATCGACGTCATCACGACCGAGCGCGACCGGCACGACCTCAACCGGAACGGCGTGATCGAACTCAGCGAGCTTCATCGCGGCGTGAAGGCCCGGGTCTGGTCGGCGACGCAGGGGCAGCAGACGCCCTGGTTCGCCCGCAGCCAGATGGTGGGCGACGTCGCGCTGTTCTGACGCCCCGAACCCGACGCCGGACGGCCTTCATCCAGCCCCAATGGCCGAGCTTATCGGAGCGCGGCGGACCGCGTGCGGCCCGCGATGTTGCGGGAGGGACCGATGCGGCGTGGTGATCCTGCGGGCGGCCCGCTGCGGGGCGGGCCGGCGTGCCTCTCCCGCCGCACGCTTCTGGCCGGCCTCCTCGCGGCGTGGCCCGCGGCCGCCCTGGCGCAGGCGGAGGGCCAGTGGCACGCGATCACCGGCGACGACGGCCGGCCCGTGCCGAACACGCGCCTGCCCGGGGAGCTGACCTCCGAGATCGCGGGCCTGCGCGGCGTGACCTGGATCGGCACCCGCGAGGCCGGCGTCACGCTGCACGAGTTCTACGACTACAACTGCCCCTGGTGCCGGAAGGCGGCGCACGACATCGCGGCACTCGTCGCCGCGACGCCGGATCTGCGCGTCGGCCTCGTCCACAACCCGATCCTCTCGCCCCGCTCGGCCCAGGCCGCCAAGGTGCACCTCGCGGTGCAGCGCCGGGCCGGATCGGCGGCGGGCTACGCGCTCTACGCCAGGCTCCTCGGCGCGCCCGGGGCCATCGACGGCCCGCGCGCCCTCGACGCCGCGCAGGCCCTCGGACACCCGCGCGCGGCGATCGAGGCGGAGGCCGATTCGCCCGAGATAGGCGAGGCGCTCGCCACGCAGATGCGGCTTTCCGCAAATCTCGGGCTGGCGGCCACCCCGCCCTACGTCGTGGGCACCACCGGCGTGCTCGGGCATCCGGGCGGCCGGGCGCTGGCCCGGATGGTGGCGGCCGTGGCCGCCTGCGACGCCATCACCTGCGAGGGCCAGCCCGGCTGAGCCGGCGCGCGGCGGGCCGGCCGGTCATCCCGACGTCCGGCCGGAACGCGACCGGCCTCCTCCTGTTGAGCCGCAGGAGGTGCGAGCATGACGTTCGAGGCAGGCGATCCGGCGCGCGCATCCCCGCGCCCTCCGCCGCGAGGCGGCGACCGACCCTCCGCGCGGCCGGACCCGGCCGGTGCGATCCGCGGGGCCCTGAGCTTCGCCGACCCGGCGCAGCCGGACGGTGCGGCTGTGCCGCGGCCGCGGCACCGCGAGGGCATCCCGCGCGATCGCGCGCCCGACAGCACCCTGGCGCTGCTGCGCGAGGGCTACGCCTTCATCCCCGGCCGCTGCCGCGCCTACGGCTCCGACCTGTTCGCGACCCGGCTGATGCTCACCCGGGCGATCTGCATGACCGGGGCGGAGGCCGCAGCCCGGTTCTACGAGCCCGACCGCTTCACCCGCCGGCACGCCCTGCCGCGCGCCTCCTTCGCGCTGATCCAGGACCAGGGCAGCGTGATGGTGCTCGACGGAGAGGCCCATCGCTGGCGCAAGGCGATGTTCCTCTCCCTGATGGCGCCAGCCGCCCTGGAGCGGCTCGCGGAGGCGACGGCCCGGCACTGGCGGGCGCGGGCGCGGGCCTGGGCCGCGCAGGAGCGGGTGGTGCTGCTCGACGAGGCCCACGTCCCCCTCACGGCCGCGGTCTGCGAGTGGGCCGGCCTGCCGCTCACCGCGGCGGAGGCGGAGGCGCGGGCGCGCGAGTTCCTGGCGATGATCGACGGCACCGGCTCGGTCGGCCCGCGCAACTGGCGCGGCCACCGGCTGCGCGCCCGCACCGAGCGCTGGGCGCGCGAGGCGATCGCCCACGTCCGGGAGGGGCGGCGCGAGGCGCCGCCGGGCAGCGCGGTCCACGTCATCGCGCATCACCGCGATCCGGAGGGGCGGCCCCTCGACCTGACGGTGGCGGGGGTGGAACTCATCAACGTGCTGCGCCCAACCGTGGCCAATGCCCGCTACCTCGTCTTCGCGGCCCACGCGCTGCATCTCCACCCCGAGACGAGGGAGACCCTGCGCGCGGGGGACGAGGCGGATCTGACCCACTTCGTCCACGAGGTGCGCCGCTTCTACCCGTTCATCCCCTTCATCGGCGGGCGCGTCCTCGCGCCGTTCGAGTTCCAGGGCCATCGCTTCGCACGCAACGACTGGGTGCTGATGGACCTCTACGGCACCAACCGCGACCCGCGCCTGTGGGAGGCGCCGGAGCGGTTCCGGCCCGAGCGCTTCCGGGCGTGGTCGGGCGATCCCAACACGCTCATCCCGCAGGGCGGCGGCGCGCACGAGACCGGGCATCGCTGCCCGGGCGAATGGATCACCTTGGCGCAGATGAAGGCCGTGGTGCCGCTGCTGGTCCGGGAGATGGCCTACGCGGTGCCCGACCAGGACCTGCGGATCGATCTCGGCCGCATCCCGGCCCAGCCCCGCGACCGCTTCGTCATCGCGCCGGCGCGCCCCTGACGGGGCCCCCGTGCGTCGCGCGTCCCCCGCGGGCCGATCCCGGCCGGGCGCTCAGCGCGCCAATTCCCGCAGGCCGAGCCGGATGAGGGTCTTGGCCTCGGCTCCCTCCCCCGCCCCCTGGAGCGCCGCCGCCACGGCCGCGGAGGCCTGGATCTGCGGATAGCCGAGATTGACGAGGGCGGAGATCGCGTCGGCGACGGGCTGGGGCGCGGTGCGCTCCTCGACCGCCCCGGTGAGGCGGATGAGGGCGGGATCCACCGGCGCGAAGGCCGGGGCCTTGTCCTTGAGTTCCGCGACGAGGCGGGCGGCGAGCCGGGGGCCGACCCCGGGCGCACGGGCGACCGAGCCCTTGTCGCCGGTGGCGATGGCGGTGGCGAGATCTCCGGGTTCCAGCACCGAGAGCACGCCGAGCGCGACCCGGGTGCCCACCCCCTGCACGGTCTGGAGCAGGCGGAACCACTCGCGCTCCGCATCCGAGCGGAAGCCGTAGAGCCGGATCATGTCCTCGCGGACATGGGTCTCGATGGCGAGATCCGCCGCCTCGCCGACGGGCGGGAGCCGCTGCAGCGTGCGCGCCGAGCAATGCACCACGTAGCCGACGCCGTGCACGTCGAGAATGACGAAGTCCTCGCCGTAGGAATCGACGATTCCCTTCAGCTTGCCGATCATGTGAGGTCCGTGCCGGGCGCCCATCCTTGAGCGGCGCCGTGGTTCGTGGGATCTGATCGGAGCCATATCGACGACCCGGATCCCAGCCACAAGGTGACCACATGAAGCGCGCGTGCCTGTCGGCGTGGCTCATCCTCGCCGCAGCCCTGACGGCGGCGGCCCAGGAGCCCGTGGCTCCCTCGGCCGACCCCTCCCAGGTGCGGCCCGGCCGCTACGTGCTCGACCCCGCCCACGGCAAGATCACGTGGTCGGTGAGCCATCTCGGCTTCTCGACCTATTACGGCCAGATCACCGACGTGGCGGCGGACCTCAGCCTCGATCCCAAGACCCCGGCCCAGAGCCGGCTCACGGCGCGGATCGGCACCGCCAGCGTCGACGGGCTCAACCCGGCGTTCAACCGGCACGTGCGCGGCCCCGACTTCTTCGACGCCGAGCGCTTCCCCGTCGCCACCTTCGCCAGCACCGGCGTGGAGCCCACCGGCCCGACCACCGCGCGGGTCCTCGGGGAGCTGACCCTCAAGGGCGTGACGAAGCCGGTCGTCCTCGACGTCACCTTCAACCAAGCCGGCACGAACCCGGTCGACAAGGTCTACACGGTCGGCTTCGACGGGCGGGCACTGATCCGGCGCTCGGAGTTCGGCATCAGCGCCTTCCTGCCGGCCGTCGGCGACGAGGTGACCCTGCGCCTCGCAGGGGAGTTCAAGGCGGCGCCCTGACGCGTCGCACTCGATCCCGGGCGGGACCGGCGACGCCGGTCGATGGCCGGACCGGGCATCCGGCGAACGGTCGGATCCGGCGCCCGTGCGCGGTGTCGGGCCTCGGAACAGCACGTCGCCCGCATCGAGCGTGTCGTGGCCCTGCCCGCCCGCTAGGGTGCCATCGCCGCGGCCCGGATGGTGCCGTCCTCCCGCCAGCCCCGGAGGGTCTCGTCCTGCGTCCGGGTGCGCCTGTTCTGCGTGCCCCTCGCGCGGGGTCGCGAACCGTCCCGCCTGCCACGGGTCGCGGGCGGAACCGTGATCCGGGTCACACGGGCCGGGAAGGGCGCCCGGAGAACGCGAAGAAGCCGCCGCCCATCCGGGCGGCGGCTTCTTCGCGACACCGACGGTCGACGGGCGGCTCAGGCCGCCTCGGCGAGCTTCTTCTCGATTTCGCGCTTCAGGAGGCGCGCGTTCTGCGACAGGTCCGTCTCGCCGGCCTTCACCAGGAAGGCGTCGAGCCCGCCGCGATGCTCCACCGAGCGCAGCGCGTTGGCCGAGATGCGCAGGCGCACCGAGCGGCCGAGCGTGTCCGACAGAAGCGTGACGTTGCACAGGTTCGGCAGGAACCGACGCTTGGTCTTGCGGTTCGAATGGCTCACCAAGTGGCCGGTGAGCACGGCCTTGCCGGTGAGTTCGCAGCGGCGCGACATGGTCTTCAACCCTTCAAATCTGATCGTCCACGGACGGGCCACGCTCACGCCGGGCGCTTGAGAAGCGACCGCGGCAGGGACCCGACCGCGCGAAAGCCTGGAAGGCCCACGCCTCTAGGCGAGAGACCTCGCTTCGTCAAGCCAGAGCCCGTGCGTCCCCGCCGCAACACGGGCCTCGCCCGCGGCGGGAGACGAACCGTTAACCTTAAACTCGTCACGATGCGGCGCGATTCAAGCGGGCGGCGCCGCCGGGCGCCCTCACCCAGAACGGCTGTGCTCCCCCATGCGTGCGACGTCCCTCCTTCCGGCCTTCCTCGCCTCGGGCCTGCTGCTGGCGGCGGGGCAGGCGGACCCGGCCGCGGCCGCGCGGGCGCGGGGCGGCGCCTCCGCCAACGTGGCGGTCGATTACGGGATCATCCTGGCGGGCGTGCCGATCGGCACCGCCAAGGTGGTGGGGTCGCTCGAAGGCGCGCGCTACCGGATGGACGTCAGCGCCCGGCTCACCGGGCTCGCCGGGGCGATCACCGGCGGCTACGGCTCGGGCCGGTCGAGCGGCCAGGTCGGGCCGACGGGCCGGCCCCAGCCGGGCACCTTCGCGATCTCCTCCCACTCGTCGAGCGCCTCGATCACCGTGCGCATGGCGCTCGCCCGCGGCAACGTCGTCGCCTCCGAGATCGCCCCGCCGCTGCTGGTCGATCCCGAGCGCATCCCGGTGAACGAGGCCAGCAAGCGCGGCATCATCGATCCGGTGAGCGCGCTGCTGATGCCCGCACAGGGCCGCGGCAGTCTGACGGACCCGGAGAACTGCAACCGGGTGATCCCGGTCTTCGACGGCGCAACCCGCTTCGACGTCGTCCTCAGCTACGGCGAGACCCGGCAGGTCGAGAAGCCGGGCTATGCCGGCCCGGTCCTCGTCTGCAACGCCCGCTACCGGCCGATCGCCGGCCACCGCCCCGACCGGCCGGGGGTGAAGTTCATGGAGGACAACACCGACATGTCGGTGTGGCTCGCGCCCGTCGAGGGCGCGCGGGTGCTGCTGCCGCTGCGCATCGCGGTGCGCACGATGCTGGGCACCAACATCATCGAGGCGACCCGCTTCGACCGCGGCGGCACGGCGGGCGACACCGCGCAGGCCGCCGCGCAGTAGGCGACTCATCCCACATCCGCTTGATCCCTTCGGGATGGCGGATGCGGGCTTCGCTCCGTCGTGTGGAGCCTTGGGCGCCACCGCGCGGGCTTGCCGATACCCTCTCCGCTTCGATCAAGCCGAGACGCGATCAGTCCAGCGCCGCCCGCACCGCCTCCGGCAGCGCGTAGGATTCGGCCGGCCCCGGGAAGCGGCCGGCGCGCACGTCCTCCGCGTAGGCGGAGAGCCCGGCCTGCAGCAGCCCGTAGCCATCCACGTAGGTGCGCACGAACTTCGCCTTGCGGCCCGGCAGCAGGCCCAGGAGGTCGTGCAGCACCAAAACCTGCCCGGAGCAATCCGGCCCCGCCCCGATGCCGATGGTGGGGATGCCGAGCGCCTGGGTGATCCGGCCCCCGAGTTCGGCCGGGATGCCCTCCAGCACCAGCGAGAAGCAGCCCGCATCCTCCAGGCGCTTGGCGTCGTCGAGGAGGCGGCGCGCCGCCTCGACCGCGCGGCCCTGCACCTTGAACCCGCCCATGGCGTTCACGCTCTGGGGCGTCAGGCCGAGATGGCCCATCACCGGGATCTCGCACTCCACCAGCGCCCTCACGGCGGGCACCCGGGCGGCACCGCCTTCGAGCTTCACCGCCGCCGCGCCGCGCTGCAGGAGGCCGCCCGCGTTGCGGATCGTGTCGGGCAGGTCGAGGTGGAAGCTCAGGAACGGCATGTCGGCGACGAGGAGCGCCCGGGGGCGCGAGCGCGCCACCGCCTCCACGTGGTGGTTCATCATCGCCATGCTGACCGGCAGCGTGGTGTCGAAGCCCAGGCACACGTTGCCGACGCTGTCGCCCACCAGGATCACGTCCACCAGCGGATCGACCAGCCGCGCCATCGCGGCGTCGTAGGCGGTCACCATGACGATGCGCCGGCCCTCCGCGCGCCACGCCTGCAGCATCGGGATGGTGACGGGCGGCGCGGTGGCGGGGCTCGGCGCGCTCTCGGGGTGGTGGCTCATGGGGTCTCCTCGGAATGGGTCGCGGCGTTCGCGGTCAGGCCGCGCCCGAGCGCCGTCACGGCGGTCTCGATCTGGCCCCGCAGCACCGGTTCGCTCAAGGTCATCAGCTTCTCGTCGAGCCCGAGGCTGACGATGCCGTGCGTCGCCGAGAACAGCGTGCGGGCGAGCAGCGCCCGCTCCGCTCCGGCGAGGTCCGGCCGCAGCACCGCGAGCGGCGCCTCGATGTGCCGGAAGAGCCGCACCTGCTCGCGCATGTACCAGTCGGGGGGCATCGCGGCCATGCGGTGCTGGAACAGCGCCCGCCAGCGCGTCGGATTCTCGATGGCGAAGCGCTGGTAGCTCACGGCGAGGCGCACGAGGTCGCCGATGGCCGCCTCGGGGCCGGGCGCGCCACCCCCCTCCGCGGTCGCCGTCCGGACCGCCGTGATGGCGCGCTCAAACAGGTGCAGCGTGCGCAGGTTCACGCTCAGGATCAGGGCGTCGAGGTCGGGAAAGACCGTGTAGATCGCCCCCAGCGCGCAGCCGACCTCGCGGGCGAGGTCGCGCGCCTTGAGGGCGCCGAGCCCCCCCTGCACGATCGCCGCCTCGGCGGCGTCGATCAGGGCGGCCCGCAACTGCTCGCGGCGCTCCTCCGTGCTCATGCGCACTCCTGTCGTGAACGCTGTTCAAAATCCGGCTTGAACATCGTTCAAGGCTGTGGGACAGTACAGCCGTGAACGATGTTCACGATTGTCGGAGCCATCCCATGCTCAAGATCTTCGCCACCCTCGCCCGCGGCGCCGCCGCCCGCGCCTGCGAGGACATCATCGACCAGAACGCCCTGCCGCTTCTCGACCAGCAGATCCGCGAGGCCGCCGCCGCCCTCGATCAGAGCCGCCGGGCGCTCGCCCATGCGGTGGCCGAGGAGGCCGCGGACGCCAAGCGCGAGGCCGCGCTCGCCGGCCGGCTCGCCGACCTGGAGCAGCGCGCCGTGGCGGCGCTGGCCGGCGGGCGCGAGGATCTCGCCACCGAGGCGGCGGAGGCGATCGCCGGGCTGGAGGCCGAGATCGAGGGTCTGCGCACGGCGCGCGCCGCCTTCTCGACCGAGGTCGAGGCCCTGCGGCGCACCGTGCGCGAGGGCGGGCGCCAGCTCGCCGAACTGGAGCGGGGCCGGCGCCTTGCGGAGGCGGCCGAGGCGGTGCGCCGCCTGCGGACGCGCCGGGGCGAGGGCGTCCCGGGCGCCGCCGCGGCGCTCGCGGAGGCGCAAGCGACCCTGCGCCGGCTGCGCGAGCGGCAGGCGCGCGAGGCCGCGGCGGTCGAGGCGCTCGCCGTCATCGATGCGGCCGAGCCCGCCGGCGTCGCCGAGCGGCTCGAAGCGGCCGGCTTCGGCCCGCGCACCAAGCCCAGCGCCGCGGGCGTGCTGGAGCGCCTGCGCGCCAAGGCCGCCGGCCCGGCGCAGGCCGGCACCCCGTCCGCCTGATCCCCGCCCCACCCGTCTCCCCCCAGCCAAAGGATTCATCCCATGAGCACGCAGACCGCCCAGACGCACACCTCGGCCTGGGTCGCCTTCACGTACGCCTCCTTCATCGGCTCCGCCACCATGGTGGCCGGCGGCATCCTGTTCCTGCCGCTCGACCTCTGGATCAAGGGCTACCTCGCCATGGGCGTGACCATGCTGGTCCAGTCCTGCGTCACCCTGGTCAAGACGGTGCGCGACGTCCATGAGGGCAAGCGCATGGTCAACCGGATCGAGGACGCCCGGGCCGAGCGCCTGCTGATGGAGATGAGCAAGGATTGAGCTGCTAGAGTGCCGGCTCATCGATTCCGATGCCGGCCTTGCGCGGCGTCCCGCCACCGACGAGGGGTCAGGAAGACCATGTCCGGATCGCTGATGACCACCCGGCGCTTCGCGCCGCTGTTCTGGTGCCAGTTCTTCTCCGCCTTCAACGACAACTTCCTCAAGAACGCGCTGGTGTTCCTGATCCTGTTCGGGGTCGGGGGGGCGGGCGGCGGCGTCGACGGCGGGTCGGCCGCCCTGGTCACGCTCGCGGGGGCGGCGTTCATCGCGCCGTTCTTCCTCCTCTCGGGGCTCGGGGGCGAACTTGCCGACCGGCACGACAAGGCGTGGCTCACCCGCCGCCTCAAGGCGGCGGAGATCGCGGCCGCCTGCGTGGCGGTGCTGGGCTTCTGGCTCGCCTCCGTGCCGATCCTGTTCGCGGCGCTGGTGATGTTCGGGGCCATCGCGGCCCTGTTCGGGCCGATCAAGTACGGCATCCTGCCCGATCACCTGGCGCGCTCGGAACTGCCCGCCGGCAACGCCCTCATCGAGGCGGCGACCTTCCTGGCCATCCTGGGCGGCACCATCGCGGGGGGGCTTGCCGCCACGCATGGCGGCGCGGCCTTGTTCGGCGCCCTGGTGGTGGGCTTCGCGGTGCTGTGCTGGGCGGCGAGCCTGCTGATCCCGCCCACCGGCGAGGCGGCGCCCGACCTCTACGTCGACCGCAACGTGCTGCGCTCGACCCTGAGCCTCGTGCGCGACCTCTACGCCGACACCCGCCTGTGGCGCACCGGCCTGATCACGAGCTGGTTCTGGCTCGTCGGCGCGGTGGTCCTGGCGCTGCTGCCGGCGGTGGTGAAGGGCAGCTTCGGCGGCGACGAGAGCGTCGTGACCGCGATGCTCGCCCTGTTCTCGGTCGGCGTGGCGGTGGGCTCGGGCCTCGCCTCCTGGCTCTGCGCCGGGCGGATCGTGCTCCTGCCCACCCCGATCGCCGCGCTGGTCATGGGCTTCGTCTCCCTCGACCTCGCCTATTGCGCCGCCACGACGGCACCGCCCGCCGCGCCCCTGTCGGCGGGCGCCTTCCTGTCGAGCCTGCACGGCCTGCGGATCGCCACGGATTTCGCGCTGCTCGCCGCCGCCGCCGGCCTGTTCATCGTGCCCTCCTTCGCCGCCCTCCAGGCCTGGACGCCCAAGGAGCGCCGCGCGCGGGTGATCGCCGCCTCGAACGTGCTCTCGGCCGGCCTGATCGTGCTGGGGGCGGCGCTCATCGCGGGCCTGCAGCGCGCGGGCCTACCGGGCGCCGGGCTGTTCGTGGTCGTCGCGCTCGCCAACCTCGCGGCCGGCGTCGCGATCCTGGCCGTGCTGCCCACCAGCGCCTTCCGGGACTTCCTGTCGATCCTGTTCCGCGCCTTCTACCGCATGGAGGTGCGGGGTCTGGAGAACCTCGACAGGGCCGGCCCCAACGCCATCATCGCCCTCAACCACGTGAGCTTCCTCGACGGCGGCATCGCCCTCACGCTCACCGAGCGCGAGCCCACCTTCGCGATCGACCACGGCATCGCGCAGAGATGGTGGGTGAAGCCCTTCCTGTGGCTGACCCGGGCGCTGCCGCTCGACCCCACCAAGCCGATGGCGACCCGCCGGCTCATCAACGTGGTCAAGGGCGGCGAGACGCTGATCATCTTCCCCGAGGGCCGGCTCACCGTCACCGGCAGCCTGATGAAGGTCTACGACGGGGCGGGCCTCATCGCCGACAAGTCCGGGGCGATGGTGGTGCCGGTGAA
>NZ_BPQQ01000089.1 GCF_022179325.1 Methylobacterium isbiliense | reverse complement strand
CCCCGTTATGAAACGGGGTCTGAGAGCCGCCACGCCGGTCAAGGGGAAAGCCCATGAGAGACCCGATGATTTATTGCCTGCGCAAGCTTGATCACGCCTCAGCCGTCTCGGACTCAGGGGTCACGGCAATTGTGTCGGACGCCCTGACCGAGCTCGAGGCGGCCTACAACCGTCCAACCGATCGTGTCTTGGCTCTCGAAAGAGTGCTTCACAGGTACAATGGCCTACATACGCGCCAACGTGGCACACCCTTTCATCGCTTTCTGATCGCGACGATTGATCATCGACAAAATTCCATCGCGGCAGCGCGTCGAGGCTCCAAAAAGAGGTTTTCCTGATCACGCGTGCGAGAGATTAACATTGAGCCGAATTCAGAAGGCTCGGCCAATTCATCTTTAAGCTTCGATCGTCTCCGGAAAAATCGTTGCCCAGTACTCGCACTGAGTAAAGAAAAGGCCGCTCGGAGGAGCGGCCGAAAGTCTTGGGAGGAAACGCCCATGAAGGGCAGCGGGACCGCGACCCTACCACGATCCCGCACTCTCACACTGTCATGCTGCAGCGCAATATGCAAGCGCTGCAGTACGTTGTGCGGCTTCGTGTTGCAGCGCGGGAACCTTGTCGTGCCACGAGGCATGAAACGTCTCTCTTCAAGCCAGGCGCGCCAAGCTTGCCACTGCAAGGCGGCCCGACAGGTGCCAGGCTTGCAAAGAAAAACCGTTCGACAGGCCTCCTGCACTTCTAAGCGGAGCAGTTACTGCAGATTGGCAGGACGGTCCCCTGCCCGTCACCCTCGTGCCATCCAGCCGATCACAGTGGTCCGGCAAACAATCATTGCTCAGGGTTGGTCAGGACGCCACAGCTTTGAATGAGGAGCGGCGCTCCTCTACCTCCCGATATGCCTCTCTGAAGAACTTCATCTGCATTTTGGCGTCTTGTTCACTGGGATAGGAGAAACTCAGGAGAGCAACGCCTGATGTTCGATCGACGTAGGACACCGAACGTCCGATTGCCTGAAGAAATCCAAGGCCCTGAGCCTCGAACTCGGCGGCCTGCAGGCCGCCCCGCGGCATCCTACAGCGTTCCAAATGCAGATCGAGATGGGACTTCATGGATGGCTACTCCCTCCGTCGTGCATGGTTCGTCGGGTGCACTGCTGCTTGGTGAAAGGCATCCAAGTTGCCAATGAGGGCGAAGGCCTAGTAAATGCATTAGAAAATCAAAATGCCGGTATTTGTTCGCGACTGCGGGCTCAACAGCGATCTCAAATGCGAAATCTATGACTTGCGCGGAGGTTATAACGGGATTGCCGCAAGCGAATATCCTTAGCTGGCTTATATCTGCCATCAGTGTCGCTGCGTTAATGTCGGGGCAATCAACGGCAGGTACACGAAATCGCCAATGACAATTGTTAAATCTGGGTAGCCCAAATGCGTCCCACTCTCGGTCGGAAGCTCGCCGCGGTCCTCCTCTTGCTGAGCTGCGTCGCCGCCGGTATCTCAGCCTTCGCGCTCCTCCAGGCCGAGCAGGAGCGATCCCGCTCCGAGGCCATGGAGGCGGTTTGGAGTGCCGCCCTCCAGGCCCGCACCCTGGCCCACGCCATCGAGCACGCGGTTGTCGAGGCGACCGCCGTGTTCACCGCGGATGATACCGGCCAAGCCAAAGGGCGCTTCACCGCCCTCCAGGATGCCCTCGTCGAGGTGGAGAAGGCGCGCACGCGGTTCCTCACCGCCATGGAGACCGAACTCTCGCCCGACGACAAACGCAAGCTCGACCTCGCGATCACGGAGTTCGTCGCCTATCAGACCGACACCGCCGAACTCGGCCTGACCATCTCGCCCAAGGCCGCCCTGATCCAGGCCACCGACGAGGCCACCGTCAAGAACCGGCAGCGGATGCTGGCCGAGATCACCCGCCTGGGGCAGCAAACCCTTGCTCATCTCGCCCAAGGGCGCGACAGTGCGGCACAAGCCCGCCGGCAGGCGACGATCGCGTTGATCACAGCGCCCCTCTGCTCGATCGCCGTCGCCCTCCTGGCCGCGCTGTGGATCGTCGTCACTCAGATCCAGCGCCCGCTATCGCGCCTGAGTGCGGTGATGAAGGTCCTCGCGGAGCAGAGCCTGGACGTCGTGGTTCCCTTCGCTGCGCGCCGCGACGAGGTCGGCGACATGGCCAGGGCGATCGCGGCTTTTCGGATCGCCCTCATCGACAAGCGGTCGCTGGACGCCTCCACGCGGGAGCGAGCCACCCTGGACCTCGTGCGGGCGGAGCGACTGGCCGACGCAACCGACGTGTTCCAGCGCGAGACGCAGGAGGTGGTCGTGGCCCTCGCGCGATCGGCCTCGGAGATGCAGGCGACCGCCGACGTGCTGACGGCGGCGGCCGGCGAGACCACGGAGCAGGCCTGCGCGGTCGTGTCGGCCTCGGATCGCTCGACGAGCATGGTGAGCACGATCGCCAGCGCGGCCGAGGAGCTGTCGGTCTCGGCGCACGTGATCGGCGCGCGCGTGCACCGGACGAGCGACATCGCCGGGACCGCTCGCGCGGAAGCCCAAAGCCTCGGAACCACCGTGGCAGGCTTGACACGAGCGGCCGGCGAGATCGGTGTGGTGGTGACGCTCATCCGCACGATCGCCGAGCAGACCAACCTGCTCGCCCTCAACGCGACGATCGAGGCGGCCCGGGCCGGGGCGGCGGGGCGTGGCTTCGCGGTGGTCGCGGCGGAGGTGAAGGAGCTCGCCGGCCAGACCGCCACGGCGACCGATCGGATCACCCTGCAGGTCGACGCCATCCAGGTCGCGGCCCACAACACGGCTGCGGCGATCGACAGCATCGGGCAGACGATCGCCCGGGTGAGCGAGATCGCAGGCGAGGTCGCGGGCGCGGCGGATCAGCAGATGCTCGCGAGCCAGGAGATCGCCCAGGCGATCACCGGGGCGGCAGCCCAGGCCCATGCCGTGACTCTCAGCATCGGCAACGTGCAGAGGGCGGCGACGTCGAACCAAGCGCAGGCCGCGCTGGTGCGCGGGACGGCGGCGGATGTCTCGCGCTACACTCACGCTCTGCAAACGACGGTGTCCGCCTTCCTTCAGCGCGTGCAGGCCGCGTGATGCACGGCAGACGCGATCGAGAGGGTTGTCACCGGTACGGTCTCGCGGCGTTCCCAGGAAGGTGGCGCTTCGATCCTCTCGATGGTTTTCGCCCTGGCTGGTCTCATCCGTGAGGCGGCGCCGGCTCTGCTCGGGCACTTCGCGCCTGTCGTTCGGCTGCGCCCGCATAGAGGAGCGGCTCACGCATCGACGTCCCCCGGTCGCGAGTCATTCTGCGGCAACGCTCGCGTCCGCAGCATACATCCCGCGGCGCTCGCGCCGACCCCGGATGAACTCCCGAACGGCGGCGCTGGGCAGGGCCGGGCTGAAGAGGAAGCCCTGGAGTTCGTCGCATCCTTCGGCCCGCAGCAGCGCCGCCTGATGCTCCGTCTCGACGCCCTCCGCCGTCGTGCGGATGCCGAGCCGTGACGCGAGCCGCGTCACGGCCTCCACGATCGCCAACGACTGCGGATCCGAGCCGAGGTCGCGCACGAAGCTGCGGTCGATCTTGATCTTGTCGAACGGGAACGAGCGCAGGTAGCTCAGCGACGAGTAGCCCGTCCCGAAATCGTCCATGGCGATGCGCACCCCGAGTGCGCGCAGCCGGTGCAGGGTCGCCAGATTGCCCTCGTTGTCAGCCAGCAACACCGTCTCGGTGATCTCCAGCTCCAGCCGCGTCGGAGCGAGGCCGGACCGCACCAGCGCCGCGGAGACGCTCCCGACGACGTCGTGCTGAGTGCGGAACTGCGCCGGCGAGAGGTTCACGGCGACGCGAACCTCCGGCGGCCAGTGCACCGCCTCCGCGCAGGCTTGGCGCAGGGCCCACTCACCGATCGGGCCGATGAGCCCGATCTCCTCGGCGAGCGGCACGAACTCGGCCGGCGACACCGCGCCTCGGGCGGGATGCCTCCAGCGCAGCAGCGCCTCGCAGCCCTTCACGCGGCCCGTGACGGCGTCGAGCACGGGCTGGTAGTGCAGCTCGAGCCGACCGTCCTGGAAGGCGACGCGCAGGTCCTGCTCGAGCTGCCGCCGAGCCCGCAGGCGCGCGTCCATCCCGACCTCGAAGAAGCGGCAGGTGCGCTTGCCGTCCGCCTTGGCGCGGTAGAGCGCCATGTCGGCGTTGCGCAGGAGAAGCTCCGGCGTGTCCGCGTCGCTCGGCGCGAGTGCCACTCCGACGCTCGCCCCGATCACCACCTCCTGGCCCTGGATGCTGTAGGGCGCGGACAGGATCTCGACGACCCACTGCGCCAGGGCGGCGGCCTCCGGCGCGCGCAGATCGGGCCGCAGCATGGCGAACTCGTCACCGCCCAGGCGCGCCACGCAGTCGTCCGCCGTGCGCACGCAGCCGCGCAGACGCTCGCCCACCGCGACCAGGAGTGCATCACCGCCCCCGTGCCCGAGCGTGTCGTTGACGAACTTGAAGCCGTCGAGGTCGATGCAGAGCACCGCCAAGCCAGGCGGCTCACCCTCGTCCGCGCGCCTGAGACGGCCGCTCGCCACGTGCCGCAGGGCCTGGGCGAGCCGGTCGGTGAAGAGGACGCGGTTGGGCAGATCTGTGAGCGCGTCGTGGTGGGCGAGGTAAGCGATGCGCGCCTCCGCGCGCCGCCGCTCGGTCACGTCCAGCGCCGCGACCAGCACCGCCGGGCGATCGGCGTAGGTCACGGCGCAGGCGTAGGTGGACACCTCGATCAGGGCACCGCTCGCCGTCCTGTGCCGCCACAGCCTCTCGCAATCGAGCTGCACGCCCTGGCGCAGCGCGGCCTCGTCCTCCTGCGCGGTGAGCTCGAAGAGCGTCATGGCCAGGAACTCGTCCTGCGGAAAGCCGTAGTGGCTCACCGCGGCCTCGTTCACGGCGAGGATGCGATGCGTCTCCCGATCGTGCAGCCACATCGGCATCGGGTTGCTCTCGAACAGCAGTCGGTACGAGGCCTCGCGCTGGCGGATGGGACCGATGTCGGTGAGCGTGACGGCGAGGAGGTCGCCGACGGCGCCGGCCTCGACACGCAGGAACAAGTCGCGGTCGGTGATGCGGCTGCGGTAGGCCATCTCGAAGGCGCGCCGCTCGCCGGTGCGCAGGACCTCGCGCAGCTGGGCCGGTGCGTCCGTTGCCTCCAGGTCTGGAACAAGTGCGCCGAGCCGGTGCCAGAGCAGGGCGCCGGCCGGCTTGGCCATCAGTGAGGCCGCCGCCTCGTTGAGGGCGACGATCTCGAAATCGACCACCGCGTCGTCCTCGGCGCGGACGGCGGAGAGGGCGAGCATGCCTTGCTTCGTCGCGCTGAAGACGGCGTCGACCAAGCTGACCGCGACGATCTCACCGCTCGTGTGCAGGAGGACGAGCGTCTCTCCAGCGCGATTGCGCAACGGGTAGGCGACGAACTCGCTGGTCTCGACGACGCCGGTACGGACGAGGTTGCGCCGTGCGCTCACAGGCCGGCGCGTGATCACGGCTTCGGCGCAAGCCTGGGTGAGCGCCCGTACATCACCTGGTGGCAGGGCGTCGATGCTGAGAACCTCAGCCTCCTGGCCCAGCCAGGCGGCGAAGCGCTCGCCGCTCCAGGCGAGCGCATATTTTCCACCCGGGTGGAGCGTGACGAGAGCGGCACCATCCGCATCGCGGCCGAGACTGCCGAGGACCACGTCCTCGTACGAGGGCAGGCCCTCGGGGTCGCGCTGCCCAGCGCTCCAGGTGCGTAGAAGGGCGCTCAGGCCCGCGGACGGGCTGACAATCGACGGCATAACCTCGGCTCGGACGTGTTTCCGACGAAGTTTGCTCTACGGCTTGGGCGTAAACAATGTTTCACCGCACAGAGAAATCGGGTTTATGGCAGGTTGATGACCGAACACCATGATTGTGAAGCAATGCCGCGCCCGATTGGACGCGAGGCGGGAGCGCAGGGCCGCGCAGCTTCCGCCGGACGTGTGGCTCCCGATCGCTCACTGCGACGGGTTGCGGTAGGATGATCTGCCGCTGGTGCCCACGCCAGCACCTCACGGTGGAATTCTTTGCTTCAAGGTGCAAATCAGTAATGTGCCGAGCCATTCGGCCGGGGGTCTTGCGTACTGACTTTGAGGTTTTGATTATACGAGATGATCACGCGATGTCGCTCAATCGCATCGCTCAAGGCTGAGCCAACCGCCGAACGATGGCTAGAAAAGCACGGATCACGGAAGTAGACTGGACAAGATCGACGAGGGTGCGATGAAGTAGGTCGGAGCGCACAGCGGGAGCCGTATGCATGCCGGCCGCCTGATCGTGCACGTCCGAGAGGCAGGCCGGCCATCAGGATACATCACGATTTCACGTACTGAATGAGGTGCGCGTAGCAAACGAGTAGCCGTTGAGGAGGATGCGATGACGGATCGTGTTTACAATGTACTCTTCCTCTCTGCTCGCAATTCGGCTCGCTCGATTTTAGCGGAAGCGATCCTCAGGAAAGAAGGACGAGGTCGCTT
Source organism: Methylobacterium isbiliense (assembly GCF_022179325.1). Lineage (GTDB taxonomy): Bacteria > Pseudomonadota > Alphaproteobacteria > Rhizobiales > Beijerinckiaceae > Methylobacterium > Methylobacterium isbiliense. Next base: position 8,422 of record NZ_BPQQ01000089.1, on the reverse strand, counting down.
TCAAGCGTTCTCGGCGGGAAATCACCCAGAGCCCAAAGTAGATACACTCGCTCTCCAGGTGCTTCGCGAGGCAGATTATCCTATCGAAGGATTGCGCCCAAAAAATAAACACGAGTTTATCGGGCCTGGTGCCCCGTCAATGGACTTCGTGTTCACGCTGTGTGACTCCATGCGCGGCGAGCCTGTTCCCGAGTGGCCCGGTCAACCGATTGCGGCGCACTGGAGCATCGAGGATCCTAAGGCCATGACAGGATCTGACCTCGAGCAGAAAGCCGCCTTCATCACTGCACAGCGCTATATCAAGAACCGCATCACGGCCCTCGTGGCTCTTCCGATCGCAAGCCTCGATCAAGTGGCGCTCACATCGCAGCTACGCGAGATCGGTCAACGCAGCTGATCCTCTCTGGTTGAGCACTGGACGGTACTATGACCGCCAGCGCACCCGGCGATGCAGCGCGGTGGGTCGGCGGCCGGAGCACTTCAGAAGTCGCGCTGGACGCGCATGCGCACCTGCACGGCGTCGGCGAAGCTGGTGGTCGCCACGGGCGCGCCGGCGGCGTTCACCGGCACGCCGTTCACCACGTTGGCGACCGTCTGGCCCGGGTTGCGGTTCTGGTCGACGGTGCGCCCGTTGTTGAGCGAGACGCGGGTGTAGAGGGCCTCCAGGCCGATATCGAGGTCCTTGACCGGCGACCAGATCACGTTGCCGCCCACCACGAACTGGTTGGTGTCGCGCAGCTGGTTGCTGAACGCGAAGGCGGCCGGCGCGGTGACCGGATTGCCGATCCCGTTGAAGTTGACCAAGCCGAGCGCCGTGCGGGCGCCCTGCGGAAAGGCGATCTCGCCGTAGCTGCCGAACACCGCCGAGCGCCAGTCGGGCGTCCAGTAGTGCAGGTAGGAGGCCAGGACCGTCCAGCTCGTCGACAGCTCCAGCCGGCCGGTGGCCGGGTTGACCACGGCGTCCGAGAAGAACTGCGGGAAGGGCGAGCCCTGGATGTTGCCCGCCGCAATCGAGGACGCATACTGGCCGGTGTAGAACGAGTAGCCGGTGTAGCTCTGCGCGCCCTCGCCGTAGGCGCCCTGGAGGTAGAGCGTGTCGCCCTTGGCGATGAACGGCAGGTTGATCTTCACGCCGCCCTGCACCGCCCAGCCGTACTCGGTCTGCGCGCGCGGCGCGAAGGTGGTGCCTGCGGGCCGCTGCACCGCGGGGTTCACCGAGGCGTTGAAGCCGCTGATGGCGAAGGAGGCGTTGCCGGTGTTGATCTCGTGCACCGCCGCCGAGATCTGAGCCGCGCCCCAGGCCGCGTCGTAGCGCAGCGTGCCGACGAAGTCGGGCAGGCGCGAGCGCTGAACGACGTCGAGGAAGGCCAGCCCCACCGGGTTGCCGGCCGCGTCCGTGCCGATCACCGGCGAGACATTGACGTTGCCGGTGAAGACGTTGAACTGACTGGCGAGGTTGCCGGCTGTCGCGGCGTTGCCGTAGAGCGGTGTCTTGCGGAAGATCGGGTCTTCGAGCGAGAGCGTCGCCGCGAAGCCTTCGCCCAGGGTGGCCGTGTAGGCAATGAGATTGGTCGACTGAATATCTGAGCCGGCCGTGGCACTGATGATCTCGAAGTCGTGGGCGTAGAAGTCGAAGAACGAGGAGGCGCGGCCGGCGGTGAGGCCGGCGAACTGAACGAAGGCCTTGTCGACGTTCACGTACTGCTGAGCGCGGCCGAACGTGTCGACTCCGAGCGCCGGGAAGGCGTTGGCGATGCGCTGCTGCGTGCCCGAGGTCAGGAACGCGCCGGTGCGGCTGGCGATCTCGAAGCGCACGAAGGCGCGCAGGGTGCCGTAGGCGGTCTGCGTGCGGGCATCGAGGTTGAGGCGGCCGAGGCCGCGGAACTGCGAGAGGTCGCCGTTGGCGCCCGAGCGCCCGTAGTTCTGGGCGTATCCGGCCTCGAAGCGGGCGCGGCCGCCGACGCGCAGGCAGGTGTCCGTGCCGGGGATGTAGAAGAAGCCCGCGCCGTAGGCCGAGCAGATCCGGACGTATTCAACGGGCGCTGCCTTCTTGACCGGCAGGTCGGCGGCTTGGGCCGTGACAACGGTGGTCAGGCCGGCAACCGAAGCCAGCCAGAACTGCTTTGCATGGGCCATGACGTCCTCGCACTGGAAACGGTGATGTCGGAATGGCGCCGATGGCATCATCGGGGGTGCGAGCGCCCTTTCAGACCAGAAGCGCGACCGTTGCAAGCGGGATGTCGGCGCAGACTTCCGGCGAGCAAGCGTATTCCGCCCACTGTTGCCGCGCTGCAATAAGAAATATCCAGCGCACTTCTTGAGGCATAACAAAGGCTAACACCTGTCATCTGAGTGACATATTACCTCTAAAACTTTTAGCTAACTAAATTGTTGTTGTGCATCTGACCGCAGAGGTATTTCAGAGCGCTAGTCGATTGCACTCTGTGGTGAAATTCCGTATGAACTATTATAAATTGACGAGCATTCTGAGTCGTATGGTCGAATGCTTATGAGATCAGAGAAGTGCTACCTCATTGCCGCGACATCTCCCTGCAATGTGGGAGAGAGCAAGGGCAGGCTGTACCCACTTCACAGACAGAGGACATTCTGACGCTCAGCGTACACATCGCAGAGCAGGAAGAACGGCGGCGTGCTCATCTTGATTACCTCGCGCACCTAAGCCGCGGCGCTCCTGACCGAGATCATGCTCTGTGGGTGCTTGGTTGGACTGAAACTGCCTCGGCGGTCATGCGCGCCCGGCACTCGTATCTTCGGATTGTGTTCCACTCGTAAGGTAATCGTCCGGCGAGGGCCGCCTTGCTTGGAAGCGGGATGACGTGACGTCCTAGGCGTAATCCTAGGAGCAGCCCTATGACCCCGTCGCGAGTGGAGGTGATCACCGCGGTCGAGCGCCGCCGGCGCTGGCCACAGGCCGAGAAGGAGCGGCTGGTCGCCCTGTCGCTCGAGCCGGGGACCTCGGCCTCGCAGATCGCCCGTGTCGACGCCGGGTGAATGATGGTTCTTCCGCACATCGTGTGGCGCGGGGGCAGTCAGAACCGAGCAAGGACACGTTGCCGAAGAAGCGCGAAGCCAGCGCGGCCAAACATCATGCGCTTGAGCAGCTTCAGACGTCCGATCTGCCCCTCGACCGGGCCCGTCGACCAGGGTGTCGTGGTCGTGCCACGCAGCGCCTCCACGTCGTGCTGCAGCCCGGCGGCAGAACTCGCCAGTGGCGTCGCCGACGCGGCCGCCAGCCACGCCTCGACGCTCTCGCACGAGCGCCGTCGCACGAGGTCGGCGAAGCGGATGGCCAGCACAGCGCTCTCAACCAGGGCCGGCGCCTCGGCGCGCAGCCCCTCGACGAAGCGTCGATCTATCTCGCCCAGAGTGCTCGGGTCCGCCTGCAGGAGCCGCGCCGTCCGCTCAGCCGACGGAGGCCGCCATCGCGGCGTGCTCGGCGAGCCCGGGACGGCATCCAGCACGTCCATCGCCTCGCGGCGGCGCTTCATCGCCCAATCCCGCACCACACGCGGGCGCACGTCCGCACCGGCGCGAATCAGCGCGCGGGCGAGTTCGGCCGCGTTGTGGCAGCCGGCCTGCCAGCGCGCTTCCAAGTCGGCCCGGTACGGATCGAGGATCGTCGGCACGACGCGGCGACGGCGCCAGGAGGGCGGTGCATCACGGGCGAGCCAGACGCGCACTGTCTTGCGGTCGAGCCCGAGAGCCCGAGCCATGCCCGAGACCGAGGCGCCGCCCTCGGCCAAGCGCTTGAGCTCGGCGTGTCGCGCCTGACGTGGCGCATGTGTCGCCCGCTTCCTGATCTCGCTCGCCGTCGGCGTGCGCGCAGCCCTGCTTCTGGTCCGCGCCGCCTCGACCTCCTGATCGAGGAGCGCGCGACCGGCGGCGCGAATAGCGGCGTGATGATCGACCGCGATCGCCCGCAGGGCAGCGCTGAGATTGCGCAGCAGGTGGAAGCGATCCAGGACCTGGCGGGCCTGCGGGGCGCCGACTCGCGTGCCCTCGGCGAACACCTCGGCGCGGTCACGAGCGACAACGGCAATGTCGGGATGCCCATGCAGCCAAGCCGCGACGCTCTCGGTGGCGCGGTCGGGCAGAAGATCGAGAACCGTGTGCCGCTCCAGGTCGACGAACACGGTGCCGTAGCTGCGGCCGCGCCGCCACGCCCACTCATCGACACCGACCACGCGCGGTTCGGGATGGGTCGGCAACGCTCCGGCCCGGACGAGGCGCAGGAGCGTGTCGCCGCTCACGGGCATGGCCAGACGCTGCGCCAGCCGGGCTGCCGGCTCGCCGCCGAGAGCGAGACCGAGGTGGCGCTGGAGGTCGTGTAGGCGTACCGAGCGGCGGGCGTGCGGCTGGACGATGTCCCCACCCTGCTCGCTGAAGGTACGCCGTGGGCAGGCCGGGTTGGTGCAGCGGAAGCGGCGCACTCTGAGGCGCAGGGAGACCGACCGGCCCTGCCAGGGCAGATCAGCGGAGGTGCGGTGGTAGGAGCCATGCGGACGGCAGTCGAGTCCTCGACAGCCAGGGCAGCAGGTCGGCCTTGGGCGCAACCTAACATGGATCACGAGGTGATCGGGTGTGGGTTCGATGCCGACCACGCTAAGCTGGGGCGGCACGAGGGGCAGAAGGCGGCGAGGCATAGCGCTCTCCGAGGTGAGCCCCGGAGATATGACGCACCCACCAGCGACCGCCCCTGCGCCACATGAAGTGCGGAAGAACCACGATGCACCCGGCGTTGACAGGGCGGACAGGATGGCGGACAGCCGCCGCTCCAGCGCCCGGCGTTTGGCCGCGAGCGTCGCGGCGGCCAGATCGCTGACGCGCTCGGCCAGGCTGAACACGGACCCGAGCCAGAGCTGCAGGCGCAACGGCACGGGGTCGTCGCTCACCTCGACCGCGTAGGCGACGTCGCGCGCCAGATGCGCCAGGCAGGTCTGGTGACGCTCGCCGTGCCCCTGCTGGGTGGTGTAGTGGTCCGAGATCCACACGGACGGCCGGTGTCCGTCCATCATCGCGTGCACCACCGCGGCGGCGCGCGTCGGGGCGGCGTGATGAACGACCGCCGTGTCCGAGCGGAATACCCAATGGTACGAGGTGCTGCCCTCGATGCGCACCCCGGTCTCGTCCGAAGCGACCACCGCGGCCCGGTGCAGGGCCGAGACCGCCGCCTCGCGACCAGCGCGGAAGTGCTTCTGCGCTCGACGGAGCAGGTTCATCAGCCCGCCCTGGCTGAGCGTGAGCCCGGACAGGTCGGCCAGCGCGGCCTGCAGCCGCTCGTAGGAGAGGGCCTGGAAGGTCTTCAGGTAGGTCGCCACCGCGTGCAGGCGCGGGCCGAACGGCGCGGCGCGTGCAGCCTCCGGTACCGCGGCCACGACCCGCGTTCCGCAGGACGGGCAGCGCATGGCGAGCCGCTGATGCTGGGTGACGAGCGGCGCAACCTCCGGCAGCTCGATCTGCTCGGACAGGCTGACGATCTCGGCCGGGAGGTCCGCCGCCAGGGCGCCCCCGCAGCAGGGGCACTGACCCGGGCGATGCGCGACGACCTCGTCCGGATCAGCGCTGAGTGTTCGGCTGTGCCCCTCGTGACCGGGTTTGGTGCCGCCGGGCTTGGCCTGCTCGCGCCGCTCCTTGCGGTCGGTGGAGGGTGGCTTGGAGGAGGTGCGCGAGGTCTTCTCCGGGCGCTGCAGGCGCAGCACCAGCTCGATCAGCTCCTCCTTGCTCAAACGCTCAAGATCGCTGCGGCCCATCTCACGAGGGAACCAGCGAAATCAGCTCTCGGCAAGAGGCCCCCCGAGCGCCCCGCCCCCAGCGCCCCACCGGCGTCACGCCAATGCCGGCCGCACCCCTGGGTAATTACTCTTGAGCCTTCGCCAACCAAGCTGTCACAGCCCGAGAACTTGTATAGGCCTTGGACCACCAGCAGGGGCAACTCCAAAGCGTCGACAAGGCTCACTCTTCGGCCGGACCACGGTCCGAGGGACCCTCAGGTATATCTGTGAGTCGCGAGCCAATTTTGGTCTTCAGCATCTGCGCTGCACGTGCATAGCCGCCTCCGTCACCGTCCACGAAGTGGACGTGGTCGCGCGCACTTGGCGCGGGCGTAATGCAGGTCGTGAGTGCCGCCTCCTGCCGGTGCACGCCATAGTGCACAATCCCCGTTGTCTCGGCGCTTTGCAAGCACAACTCAATCGCATCAGCAACCGCCGCGCTACAATCAAGCGTCATGCGTAGACCGTCATCGTACTTCTGGAAATCAGCGTTGGCTACGACCTCATGGAGGTGGCGGCTCGGCGAGAAACTCCCAACCGGGATGCGCAAGCGGACTAGGAGGTGAAAACCCAGGGCGCGCAACGCGTGAGCTGCTCCTCGCAGGCTCCATGGCTGTTTGGTCGCACGAACCTCGTAGCCGAAGCCGTCCGGCGGCCAACGAAGAGGCGGGCCGTCCTCCGGCAGGGGACGGCCCATGTCGGGCGCGGCGGCGACAATGCGCAACACGCCGGCGATGACCGCACGCGCGGCCGCGGGATTTGCCTCCGGTGCCCCGACTACGATCAACGTCAGGATAAGCCCGTACCGAGCCCGGGCAGGCGAAAAGCGGCACGACAATCCCGTGAGGTCTGGCCGCGCACCCCGCGCCGGCTGTACAGCGTAACGCCCCTGCTTCAATGCCCGCTCGGCGAAGGAGAGCCCGCCGCCTGTCACCATGGCGAAAGAGACGTCCGGCGAAGGAGCGTAGCGTGCAACTTGTAGGTCGAGGCCGGCTTCTCGGACCGCTGCCACAGGCACGACGGCCACGCGCATATCAAGGTTCAATTCAGCCTTAGTCCACGCTGCTGCCGCGGCTGCGGCCGCGCATGCAACCTTCGCCTCCCGCGGCCCGACCAGCAGGCTCGCTCCGTCGCCAGCAAACACGAATGGCACGTCATGGTTGCCGAGCGCATTGAACACTGCAGCGATAACCGCTGCACCTGCAAAATTAACAGCCTTGTACTGTCCTGCCGCGATCGCAGATGTCGAGTCAACAATATCAGTCAGGATGATAAACCAATCATCAGGAACCGCTCGAAATACAGTTTCGTCGGTTACATCTCGAAAATCAGTGATCGGCTCGATGTCCTTATAATTAAATCTCCCATATGGATCGCCATAGCCTGAATAATTGGGAACTATATCAACCATTAGACTGACCCTCTCTCTTTTCAGGATCGGGGAGTTGTATGGCAATTAGATTTTGCGCCTCAACGTGAGCTAATGACAATGCTTTGAGGAATGGGCACGGTAGTATTTTGCGATATGCCCGCCGGAGAAGGTATTGTTTCGTCAGATCCCCTGTAATCGGCATGGATCGTGAGTCTGAGGCTGCTCTTTCAAGCAATGTGCCTTTTCTCATGCGCCGGACGAGTGAGTTTCTGTACGAGCCCGACGTTCATCCAACGCCAGTTTCTGAGCTGAATTATCCGCGGGGCCATTCTTATTCCTCTGAAGGTGCCGTGACTCTTCAACCAGCAGCCGAGTTGCCATTGACTTCGCGCGGACTGCCGGATCGGACTTGCGAGTTACCTGCGCGACGGCCGTCGCTCCTTCGTGCAGCAAGTTTATTTCAGCGGCAACCCGCTTCGGATCCGACAAGCTAGCCGCATGACAAAGCTCTTCGAGGTAGGCCAGCACCAGACGCTTGTGCAGAGCGGCAGTTCCAAGCACCTGACTCTCCGACGCGCCATGTTCGCCCGCCGCATTCATGAAGGGGCAGCCATGGAACGTCTCGCTCGCAAACCAAAGCTCCAAGAAGTCGAAGGTGGCGAGCAGGCGGCGAACGGGATCGCGTGCACGTCCTTCGACAAAGGCCCGCATGGCATCACGATCCCTCTCATCGCATCGAAGCAACGCCGCGATGATGAGATCCTCTTTGCTCGCGAAATGTCGATACAGCGTGGTCTTCGCCACACCCGTCTCAGCGACAAGTTGGTCAACCCCGGTCGCTTGGTAACCGTGCAGGTTGAACAGGCGAATGGCCGTGTCGAGGATATGGTCGCGCATTTGAGGCCCACGCATCTGATTTCCTCGCTACCTTTCCGTCTCGATATGGTGAAATTTCTTCTGATTGGCAATCAGCTGGAGCGCCTTTCGTTCAGGCCAATTCGAAGCAGGAGGCTGCTCCATTCAACGTCCATTTGGGTGCAAGACGCCTGGCGGGGCGTTGACGAAGGAACCATCTCACGCGATTGTCGATACAGATCTGTAGCGGTCAGCTGCACTGCCCGATCGGGCAGCCTACAGGATGCGGAGGCACACGATGTCAACCACCATCAACAATCCGCGCCCTGCGCAGGCAGCAATCGCCGCCAACCCCGTCCATCGGTACGGGGATCAAATTGTACGTGTGGCGCTCTACGGCTCC
>NZ_BPQQ01000088.1 GCF_022179325.1 Methylobacterium isbiliense | reverse complement strand
CCTTGAGCGCGCTTGCGGTCAGCAAGCCGCTCGCTTCCTCCAGATCGAGCACGACGCAGCCCGGCAGCAGCGAGCCGGCGATCGTGAGGAGGGCCTGACCGCTCGCAAAGGCCTGCACCTCGTACCCGGCGGCCTGCAGGGCGGCCGCGAGGCCGTGCCGGGCCTGATCCCCGGCTGCGACCACGTAGGCGCGCAAGGCCGTGTCGGTCGTGACGTCCTGGGCGATCCCGCCCACGAAGCGGATGTGCCCGTCGATGCCGGGGATCGGGAAGAAGGTGTCGCGGATGCGGCGCACCGCGCCGTCCGAGGCGCGCAGGATCCGATACCTGAGAACCAGCGTCTCGCCGCGACTGACCCGCTCCAGCGCTCGCGCCGCACCCTCGCGGTCCTCCGGATGGAGGCTGGCGAGCCAACCTGCGACGTCCGGCATGTGCTCGGCGGGCATGCCCCAGACCTGCGCGAAGGCGGGGCTGAGATAGTCGAGCTGCCCGCTCTGCAGGTCGACGAGCCAGAGCACGTTGGCCGTATGTGCGGCGAAGCGCCGGAAGCGCTCCTCGCTCTCGCGCAGGGCCGCCTCGGCCCGCTTGCGCTCAGTGACCTCAAGCACAGCACCGGTGAATTCTACGGGACGGCCATTCTCGAACGTGGTTCGTCCGTAGGTGGAGACCCAGCGCTCGACCGAGTCTTCAATCCCGATCACGCGATACTCGACGTGGTAGACGCCATCCCCGGCAGGGTCGGTGCATCGGGCAACGGCTTCCTCGACCTGCGGCCGATCGTCGAGATGAATGGCGGACAGCCACACGCCGTGATCGACATGGGCGTCCGGCGCCAGGCCCCACATGGCCTTGAGCCGCGCATCCCATTCCAGTGCGCCCGTAGCCGGATCCCAAGTGTAAGGTGACAGGCCGACGAGATCGATGGCGGCGTGCAGGCGCGCCTCACTCCGACGCAGCCGCGCGGCGGTCGCGCGGCGCATTCGCGCGAGGACGAGGTGGGTGTTCACCCGCGCCAGAAGCTCGCGTGCCGAGAAGGGTTTGACGAGGTAGTCGTCGACCCCGGTCCCAAGGCCCTCGACGCGCGCGTCCTCGGCCGCCCGTGCGGACAGCAGGATGATCGGTACGTCGGTGAAGTGCGGATCCCGCCGCAGCGCGGCCGCAAGCTCAAGCCCGTTCAGCCCGGGCATCATGACGTCGGACAGGACGAGATCGGGCCGTTGCCGCCTCGCCGCCGCCAGCGCCGCCTCGCCGTCGGCGACCGCCTCGATCACCCAACCCCGCCCCGTCAGCAAGCGGACGAGATAGCTGCGCATGTCGGCATTGTCATCGGCCAGCAGAATGCGGGCGTCCACCGCCTCAGTCGGCAAGGCGGCGGACTCCCCTTCGTCCAAAAAACGCGACGTCTCTTCTGCCCGCTCCTCGGCCAATCCCGGAAGCCAGCGCAGCGCTTCCTCGACGAACGCTTTGGCCTGGCTTGCCGGAGCGGGCAGGCTGCGCGGTCCGCCGATCCGGTCGGCAGGGAGGTGGTCCGTCCCGAACGGCACGAGGACCGTGAAGGTCGTGCCGTGATCCTCCCTGCTCTCGACCGTGATGGTGCCGCCGTGCAGGCGGACCAGTTCCTGCACCAGGGCGAGGCCGATGCCGCTCCCCTCGTGAGATCGGCGTCTCGGGCTGTCGACCCGATGGAAGCGCTCGAACACGCGCGGCAGTTCCGCGGCCGGGATCCCGACCCCGGTGTCGCTGACCCGCAACGCGGCGCCGCCTGGCGTGGCCGTCAAACGAACGGCGATGCAGCCCTGAAAGGTGAATTTGAAGGCGTTGGAGAGAAGATTGAGAACAATCTTCTCCCACATGTCGCAATCCACGTAGACCGGCTCTGAGATCGGATCGCAGGCAATGTCGAGCCGAAGTCCAGCGCGTTCGCAAGCTGAGCTGAAGCTTGCGGCTAGCTCTGCCGTGTGCCGGCCGAGGTCACAGGGCTCGTAGCAGGCCTGGGTTCGACCCGCCTCGATGCGCGAGAAGTCGAGCAGGGTGTTGACAAGCTTGAGCAGGCGCAGGCTGTTGCGATGCGCAACCGTCGCCAAAACGCGGGCCTCGGGGGCGAGCGCACCGTCGGGCTCGGCCAGGAGTTCCTCGATCGGACCAAGCATCAGCGTCAGAGGGGTGCGGAACTCATGGCTGATGTTGGAGAAAAATGCCGTCTTGGCCCGATCCAGTTCCGCCAGCGCCGCGGCCCGCTGGCGTTCATCCTCAAGGATGCGTGCGTCCGCAATGGTCGTCGCAACGTGCCCGGCCACCAAGTCGAGAAAGCTCCGGTAGTCGGCGTCCAGAACTCGCCGTGGACTGACTCCGACGATGAGGAAACCTGCCGGTCTCTCGGGATTGGAGCTCTTGAGCGGCAGGACGATCGCCGTTTCCACGGGGTCCGACCAGAGGGGCATCGTGAACTGGCAGCCCCGGCCTGGAAGATCCGACACGTCCGCAGCCTGAGCAGTCTCGGCAACCCGGCCGAGCGGCCAGGGACCGTCCCCCGCCACGGCAGCGCGGACCGGGTGAACCGCCGGAAATGCGGTCCTATCCCCGGTCAGTCGTGTGCCGGCGACCCGCTGCGCTGCCACACCCTCGTCGTCCAGCAGATAGAACGCAGCGAACGCGACATCCAAAGGATTGCCGTCCAGAACCTCAGCCGCATCGCGGCAAGCGGCCTCGGCGGTCCGGCGATCGGCACGTCGCGCTCCAAGATGGCGCAAGGTTGAAAGCCGCCTCTCTCGAATGACCTCTTCGGTCGTCTCGTAGCAGGCGCAGAACACGCCCTCAATCCCGCGGCTGCTGTCATCAAGAATCGGGCTATAGCCGAAGGTGACGTAGACCTCCTCGCGCGGCACCCGTCGGGCGAAGAACATCTGGTAGTGTTCGACCCAACTTGCCCTCCCGGCCCGCACTTGGTCGTGCATCGGAGCGATCGCCGGCCAGATCTCGCTCCAGGCCGTCCTGCCCGGTTCGCCGAGCATTGCCGGGTGCTTGGCCTCTCCCAGAAAGGGGATGTAGGCATCATTGTAGATAATTCTCAATTCATCGCCGATCCAAAGAAGAATCGGGAAGCGTGAATTCAAGCAGATACTGATGGCCACCTTGATAGTCTGCGACCAAGTTTCCGGCAACCCGAGTGGGGTGGACGACCAATCCTTAGCGCGCATCAGTGCGCCGAGTTCGCCGCCGCCGTTGAGGAAGTCAAGGGGGCCCCCACGGTTCAATACCGACGTATCGGAATTCATAGCTCTCCCGCCAGTCGCGTAGGGATCAAGTACGAAATTCACACATGGCATCGGCAATAGGGTAATATTTGGGGAACATAATTGTAAGTAAGAAGACTATATTAGCGACAGTATTTGCACAGATTATTGTCATACCGGTGACTAAGATACGGCGCATAGAGTCAAATCCGATGTTCTGCCGATCACCGCCTTGCGTCGGCCCGACATGGCGCTTTGAATTAATCCTCGACTTCCGCTCTCGCCGCGCCGGCGCCGCCGTTTCGCGCAAGCAGGCGATTGCCAGCTCACGTTCGCATTGCTCCTGCCGCAGACTAGGTTGGCCCTCGCAGAGACATGCTCCGAGAGCGACCCCCAGACCTTTCGGGATCGCGCTGATGAGTCTGCCCGCATCATCACAGCTCCATCGGCTGGGAAACGGTTCCGCCCGTCGTGCGGAGGGCGATCGAGGTCTCGGCCGGCAGGTCCGACCAGAAGGCATCCGACGGCATCAGCTTTTCTAGAAAGCCGCACGCGTCAAAATCACACCCGTTAAGCGGCTCGCGCGGATCCACGACGAAACCCGCTCGCCACATCGCCCTCACGGAGATCGTTGATGCCTAGGTCGGCGGCGATGAGGGCGAGGATCTCGTGCTCGGCCATCATGACCCGGGTCGCGAACACCGGCGGACGTCGCTGCGGTCGGCCCATCGGCGACGACGCTTCACCGAAAATGCGTGCGCGGGCGCGGACCGGCGGTCCTGCTGGGCGATGCTGCACGGTCCTGGAAGCCCGTCCGACAGACATGCCATCAGACAGTGTGGGACCTGCTCCGCTCTCCTGCCACATCGCACACACGCTCTCGCGCACTCGGCAGACCAAGCATCGAAGTCTGAAGCGGCCGGTAAGCGATCCAGCGCTCTCCGCCTCGTCCGGACTTGGAGCGATCGTGCGCACTGGCGGCCGTCTGCTGCTGAGCGCAGCATTCCAAGGGACATAGACCTTGGCATCTGCGAGATTTCGCATTCACGTCAACCCTGATCGCGCAATATTACCCGATCGAAACAGCCTGGTCGTGCGAATGGCTGATGAGAGTGAGTGGTATATCTTAACAGATCAAGATGACAGCCCGCATTTCAGCCCTGCACGCCGGCATCAGCGCTGCTCGGCCTTGTTGCGGAGTTACAACGGGGGCTGCAGAGCAAAGCGAGATTGAGGGCGCAGCCTTACGATGGCTTCAACGAAATATTCCATATTAAACGGCTTTTCCCATCGCTCTACGTCTGCAAAGCATTTGGGTATTGCCTCTTTGTGGTATCCTGTTACGAAAACAAACGGTATGTTTTGCCTTCTCACTTCATCCGCGATAGGAAACGACATCTCTCCGCGCAGATTGATGTCTAAAATCACGACTTCGAACACATCGTTCCTGACCTGATCAAGTGCTTGGTCGAGTCGCGGGACCGGGCCGATGACAGTCGCCCCCGCTGCTGTCAGGAACTCGAGCAGGTCGTCTCCAATAAAGTATTCGTCCTCTACGACGAGCACTCGGCATCCCGCGAGGGGTCGGTTGAGCGACATGGCGTGTCCCTCCCTCTCCAGAAGCATCTTCGCGCTGACAAGCACCAGCGCGCGAGTTTCTGCTCAGCGAGCACACTGCGTGTCCGCAGCGGGTCCAGTTGTGTGAAGATCTGGGCGCGTGCCGAACTCAGAGGGCAATCTACTCTGCGACGGATACTGCAGGCCGCCAACGCCAACTTTGAGGCCCATGGAGGACTATCGACGGTCAACGCGTCACCGCAATCGGTGAAGCTCCAGCCTCCGACCCGGTCGAGTTGAGGCGAGACGAGACGCGTGCCGGCACCCGCTTCATCAAGGCCTCCGCGGGGTGCGGTCAGCTCGGCTTGCTCGCATCCATCGCTGACGAGGATCGGAACGCGCAATCCGTGCGCCAAAGGTTCACTCCTTCAGCTTGGTTGGCGATGCAGGATGTCTTCCGCTCGGATTTAACAGAGCGGGATCAGGCAATCTTACTGTGTTGATTGGCAATCTGAATACACATGAGGCTTGCACCATTAGAGTCGCGAGGAGGCTGAGTGTAATTGTACCCTGCCATGCGCGATGCTGATCGAGCATCGCCCCTGCGCGCCGAGGTCGATGCTTGCGGCCCCCGTGCGAACAGGCTTCGCAGGTCCGAAGAGGAGATCGGGGCGCAGGCGATAAGGCCTCATAAACCAAGAGAAGCGCCCGCCCGGCACTAAGGCCGGGCAGGCTACGGCCGCCGCAGGATGCATAACGGCCGTTTCGGCTCAGCTATGAGGCGAGGCTATCGCGTGCCCGACGCGCCCTGTCCTTCGCCGCCGCCCTGCGCGGATGAGCCCGAACCGCGTGCTGGCGAGATGGTGCCGGTCGTCTGTGGATTGGGGTTGCCAAGCACGTTCGCATTCGTCGTCATGCCAGCCATGAACTCGCCCCGCTGCCAGCGCGGCATGCCGATCGAGGCGAGCAGGTTCGTGGTCAGCGTGCCGGTCGGCTCGAGGCCCTGCGCCCGCTGGAAGTGGGTCGCGGCGATTGTCGTATCTTGGTTCCAGTTACCGTCGAGATGGCCGGCCGCATAGCCGCGCTGGTTCAGCACCTGCTGGATCTGGCGCACGCCGTCGGAGTTCATCCAGAGCGGCTCACCGGGGCTGTCGGCGCGCTCCATGGCGATGCGCTGGTTGTCGACCTGCCGATCACCTCCCGGCCCGGCCGCTTGGCTCGGCTGCGGCCGCGCCGCATTGGCGGCCTGAGGGCCCGTGCCGTGGCCGGCCGAGAAGATCGGATCGGTCAGGCCTAGCGCGGCGATGAGGCCGACCTCGAGCCGTCCCGTCGGCTCGAGCCCGTGCACCTGCTGATAGCTGCGCGCGGCCTGCACGGTCGCCGGTCCCCAGCGGCCATCCACCTGGCCGGTGTTCCAGCCCTGCTGGTTCAGGGCCTGCTGGATCTGTCTGACGCCGGCCGGGCTGACATGGAGCGGGGTGCCGCGGCTATCCGCGCGCTCGACAACGATGCGCTGGTTGTCGGCCTGCTTGGTCCCCTGATCGCTGCCTTGGCTGCCGCCTTGCGCGCCCGTATTGCCGGTAATGATGTCCTGCTCGAGCCCGAGAGCAAAGACGAGCGGGATGGTGAGCGTGCCGGTCGGCTCCATGTTCTGCGCCTGCTGGAAGCTGCGCGCGGCCGCGGCGGTCTGCGCATTCCAACGCCCGTCCACATTGCCGGTGCTGTAGCCCTTCTGGGTCAATGCCTGCTGAATCTGCCGCACCCCGGCCGAGCTCACGAAAATCTGCGTGGCCTGTCCTTCCGACTGATCCTGGGACGTGCGCTGGTTACTGACGGCTGATTGCTGAGCTTGCGCGTAACCGCCGGCCAGCGCTGCGATCATCGTGCTGGCGATAAAGACGTTCTTCAATGTCATCAGGTCCTCCTGCTCGGGACACGGAGATGAACCGGGCCGGCCGGCTCACGTTTCCGGCGGACAAACCCCTAGGAAATCTTCGGTGCGAGCAGATTCCTGAGATCAGGAAAGGACTTAATTGCGCAGACGGGCCGGACCCCGTCAGCCCTACGGAATTCTCCGGATCGTCGTGCGACCTGATCGCTGGCGCCACGACTATCCCGGCCACCTCGCGAGGCCGGCCACGAGGGCACGACAAGCGGCTCTGAAAGGCAGCAGGTCGACCGGCACCCACACACTCAGCTTGCCGCCTCCGCTCCGAGCATCGGTCCGATCACTCAGGCTGAGCGGACGAGGCGTCAGACGAGGATCATGACGGCTGCCGCATGGAGGAAGGTCGACGCCGAGGCGAGGGTGGCCTCGGGATCCGTCCAGAGGCGGCGGTTGCGGCTGGACCAGGCGAAGGAGCGTTCAGCCGTCACGCAGAACAGAGAAAATCGCGTTCAGGATCTCGCGCATCGACCAAGTCGACGGGCGACCATGAAGGGCCGGGGCAGGCAGGAGCGGACGGACCACCACCCACTCGGCGTCGGTCAGATCGATGCTTGAGCGCAAGCCCGTGCGGCTATGCTGCTGCCGCGTCGTAGGGATCGACATGGCAGGTCCGGGTCAGGCTTCAGCACCCTCCTTCCATCACGGCCATCCCGGCCCTTCAACCCCAACCACCCTCACCGATGGGCCCTGAGGACAGCCAATCAGAAATCGTAGACAATCTTCAGCCGAGCTTGGTGCCGCTCGAAGTTGACCAAGTTGAGCGACGAACGCCGGATCAGGCCCGGCTCGTCACCGGCCAGGATTGACGCAGCCAAGCTCCTCCTGTCGAGAGCCTCGTTTCCAGCGACCTGGATGCTATAGGCGACCGTCACGGTAAGCCGGGGCGTGATGGCAGCGAACAGCGTCGGGCCGAGATAGACAGCCTCGCCTTGATAGCGGTTCAGGCCTAAGCCCTCGTAGGCGCGCAGGTAGCGGGCCTCGCCGCCCAGGAACAGGTTGGGCAGCACCCGGTAGGTCAGCGCGCCTCCGATGCCCGCCGTGGAGCCCCGCTCGGTGGCGAACGCGCCCCGCTCGCGCGTCCTCTCGATGTCGTAGATCAAGTTTACGGCGCCGTAGAGGGCTTCGGGCACGAACTCGGTGTCAATCAGCAGCGCGTTCTCCGAGCCGATGCGGGAGGCGCGGATTCCCGTGAGTTCGTCGTAGCGCGACACGCTCGGCTCCACGAGCAAAGTGACGCCAATCCCGGCCTCGTCGCGCCGGAGAAACCGCAGGCGCATCTCCACCGAGGCACCGCTGAAGACTCGCGTTGGGGCACCTCCTCCAAGCCCGGCACCGCACGGATGCGGCGGACGTCGCCAAGGAAGCCGAACGCGAAATCAAGATCGCCCGTGACGCCGGTATGGATCTCTGCCTTACTCTCCACCGCGGCGTAGGTGCCGCCGCGCTTCATGAAGCGGCCGATGTTGTCGAGCTTGAACTCGGTCTCGCCGGGGGCGTGGAGGTCTGAGCCCTCGATGAAGCCGAAAATGTGCTCGGTACTCGGGCCGTGATCGTGAACATCGCCGCTGCCCCTGTGCCCGCTTCCGCCGGAACCATGGGCGTGTCCGCCGGCGCCATGAGCGTGGCCTGCACCGTAGGCGGGAGGAGCGCCGTGGGACCGGCCATGGGATGAACCATGCCTGTCGCCTTTTCGTCCAGAGTTCACCCGAGGCCCGGGCTCGCGATGCTCAGCCTTGCGGGCTTTGTAGGGTTCGGCGCTGTGACGCTGCTGGTAACCCTGCTCATGTGCGTCGTGGGCAGACCCGGCTCCTGGGAAGGCCACGGAGGCGAAAAGGCACGTGACACCGAGCACGAGGCGCGCAACGCTCACGGCAGCCCCCTCCAGTACGCTACAACAGAAATATTGCAGTCAGTCGGGGCGCTCGGGGTCAATATCATGGAGCTACATCGCGGCCAGGTGAGCCGAGGCGTGTTCTGGGCGCCACAGCGCAGGCCCGGGACCGTACACCTGGCTTTGCCGAAAACTTCGGGCAGCGCGGATTGGGATCGCTGTGCCGTCGCAAGACCCTCCTCACCTCGTACGCAAGCCCGTGTGGCTATGCAGCCGCCGGGCTGGTCGGGATCCACATGGGAGGTCCAGGCCAGGCTTCAGCAGTACACGACGGCGCAAGGCCCCCAGGCTGCCGCTCAGCACGACGAAGTGGTCATGCTGCAACTCTAACCGCGCCCACGCGGGTCGGCAGGATCCATGATGCGCAATTGTCGCCTATGTACAATTCAGTAGCCCTGAGATGTATATTTCTATATACCGGAAAAATATCTCAAATAATCGATGAAGATGAAGCTATACATTGCCATTTAGCCGAATTTTTTATTTAACATGGAGTAGATCTGAACCAGCGATACCCATAGGGATCTAGGGAAATGCTGTTTCTTTCGATGTCGTTCGTTTCGTATGCCCGATTCCCGAACAGATCAACAAGCTCACCAAGTTCTCTTACATCTAGATCAAGCTCACATTGGCATTCTTTATCGTCAAGATTGTTAATAATTATTATATATTTTCCGTCATGTCGATAATGATGCGCGAAAACCGCAGGATTATCGCTCTCGATGATGCTCATCTCGCCCCAGCCGATCTCGGGGCAGGAGCGCCGAATGCCGCACAGCCGCCGCATCCAAGCCAGCAGCGAGGTCGGATCGCGTTGTTGCGCCACGGCGTTCACGGCACCCACCCCGAATGGACCAGCTTGGATGATGGGGTGAGGCAGCGTGTCAGGAGGCGCATCGGAGAAGCCGCCGCAGGGCTTGTCCCGCCACTGCATGCAGGTCCGCACCGCCCAGCGCTCAGGCTGCGAGAGATCATCGCCCATGCCGATCTCGTCGCCGTAGAACATCACGGGGCTTCCCGGCAGCGAGAACATCAGGCTGTACGCCAGTTCGATGCGCCGGCGGTCATTGCCGAGCATCGGCGCGAGCCGCCGACGGATGCCCCGGCTGTAGAGGCCCATGCCTGGCTCGGGCGCGAAGGCGGCGTGCACCTCCGCCCGTTCGTCCGGGCTCAGGCGCCCGAGATCAAGCTCATCGTGGTTGCGCAGGAACTGGGCCCATTGCCCGAGCTTCGGCAGTGCGGGCAGGAGGGAAAGGCCGCGCTGGAGCGGCTCTGCCCGGCGCCGCGCCAAGGCCAGGAACAGGTACTGGTTGATCAGGAACGCGAAGGTCATGTGCATGCGGCCATGATGGCCGACGAAGTGGGGGATCTCATCGGGCGAGACGTTCGCCTCGGCCAGCATGATGGCATCGCCGCGCCGCCAGGACAGGAAGTCGCGCAGCTCGTCCAAGATGTCGTAGTTCCGGAAGATCGAGCCGTCCGGCTGGAACTGGTCGATCAGGAACGGCGCCGCATCGACGCGGAACCCGGATACGCCGAGCTCCAGCCAGAAGCCCATGATGCGCTCGATCTCGTCGCGAACGGCCGGATTGGTGATGTTGAGGTCCGGCTGATGCTCGTAGAAGCGGTGGAAGTACCACGCGCCGGCAACCTCGTCCCGCGTCCACACGCTCGTCTGAAAACCGGGGAAGACCACTCCCTCAGCGGCATTGGCCGGCTCGTGGGCGGACCAGACATAGTAGTCACGGAACGGCGATGCGGGATCTGCGCGGGCGGCTTGGAACCAGGGGTGCTGGTCGGAGGTGTGGTTGAGGGGGAGGTCGATGAGCAGGCGCAGACCGCGCAGGCGCGCCTCCCGGCTGAACTCGACGAAATCGCCGAGTGTCCCGTATTCGGGAGCGACATTGTAGTAATCAGTCACATCGAAGCCATAGTCCAGCTGCGGGCTTGGAAAGAACGGCAGCAGCCAGAGGCAGTTCACGCCGAGTTCGGCGATGTAGTCCAAGCGCGTCGTCAGCCCCCGGAAGTCGCCAACGCCATCACCGTTGCCGTCCATGTAGGCTCCGACATTCAAGCTGTAGATCGTGGCCGTCTTGTACCAGAGATCGAGCATCAGCTTGGTTCTGCGAGTGAGGAGCCTCGCGGCGGCCGCGATGGCGGAGGCCGCCGTCACTGATCGCGTTGCTGTCCGCGCGAACGCAGCAGCGGCACGCCGGACCTGCGCACGCCGACGCGGCGCTCAGCCGTGAGGGGAAGGCCGGAGTGAACCGCACCGACCGCCGAAGGCCGTCGATGCCGGGGCCCGGTTCAGGATGCGGAGCCGGCGATCAGCTTTTCGCGCTCGAGTTCTGATTGCGCTTGTCGGCGTGGGTGATCGGTCCCTTGGAGCCCTTCGAGCCGCCGCCCCATTCCTGGGCCTTCCGAATCTGGTCGCCTCCGGCGTGATCGGGGCTGACGCCCTTGTCGCTTCCGCTCGCGCGCTTGCCGGATGTGTCGTCTGGTCTGTTTGCCATCAGATCTCGCCTTCCACCGTCGTCATGCTCTCGCACCTGCACCCGCGTTCGTGGGTCGGAGCAGCGATGCCCAGGGGGTGTACGCCCAACATTCCAGGGTTCCGCCCTCTGCCTTTCGCTACATCGGGCCGGATCTGCGGGCGTCCATGCGGTGTCTCCCTAAGGATGGACCGTGATCGCGATCAGAGACCGGCGCCTCGCCGGCACCCTCATCAGCCCCGCTACCGTCGTTCCGGGTGTGCTGTTCGTGCACGACTGGGCGGCCAGTCAGGCGCAGTATCTCGCATGGGCGCGGGAGATCGCTGCGCTCGGCTGCGTCTCTGCTTGACCGTTGATCTGCATCCTCGGCTTCTCACGCTGATGACTTCAGCTCGGTTCGCAGCCGGCCGAAGTGCTCGTGCATGTGGGTGAGCGTGCGACTCCAAAGGTCGAGCGTCGCCTCCTCGACACGCGGATCGCCACCGCTTTCCCGCAGGTGGCGGACGAGCGCCGCCTGCCGCTGGCAGCGGGCTCCCATCTCGGCAAGGTGCTGATCGGCGGCGGCGAGGTCGGCAGGGGTCCAGATCGGGTGGGTCATGAAGTCCTCGTCAGGAACGACTGGCGCGAGGGTTTCCGAGCCCGGCACCTGACGCGTGAGTCGCGATCGATCTGGGCGAGCCGCAATGCGGTTCAAACCGTAGGACTTTAACGACCTCTGTGATCTGCGCTTGGTTGAGCCTGGCTCGCCCGGTTCTCGGCGTAGCAAAGGGCGCGATGCTCGTTGACGGCCGACGCAAACACGGCGAGGCGGTGACTTGGGGAACCGTGTCAAAAATCAACCGTCTAAAAAAAGCTTGCAACCGGACGTTCCCAACATGCGCGACGAGCGGCAGCTTTGGGTCACGACCGGCCGCTCCTTGCCCGGCTACAATGGAAGGAGCAGCTGGCATGTGCGTCATCCTGTCCCAGCTTGCACGCCACTCATGTGTGAGAACATATAGTGAACATATCGTTGCTGAGACCATCCTCGACGGAGCGTCGGAACATGCCTCGCTACCGCTTCCACTGCACCAACGGCGCAGAATGCGTCCTCGACACAGTCGGCGCTGAAGTGCGCGCGCCCGAGCGCCTCGCCACCCAAGCGGCGCAGATCGCCCGCAAGGTCATGCACAGTCTCAGCGGCCGCAGTGACTGGTCGCAGTGGCGCGTCACTGTTCACGACCTGACCGGACGACGCGTGCTGCTGCAGCCCTTTGTTATGCCTGGCGCAGGCTCACCCGTAGCCGCTGCCCGACGTTCGTGCCGGAGTTGGCAGATCGGAGGCGACGCATGGCCAACATGAAGCTCGCGGGCTCCAAGCTCGTTCCCGTGGTTGAGCAACCCGGCGAGGACATCGACGTCTCGATCCGGCCGCTCAGCCTCGCCGACTTCACCGGCCAGCGCGCCGCGCGGGCGAACCTCCAGATCTTCATCGAGGCGGCCCGCAAGACGGGCCAAGCCCTCGACCACGTGCTGTTCGTCGGCCCGCCCGGCCTCGGCAAGACCACGCTGGCGCAGATCGTGGCGCGCGAACTCGGGGTGAACTTCCGCTCGACCTCCGGCCCGGTGATCGCCAAGGCGGGGGATCTCGCCGCGCAGCTCACCAACCTGGAGGAGCGCGACGTCCTGTTCATCGACGAGATCCATCGCCTCAACCCGGCGGTGGAGGAAATCCTCTATCCGGCGATGGAGGATTACCAGCTCGACCTGATCATCGGCGAAGGGCCGGCGGCCCGCTCGGTGAAGATCGAGCTGCCGAAGTTCACGCTGGTGGCCGCCACCACGCGGGCCGGGCTGCTCACCACGCCGCTGCGAGACCGCTTCGGCATCCCGATCCGGCTCGAATTCTACGAGATCGACGAGCTGGAGAGCATCGTCACGCGCGGCGCGCGGGTGCTGGGCATCGGCATGTCGCCGGACGGCGCCAACGAGATCGCCAAGCGGGCGCGGGGCACGCCGCGCATCGCCGGCCGCCTGCTGCGGCGGGTGCGCGACTTCGCCATCGTGGAGGACGCCCCCACGGTGACCCGCGCCATCGCCGACCGGGCGCTGCGCCTGCTCGACGTCGACCCGGCCGGCCTCGACACCATGGACCGGAAGTATCTCGGCCTGATCGCGAACTCCTTCGGCGGCGGACCCGTCGGCGTCGAGACCATCGCGGCGGCGCTCTCCGAGCCGCGCGACGCCATCGAGGAGATCATTGAGCCCTACCTGATCCAGAAGGGCTTCGTGCAGCGCACGCCGCGCGGGCGGGTGCTCACGCCGCACGCCTTCCGGCATCTCGGGCTGCCGGAGCCCACGTGCGAGAAGGAGGGTCTCTTCGACTTCGAGCCGGCGTGAGGCGCCGGCTTCCGCACCAGCGCTCAGGCGCCGAGGGCTTGCCCGAACCAGACGCCCAGCGCCGCCGTCCCACGCGACGAGCGCCAGGAAGCCGTCGCCGCGTTGGGCGACACGATCCTGTCCATCGCCGCCGCTTGTTAAGTAAATCGTGCCGCTCGTGCGCGTTTCCTCCGTAGACTCCGGACCGCTCGAATGTGCGGGTTCTTTATTTTTGGGCAGCGGCAGGGGCTATCACTGTCAGATCACGACGTCGCGCAGGTCTCGCAGCCAGTGTGTTCGCCGGGTGACCTCAAGCGAGCCCTGCGCGTCGAACCGCCGGATCGCGGAGAAATCTAGACCCGTTTCGCGCTCGACTGCCTCGATCGTCGTCTGGATCCCGCGCTGGCGCATCTCGTCGACTGTGTAGGGCTTTAGCCCAGAAAATACCTTCGCCTCGTAGAGCGCTTGCACGTACTGAACTTGGCCCACGATGAAGGCTGCCGCTGCGATCTGCGTTTGCGTCTTCTGAAGAACAGCGATCTTCCAGAATGACAGCGGGATGCGCCACGGACCGCCCTCCCGATCCTGCCCGTAGAGCGGGTCGTCTGGCCGGTAGATCGGGCCTGTGAACACGCTGAGGCGCTTGTTCGCGGTCTGGGCCTTCTCCAGAACGTAGTCTTCCAGATTGCCCCAATCGATGTCGTTGTAGCCCTGCACCTGCGGGGCCGCATTCGTGTAGTGGAACGTGTCCTCTGCATAGGCGCGGATGTCAGCTCCATCGTCGCCCCAGCAGGGATCGAGCAGCCGCACTTGGTGACCCCGGCTGAACTGAACCGGGTCGCTCCCCCGCTCTTTCTCGTAGAACTCGCCCCCGGGCTGATACTCGTCCGCAATTCGACCGTCACGGCGCCACGTGCTCTTGCGCGGACCCGGGTGAATCAGGCGGGCGCCGTCGATGTTCACGGCGGTGACAAGGGGGAATTTGCGCTCCTTGTGAATAACGGCCGAGAAGTGGTGGTAGGCGAGCTCATGGCTCAATCCGTCCCGTAGCGGCGCCACTAGACCGCCAGCGAGCGCCGGTGCGTAGATTGCGTCGAGGTCGATGCAGTGTGACAGGAAGTTTGGGTCGTAGCCCGAGACCTGTGTCCAGCGCGAGAGTGGCAGCGGTCGGCGGTCGGCCTCGAGCAGGCCCTCGTCGCTGTCCACAGCTCGTCTCATCGGCGCAAGCCCGAGCGACATCTCGAGCCGGTCGAGCACGCGGCCTGCTTGCGCTTGGCAAAAGCGCTGGCTCTCGAGGTGCTTGAAGATCGCGCTGATCCGCACACCCTCGTTGGCGATGAACTCGAGCGGGTCGTCCTTCTTGTCCTGCGGCTTCGGTACGGCTTTATGGTGGAGAGCGACCACCTGCCATTGATCGTTCATAACCGGCGCCCCAGAGGAGCCCGGCTCAGTGTCGGACGAGTAGTGGATGAAGGTGTCGAGGTCGACCTCAGGGACGTCGGCTTGGTCGAGCGCCATAATCTGGCTTGCTTGGATCGCGATCTGCTTCGGTTCTCCGCCCGGGTGCTGGATTATGGACACCCACTCGCCATGCACCACTTTGCCCGTCACGGGTAGGAGCGGCAGCCGACCGTAGCGGGCAAGCGGAATTCCCTCCTGTGACAGGGGAGTCACGGCAACGAAGGTTATGTCGAGCTCGCTGCTGGTGTAGAAAATCTCGTGGGGGCTCAAGTTGAAGGCGATCGGTTCCATGAGGACACCGTCAAGGTCGTGCTCGTAACCAAACTCCGCCTCGACTTGGCTCGCCTCGTCGGGGGTCGACAGGACGTGGTTGTTGGTAAGGAGCAGGCGCGGTCCGACCACGAAGCCGGTTCCATACCAAGCACCGCCGTCAGCCGGTGCTTTAATCCGGCACACCGCTGCTGCAGCCCGGCGACCGCGATCGAGAAAGTTGATCGACAGAAGATTGCTCGTGCCGATGACCCGCTCGAAGCCGTTCGGGTCGCTGATCTTCGGTTCGAGAAAAGCCTTGCGCATGGGAAAACGCCGATCGGCCTGTGCCTCGGCCCGTTGGGCGGAGCGCCCCGGTGCGCTAGCAACCGGCATGAGGTCCCGCGCTCGCAGGGCCGCGGCCGCCAGACTCTTCGATTGCGTTGGGACGACTTCGCGGCGGATTTCGCCCTGACGTGTTACGAAGTCCCTCATCGCCCTAACTCCCCGTGACGTCGCAGTTGGCTTAGACCAAGCACGCAGAAATCGCTTGTCGATATGAACGCGATCATCGGTTTAGAACATCGGTTGTGGGCTATTGCCACTCGAGACTCCTTAGCGTCACAATACCGCTGTCGGTTTTGATGCATTACGACGCAAGAAGGGGGACGTTCATGAAGCCGCGCTACATCCATATTGGAAGCTGGAACATCGAGCACTTCGGGCGTGCCGACGACTCACCCGAGAACCAGTTTGCTATCGCCGAGCACATCGAGCTGTCCGGCGTTCACGTCCTCGCGCTACAAGAGATGTACGCGACGAACGACATCTCCGACCCCAGCATACCTGTCGAAAATAGCTTCCTGCGCGCCGCCCTCGACCTCGTCGAAGACCATACCGGATGCCGTTGGGATTACGAAATCTTCCGAAACCGATCGATGTTGGACACGAGCCAGCTCTGCGGTGTGGCCTGGAACACGGCTCGGGTCGAGAAGCGCGGCGAGGCGTTCAGGCTCGCCGTTCCGGCCAAGGTCAACGAGGAAGGAATCACACTCAGCCTATGGGATCGGACGCCACATGCCGTCAAGTTCGCAGCCCGCCCGGGAGGGGACGAGCTTCTCAGACTCACCGACTTCATCGTGATCCCGCTCCACATGAAGTCGAATGTCGGGCAGCGGCACATCGTTATGCGGACCCGTGCTCACGAGGCACGGACCTTGGTAGAGCAGCTGCCGGCCGTCGAGGCACAGTTCGGCAGCAAGAAGGATGTCATACTCCTCGGCGATACCAATTGCAAGACTCGAGGCGAAAAGGCCATCCAAGCGTTCATCGACGGCGGGTTCGAGGACCTCAATGAAGACGACGTACCGACCTACGCTATCGGCAACGACGCGCCTTTTGATCGCATTTTCGTTCCTCGCGGTCCGGATCGAAAGACTTTTTGGTTCAGCCGTCAATACATTATGCGTTCCGCCAGCCCTCTGGCGCATGACCGGTACCTCTCAGATCATTTCTTGATCAAAACGTCGATCGTGGTGCGTCGAGACGACGACCACTGAAGTCACGTTTACAAGCCACTGGATTGCACGTGAGTCCAGCGCAGCCGTCAGGCCCCGTTTCACAACGGGCTGAGCGCCTTCGCCGTGGGGCGGCGGCGGACCTCGCGGGCGTTCGGAGAGGATCTGACGCTCACCCAGGATCGCCGATGTGGACGCCCGCCGCCTGCGCCGAACCTGCGCGCGAAAGCCTGCCCTACGCAATCTGCCTGACCGACGCTGCTGCCGGGGCGTGATCGCCTCGCGCGGTCCGCCGATCGGGAGCACGCGGTTGCACCGCTCGCGCTCCTCGATGCACTCGGCGAGGTAGCGGCCCGGGGTATCGTCGCTGGTCGGCTTATAGGCGGTAAGCGCGCCGTTATCTGGTCAGCCCCCATCGGAGTGGTTCATTTGAGAGTTT
>NZ_BPQQ01000087.1 GCF_022179325.1 Methylobacterium isbiliense | reverse complement strand
CAACGCTTCGTCCGCTTAGGTTCTTGTTTCTTCGCAGATTTTTATCGCAAAACCGGCGACCACTTTTGCGAAATCTGCTTAGGCATCATTCCGCCGGTCGCGAGCGACCGGTGCGGCAGTGGTCAGCGGTTCGGCGCGGGGGATCCGGCTACCGTCAAGGCGCCGCGGCGGCTCACCTCCGCCCGACCGCAATCGTCCCGGTCGGCAGGAGCCCGAACACCACCCCGTTCGCCCGCAGGGCCGCGACCGCGGCGTGGCGGCTGCGTGCGCCCTCGCCATCGGTCTCCAGCCGCCGGATCGTCGACGCCGACAGCCCGCTCGCCCGGGCGAGGTCGGTCATCGACCAGCCCAGCAGCGCGCGCGCGGCGTGCAGGTGGCGGCCGCCAAGGCTCTCCTCCAGCCCGCGCCGCAGCGCGCCCGTGGCCGGCAGCCCCGGCGGCCGCCCGCGCGGGAAGGACAGCGTCGTCCAGCTCTCGATCCGCCCCCGGGCGTCGCGCACCGGCACGAACACCCCCCGGAACAGCCCCGTCCCGCCCTCCGCCAGCAGGAAGCGGGTGTCGGCGATGAACGGAGCCCCGGCCTCGATCCGCGACCGCACGAAGGCGCGCATATGCGCTCGGTCCTCCCGGACGAGCCCGCGCGCCCAGTCGTCCTGGAACTCCGCCTGCGTCATCCCGGTCAGCTGCAGCAGTTCGGACGAGGCGACCCGGTGGGAGAGCGTGTAGCGGGAATTGTGCATCCAGCTACGGGTCCGCTCGAACGCGGCCCGGCGGGCCTGGGTCTGACGGATCTGCGCGCGGGCGAGCAGATCCCGGTCGGTGACGTCCAGCACCGTCCATGCCGCGCCCCGCGGGCGGCCGTCCGGCGCCACGTAGACCGCGCCCCGGCTCGTCAGCGTGCGCAGCGCCCCGTTCGGACGGATCACCCGGAAGGTCGCATCGCGCACGAGCCCCTGCTGGCGGATCTGCGCGGCGCAGCCGAAGGCGGCACGGTCTTCCGGATGGACGAGGCGCAGGAAGCTCTCGTAGCCCGGCCGCATCTCGCCGGGCTCCAGACCCAGGATGCGCAGCAGGCCCGCGGTCCACCGATGCTCGTCGCCGGCGAAGCGCCAGCCCCAGATGCCCGTGAGGCCGATACTCTCCAGCAGGCGCAGAAAATCATCCGACGAGAAGGCCAGGTCGTCCCTGGTGAGCGGCTGCAGCAGGGCATTCACCATGGTGGGCGGACGATAGCCTGAACCGGGCCGGGTCGTCCACGCGCGGCCCGCCGGCCGACCGGCCCGCCGGCCGGCCGGCCCGCCGGCGCGGCATCGCGGCCGGCACCCTGTCCGTGCCGCGCCGCCGCCCGAGATCGGAAGGCGGAGCGGCGGGGGAGCGGCGATGCGGCAGGTGGTGCGGGCGCACGAGCGGCAGACGGCCGGGACGGGCCTGTTTCGGCTCCGGATCGTACGCCCGGGGCGCGGGCTCGCCGAGGCCGGCGACGACGCCTTCGGGCCGCTCGCGCGGATCGATCACGCCGCGCTCGGCGCCGGCGCCCTGGTGCGTATGCACGAGCACCGCGACGACGAGATCCTGAGCTATGTCTGGCGCGGCAGCTTGGTGCACGCGGATTCCGCCGGACACCGCGTGACGGTCTCGGCCCGCCGCCTCATGCTGATGAATGCCGGCTGCGGCGTCCGGCACGAGGAATCCGTCCCCGACGATCCCGTCGAGATGCTGCAGATCGTCATCCGCCCGCGCGAGGCCGGCCTCGCGCCGCGGGTGCAGTTCCACGAGCCGCCGGCGCCGGCCCCACGCGACGGCACCTGGCGTCTCCTTGCCGGCCCGGAGGGCCGCGGCGCGCCGCTCGTCGTGCGCCAGGAGGTAAGCGTGCTCGACGCGCACCCGGCGCCCGGCACGGCGCTAGCCGCCCTGCCTGCGGGGCACGACGTCTTCGTCTACGTGCTGGACGGCGTCGTCGCGGGGGAGGGCCTCTACCTCGCCAAGGGCGACGGCATCCGGCTGACCGGAGAGCCGCTGCCGCCCCTCCATGCCGAGGTGCCCTCGGTCCTCGTCGCCTTCCTGGTCGACCGCGAGGCCGCCGCGACCCGCGCCGGGACGCTGAGCGGGCCCTGACGACGATCGGGACGGGTGGCGTGAGAGGAAGGGACTGGACAATCGCTTGCGCCCAGGTAGCATCGGCCGCGCTTCAAAGGCGACACTCTGATCAACCCCGCTGAGCCCCCGCCGGCGGGGTTCTTTCTCTTGGGGATACCGAGCCCTCTGGTCCGCGGCGGCCGCGCTGCCGGCTTCGCAGGGCGGAATCAGGGGCAGAAGCAACTCGCCTCGAGCCGTATCAGCACGACGAAATACGCGAAGGCCGCCAGGACATAGGCGATGATCTGGAGGCGGTTTGGCGTGATCGTCTGCGTCAGGATCGTCATCGTGCGGGCTCGGCAAGCGGCAGCCCCCACCTCATGACAGATTGACCCTCGGGAAGGCGAGGGCGGAAAATGCGGAGAGCACCGCGGGATCGGCGATGGGAATCACCGATCCGGGCGCGGCGGCTGCCTGCGACGAGCCCGGGCGCTCGCGCTCAGGCACCCTCGCTCATCGCCGATTGGATCATCCGGTCGGCATTGAGGTCATCCTCGGTGTAGCCGAGGAGCTCGGCGAGCCGGTTGCGGGCGCGGTTGACCCGGCTCTTGATCGTGCCGATGGCGACGCCGCAGATCTGCGCGACCTCCTCGTACGAGAGGCCCTCGGCCCCCACCAGGATCAGCGCCTCGCGCTGATCGTGCGGCAGCTTGGCGAGACCCGCGCGCAGATCCTGCACGTCGAGCCGATGGCCCTGGTCCGGCGCTGTGAACAGCCGGGCCGCGTAGGAGCCGTCCTCGTCCTGCACCTCGCGCATGCGCTTGCGCTGTTCGGAGTAGAAGGCGTTGCGCAGGATGGTGAACAGCCACGCGTTGAGGTTGGTGCCGGGCTGGAAGCGGTGCTGGTTCTGCCACGCGCGCAGGATGGTGTCCTGCACGAGGTCGTCCGCCCGGGCGGCATTGTTGGTCAGCGACAGCGCGAAGGCGCGCAGCGACGGCAGGGCGGTGAGCAGGCCGTCGCGGAACTCGGGTTCCACCGTGCGGCCCTGCGCGGCGAGGGCCGATTCGAGCTTGGCGATCAGGGCCACGAAGGCGTCGGGAATCGTCGTCTCGACCGACCCGTAGGCCTCGCGCAGATGGCGGCCGAGATGGTGCTGCACCGTCGCGGGCAGGCCGGGCTTGGTCACGGGATGCAGGGCCGCGACGGCGTTCGGATTGGAGATCATGCGCTACTCTCACGGGGCTGGCGAAGGTCGGGCGGAGGTCCGGACGGCGGCGCCGGCGGCCGCGGGCCGGAGGACGGCTGGCGCATCGCTGCGGGAACTGGGGCCGGGACCGCGCCCGTCCAGACGCGGTGCGACGCCGGCACGCGGGTCAGACGGGTCCCATCGGCCACGTCCGGGCCCTGCCGCCTCGATCCGGTCCGACCCTCATCGGCCTCTCCTCCTCGCACGCGTGGCACGCGGCGCCCGGACCCCGGGAGCCGCCGGTGCGGCAACGGCTGGGCACGGCCAAGGTTCCCGGCAAGGTTCCCGGGCCCGCGCGCCGCGGCCCCCTACCAGGGCCGGCCGCCCGGCCGGTGTCGGTACTCTGCCGCGCGGATGCGGGTGAGGAGCCGGTCGAGCTGAACCAGCAGGTCCTGCTCGGCGGTCTGGGCCGCCGCGATCGCCGCCGGATCCGACAGGTAGAGCCGTTGCTGCCGCGCGAGGGCGAGGCGGCGCTCCAGCGCCTCCCGCTCCGCATGCAGGGCCAGCAGGGCCGACCGGTTCTGGTCGTCTCCGTTCCCGATCTCTCTCGCGTCCGCGTTCCGCACGGCCTGCGACCCTCGATGTTCCCGTGTTGCCATCGACAGAACAACGCACGAAGGCCCCCGACCGTCCCATGCGAATCGGCGCGGGTTCGAGCGGACCGCGTGTGTCATCGATCCGTCATGCAACTGTCATAGGGCCAGCGCCGTACGGGCGTATCGCTCGCCGCGGCGATGAACGGCTTGCCGGACCTCCAGACTCCGCCGCGCGCCAGACCGACAGAAACATGGAGAGCATCGTGAAACCCTTCGCCTTCGCGCTCGCCATCGGGCTCGCGACCGCCCCGATCGTCCCGGCCTCGGCCGCCGACATCACGGGAGCCGGCGCCACCTTCCCGTTCCCGGTCTATTCCAAGTGGGCCGAGACCTACCGCAAGGAGACCGGCACCGGCCTGAACTACCAGTCCATCGGCTCGGGCGGCGGCATCAAGCAGATCCAGGCCCGCACCGTCGATTTCGGCGCCACCGACGCGCCGCTCAAGGGCGAAGCCCTGGAGAAGGACGGGCTCGTGCAGTTCCCGACCGTGATGGGCGGCGTCGTCGCGGTGGTGAACGTGCCGAACGTCAGGACCGGCGAGGTCAAGCTCACCGGCGAGCTTCTGGCCGAGATCTACCAGGGCAAGATCCGCAAGTGGTCGGATCCGAAGATCGCCAAGCTCAACGAGGGCGTGAAGCTTCCCGACGCGGCGATCACCCCGGTCTACCGTTCGGACGCCTCGGGCACGACGAACATCTTCACCACCTACCTGTCGGACGTCTCCGCCGACTGGAAGAAGGAACTGGGCGCCGCTACCGCGGTGAGCTGGCCGGCCGGCCAGGGCGGCAAGGGCAACGAGGGCGTCACCGCCGTCGTCAAGCAGGTGCCGAACGCGATCGGCTACGTCGAGTACGCCTACGCCAAGCAGAACAACCTGCCGGTGGCGCTGATCCAGAACAAGGCCGGCAAGTTCCCGATGCCGGGCGACGAGTCGTTCCAGGCCGCGGCCGCCAACGCCGACTGGAAGTCGGCTCCCGGCTTCGGTATCGCGCTGACCAACCAGGCCGGCGAGAAGGCGTGGCCGATCACCGCCGCGACCTTCATCCTCGTGCCCAAGACCCCCAACGACCCGGCCCGCGCCGCCGAGGTGCTGAAGTTCTTCTCCTGGGCCTACAAGAGCGGCGACAAGCTGGCGAGCGACCTCGACTACGTGCCGCTGCCCGACGCGGTGGTCGGCCTCGTCCAGGACGAGTGGAAGAAGGTCACCGGCAAGGACGGCAAGCCGGTCCTCGGCATGTAAGCCGGCCGGGCGCCCGACGCGAGGCGCGGGGCTGCCTCTCCCCTCGGGAGGGGTAGCCCCGCAGCCTCAGAGGCGCCGCGTGGATCCCTCGTCGGGGCGGGCAGGCCCGCCCCTGCACACCGTCATCGATCCTCGTCCCGCTCGCGCCGGTTCGCTCCACGCGCTACAGGCAGCTCACTGAAGGGAAACCCGGATGGTCGCGTTGTCTGAGAACGTCGCACTCGCTGCCGCGCCGCGGCGCGCACGCAGCGCCCCGAGCCCGATCGCGGACCGCATCTTCCACCTTGCCGCCTACGCCTCCGCGCTGCTCGTCCTTCTGGTGCTCGCCGGGATCCTGGCCTCGATCGCCTATGGCGGCTGGCCGGCCTTCCAGACCTTCGGGCCGGGCTTCATCACGTCGAGCGCCTGGAATGTCGGGCGCGAGGAATACGGGGCCTTCGTGGCCATCATCGGCACGCTGGCCTCGGCGGCGCTGGCCCTCGTCATCGGTGTGCCGATCTCGCTCGGCATCGCCATCTACCTCACCCAGCTCTGCCCGGGCTGGGCGCGCCGCCCGGTGGCGATGACGATCGAGCTGCTCGCCTCGGTCCCGAGCATCATCTACGGGATGTGGGGCCTGTTCATCTTCGCCCCGCTCTTCGCCCGCTTCGTGCAGGTGCCGGTGTCGAACCTCGTCGAGGGGCTGCCGATCGTCGGCACGCTGCTCTACGCCCAGGTGCCCTCGGGCGTGGGCGTGCTCACGGCCGGCATCATCCTGGCCATCATGATCGTGCCCTTCGTGGCCTCGATCACCCGCGACATGCTCGACCAGATCCCGACCGTGCTGCGCGAGAGCGCCTACGGAATCGGCTGCACCACCTGGGAGGTAGTGCGCCATGTGCTGATCCCGCAGGCCTCCGTGTCGATCATCGGCGCGATCATGCTGGGGCTCGGCCGCGCGCTGGGCGAGACGATGGCGGTGACCTTCGTGATCGGCAACGCCAACCGGCTCTCGGCCTCGATCTTCGATCCGGGCTCGACCATCGCCTCGCGCATCGCCAACGAGTTCAACGAGGCGGACGGGATGCAGCTCCACGCGCTGCTGGCCCTCGGCTGCATCCTGTTCGTCGTCACCTTCATCGTCCTCATCATCGCCCGGCTGCTGGTGCGCCGCGTGAAGGTGGCCTGAGCCCCGAGGGAGCCCCGTCATGGATGCCCGCCCGAACCTCGCCCCGGCGTCCCACGGCGCCGCCGCGCTGGCCGCTCCGACCTGGGGCCGCGTGCGCGCCGGCCGCCGCACCGCGGACCGCGCGCTCAAGATCCTGTGCGCCCTCGCGACCCTGCTCGGCGCGGTCGTGCTCGGCTCGATCCTGCTCATGCTGATCGTCGAGGGGCTGCGCGGCTTCTCGCTCGCGCTGTTCACCGAGCCGACCCCGGGTCCGGGCTCCGAGGGCGGCGGCATCGCCAACGCGATCCTCGGCAGCCTCGTGATGACGACGCTCGGCATCGTGGTGGCGACGCCGGTCGGCGTGATGGCGGGGACCTACCTCGCCGAGTACGGCAAGACCTCGAAGCTCGCCGACCTGATCCGCTTCCTCAACGACATCCTGCTCTCGGCGCCCTCGATCCTGATCGGCCTGTTCGTCTACACCGTGATGGTGCGCACGATGGGCGGCTACTCGGGCTGGGCCGGCGGCGTCGCGCTCGCCATCATCGCCACCCCGGTGATCGTGCGCACCACCGAGGACATGCTGCGCCTCGTGCCCGGCCCCCTGCGCGAGGCCGGCGCGGCGCTCGGCGCCCCGCCCTCGCTGGTGATCCGCCACGTGACGTGGCGCGCCGCGCAGGCCGGCATCGTCACCGGCATCCTGCTCGCGCTCGCCCGCATCGCCGGCGAGACCGCGCCGCTGCTCTTCACCGCGCTCAACAACAATTCCTGGTTCAGCCCCAATCTGATGGGCGGCGTCGCCAACCTGCCGGTGATGATCTACCAGTTCGCCCTCTCGCCCTACGAGAACTGGCGCCAGCTCGCCTGGGCGGGGGCGCTGCTCATCACGGTCGCGATCCTCGCCCTGTCGATCACGGCCCGCGTCTTCCTGCGCGGCGGCAAGGCCCGCTGACGCTGACCCCTGCCGGAGAACACCGATGAGTGCCACCGCCACCGCCACCGCCGCGCCCGTCGTCGGGTCCAGCAAGGCCGACGAGACCGCCCCGATCCGCGTCGCCGTGAAGAACCTCAACTTCTACTATGGCTCGTTCCAGGGCCTGAAGAACATCGACCTCAACTTCCACGACCGGCAGGTCACGGCCCTGATCGGGCCGTCGGGCTGCGGCAAGTCCACGCTGCTGCGCACCTTCAACCGGATCTACAGCCTCTATCCGGAGCAGCGCGCGGAGGGCGAGATCCTGCTCGACGGGCGCAACATCCTCGACAACTCGATCGACCTCAACGAACTGCGCGCCCGGGTCGGCATGGTGTTTCAGAAGCCGACGCCGTTCCCGATGTCGATCTACGACAACATCGCCTTCGGCATCCGGCTCTACGAGCGGCTGCCCAAGGCCGAGGTCGACGCCCGCGTGGAGGAGGCCCTGCGCAAGTCGGCCCTCTGGGACGAGGTCAAGGACAAGCTCCGGCAATCCGGCATGGGCCTGTCGGGCGGCCAGCAGCAGCGCCTCTGCATCGCCCGCACGGTGGCCCAGCGCCCCGAGGTGATCCTGTTCGACGAGCCCACCTCGGCCCTCGACCCGATCTCGACCGGGCGCATCGAGGAGCTGATCGAGCAGCTGCGCTCCGAGTTCACCATCGCGATCGTCACCCACAACATGCAGCAGGCGGCGCGCATCTCGCAATTCACGGCCTTCATGTATCTCGGCGAACTGATCGAGTTCGGGCCCACCAACCGCCTGTTCATGAATCCGACGAAGCGCCAGACCCAGGACTACATCACCGGCCGCTTCGGCTGATCCCCCTCTCGCGAACCGGGACCATGCCATGTCCGAGCATATCGTGTCCTCCTACGACACGGACCTGCAGAACCTGCGCCGCAGCATCGCCGAGATGGGCGGCATCGCCGAGAAGATGATGGCGGATGCCGGCACCGCCCTCGTGCGGCGCGACGCCTCCCTCGCCCAGGCCATCATCGCCGCCGACCAGCGCCTCGACGTGCTCCAGCGCGAGATCGAGGAGAAGGCGATCCTGCTCATCGCCCGGCGCCAGCCGATGGCGATCGACCTGCGCGAGACCATCTCGGCCATCCGCGTCTCGGGCGACCTCGAACGCATCGGCGACCTCGCCAAGAACATCGCCAAGCGCGTGGTCGCCATCAGCGACCAGATGCAGCCGCAAAAAATCGTCCTCGGCGTGCAGCACATGAGCGAGCTGGTGCAGGAGCAGCTCAAGGACGTGCTCGACGCCTATGCGACCCAGGACGTCAAGGCCGCCCGCGACGTCTGGGAGCGCGACGGCGGCATCGATGCGCTCTACACCTCGCTGTTCCGCGAACTCCTGACCTACATGATGGAGGATCCGCGCAACATCAGCTTCTGCACGCACCTGCTGTTCTGCGCCAAGAACGTCGAGCGGATCGGCGACCACACCACCAACATCGCCGAGACGATCCACTACCTCGTCACCGGCGAGACCCTGCCCACCGACCGCCCCAAGAACGACGCCTCGAACTACGCCACGGTGTCGGCCGGGCCGGGGGCGTGAGGCCGCCCGTCCCCGAGAAACCGGCATGTCGACGCGTATCCTGATCGTCGAGGACGAGGAGCCGCTCACGCTCCTCCTGCGCTACAACCTCGAAGCCGAGGGCTTCGAGGTCGACGCCGTCGCCCGCGGCGACGAGGCCGACCTGCGCCTGCGCGAGCAGGTGCCGGACCTCGTCCTGCTCGACTGGATGGTGCCGGGGCTGTCCGGCATCGAGCTGTGCAGGCGCATCCGCGCGCGGCGCGAGACCGAGCGCCTGCCGGTGATCATGCTCACCGCGCGCGGCGAAGAGGGGGACCGGGTGCGCGGGCTCGCCACCGGGGCCGACGACTACATCGTCAAGCCGTTCTCGGTGCCCGAGCTGCTGGCGCGGGTCCGCGCCCTGCTGCGGCGCGCCAAGCCCGCCCACGTCGCGCATCTCCTGGTCGCGGGCGACATCGAACTCGACCGCGTCAGCCACCGGGTGCGCCGCGAGGGCCGCGAGCTCCATCTCGGCCCGACCGAGTTCAAGCTGCTCGAATTCCTGATGCAGAGCCCCGGGCGGGTCTTTTCCCGCGAGCAGCTCCTCGACGGGGTCTGGGGCCACGACGTCTACATCGACGAACGCACCGTCGACGTCCATATCGGCCGCCTGCGCAAAGCCATCAACCGCCCCCGCAGCCCGGACCCGATCCGCACCGTGCGCGGCTCCGGCTATTCCTTCGACGAGATGTTCGCCGGCGCCGCCTGAGGCGCCTCGCACAACGGGAAACGGCCGGGGCGCGAGCCCCGGCCGTTCGCCTGTTCGGATCTGTCAGTGCCGATCAGCGCAGGAGCTGCAGGATGCCCTGCTGCGCCTGGTTGGCGAGCGAGAGCGCCGAGATCGCCAGCGAGTTGCGGGTCGACAGGGCCTGCGAGTTCGCCGCCTCCTCGTTCAGGTCGGCGTTGGTCAGGTTCGCCGAGCCGGTGTCGAGGATGTTGATCAGGTTCTTCGAGAAGTCCTGACGGTTCTGCACCACCGAGAGGTTCGAGCCGAAGGTCGAGGACTGCGAGCGCAGCTTGTTGGTCGCCGAGGTGATCGCGGTCAGGGTCGCCTTGATCTCGTCGTCCGACTGGAAGCCGCCGGTCACCGAGGTGAGGCCGAGGCCGTCGGAGTCGAACTTCACGCCCTTGATGTCGATGTTCGACGAACCGTTCTCGTTGAACGTCACCCGCAGGGTGTTCTCGCTGGCGTCGTCCGTGGTGCGGTAGAGCAGGTTGACGCCGTTGTAGCTCGAATCCTTGGCCTGCTGGGTGATCTGGTTCAGCAGCTCGTTGAACTGCTTGGCCAGCGACTCGCGGGTGGTGTTGGTGCTGCCGGTGCTGTCCTTGCCGGTCGCGGTGATCGCCGTCGCGGTGTTGGTGGCGACGGAGTTGATCAGCGAGGTCTGCGAGCCGAAGCCGATATCGACGTTGTTGGCTTGGGTCGTGCCCTGGGCCGGGGTGATGGTG
The DNA here is from genome assembly GCF_022179325.1 of Methylobacterium isbiliense. Classification (GTDB taxonomy): domain Bacteria; phylum Pseudomonadota; class Alphaproteobacteria; order Rhizobiales; family Beijerinckiaceae; genus Methylobacterium; species Methylobacterium isbiliense. The sequence goes on along the minus strand of NZ_BPQQ01000087.1, from coordinate 41,843 downwards.
ATCTTCTGCGACGAGCCGCCGGCCGTCGAGCTGATCACCAGCTTGTTGTTGACGTCCAGGCTCGCCTTGATCTGGCCCGACAGGCCGGTATCGGCATCGAACTGCTTGTTGATCGCGGCCACCAGCTCGGCGCCCGTGGTGGCGGCGGCGTTGACCGGCGCGACGGTGGTCGAATTCAGGGTGATCGTCTTGGCTTGACCGCTGCCGAGCTGGATGGAGAAGCTGGCGTTGTTGCCCACGGTGTTCAGGTCGACGGTGGTCAGCGCCTTCGACCCGGTGATGACGGCCTTGGCCGAGCCGTCGGTGGCGTCCGAGCCGGTGGCCGACAGGCCACTCGCCGCGGTGCCGGTGCCCGACGTCTGGGTACCACTGGTCGATGTCGTAGCGCCGAAACCGATATCGATCGTGCCGCGGATGCCCGAAACATCGACGACGCCAGACGCACCGGCTGTTCCGTTCGTGAAGATCAACTCGTTTGTGCCGCCATCGAGGCTCGCCGTAATGTTCACGCCTTTTGCGGCCAGCTGGATGTTGATTGCGGCGACGACGTCCGCCCGAGTGGCAGCGGCGCCGAGTGTGGTAGGCGGTGACGCCGTATCGATGGCCGAATTGGTATCAAGGACGATTTCGGCCGCAGTGGTGCCATCGCTGATCGTGAATTTTGCCGAGCCGGTGTCAAAGTTGTTTGTGGCGCCAAGCGCTGTGTCGGCTTGGCGTATCGCGCCCGCGTTCACGGTACCGCTTGTGAACGTGCCCAAGTCGAATCCCGTTTGAGTAAACAGCCCGATCGTCGCGTCGCCGCCCTTGTCGATCACGCTCACCGCGGCCGAGGGACCGAGATCCTGGCTGGTGAAGACGAGCTTGTTGCCGCTGTCCAGGCTCGCGGTGACGGACGATCCGGCGTCGCTGAGCTGCTTGTTGATCGCCGACAGGATGTTGGCGCGGGTCGCCGTCGCGCCGAGCGTGCTGCCGGCCGTGTCGTAGACCGTGTCCTGGTCGAGCTTGATGTCGACTGACTTCGAGCCGTCGTTGACCGTGAAGCTCGCGCTGTCGGAGTTCGTGCGGCCGAGGGTGACGGTGGCGGCGAGGGCGGTGCCGGCGGTCGCGCTGGCGGCGGTGGTGTTCGTCGCCTTGCCGAAGCCGATGTCGATGGTCGAGGAGGCCGCGCCCGACACCTTGAGCTGCTGGGTCGCACCCGCCGACGTGGTCGAGAACGAGATGCGGCCGTCGGAGCCGACCGACGCGCTCACCTTGCCCTTGAGCGCGGTGCTGTTGGCGATCTGGCTGTTGATCGCCGAGGAGACCTGCGCGGCCGTGACCTTGGTGAGGTCGGTGGCGGAGGTCTTCAGGGTCGAGGAGTCGAGCCGGATCGTGGTCGAGGTCTTGCCGCCGTCGAGCGAGATGTCGATCGAGCCGTCCTTGCTCAGCGACGAGAAGTCCTGCGTGCCGTCGAGCGTGCCCGCGAGGCCCTGGAAGGACTTGCTGCCGAACACGGTGGCGGCGGTGGCGGCCTGGCCGCTGGAGGTCGCGCTCTTGTCGGCGAGCGCCTGGTTCGCGGTGGACTTCGCCGAATCGACCAGCTTTTGGATCGAGGTGATGCCCTGGTTGGCGGCCTGGATGGTCTGGACGCCGTTCGAGATGCCGTCGAGCAGGTTGGAGAGGTCGGAGGACCGCGCCGTCAGGCTCTGCGAGGTGAAGAAGTTGGTCGGGTTGTCGAGCGCCGAGTTGACCTTCTTGCCGGTCGACAGGCGGGACTGGGTGGTGGAGAGGAGGTTGGCGGTGTCCTGGAGCGAGAGCAGGTTCTGGCGCGTCGCGGCGGACAGCGTGATGCTGGAGGCCATGGGGGTCGATCCTTTTTCGATCTTTCGCGTGCGTCATTTTGACGACGCCTCGACCGTGCGCCTCCAAGTGTTGCGGCGGGCTTAAACCGATTGCCGAGACTCCCGTGCCTTAACGGGAACCTTAACGAATCATGAGGCAGGACAGGGCGGTCCAGGACAGGAGCCGCCATGCCGCTGCGCATCACCCTCAAGCCCCACGAGCGCCTGATCATCAACGGCGCGGCGATCCGCAACGGCGACCGGGCCGCCGATTTCCTGATCGAGACGCAGTGCCGCTTCCTGCGCGAGAGCGAGATCATCCGCGAGAGCGAGGCGGATACCGCCGGCAAGCGCCTCTGCGTCACCCTCCAGGTGATCTACCTCGCCGACAATCCGGCGGAGGTGGAGGACCTGCTGGTGCGGCAATCCACCGAGATCCTGAAGGCGATGCCGAGTTCGGCCCCCTACCTCCTCGCCATTCAGGACGAGATCGCCGCCAGGCAGTATCACCGCGCCCTCAAGCGCGGGCGCGACCTCGTCGCCCATGAGCGCGCGCTGCTCGACCGCCTCGCGGCGGCCGGCGACGCCGCCTGAGACACGGCGCCGCGCGAGGGGGAACGGGCCGACCGCACTGCCGGTCCGAGGCCGCATGGCAGCCCAGCCGCGGCGCGGAGGATCGGGGTGCGATGGCGGTGCAGCCGATCCTCGGCCGTGTCGCGTCTGACGGGAGCCCGGACCCTCTTCCGCAGGGTGGCGGCGGGATCACGATCGTGCCCCAGGGTGGGCAGGGCAGGGGGGCATCGGATACTTTGTCTCAGTAGGGGTAATCTCCAGAACCGGCACTGCCCCGGCGCGTTGGCCCAGCGCTTCACCCTACCCCACAATCCCTCACCTGGGAGGCTGACCGCATGGCCGAGGATCTCCGCTCGCTCTACGTGACGGCACTCAAGAACACGCATGCCCTCGAACTGCAGGCCCTGCAGATCATGGAACGGCAGGTCGAGCGCCTGGAGCGCTACCCTGAGATGGATGCGGCCTTGCGCCGGCACATCACCGAAACCCACGGCCAGCGCGACCGCCTGGAGGAGGCGCTCTCCGCCCTCGGCGAGAGCCCCTCGGCGCTCAAGGAAGGCGTGCTGGGCCTGATGGGCAATCTCGCGGCCATCGCGCATACCCCGGCCCAGGACAAGATTCTGAAGAACGCCTTCGCCAACCGGGCCTTCGAGAACTACGAGGCGGCAGCCTACGATTCCCTGATCACCATCGCGGAAGCCGCCGGCCAAGCCGGTCCGATCACCGGCTTCCAGCAATCCCTGAAGGAGGAACTGGCGATGGCGCAGACCGTCGCGGACCTCGTGAAGCCGACGACGCAGCGCTACCTCCAGCTCACCCTCTCGGGCGACAAGGCGGACCGCTGAGCGATCCGGTCGCGTTCCGTCCCCTGCGCCGCACCGGTGACGAGGCCGGCACACGGGGCCCGGCACGGGGCTCGGGCGGTCCGCCCGGGCCTCAGCCCTCGATGCGCCTGAGCCCGGCGGCGTAGCGGCGGGCATTGGCGACGTAGCGGGCCGCCGAGGTGCGCAGCGCCTCGGCGGCCGCCTCGTCGAGGTTGCGCACCACCTTGGCGGGGGCGCCGACGATGAGGCTGTTGTCGGGAAAGACCTTGCCTTCCGTGACGAGGGCGTTGGCCCCCACGATGCAGTTGCGGCCGATCCGGGCGCCGTTGAGCAGCGTCGCGCCCATGCCAATCAGCGAGTTCGCTCCCACCGTGCAGCCGTGCACGATCGCGCGGTGACCGATGGTGACGTCCTCGCCGAGGTCGAGCGGGAAGCCCGGATCGGTGTGGAGGATCGCCCCGTCCTGGATGTTGGTGCGCGCGCCGATGCGGATCGGCTCGTTGTCGCCGCGCAGCACGGCCGCGAACCAGATGCTCACGTCGGGCCCGAGTTCGACCTGCCCCATCACGTGCGCGTCCGGCGCGATCCAGATGCTCGCCGGATCGGCGAAGCGGGGGCGATGGTCGTCGAGGGCGTAGAGCGGCATGGCGGTCTCGCGGAAGTTGGGTCTCCCCTCTCTAAGCATCATTCCCGGACGCGGTCACCGGTCCGGCGGCGCCGAGCGTGCGGGAGCGGTGTCCCGCCTCAGGCCGCTTCCGGCATCGGGCCCAGGCCCCCGAAGCGCCGCTCGCGCGTCGCGAAGTCGCGCAGCGCCCCCGCAAGGTCGTCGGCGCCGAAATCGGGCCACATCCGATCGCTGAAATGCAGTTCGGCGTAGGCGCATTCCCAGAGCAGGAAATCCGAGAGCCGCTTCTCGCCGCCCGAGCGGATCAGCAGATCGACGTCCGGCGCGCCGCCCGACACACGCCGCCCGAAAGCCTCGCGGCTCTCCGCCGGCCCCGCCGCCGCCGCGGCCAGGATCGCGTCGCGGGCCGAGTAATCCACCGCGATGCGCAGATGCAGCCGCTCGCCCGCGGCCGTCTCGGCCTCCGCCCGCGCCAGCGCATCCGGCAGCCCGGCCGGCAGACGGTCGCGCCGGCCGATCACCGTGAGGCGCGTGCCCGTCCGGGCGAGCCGTCCGGTCTCGTGGCGCAGGTAGCGGCGCAGGAGGCCCATCAGGCCCGCCACCTCCCCGGGCGGGCGGCGCCAGTTGTCGGCCGAGAAGGCAAACAGCGTCAGCGTGCCGATGCCGAGATCCGGGGCGGCCTCGGCCACCCGCCGGATCGCCTCGACGCCGGCCCGGTGCCCGGCGGTGCGGGGCAGGCCCCGGGCGCTGGCCCAGCGCCCGTTGCCGTCCATGATCGCCGCGACATGCAGCCCGGATCGGTGGTCACAAGAACTTTGCATCACAAAGTCTCCAGGCGAAGCCGCGTCTCCCGGAGGCGGGACGCGGCGCAACGGGTGTCAGGTCGGGCGCGTGCTGAGGCCGGGCTCGGCGGCGGAGGCGGCGTCCCGCACCACCTGCTCCAGCACCGCGAGGTAGTCGAGGAAGCGCCGCCGCCCGCTCGGGGTCAGGCAGCAGACGGTCTGGGGGCGGTTGCGGGCGTAGCCCTTGCGGATCTCGACGAGGCCGGCCTCCTGCAGCACCCCGAGGTGCCGGCTGAGATTGCCGTCGGTGAGGCCGCACAGGTGCTTGAGGTCGGCGAAGACGAGACCCTCCGGGTGGGTGGCCAGCGAGGTGAGGAGGCCCAGGCGCGCCTTCTCGTGGATCACCCGGTCGAGGCCCTCGTAGGAGAAGCGGCCGCTCGGCTCAGTCATCGGCGTCCCGGCGCGCGAGGTGGAGGATGGCGGCCAGCAGCACCTGCCCGATGCCGAAGGGCAGGCCCATCGCCCAGGGCGAGAGGACGGGCGTGCCGGCCGAGACGGCGATGACCGCGAGGCCCGCCAGCAGGTACCAGGCCGCGGCGAGCGACGTGCCCCGGGGCAGCGTGCGGGCGGCGGCGAACAGGCCGACGCTGACGAAGACCTGCCACAGGCCCGGCAGCAGCCACAGGCTCTCGGGGGCGAGCCGCGCCAGCACCAGGGCCACCAGGGCGCCGGCCGCGAAGGCGGGCAGGAACTGCTCCACGGCTGCCAGGATCATCGCGTCGGCGAGGCCGGAATGGATCCGGCGCGCCCGCGTCACCGTCTCGGCGCCGATCAGCCCCAAGGCCACGGCCGCCACCGCGATCCAGAGCCCGAAATAGGCGAGCGGCCCGCTGCCTGCGAACCAGATTGCCTGAACGGCCGCGGCGCCGAGCGCGAGCACGCCCGTGGCCGCGATGGTGGCCGGGCCGAGGCCGCGGAAATGGGTGTCGCGCGCGATCTGGCTGCGGATCGCCACGATGTCGGCGAGCGCCCGGTCGAGGTCCCGCGGGGGCGTCACCCTTGCCTCCCGGATCGGCGCTCCTGGCGGCGTCTGCTGACCGCGTTCATGGGCCGGATACCCTCCGCCGACTTTGTATCGCAAAGTATGCCCGATCCAGCGGCGCGCGCAAGGGGGTGCCACGTTGACACCAGGGCAGTCGGGTGAACCCGATAGCCCTGGTTGATGGCTTGGCCTCGAGCGCCGGCGGCCGCATCCGCGGCTTTGGCTTCGCTCCGCTCTGCGTCCGGGCGGACATTCATCCTCTCGGACCCGCTCCGCGGGGCACTCTTCGCGCCCATCACAGCGACAATCGGGCTTCGCCCGATTGTCGCTGACGTTGACGCTGGGCGGCCATGCCCGCAGGCTCCGTCCGGAGCGCGCCGGTGCCCGACGCCCCTGTGCCGCGGCCAAGAGGGCCCCGTCATGACCTCGTCCCGTCTGCACCTCGTCGCGGTCCTGCGGCCGGCCGGCCTGAACGCCGGGGGTGGGCGGCGCAGCCCCGGCGGCCCCGAGGCGGATTTCACGCTCCATCATCTCGCCCGGGTCGCCCGGACGCTGGAGCGCGGCGTGTTCGATGCCGCCCTGGTGGCGGAACCGCCGGGGACGGCCCCGTCGGCGATCGACCCGCTCACGCTGCTGCCGGCCCTCGCCATGGCCACCGAGCATCTCGGTCTCATCGCGCCCGCACCGGTGGCCCTGGTCGAGCCCGCTCACGTCGCCCGCAAGTTCCTGTCCCTCGACCGGCTCACCGGCGGGCGCGCCGGCTGGTTCGCCGCCGCGCCCGCCGGCGATGGGGCGGAGGCCGAGGCGCGGGCGGCGCGCGCCGCCGAGTTCCTGCGGGTGGTCACCGCGCTCTGGCGGGATTACGCGGCGCCCGCCGAGACGCCGCGGCCCGGGCGCGGCCACCCGGTGATCGTGCTCGATGCGGCGACGGCCGAGGCGCGCCGCCTCGCTGCGGCACAGGCCGACCTCGTGGTGATGGGCGCGCGGGAGCGCGACGCGGCGCGGGCGATCCGTGCGGACCTGCTGTCGCAGGCGGCCGCCCACGGGCGGGCACCGGGCGCGCGCGTGCTGCAGAAGGCGGCGGTGGTGCTGGGCGCGAGCGAGGCCGAGGCCGCCGACAAGGCGCAGCGCATCGCGGCGACCGGCCGCGCCGGTACCCTGCGCCCCGGCCCGGATTCCGCGCCGCCCCTGCGCCTGCTCGGTCCGCCCGGCGCGGTCGCCGACACCCTGGAGGCGTGGTGGCGGGAGGGCGCCTGTGACGGCTTCGCCCTGACGATCCCCCCGCTCACCGCCTGCCTCGACGAGATCGTGGAAAACCTCGTGCCGGAACTGCGCCGCCGCGGGCTGGTGCCCGGGGCCTATGCGGGTCGCACGCTCCGCGCCCATCTCGGGCTGGAAGGGGAGGGGGCGTGAGGCGGCCGGGCGCTCACCGCGACGGCGTGTGCGCCGGCAGGTACCTGAACCGGCCATCCGGCGGCCCGGCCTCGTCGAGGCGCGCGAGACCCTGCGCCATGTCGCGGGCGCCGGCCGCCCAGCGGTCGCGGATCGAGGCGGGCGAGAAGTCCAGGGTCTTGCCCGCGACCTCGTCCGCCTGGGTCTCGTAGGCCACATGCAGGAGCGTCGCCCGCGCACCCTGCGGATCGAGCCGCGCGTGCAGCGCGTAGGTGCGCTCCAGGGCCGCGATGGTGCGGCGGGTGGCGCTGGCGAAGACGAGATCGTGGGTGCGCTCCAGCACCGCGTCGAGGGAGCGCGGGCGCGGCGCCCGCAGGCCGAATAGCTCGACCGCGACGCAGAGGCGGTCCTGCGGCGGCGGCTCCGCGAGGACGAGATCCAGCGGCAGGTTGTTGGTGTAGCCGGGATCGCAGAGCAGGCGTCCGTCGATCTCCACCGGCGGGAAGGCCGGCGTGATGGAGGCGCTCGCCAGCAGATGCTCGGGGGCGAGCGGACCGCGCGCTGAGTCGAACACCACCTCCTCGCCGGTCTCGATGTCGACGCAACAGACCGCGAGCGGCGGATCGGCGCGGTTCAGGCGCTCGAAATTCACGAGGCGCAGGATCGTCTCGCGCAAGGGGGCGAGATCGTAGAGCGCGACGTCGTTGGGCATCCAGGGCAGCACCGACCACAGGCCGGGGAAGCGATGCCGGAAGATCGTCGGCCGGCCGGCGGCGAGCGCCAGGACGGAGTGCAGGCCGTTGTAGGTCTGGCGCAGCCGCAGCGGAAGGTGCGACGCCCGGGTGGTGTGCATGACCGCCTCGTCCCAGAACGCCCGCACCTTCGCCAGCCTCTCCTCGGGCCGGTTCCCGGCCAGGATCGCGCCCGTCACCGCGCCGATCGAGGCCCCGACGATCCGGGACGGAGCGAAGCCGCGGTCAAACAGCGTCTCGCAGGCGCCGCCGAGATAGGCGCCGAGCGCGTTGCCGCCTCCGAGCACGAGGGCGAGATCCTGCGGTGGGGATACGGGCGGCAACGGGCACCTCGGCGCTCGGCGCGTCGCGGGACTCCGTCCGGGTGCGGGGCCTCGATCTGCGCGGGAGAGGGAACGCCCCATCAACGCGCGGAACGACGTCGGTTCCCGCGCTGCCGCTCAGGCCGCCAGCGGCAGCGCGGCCTCGACCGGCAGCAGCAGCACCCGACGGCCGTCGAGATCGTGGACGCTGACGCTCCAGGTCGACCAGTCGCCGCCGCGCCGCCGCAGGCCCTGCGCCACCTGCTCGGCCCGGCCGCGGAGCGACTCTCCGGGCGCAACGCTCTGGCCGCGGGTGTCGAGGTAGAATTCCAGGCCGTTGGTGCAGTGGAAGCGGTAGGTCGTCATCCGGTCCGTCCCCTGGTAAAGCGCCGTGACGGGTAATTTGTTCACACTTTGTTCGCATGTCAACGCGGCGGCGGCGACGCGGTGCCGGAGCCCAAGCTCAACGCTTCGTCAAGGCGTCGCGCCGGTTTCTCACCGGCCCCTATGCGGGCCCTTAAGCCTCGCGCGCGAAACGCCTTCGTTCACCCCCCGGCAATCATTCTCGCCAACCGGAACGACAGGATCGGCTGCGGATTATCGTCCCGCTTCAAGGTCACGCTTCGAGGACCGCAGGGATGATCAAGCAGAGTGGATGGGTCGCGGCGATGAGCGTCGTGGCGACGATGGCGTGCGGCCCGGCGGCGGCGCGCGAGGTGGTGCCGTTCGACGTCGGCGCCTCGCCCGGCACCATCGTGGTGCGCACCACCGAGCGCCGGCTCTACTACGTCAACGGCGACGGGACGGCGATCCGCTATCCGGTCGCGGTGGGCAAGGCCGGCAAGCAATGGACCGGGCTCGCCCGTATCGAGGGCAAGTACGTCCAGCCCGCGTGGTCGCCGCCCTCCGAGGTCAAGCGCGACAATCCGCGCCTGCCTGCGGTGATCGCGGGCGGCTCGCCGCGCAACCCGATGGGGGCGGCGGCCCTCACCCTCGACCGGGGCGAGTACGCGATCCACGGCACCAACCGCCCGAGTTCGATCGGCACCTTCGCGTCCTACGGCTGCATCCGGATGTTCAATCAGGACGTCGTCGACCTCTACGCCCGGGTCCAGGTGGGCACGCCCGTGGTGGTGACGCGCTGATCCGGCCGGCTCCTGCGGCGGGGCCTTGTCTCCGGGCGCCGGTCCGGTGGAGAACCGCCGGGCGCTCCGTCGTCGCGCAGCTGGGGAGGGACATGCCGATGCAGGGTGCGGCGGGCTGCATCGATGGCCAAGCCCTCGCGGCCCTGGAGGATCTTGGCCTCGCCGCGCGCGAGGGCATCGCCGTCGCGATGCGGGCGGAGGCCGTCGCGGCGCTGCCGGCGGCGCGGCGCGCCCTGCCGCCAGAGGAGACGGCCCGGATCGCCCGCTTCCAGCAGCCGCAGGACCGGCTGGAGCGCGAGGCGGCGCACGGGCTGCTGCGCCATCTGCTCGGGGGGCTGCTCGGCCGCGCCCCCGAAACCCTCGTTCTGGCGCGCGACGGCTTCGACCGGCCGTTCCTGCCGGGCGCGGATGATCTCGATCTCAACCTGAGCCACGGGGCCGGCTGGGTGGCGGCGGCCGTCGCGCGGGGCGGCCGGCTCGGCGTCGATGTCGAGGGGGCGGCCCGGCCGGTGGACTGGGACAGCCTCGCGCCGCACGTGATGCATCCGGCCGAACTCGCCGCCTTCCGCGGCCTGCCCGCCGCGGCGCGGCCGGCGCGGGCGCTCGAACTCTGGGCCGTGAAGGAAGCCTGCCTGAAGGCGAGCGGGGAGGGGCTGTCGGCGGCGCCCCAGCGCGTGCACGTGGTCGCGGAGGGCGAGGGCTGGCGGCTCGACCATCGCGGCCTGTCCCTGCGGGCAGGCTCCTGCGTGCTGGCGGATGGAGCCCGCTTCGCCTGGGCGGCCGAGCACGGGCTGCGGCTGAGGCCCCTGCTCGTCGTCTAAGCAGACTAGCGTTGGCAAGCCAACGCTTCGTCCGCTTAGGTTCTTGTTTCTTCGCAGATTTTGATCGCAAAACCGGCGACCACTTTTGCGAAATCTGCTTAGCGGCCGGTGCCGCGCAGGGCTGCCCGGCTCCTCGTCTCCCGCATCGTCGTCGCCGAACCGGAGACCGGTCCGGAGGCCCGAGGCTCAGACGAAGGCGCTCATGCCGGAGGCGGAGGGCTGCGGGAAGCGCTCGGCGAGGGCGCGGCGCAGCTTCTCCAGGGCGCGGTTCTCGATCTGGCGCACCCGCTCCTTCGAGATGCCGAGGCGGTGCCCGAGCGCTTCGAGGGTGGCCTGATCCTCGGAGAGACGGCGCTCGTGCAGGATGCGCAGCTCGCGCTCGGAGAGCACCGTGAGGGCTTGGCGCAGCCAGGTGAGGCGCCGCTCGCCGTCGACGGCGTCCGAGACCGCCTCGTCGGGCAGGGGCGAGGTATCAACCAGGAAGTCGACGCGCTCGGCGGAGGCATCGCCCTCGTCGGTGATCGGCGCGTTGAGGGACATGTCGGGACCCGACAGGCGGGCATCCATCAGCGCCACGTCCTCGCGGGATACGCCGATGGCGGTGGCGATGCGCCGATGGATCTCGTCGCCGACATGCTCGTCGGTCGATTGCATCAGGCGGGCACGCAGCCGGCGCAGGTTGAAGAACAGGGCCTTCTGGGCCGAGGAGGTACCGCCGCGGACGATCGACCAGTTGCGCAGGATGTAATCCTGGATCGAGGCGCGGATCCACCACGTGGCGTAGGTGGAGAACCGGACGTCCCGCTCGGGTTCGAAGCGGGCGGCGGCTTCCATCAGGCCGACATGCCCTTCCTGGACGAGGTCGGCCATCGGCAGGCCGTAATGGCGGAAGCGGCCCGCCAGAGCGATGACGAGGCGCATATGGGCCGAGATCAGGCGGTGCAGGGCCTGCTCGTCGCGTTCGTCCTTCCAGCGGACCGCGAGGCCTCGCTCCTCTTCCCGCTCGAGGAAGGGCGCATCCATCGCCATCCGCACGAACTGTCGACGTATGCCTGCGATTTCCGCCATGCCTGCCTCCGCCGCTTCGGTCGCGTGCTCCGGCCCGTGAAGAGACATACCGGCGCGCGCAGCCAGCCACCGTCCTCGCAGGGCCTGCGACAACGGCGCGAGGCGCAGGATGGTTCCCGCATTGCGGAACGGTGAGCGCAGTGCCTGCTGCCTGTGGCAGATCGGCAACGAAAAAGCCCGGCACGAGGGCCGGGCTTTCCGAAAATCCCAGGGGTGAGAGGCGTCAGGCGGCCTCGGCCTCGTCCTGCAGGTCCTCGGCCTCGCTCTCGCCGTCGGCATCCGCGCTCTTGGCGCGCCGCGGCGACTTGGCGAGACTCTGCTCGATGAGCTTGAGGGACTCGGTCTCGGTGATCTTGTTCACCGCCGCGATCTCGCGCACCACCCGATCGAGGGCGGCCTCGTAGAGCTGGCGCTCGGAATAGGACTGCTCGGGCTGGGCCTCGGAGCGGTAGAGGTCGCGCACCACCTCGGTGACGGCGATCAGGTCGCCCGAGTTGATCTTGGCCTCGTATTCCTGGGCGCGGCGCGACCACATCGTGCGCTTCACGCGGGCGCGGCCGGTGAGCACGTCGAGGGCTTTCTTGACGAGATCCGGCTCGGCGAGCTTGCGCATGCCGACCGCATTCGCCTTGGCGGTCGGGACCCGAAGAACCATCTTGTCCTTCTCGAACGACACCACGAACAGCTCGAGCTTGTAGCCGGCGATCTCCTGCTCCTCGATGGCCGTGATGCGGCCGACACCGTGAGCCGGATACACGATCGCTTCGCCGGTCTTGAAGCCCTGCCGGGCGGCTGTCGTCTTCTTGGCGGTCGTCATGCGGGGGTGGCCTCCAGGTCACCGTCCGCGGTCATTGCGCCGCGGGCCGGTCATTCGTCCGGGTCAGGGCGCCCGGCTGAAAATACGTGCCCGTCGGACGCCCCGCGAGGCGTCCGCCAGTCCCTGTCAACCGATAGCTAAGAAACGCCCGAGCAGAGCGCGGATCGGGAAAAACCCTCCACGCCTGACTGCATGCGGCTCCACCCCGTCGAGAAAAAGTCCCGCTCGGCAGGCAGGTGCCGCACGTCGAACGTAAGCGACGGTGATCGGCACCCTAGCACGCGAGGGCTCGAAAATCAAAAAAATTCAGGTGCGCGGCGCGCATGGCAGCGCACCGTGCATGGTATTTCATCAGGTCTGCGGCGCTGCGGCGGGCCTGCCGCGGCCGGGGATGAGCCGCCCGAGTCCGGGCGGGAGCCCGCTCCGGGCGGGGATCAATCGCCCGAGCCGGGATTGGGCGAGAAATGCGCCTCGAACTTGCCCGCGACGCCGTCCCACTGCTTGGCGTCGTCGGGGGCGGGCTTCTTCTGCGTGATGTTCGGCCAGGTCTTGGCGAGATCGGCGTTGAGCTTCAGCCAGGTTTCGAGGCCCGGCTCGGTGTCGGGCTTGATCGCCTCGGCGGGGCATTCCGGCTCGCACACGCCGCAATCGATGCACTCGTCGGGATGGATGACGAGCATGTTCTCGCCCTCGTAGAAGCAGTCGACCGGGCACACCTCCACGCAGTCCATGTACTTGCACTTGATGCAGTTGTCGGTGACGACGTAGGTCATGGGACGGTCGGTCCTTGGGCGTGAGCGGAACGGGGTGCGAGGGCCCTGAGCGCGTTCCGGCGCGCTCTAGCCCCTGCCCGGGACGCTGGCAAGCGCCGCGACGCCGCCCCCGCCATTCGTGCCGCGAACGTCACCCGCGCGTCACGCTCCCGGCGGGCGGGTCGGCCGGGGCATCGGCGGAGAGATCGGCATAGAGCAGGCGTGCCTCCGGGGCCGGGCCGCGGCGCTCGCCGAGGCCCAGCACCCGCACCGCCAGGGTCGCATGCGCGGCCGCCACCGTCACGACGTCGCCCACCGCGACGGGCTTGGCAGCGGCCTCGGCGCGCTGGCCGTTCACCCGCACGTAGCCATCCGCGATCAGGCGGGCGGCGAGGCTGCGCGTCTTGGCGAAGCGCGCGAACCACAGCCACTTGTCGAGACGCTGACGGTCCTGGCGCACGGACGGGCTCAGCGCTTGTCGCCGTCCCGCGCCTCCATCTGTGCCTTGAGGGCGAGGAGCTTGGCGAAGGGCGAATCCGGGTCCGGCGCCCGCTCGCGGCGGGGCGGCCGGGCGTCCGGGGCGCCGCGATAGCCGTCGCGCCGCTCCTGCGGGGGCCGTCCGCCGCGCTCACCCTCGGGTCCGCGGCCATTGCCGCCGTGCCGCGGCGGGCGGCCCTCCGCCCGGGCGCCGTCGGCCTGGCGCTGCTCGCCCCAGCGCGGCGAGGTGCGGCCCTGCGGCCGCGGTCCCTGGTCCTGGCCGTCGCGCCGCGGCGGACGGCCCTCGCCGGTGCGCTGCTGCGGCGCGCCCCGCTGCTGCGGCCCGCCCTGCGCGTGGGGACGGCCGCGGCCCTGGTGGCGGACGGCGCCGCGCTGGTGGCGGTGCATCCGCCAGACCTCGATGAGGACCGGCTGGGCTGCCGCCGCTGGGGCGGCGGCATCCTCCGGCGCCGGTTCGGCGGACGGCACGGCCTCGGCAACGGCGCCCTCCGGTGCTGGTTCGATGGTCGCCCCCTCGGCCGTGGCCGTGTCGCCGGAGGCCGGCTCATCCGCCGCGACAATCGCCGCTTCGGCCGCGACGGGCTCGGGCTCCCCGACGGCCTCAGGCAGGGCGTCCTGTTCGGCCGATGCCGCCTCCGGTTCCAGGGCCGCCGCGGCCTCCGGCTCGGGCACGGCCTCCCGGATCTCGGCCTGCTGGGTCTCCGGCCCCTGCGTCGCTGCTTCCTGGGGCTCTGCCTCGTGTGTCTCGGCCTGTTGGGTCTCGACCTCGTGTGTCTCGGCCTCGGGGGCCTCGCTCTCCCGGCTCGCCGTCTCGTCGACCGACGCCTCGCCCGGCACGGCCTCGGCGGACAGATCGGGGGCGGCATCGGCCGCCTCACCCTCGGGCGATGCCGCGGCGCCCGGTTCCGGCGCGGCCTCGCCCGCCGGCCGCAGCGGCACGGTCGCGGCGGCGGGGCGCAGCGGCACCGTGATGGCCGGGCCGGGGCGGCTCTCCGCCACGTAGCCGAGCGATTTCAGGATCGAGGCGAAGTCCTCGCCCGAGCAGCCGACCAGCGAGGTCATGCCGACGGTGGGCACGAAGCCGTCGCGGTCCGCGGCCCCGGGCGGGGGCTCGCCCGGCGTGGTGCCCGGCACGTAGGCGATGGCCGGACGGATCAGGTCGGCGAGGCGCTCCAGGATGTCGACGCGCACGGCCCGGCCGCCGCAGACCCGGAAGCCGGCCGCCCGGTAGAGCCCCTTGGCGATCTCGGGATCGACCGGCATCGAGGTGCGGCCGCTGCCGGCGAGATGCGCGATCTCGTCGAGGCCGCGCTGGTCGAGGCCGCCGTTCTTCAGCGCCCAGAGCTGAGCCGCCAGCGTGCGCGGGGCGGGCTTGAGCAGGGCCGGCATGGTGATGTGGTAGGCGCCGAAGCGCACGCCGCGCTTGCGCAGCGCCCCGCGGCCCTCCTGGTCGAGGCTGCGCATCTCGGTCAGCACCTTGGCGCGCTCCAGCACGCCGAGCGCCTCCGAAACCTGGAAGCCGATGCCGCGGGCGAGGCCCGTGAGATCCTCGGCGGTCTCGAGTTCGAGCGCGGGGCCGAGCAGCCGCACGATGTGCGCCTTGAGCCAGGCCGCGAGGCGCCCCTCGACCTTGTCGCGGGCGGGGCCGGTGAGCTGCTCGTCGGCCAGGATGCGAAAACCCGGGGCGTAGAGCTTGTCGCCCGGGACGAGCTTGGCGACGGGGTCGCCGGTCCAGCGGATGGTGCCGTCGTTCGAGAGCACCAGGGCGGCGTCGGCCGCGGCCGCGAAGCGGTCGGCGCGGGCCTCGATCTCGCTCGCCAGCGCCTTCTCGGCCGCGCTGCGGAGGGTCTTGGCTTCCTGGCCCTCGGCGCCGGGGTCGGGCACGAACTGGAACCCGTGCAGGTGGCCGACGTGCTGGCCCTCGACCGTGACGTCGCCGCCTGCGGTGATCTCAGCTTCCAACATGGTGTTCTCTCTCAGGCGCCGCATGAGGACGCTGGTGCGCCGGTCCACGAACCGACTCGCCAGCCGCTCGTGGAGGGCGTCGGACAGCCTGTCCTCTACCCGACGCGTCTCGCCCTGCCAATGCTCCGGCTCCTGCAGCCAGTCGGGGCGGTTGGCGACGAAGGTCCATGTGCGCACCTGGGCGATGCGCTGGGAGAGGGTGTCGATGTCGCCGTCCGTGCGGTCGACCATCGCGACGTGCTTGGCAAACCAGTCGGATGGGATGCGCCCGGCCAAGCCCCGCATCAGGAAGCGGTAGAGCTGCGCGACGAGGTCGGCATGGGTCTGGATCGGGGTCTTGCGGTAGTCGGGCACGCCGCAGACGGCCCAGAGCCGCTCCACCGCCCCGCCGCGGGCCGCGGCCATGTCGCGGATGTCGTCCTCGCGGGCCAGCAGGTCGAGCGCGGCCTCGTCGTCGCCGCGCGGCGCGCGCACCAGGCCGCGCTCGCCAGGATGCTCGGCGAGACTCGCCTGCAGGGCCTCGACGGAGGAGAAGTCGAGGTCGGGGTTGCGCCATTGCAGCACCCGGGTCGGCTCGAAGGTGTGGCTCTCCAGCGCCTCCACCATCTCGGGCTCGAAGGGCGGGCAGCGGCCGGTGGAGCCGAAGGTGCCGTCGCGCAGGTGGCGTCCGGCGCGCCCGGCGATCTGCGCCATCTCGGCGGGGGTCAGGCCGCGGAAGCGCGTGCCGTCGAACTTGCGGTTCGACGCGAAGGCGACGTGGTCGACGTCGAGGTTGAGCCCCATGCCGACCGCGTCGGTGGCGACGAGGTAGTCGACGTCCCCCGACTGGTAGAGTTCGACCTGGGCGTTGCGGGTGCGCGGCGAGAGCGCGCCGAGCACCACCGCGGCGCCGCCGCGCTGGCGGCGCAGCAGCTCGGCGATGGCGTAGACCTCCTCGGCCGAGAAGGCGACGATGGCGGTGCGGTGGGGCAAACGCGAGAGGCGCTTCTCGCCGGCGAAGGAGAGCTGCGACAGCCGCGGACGGCTGGTGACGACGACGCCCGGGATCAGCGCCTGCACCAGCGGCGCCATGGTGCCGGAGCCGATCAGCAGCGTCTCCTCGCGCCCGCGCTGGTGCAGCAGGCGGTCGGTGAAGGTGTGGCCGCGGTCCATGTCGGCGCCGAGCTGGATCTCGTCGACGGCGACGAAGTCGACGGTTCGGTCGCGCGGCATCGCCTCGGCGGTGCAGATCCAGTAGCTCGGCCGGTCGGGCTTGATCTTCTCCTCGCCGGTGACCAGGGCGACCCGCTCCGGGCCCACCCGGTCCACCACCCGGTGGTAGACCTCGCGGGCGAGCAGCCGCAGCGGCAGCCCGATCATCCCGGTCGGATGGGCCAGCATCCGCTCGATGGCGAGATGGGTCTTGCCGGTGTTGGTCGGGCCGAGCACCGCCGTGACGCCGCGTGCGCGGGCCTGCGGGGGAAGGGAGCGGCGGTTCATCAAGATCGGGCAGATCCTCGGGGCGGCCGCCGGACGGCGGTCCCGACGCAGGCGCCGCGGGACTAGCGGCTCCGGTCGCCGCGGCGGAGGCGCCCTCCGCCCGGCTCCGACCCGTCATATGGGGTCTCGGACCCCGTCCCGCCATACGGCCCGCTGTAGACGTCGATGCGCAGCCGCGAGCGCTTGGTGTCCTGGAGGTCGGCGCAGAGCGTGTCGGGCACGGCCGTCAGCGGCCCGGCCCGGGCGGGACGGTTCTCGACCACCTGCGCGGAGGAGCGCGCGTCGCCCCCGCAATCGGTGCCGTTGGCCAGAGCCGGGAGCGGGCAGAGGGCCAGGATGGTGGCGAGCAGGCGAAGCGACATGGCGGCGGCCCCGGCGGCGGAGGACCGCCAGGATAGGGCCGTATCGTTGCCGAACCCTGTGCGGCGGACCGCTCTCCCGTGCCGGCAACGCCATCGCGTCTCGCCGCCCCCGAGCCGGCGACGCGTGGATGACGTATCCTGCAACGAGAGTGGAACGCTCCCGCGCCGAACGGCGGCGTTCAGCCCGGCAGGAAGGCGCGCGCCCCCGTGCCCGCGTCCCGCACCTCCTCGACCGGCGCTCCGTAGAGCCCTTCGAGACGCTCCGCCGCCAGCACCTCCGCCACCGGGCCTTCGGCGAGGCGTCCGCCCGCCCGCAGCAGCAGGGCGCGGTCGGCGTAGCGCGCCGCCTGATTGGGGTCGTGGGTGGTGAAGATCACGCCGAGCCCGTCGTCGCGCAGGCGGGTGATCTCGCGCATCACCTTCCCCTGGTTGCCGAAATCGAGGCTGGCAGTCGGCTCGTCGAGGATCACGAGGCGCGGCTCCTGGGCGAGCGCGCGGGCGATCAGCACGAGCTGGCGCTCGCCGCCGGAGATGCGGGTGACCGCGCGGTCGGCGAGGTGCAGGACGCCCATCCGGGCGAGCGCCGCCTCCGCGCTGGCGCGGTCGGCGCGGGAGGGGGCGGAGAACAGGCCCGCATGGGCGCTGCGCCCCATCAGCACCACGGCCCGTGCGGTGAACGCGAAGGCGCTGCCGGCGCTCTGGGGCACGTAGGCGAGCGCCCGGGCGCGCTCGCGGGCCGGCAGGGCGGCGAGCGGCCGGCCCAGCACCGTCACGCTGCCGGCGCGCGGCGGCAGCAGGCCGAGCAGGGTCTTGAGCAGCGTGGTCTTGCCGCCGCCGTTGGGGCCGAGCAGCGCCAGCACCTCGCCGGGCGCGACCGCGAGGTCGATCCCGCGGCCGATCACCCGGCCCGGATACCCGAAGGCGAGATCCGTCGCGGCGAGCAGGGTCATTGCCAGTCCCGCTCCGCGCCGGCGAGCAGCCAGAGGAAGACCGGCGTGCCGACCACCGCGGTCAGGATGCCGAGCGGCACCTCCACGGGGGCGATGGTGCGCGCCAGCGTGTCGATGACGAGGAGGTAGCCCGCTCCGAGCAGGGCCGCGGTCGGGATCAGCCGCGCGAAGCCCGGCCCGACGAGGAAGCGGGCGAGGTGGGGCACGACGAGGCCGACCCAGCCGACGATGCCGGCCGCCGCCACGCTCGCGGCCGTCACCAGGGTGGCGGCGGCCACGATAGCGAGCCGCAGCGGGCCGGTGGCGAGGCCGAGGGCGCGGGCCTCCTCCTCCGGCAGCGAGAGCGCGTCGAGCCGCCAGCGCAGCAGCAGCAGCACCGCGGTGCCGAGGACGACCGGCAGGGCCAGGGCCGCGAGGTCGAGCGCATGTGTGGCCGAGAGGCTGCCGAGCAGCCAGAAGGTCATGGCCGGGAGCTGGTTGTAGGGATCGGCGAGGTACTTCACGAGGCCGACCCCCGCGCCGAGCAGCGAGCCGATCACCACGCCGGCCAGCACCAGCACCAGCACCGGGTCGCGCCGGGCCAGCGTGGCGCCCACGAGGTAGACGGCCGCCACCGCCGCGAGCCCGCCCGCGAAGGCGAGCGCCTCGATGGCGAGCACGCCGAGCGAGAGCCAGATGCCGAGCACCGCCCCGAAGGCCGCCCCCGAGGAGGCGCCGAGGATGTCGGGCGAGACGAGCGGATTGCGAAACAGGCCCTGGAAGGCCGCGCCCGCCACCGACAGGGCGGCGCCGATCAGGATCGCCGCCAGGATGCGCGGGCCGCGGATCTGCATCACCACCGCCTCGACCGCGGGCGGCACGGCGGCCGGCCGGCCGGTGAGCTTGGCGAGCAGCACCTGCGCCACCTCGCCGAGCCCGACCGGGAAGCGCCCGACCCCGAAGGCCACGGCCACGGCGAGGAGGAGGAGGCCGAGGGCCAGCGCCGTGCCGGCGCCCGCCCCGATCCGCGCCCCGAGGCGGCTCTCGGCCCTGGCCTCGGGGCCGCTCACGCGCCGCCCGCCAGCACGCGATCGAGGGCCGCCTCGTCCGGCGTCACGTGATAGAAGGTGCGGTGGAATTCCCGGGCGACCGCCCGCAGATCCTCCGGGAAGCGCGCCGGGTAGAGCGCCTGGCCGAGCCACCACAGGCCGAGGATGCGGTTCACCGAGGGCGGGGAATCGACCCAGCCGAAGGGCAGGGCAGGGGCGAGATGGACCCGGCCCGCGCGCACGGCCGGAACTCCCTGCCAGAGCGGGTCGCCGCGCAGGCCCGCCACGAAGGCGGAATCGAGGGCGACGATCACCTCGGGCGCCCAGGCGAGCACGTCCTCGGGCGAGACCCGGGCGAGGCCGCCGCCGGCCCCCGCCACGTTGACGGCGCCGAGCAGTTCCAGCGCCTCGACGTTGATCGCGCCCGTGCGGGCGGTCTCGAGCCCCCGCGGTCCGCGGGCGAAGTAGACCCGCGGGCGCTCAGCGACCGGGATCGCGGCGACCCGCGCCCGCACCGTCGCCAGCGTCGCCTCGCAGGCCTGCGCCAGGCGCTCTCCCGCCTCCCGGCGTCCGAGCAGGGTCCCGAGGGTGCGGTAGGTGGCCGGCACGGCGGGCAGGCGCCCGTCGAAGAGCAGGTAGGGCAGGCCGGTCTGCTGCTGCACCCGGTCGGCGAGCGAGCGGTAGGTCTCGGTGGTGTCGCCGACGTCGAGGATCAGGTCCGGCCTGAGGGCCAGCACCGATTCGAGGTTGGCGGTGTTGCCCCGCCCGGTGAGACGTCCGACCTCCGGCAATCCCAGGGTCTCGGGCAGCAGGTAGGGCCGCTCGGCGGGGCGGATCGCCCGGGGCCAGCCCGCGAGAAGGTCCGGCGCGAGGGTGTAGAGCAGGATGGCGGCGGGCGGCCCGGCCGGAAAGACCCGCGCCACCGGCGCCGCCAGCGCGGGCAGGGGCCGGCCCGCATCGTCCTGCCGCGGCTGCGCCGCCGCGCGCGGCCCGCCGGCGCCGAGGCCGGCCAGGGCGAGGAGCAGTGCGCGGCGGTCGAGGGGCATGGGCCTGCGCTCAATCCACCGCGATCATCACGTCGCTCGACTTCACGACGACGTGTGCCGCCTTGCCGGGCGCGAGCCCCAGATCGTCCACCGACTCGTTGGTGATCGCCGCGGTCACGACCTGCCCGCCGGGAAGCTCCACCGTCACGTGCGCCGTGGTGGTGCCCTTGCGGACCGCCTTCACGGTGCCCGACAGCACGTTGCGCGCGCTGATCTTCATTCCACGCTCTCCCATCGCGCGGCCCACCGGCCGCGGGGCGTGACATAGGGGAACACTGCGCGGCCGGCGAGCATCCGCCGCGCTCGAAACAAAGCCGGGCCTCGCCGGTTGTCCCGCAGTTTCGCACGAGCCGCCAGTCCGCACCGATCGCCGGGGCGGCGCATGCGCGGCCAACCGGAGAGAGGACGATCATGCACCAGGGCAGCCACCGCGACCACGAGGGCGCGAAGAAGCTCTTCAGCCTCATCAAGGACGTCAAGGTCGCCATGATGACGACCGTCGATTCGGACGGCCAGCTGCGCAGCCGCCCGATGTGGAACCAGGAGGCGGACGAGGCGGGCGACCTCTGGTTCTTCGCCAAGGTCGATGCCCCGGTGACCGGCGAGATCAGCCGCGATTCCCAGGTCAACCTCGCCTATTCGGACCCGTCGAACCAGAACTATGTCTCAGTGTCGGGCAAGGCCGAGATCGTGCGCGACAAGGCCACGATCGATTCCAAGTGGAACGAGAGCCTGAAGACGTGGTTTCCCAAGGGCAAGGACGACCCGTCGGTGACCCTGATCCGGGTTCACCCCGAGAAGGGCGAGTACTGGGACAGCCCCAACGCCACGATGCTGCACCTCTACGGCTACGTGAAGGCCGCGGTGACGGGCGAGTCGCCCAAGACCGAGAAGAAGGCCGTGGACCTCGCGGCCCACTAGCACGATCGCCGGAGCGGCAAGCTTGACTCGGGCCTGAGAACCGTGCGGGGTGCTCCACCCCGCACGGCGCACGGCGCCGGACCAGTCAGGCACGGGTGATGCTCGACCTCGCCACCAGGGTCTACAACCACACCTGGAAGATCGACCCGATCATCCGCTCGGTGCTCGACACCGATTTCTACAAGCTCCTGATGGCGCAGACGATCTTCCGCCGCCATCGGGACGTGGCCGTCACCTTCGGCATCCAGAACCGCACCAGCCGCATCCGCCTCGCCGACCTGATCGACGAGGGCGAACTGCGCGAGCAGCTCGACCATTGCCGCTCCCTGCGCCTGACGCGGGGCGAGTCGACGTGGCTGCGCGGCAATACCTTCTACGGCAAGCGGCAGATGTTCTCGCCGGACTTCATGGACTGGCTCGAGAAATTCCGCTTTCCCGACTACCTCCTGGAGAAGCAGGACGGGCAATACGTCCTGACCTTCCACGGTCCGTGGATCGAGACCACGATGTGGGAGGTACCCGCGCTGGCGATCCTGAACGAGCTGCGCTCGCGCGGGGTGCTCAAGGGCATGGGCAAGTTCGACCTGCAGGTGCTCTACGCCCGGGCGATGACGCGGATCTGGGAGAAGATCGAGCGGCTGAAGGTGCTGCCGAATCTCTCCATTGCGGATTTCGGCACCCGGCGCCGCCACGGCTTCCTGTGGCAGGATTGGTGCGTGGAGGCGATGATCGAGGGGCTCGGCTCCTCCTTCCTCGGCACGTCGAACTGCCTGATCGCGCTGCGCCACGACATCGAGGCGGTGGGCACGAACGCGCACGAACTGCCGATGGTCTATGCGGCCCTGGCCGAGGACGACCGGGCGCTGGCCGCGGCGCCCTACGCGGTGCTCTCGGACTGGCAGCAGGACTATGCCGGCAACCTGCTGGTGATCCTGCCCGACACCTACGGCACCACGGGGTTCCTCGCTCACGGTCCGGCCTGGATGGCCGACTGGACCGGCATCCGCATCGATTCCAAGGACCCGATCGCGGGCGGGGAGGAGGTCATCCGGTGGTGGCGGGAGCGCGGGCGCAATCCGCGCGACAAGCTGGCGATCTTCTCGGACGGCCTCGACATCGAGACGATCGAGGCGGTGCACCACCATTTCCACGGCCGCCTGCGCATCGGCTACGGCTGGGGCACGCTGCTCACCAACGACTTCCGCGGCCTCGTGCCGGAGGGCCGGCTCGATCCGATCTCGATCGTCTGCAAGGTGATCTCCGCCAACGGACGGCCGACCGTGAAACTCTCCGACAATCCCACCAAGGCGCTCGGCCCCGAGGAGGAGGTGGAGCGCTACAAGCGCGTCTTCGCAGTCGGCGCGCAGGTCTCGCAGCCGGTGCTGGTGTGAGGGCGGGGCGGGGCCTTGTCCTCCGGAGCGACCTCGCCCGCCCCGCCTTGCGTCATGCCCGCCGCTTCATCAGCGCGGCGGCGGCCAGGCCCACGCCCGCCATCACGGCGCCGGTCGCCAGCGGGTGCAGCTGCGCCCGGGTGTAGGTGCTGGTGCGCCGGACGTAGCCGGGATACTCGCCGCGGGCATGCCCGTCCTGGCCGGGCCGGTGCAGGGCGCCCTGCGGGTCGCGCGGGGGCTCCTGGCTGAGCTGGGCCCCGGCGAGGCGGGAGCCGAGGCGCTCGAAGGTGCGGGGCGCGACCTTCTTGAACCCGGTCATCACCCGGCCGCCGCCGCCGACATAGATCTCGCG
Source organism: Methylobacterium isbiliense (assembly GCF_022179325.1). Taxonomy (GTDB): domain Bacteria; phylum Pseudomonadota; class Alphaproteobacteria; order Rhizobiales; family Beijerinckiaceae; genus Methylobacterium; species Methylobacterium isbiliense. The sequence goes on along the minus strand of NZ_BPQQ01000087.1, from coordinate 19,136 downwards.
CTGCGGGTGGACGGCGGCGTGCAGGATCGCGCGGGCGACCTCGTCGGGATGGTAGACCGGCGGCGGCAGCTGCGGCTCGCGGTCGGTGTAGTTGCGGGCGTGCTGGGGCAGCGGCGTGTCGATCGAGCCGGGCTTGATCAGCGTCACCGAGACCGGGGCGCCGTCCATGTCCAGCTCCGCCCGCAGGCCGTCCGTGAAGCCCCGGATGGCGTGCTTGCTCGCCGAGTACATGGCCTGGAGCGGGATCGCCAGGTCGGAGGCGATGCTGCCGAGATTGATCAGCGCGCCGCCGCGCCGCTTCAGGTGCGGCACCGCCACGAGCGAGCCGTAGACCACGCCCCAGAAGTTGGTCTGGAACAGGCGGTCGCTGTCCTCGTCGCTCACCTCCTCCAGTCGGCCGAAGATCGAGATGCCGGCGTCGTTCACCCAGGTGTCGAAGCCGCCGAAGCGCTCGATCGCCCGGTCGGCCAGGGCCTGCAGGTCCTCGCGCCGGCCGACGTCGCCGACCACGTGGGTCGCCTCGCCGCCCTCGCGGGTGATCTCCTCCTGGATGGCGGCCAGGGCTTCGGCGTTGCGGGAGAAGAGCACCACGCGGGCGCCGTGCCGGGCGGCCATGCGGGCGGTGGCGAGACCGATGCCGCTCGACGCCCCGGTGATGACGATCACCTGCTGGGCGAGGGGCTTGTGGGCGTGGGCCATGTCGCGTCTCCGTCCTGGTGGGGAGTATGTGGGAATCCCCACCCCAACGAACGTCGCGGCCATGCGTTCATGCGGCCGATCCGCGCCTCACTCCACGTCCGGCGCCACCTGCCCCCAGTTCAGGACCGCCACCAGCGCGACGCCCCCGAACAGGTTGCCGATCAGCGTCGGCACGAAGAAGCGCCCGAGATAGTCCCCCCAGGTCGCCTCGCCGAGAAACACGAGGTAGGACGCGTCCACCGACCCCGCGACGACATGCGCGAGATTGCCCACCGCGATCACGTAGGTGAGGATCAGGATCACGAACGGCCGGGCGTCGCCCGAGGAGGGCAGGAGCCAGACCATCAGGGCGAGCAGCCAGCCGGCCAGCACCGCCTTCAGGCAGGTGGTCCCGAACGGATACGCGTAGACGTGGTGGCTGAGCTTGCGGAAATGCTCCCGCACGCCCTCGTCGAACACCTCCGTATGGGCGAGGGAAGCGGCGAACAGGAGGGTGCCGACGAGGTTGGCGGCGAGCACGATGCCCCACAGGCGCAGCACCCGGAGCAGGACCGCGAGCGTGCGGTCGTGCAGCAGCGGCAGCACCGGCGTCAGGGTGTTCTCGGTGAAGAGCTGCTGGCGGCCCATCACGGCGATGAGGAAGCCGAGGGTGTAGCCCCAGCCGCTGACGAGTTCGCTCCACTTGGCCTCCGGCAGGTGATCCAGCAGGATGCCCTCGCCGACCAGCGAGAAGCCCATCGACAGCCCGGCGGCGAGCCCCGAGAGCGCGAGGGCCGGGGCGGTGCGGGCGAGATCCTCGACGCCCTCGTGGCGGATGACCTCGTGGATGACGACCGCGCTCGGCCAGCGCTCCTCTTCGACCTCCTCGGCGACCTCCCGCTTGCGCGTCTCGGGATCGGGAGCGTCCTCGGTCGAATCGCGCATGGCGGGGCTCGCGGGCGGCCGGATGATCCCGGTCCAGCGCAAAGCGCCACCGTCGCTTCGGTTCCGCGATCGGCCGGAATTCTCCGGCGGGCTACCCTACGGGAGGGCCAGTCAGCCCGAGCTGCCCGGATGCAGCGGCGCCTGATAGGCGAGCCCCATGTCCCAGGGAAAGTAGATCCAGGTGTCCTGGCTCACCTCGGTCACGAAGGTGTCGATGAGCGGGCGCCCGGCGGGTTTGGCATAGACGGTGGCGAAATGCGCCCGGGGCAGCAGGTCGCGCACCACCTGCGCGGTCCGGCCCGTATCCGTGAGGTCGTCGATGACGAGCACCCCCTGGCCGCTGCCGTCGCCGATGGCCCGGATGCTCGGCGCCACCTCCTTGAGGACCTTGAGGGCGCCCTGTTCCTGGTAGTCGTGATAGCTCGCGATGCAGACCGTCTCGATCAGCCGGATGCCGAGTTCCCGCGCCACCACGGCGGCGGGCACGAGGCCGCCGCGGGTGATGCAGACGATCGCCTCGAACGGCCCGGCGCCGGCGAGCCGCCACGCGAGCGCCCGCGCGTCGCGGTGGAACTGGTCCCAGGAGACCGGAAACGCCTTCTCGCCGGCAGCCGCCATCGCCCCGCTCCCTCAGCCCTTCGCGGCGTGCAGGCGCGCCACCGCCGCCTCGATGTCCCGGCGGGCCGCCGCCACCATGTCGGCGTCGCGCCCGCGCACCACGATCTGGTTGCGGAAGCCCGCGGCCGTCATGGACGGATAGGAGCCGATCGACACGCCCGGATGCGCCCCCGCTACGGCGGCGAGGTCGGACGCGTAGGCGCCCTCGGGCAGGGCCCCCGCCTCGATCGTCTCGGCGAGCACCCGCGCGCCGGTCCTGAGCCGCGGCGCCACCCGGTCGAGCATCGCCTGCATGATCGAGGGCACCCCGGCCATCACGATCACGTTGCCGATCATGAAGCCGGGCGCCTTGGAGATCGGGTTCTCGATCAGCTCCGCCCCGAAGGGGATGCGGGCCATGCGCAGCCGCGCCTCGTTGAGGTCGGCCTCGGCGTGGCGCTCCAGCAGCATCGCCCGGGCGCGCGGATCGACGTCGATGCCGACCCCGAACGCCGCCGCCACGCAATCGGCCGTGATGTCGTCGTGGGTCGGGCCGATGCCGCCGGTGGTGAACAGGTAGGTGTAGCGGGCGCGCAAGGCGTTGACGGCGCCGACGATCTCCTCGGCCACGTCCGGGACGACGCGCACCTCGCGCAGGTCGATGCCGGAGTTGGTGAGGTACTCGGCGATGTAGCCGATGTTCTTGTCCTTGGTCCGGCCCGAGAGGATCTCGTCCCCGATGACCAGGATGGCGGCCGTGACCGGTTGCGGGTCGGACATCGGATCTCCTTCAGGCGAGGACGGTGTGCTCTATCGCGGCGGTGGGCGCCGCTCAAGCATGGTCCGCCCGGTGCGCGGCTGCTAAGCGGGGCGCGATGCCGAACCCCGCCCGTCTCCCGTGCACTTCCCGACTCCGCTGACCGAGGGGCGGCTGGTGCGCCGCTACAAGCGCTTCCTCGCCGACGTCGCCCTCGCGGACGGCTCGGTCGTCACGGCCCATTGCGCCAATCCGGGCGCGATGCTGGGCCTCGTGGCGCCCGGCCGGCCGGTGCTGCTCTCCGCCTCGGCCAACCCGGCCCGCAAGCTCGCATGGTCCTGGGAGATGGTGGAGGCCGATCTGCCGGGCGGGCCGCAATGGGTCGGCATCAACACCCTGCGCCCGAACGCCCTGGTGGCGGAGGCCTTCCGGGAGGGCCGGCTCCCCGCCCTGCGGGGCGCCGTCTCGCTCAGGCCCGAGGTGCGCTATGCCCGCGCGAGCCGGGTCGACTTCCTGGCCGACGGGCCGGACGGCCCCTGCCACGTCGAGGTGAAGAACTGCCACATGATGCGCCGGGCCGGCCTCGCGGAGTTCCCCGACTGCACCGCCGCCCGCAGCGCCCGGCACATGGACGACCTTGCCGACGTCGTGCGCGCGGGCGGGCGGGCGATGGTGATCGTGGTGGTGCAGATGCGCGCCGAGCGCTTCGACGTGGCGGGCGACATCGACCCGGCCTTCGCGGCGGCGTTCCGGCGCGCCCGGGCGGCCGGCGTCGAGACCCGCGCCCATGTCTGCCGGCTGAGCCCGCAGGAGGTCGCGCTCGCGCACGAGATCCCGATCGTCACGGCGCCTTGAGCCCGGGACGGAGGGCGGGCCGCCCATTGCCGCCACGCCGGCCGCGGCGTACCCAGGCAGGCATGATGCACGCCCGCTTCCAGACCTTCGACGATCCCGGCCACAAGGCGGGCGCGGCCCGCGTCGCGGCCTTGCGCGCGGCGATGCTGCAGCAGGGCTTCTCGGGCTTCGTGGTGCCGCGGGCCGACGAGCACCAGTCGGAATACGTGCCGCCCCAGGCCGAGCGGCTGGCGTGGCTCACCGGCTTCACCGGCTCGGCCGGCACCGCCGTCATCCTGCCCGACCGGGCCGCCCTGGTGGTGGACGGGCGCTACACCCTGCAGGCGGCCGAGCAGGTGGACACCGCGGTGATCACGCCGGTGCCGCTCGCCGAGACCTCCGCCGAGGCCTGGATCGAGGCGAACCTGCCGCCGGGCGGCGTCCTCGCCTACGACCCCTGGCTCCACACGCCGGACGGTCTCGCCCGCCTCGAGCGGGCGGTGCAGGCCGCGGGTGGGCGGCTCGAACCGGCCCGCCTCAACCTCGTGGACCAGATCTGGATCGACCGGCCGGCCGCGCCCAGGGCGTCCGTCGTCCCGCATCCGGAGGCGCTGGCCGGCGAGAGCGCGGCCGCGAAGCTCGACCGGGTGCGCGCGGCGCTCGCCAAGCCCAAGGCCGATGCCCTCGTCGTCTCCGATCCGCACAACCTCGCCTGGGCCTTCAACTTGCGCGGCGGCGACGTCGCCCACACGCCCCTGCCGCTCGGCTACGCGATCATCCCGCGGGAGGGCCGCGCCACGCTCTTTCTCGACGCCGCCAAGGTGACGCCGGAGGCGCAGGCGGCCCTGGCCGGCCTCGCCGAGCGGGCCGACCCGGCGGCGCTCCCGGCGGCGCTCGACGCGCTCGGGGCCGCCCGGGCGCGGGTGCGGCTCGACGCGGCCACCGGGGCGGTGGCCCTGCGGCGGCGCATCGAGGAGGCGGGCGGCACGGTGGAGGTCGGCCCCGATCCGATCACCGGCATGAAGGCGGTCAAGAACGCCGCCGAGATCGCCGGCACCCGGGCGGCGCACCGGCGCGACGGCGCCGCGGTGACGCGCTTCCTCGCCTGGCTCGCCCGCGAGGCCCCGGGCGGCGCGGTGAGCGAGATCGCGGCGGTCTGCCGGCTCGAAGCCTTCCGGGCCGAGGGCGGGGATCTGCGCGACGTCTCCTTCCCGACCATCGCGGGCAGCGGGCCGAACGGCGCCATCGTGCACTACCGGGTGACGGCGGCCACCGACCGCAGGCTGCGGCCGGGCGAGCTCTTCCTGATCGATTCCGGCGCGCAGTACCGCGACGGCACCACCGACATCACCCGGACGGTGGCGGTCGGCCCGCCGACGCCCGAGATGCGCGACCGCTTCACCCGCGTGCTCAAGGGCCACATCGCGGTGGCGACCGCGCTGTTCCCGCGCGGCACCACGGGGGCGCAGATCGACAGCTTCGCCCGCCGCCCGCTCTGGGAGGCGGGTCTCGACTTCGACCACGGCACCGGCCACGGGGTCGGCTCGTTCCTGTCGGTGCACGAGGGGCCGCAGCGCATCGCCAAGACCGGCACCACCGTGCTCCAGGCCGGCATGATCCTGTCGAACGAGCCGGGCTACTACCGGGCGGGCGCCTACGGCATCCGCATCGAGAACCTGATCCTGGTGGAGGAGCGCGCGATCGCGGGCGCCGAGCGCCCGATGCTCGGCTTCGAGACCCTGACGCTGGCCCCCCTCGACCGCGCCCTGATCGAGCCCGCGCTGCTCGCCCCCGCCGAGGCGGCGTGGCTCGACGCCTATCACGCCCGGGTCCGCGAGACGCTGTCGCCGGACCTTGATCCCGAGACCCGCGCGTGGCTCGACCGCGCGACGCGCCCGCTCGGGGCCTGAACCCCCGCGACGCTGCCAAACCTTGCCTTGCGACGGCCGGGATTCTACCGATCTGCTCATTCGACAGCCCGGCTCCCTTCGGAGAACGACCATGATCACCCGGCGCGACGCGCTGACGCTCACCGGCGCGGCCCTGCTCTTTCCCCGCCTCGCGCTCCCCGCCTTCGCGCAGGGACCGGCCGCCGACAGCCTGCTGCAGCCCGGGCCGCTCGGCGACGTCTGGCTCGGCCCGGCCGACGCGAAGTGCACGATCATCGAGTACGCCTCGATGACCTGCTCGCACTGCGCGGCCTTCCACAAGACCACGTGGCCGGCGCTCAAGGAGCGCTGGATCGACACCGGCAAGGTGCGCTTCACCCTGCGCGAGTTCCCCCTCGACCCGCTCGCCACCGCGGCCTTCATGCTGGCCCGTGCCGACAACTCCGCCCGCTACTACCCGATCACCGACCTGCTCTTCGACCAGCAGGCCACCTGGGCCTTCGTGCCCAAGCCCCTCGACGCCCTCGAGCAGATGATGAAGCAGGCCGGCTTCTCGCGCGAGAAGTTCGAGGCCACGCTCAAGGACCAGAAGCTCTACGACGCGATCAATGCCGTGAAGGAGCGGGGCATGACCGTGTTCAAGGTCAACTCGACCCCGACCTTCTTCATCAACGGGCAGAAGCACCAGGGCGAGACCTCGATCGACGCGATGGAGAAGGTCATCAAGCCGATCGTCGGGGCGTGAGGCGCGGCGAGCAGATCCGTCGGCCGGGACTCCGGGCCGGGCCGGAACGCGGCCCGGCCTGACCGGCGCCTCCCGGACGCCCGATGAAGCTCACCCGCCTGCGCATCGTCGGCTTCAAGACCTTCGTCGAGCCGAGCGAGTTCCTCATCGAGCCGGGCCTCACCGGCATCATCGGCCCGAACGGCTGCGGCAAGTCGAACCTCGTCGAGGCCCTGCGCTGGGTCATGGGCGAGAACTCGCACAAGAACATGCGCGCGTCCGGCATGGACGACGTGATCTTCTCGGGCTCCGGCCACCGGCCCGGCCGCAGCCACGCCGAGGTGACCCTCAGCCTCGACAACGCCGCCCGCACCGCACCGGCCGCCTTCAACGCCGCCGACGTGCTGGAGGTCGCCCGGCGCATCGACCGGGGGGCGGGCTCGACCTACCGCATCAACGGCCGCGAGGTGCGGGCGCGCGACGTGCAGCTGCTGTTCGCCGACGCGGCGACGGGCGCGCGCTCGCCCGCGATGGTGCGCCAGGGACAGGTGGCCGAGCTGATCGCCGCCAAGCCCCAGGCGCGCCGGCGCATCCTGGAGGACGCGGCGGGCATCGGCGGCCTGCACGCCCGCCGGCACGAGGCGGAGCTGCGGCTGCGCGCCGCCGAGGAGAACCTCGCGCGGGTCGAGGACGTGCTGACGGCGATCACCTCGGGCGTCGACGCGCTGCGCCGGCAGGCCCGCGCAGCGCAGCGCTACCGGGCGCTCGCCGCCGAGATCCGCCGCCACGAGGCGCTGCTGCTGCTGATCACCCATGCGGGCGCCCGCGCCGAGGCCGCGGCCGCCGAGCGGGCGCTGGCCCTGGCGCAGGAGCGCACCGCCGCCGCCCAGGCCGAGCAGCAGGAGGCGGCGCGCATCCAGGCCGTGGCGGCCGCCGCGCTGCCGCGCCTGCGCGAAGCCGAGACGGAGGCGGCCGCCGCGCTCCAGCGCCTGACGCACGCCGCGGCCGCCCTCGACGCGCAGGAGCGCCGCGCCGCCGAGCGCCTGCGCGACCTCACCCGTCAGATCGCGGACCTGCGCCGCGACATCGCCCGCGAGACGGCATCCCGCACCGACGCGGCCGCCACGCTGGAGCGCCTCGACGCGGAGGCCGCCGCCCTGGCGGCGGAGGCCGGGGCGGAGGACGCGCGCGAGGAGGCCGCCGCGCGCGCCGCCGCGGCGGACGCGGCGCTGGCCGACGCCGAGGCCGCGCTCGCCTCCGCCCAGGCGGCGGCGGCCGAGCATCAGGCCCGCCGTGCGGCCCTGGAGCGGACCCTGCGGGACGAGCGCATCCGGGCGGAGCGGTTCGCGGCCGAGCGCGGCCGCCTGTCCGGCGAGGCGGCGCGGGTGCCCGCGGGCGCTCAGGGTCTCGCGGATCTCGGGGCCGCCGTGGCGGCGGCGGCCGAGGAGAGCGAGTCCGCCGAGGAGGCCGCCCTGGCCGCGCGCGAGGGGCTGGCCGCCGCCCGCGACGCCGAGGCGCGCGCCCGGCCGGCCCTGGGTGCGGCGGAGCGCGAGGCGGCGCGGCTCGACACCGAGGCCCGCACCCTCGCCAAGCTGGTCGCGCCCGCGGCCGAGGCGCGCTTCGCCCCCGTGCTCGACGCCGTCACGGTGGCGCCCGGCTACGAGGCGGCGCTGGCGGCGGCGCTGGGCGAGGATCTCGACGCCTCTACCGATGCGGCGGCGCCCACCCGCTGGGCGGGGGCGCCGCATTCGCCCGAGGATCCGCCCCTGCCGCCCGGGACGGAGCCGCTCGCGCGATTCGTCACGGCGCCGGACCCGCTCGCGCGGCGCCTCGCCCAGATCGCGGTCGCCCCCCGCGCCGCGGCGGCGGCGCTGCGCGGCGCCCTGCGCCCGGGCCAGCGCCTCGTCACCCGGGAGGGCGACCTCCACCGCTGGGACGGGTTCACGGCCGCCGCCGAGGCGCCGGCGCCGGCCGCGCGCCGGCTCGCCGAGCGCAACCGCCTCGACGCGCTCGCCGAGCAGGCGGCGCTCGCCCGGGCGGCCGCGGAGGCCGCGCGTGCGCGCTTCGAGGCCGTGCAGGAGGCGGTCCGGGAGGCCGCCGCCGCGGAGGCGCGCGCGCTCGACGGCGCCCGCTCGGCGCGGCGCGGCTTCGATGCGGCGCGCGAGGCCCTGGCGGGCGCCGAGCGCCGGGAGGCGGACGGGGCGGCCAAACGCGCCGCCCTCGCCGAGGCGTTGGCCCGCGTGACCGACGAGGCGGAGGAGGCCGCGGCCCGGATGGAGGCCGCGGCGGAAGCGCTGGCGGAGCTGCCCGAGGACGCGGAGGCGGCCCACGCCCTCGCGGCGGCGCGGGCTCGCGCCGAGGCGGGCCGGGCGCGGGCCGCGGAGGCGCAGGCCGCGCGACTCGCCCTGGCGCGGGCCGAGGACGAGCGCCGCCGCCGCCGCGAGACGCTCGAGGCCGACCGGGCGCGCTGGCGCGAACGGGCCGGGCGCGCCGAGGCCGCGCTGGAGGACTTAGCCGCGCGCGCGGCGCGGGCCGAAGAAGAGCAGGGCGAACTCGCGGAGGCGCCCGACGGCTTCCGGCTGGAGCGCCGCCGGCTCGCGGGCGCCACCGAGGCCGCCGAGGCCGCGCGCCGGGAGGCCGCCGACCGGCTCGCCGCCGCCGAGACGGCGCAGGCCCGGGCCGATGCCCGGGCGCGCGAGGCCCTCGACGCGCTCGCCTCCGCCCGCGAGGGGAGGGCGGCGGCCGTCGCCGGGCACGAGGCGCTGGTGCGCCGCCTCGCCGAGATCGCCCGCAGCATCCAGGACACCCTCGATACCACCCCCGAGGGGCTGTTCGGGCTGGCGGGGGTGGCGCCGGGCGACGCCCTGCCGGAAGCGGCCGGCATCGAGGCGCATCTCGCCGGCCTCAAGGCCGACCGCGAGCGGCTCGGGGCCGTGAACCTGCGGGCCGAGGCGGAGCTGGCGGAGGCGGAGGGGCGGCGCGACGATCTCGGGCGCGAGCGCGACGATCTGATCGAGGCGATCCGCCGCCTGCGCGGCGGCATCGCCAGCCTCAACCGGGAGGGCCGTGAGCGCCTGCTCGCCGCCTTCGCGGCGGTGAACGGGCATTTCGAGCGCCTGTTCACGACGCTGTTCGGCGGCGGCACCGCCGAGCTGACGCTGGTCGATTCGGACGATCCCCTGGAGGCGGGCCTGGAGATCCTGGCCCGCCCGCCCGGCAAGAAGCCTCAGACCATGACGCTGCTCTCCGGCGGCGAGCAGGCGCTCACCGCGACCGCGCTGATCTTCGCGGTGTTCCTGACCAACCCCTCGCCGGTCTGCGTGCTCGACGAGGTCGACGCCCCCCTCGACGACGCCAACGTCGAGCGCTACTGCGACCTCTTGGACGCGATGGCGCGGGACACCGACACCCGCTTCCTCGTCATCACGCACAACCCGATCACCATGGCGCGGATGAACCGGCTGTTCGGGGTGACGATGGCGGAGCGGGGGGTGTCGCAGCTGGTCTCCGTCGATCTCGCCACCGCCGAGTCCTTGCGCGAAGCGGTGTGAGGGCGGCGCGGCCGTTGCGAATCAGCAAGGCGGACCAAAGACTTATGGCTAATTCACGCGTCCTTGACTCCCAAGGTGGGCGAAACTATGGTGCGCCCGCTCGAAGGGGGCACCCGGGTCCGATCCCATCGCCTCGCCGACGTGAGGTCGCGCCATGACCGGCAAAGACCCGCGCGACGAGACCGAAACCGGTCGGGATCCTGCCGCCGACAGCGATCTCTCCGCGAGGCTCAAACGTCTCGAAACGCAGATCGACCGGAAGCGGCCCCCGGCTGCTCCCGATCCTTCGTCGCGTTCGGGACGGACGGACCAACCCTCGCCCCTCGGCCAGGCCATGCGTCTCTCGACGGAGTTCGTGGCGGGCGTGCTGGCGGGCGGCCTTCTCGGCTGGGGCTGCGACCAGCTCCTGGGCACCAAGCCCTGGGGGTTGATCGTCCTGCTCGTGCTGGGCTTCGCGGCCGGGGTCTACAACGTGATGCGCGTGTCGGGGTTTTTTCGTGTCACGGACACGAAGAATGACGGCACGGGGACTTGATCATCCGGTGGATGCCGTGCATCCGCCAGCACGGATCAGGCGCCGCACCCGCGGTGCCGACAGGGGAAGGGCGGGACCGGCATGGCCGCGAAGATGGATCCGATCCACCAGTTCGAGCTGAAGCCGCTGATTTCGTTCGGGCACATCGGCCACCAGGAAATCGCCTTCACGCAGTCGGCCCTCTACATGTTCGCCGCCGTGGGTGTGATCGCGCTGCTCACCATCGTGGCGACGAGCCGCCGTTCCCTCGTCCCCGGGCGCATGCAGTCGCTCGCCGAGACCTTCTACGAGTTCATCGCCTCCACGGTGCACCAGTCGGCCGGGCACGGCAGCGAGCGCTTCGTGCCGCTCGTGTTCTCCCTCTTCATGTTCATCCTGGTCCTCAACCTGTTCGGGATGATCCCCTACACCTTCACGGTGACGAGCCACATCATCGTCACATTCATGCTGGCGCTCGTGGTGATCCTGACCGTGGTCATCTACGGGTTCATGGCGCACGGCACCCACTTCCTGAACCTGTTCGTGCCCCCGGGCGTGCCCGGCTGGCTGAAGCCGCTGGTCGTCGGGATCGAGGTGGTCTCGTTCATCTCGCGGCCGATCAGCCTCTCGGTGCGTCTGTTCGCCAACATGCTGGCCGGCCACATCGCCCTGAAGATCTTCGCGGGCTTCGTGCCGGCCCTGCTCGCGGCCGGAGCCGCCGGCATCCTCTCGCCGCTGCCGCTCGCCCTCGCGGTCGCCCTCACGGCCCTCGAGGTGCTGGTCGCCGTGCTGCAGGCCTACGTCTTCGCGACGCTGACCTCGATCTATCTCAGCGACGCGCTGCACCCGGGCCACTAGGGCGCCCGGGCCACCCTTTCCCACCCCGGTTCGCCGTGTCGCGGCCGGATCCCACCCGCCAGACGACTAGACGACCTCAGGAGTACTCAGATGGATCCCGTTGCTGCGAAGTACATCGGCGCCGGTCTCGCCTGCCTCGGCATGGCGGGTGCCGCCGTGGGCCTCGGCAACCTGTTCGGCCAGTTCTTCGCCGGCGCCCTGCGCAACCCCTCGGCCGCCGACAGCCAGCGCGCCAACCTGCTCCTCGGCTTCGCGCTGACGGAAGCGCTCGGCATCTTCTCGCTGCTCGTCGCGCTGCTGCTGCTCTTCGCGGTCTGATCCCAGCCGGATCCGCGGGCGCCCTCAGCGCGCGCCGGCCCGGCGCGCGCCCGAGGCGCCCACCTCTCTCCGAAGCCGCGCCCCGGATCGGAGCGCGGCGGTCCGACGGACTTCACCTGCGGGTCCCCTCCTCGCACACCCGGACGACACGATGGCGCAGCCCAAATCCCCCGCCGGCCTGCAGGAAGGCCTGATCCAAGAGCCGGCCTCCGAGCACGGCGGCGGCTTCCCGCCGTTCCAGACCAGCACCTTCGCGGCGCAGATCCTCTGGCTCGCCCTCGCCTTCGGGCTGCTCTACTACCTGATGTCCCGGGTCGCGATCCCGCGCATCACCGCGATCCTGCACGAGCGCCAGGCCCGGCTCTCCAGCGACCTCGACGAGGCCGCCCGGATGAAGAGCGACGCCGACGCCGCCCGCGACGCCTACGAGACCTCCCTCAAGCAGGCACAGGACAAGGCCAAGGGCATCGCCCAGTCGACGCGCGACCAGCTCGCCGCCGAGGCGGAGGCCCGCCGCAAGACCCTGGAGGCGGATCTCGCCACCAAGCTCGCCGCGTCCGAGGAGCAGATCCGCTCCCGCACCGCGAGCGCGATGGGCAACGTGCGCGAGGTCGCGGCCGATGCCGCCACCGCCATCGTGGAGCGCCTGATCGGCCAAGCCCCCGACCGCGCCGCGGTCGAGGCCGCCTACGACCGCGCCCAGACCGTCCACTAGCCCGGAGAACCGATCATGCTGATGGAAGCGGAATTCTGGGTCGCCGTCGCCTTCTTGGTGTTCTGCGGCATCGTCTGGAAGGCCGGCGGCTTCGCCCAGATCGTCAAGGGCCTCGACGGGCGGGGTGAGCGCGTGCGCCGCGAGCTGGAGGAGGCCCGCCGCCTGCGCGAGGAGGCCGCCAGCGTGCTGGCCGACTACAAGCGCCGCCGGAGCGAGGCCGAGCGCGAGGCCGAGGCCATCGTGGCCAGCGCCCGCGAGGAAGCCGAGCGCGCCGCCGCCGAAGGCCATGCCCGCCTCAACGAGTTCGTGGCCCGCCGCACCAAGGCCGCCGAGGCCAAGATCGCCCAGGCCGAGGCGCAGGCCGCCGCCGAGGTTCGGGCCGCCGCCGCCGAGGCCGCCGTGCGGGTCTCGGAGACCATCCTGCGCGAGAAGGTCAGCGGCGAGGCCGCCCAGGACCTCATCCGCCGCAGCCTCGGGGACGTCAGGACGCGCCTGCGCGCCTGACGCGTCACGCGCTCGCGATTCGCGCTACGACGGGCGCCGCGGCTTGGCCGCGGCGCCCGTTTCGCGTCCGAGGGGCAGCGACGGACGGATTTGGATCGGCGCGCGGATGACGGGATCGTCCTCGAGCGTCCGGGGGGCGGCCCATCTCCCGTGACGGCGGGCCGGCCGGGGCGGCGTGGGCGCGGAGCGCCGGGCCGCGGCGGCGTTGACGCGGGCGGGCGGGGCGCCAAGTCGGTGGCGTGGCCGCAGCGCCGCTCGGGACACCATGCCAGGGGAGACCGCCATGTCCGACGTCAACCGCCGCATCGTTCTCGCGTCGCGCCCGCACGGGGAGCCGAGTCCGGCCCATTTCAGGCTGGAGCGGGGCACGGTGCCGGTGCCCCGCGACGGCGAGGTGCTGCTCCGCAACCGCTACCTGTCCCTCGACCCCTACATGCGCGGCCGGATGAGCGCGGCGAAATCCTACGCCAAGCCGGTCGAGATCAACGAGGTGATGGTCGGCGGCACGGTGGCGGAGGTCGCCGCCTCGCACCATCCCGGCTTCGCGGTGGGCGACACTGTGCTCGCCTATGGCGGCTGGCAGGATTACGCCGTCTCGAACGGGCAGGGGCTGCGCAAGCTCGATCCCGCGGCGGCCCCGGTCACGACGGCGCTCGGGGTCCTCGGCATGCCGGGCATGACCGCCTATACGGGCCTGCTCACCATCGGCGCGCCGAAGCCCGGCGAAACCGTGGTGGTGGCCGCCGCCACGGGGCCGGTGGGCTCGCTGGTCGGGCAGATCGCCAAGCTCAAGGGCGCCCGGGCCGTGGGGATCGCGGGCGGCGCCGACAAGTGCCGCCACCTCACCGAGGACCTCGGCTTCGATGCCGCCGTGGACCATCGCGCGGCCGATCTGCCCGCGGCCCTGGCGGAGGCCTGCCCGGCGGGCATCGACGTCTATTTCGAGAATGTCGGCGGAGCCGTGTTCGACGCGGTGCTGCCGCTCCTCAACGACTTCGCCCGCATCCCGGTCTGCGGCCTCGTGGCCAACTACAACATGACCGAGCTGCCCCCCGGCCCGGACCGGGTGCCCGCCCTGATGCGCGCCACCCTGAGCAAGCGCCTGACCTTCCGCGGCTTCATCGTCTGGGACTTCGCCGAGCAGGAGCCCGCCTTCCTGGCCGATGTCTCGTCCTGGCTGCGCGAGGGCCGCATCCGCTACCGCGAGGACGTTGTCGAGGGTCTGGAGGCCGCGCCGGAAGCATTCATCGGCCTGCTCAAGGGGCGTAACTTCGGCAAGCTGGTCGTGAAGCTGTGATCCGGTTTCGTCCGCGCTGGCCTGCCGCTGCGGAACCGGGCGGTGTGCCGCGAGGTTCTTCGATCCTGCATCGAGATCCCGAGGAGATCCGCATGAGAGTGATCGCGATCCTGGCCGCCACCGCGGCCCTCACCCTGTCGGCGGCCGGCGCGGCCGAGGCCAAGGGCTGCATCAAGGGCGCCCTCGTGGGCGGGGCCGCGGGGCACGTCGTCGGTCACGGCGTCGCCGGAGCGGCCGCCGGCTGCGTCGTCGGACGCCACCAGACGAACAAGCGCGACCGCGCCAAGGCCGCCCAGCCGGCGCCCCGCTGAGGCCAGCACAGGGGCGGCCCACGGGCCGCCCCTCGCAGTGCAACATGGTGACGAACGCGTTAACCGGAACGGGAGAACAGCAAAGCTTGGCCGTAAGCTCGGCCGTTTCCTGACGGGAAAAAGGCGAAGCTTGCCCTGGACGCGCTCACGGGAGCGCGAGCGCCGCCGTCATGTCGCCACAACTCCCCGGCTTCCTGCCGGAAACGCGCCGGACACACCCGGCGCCTTTCCGGGGCACAGGACACGATGCATCAGCGCGCGATCGGACCATCGGCACGGGGCACGCGGTGGGTTCCGGCTGCACCGCGAGACGCGCTGACGCTCGGCGGATCCGCCGGCTGCGCGCATGGCGGGATGCCGTTCATTGCCCGCACGGTGCTGATCGCAGGCGCCCTCGCGGCGGGGCTCGGCGCGCTTCTGAACACCTACGGGCCGGACCTCGCGACGAGCCGCCCGTCGGTGACCCTGATGGCCGACCTGCTGGTGATGCCGCGCCCGCGGGTGCAGGCGCAGCCCAAAGAGGCGCCGCTGCGCGCGCCGGTCCACGATCTCGACACGGCGCTCGGCTCGGAGGGCGTCGACCGCGTCTCCTACGACGACCTGATCACGGCGACGCTCGGCGGCGATCCGAACGAGGTGCTGGTGTTCGGGCCGATGAAGGTGCGCCGCCACATCGTGCAGACCATCGTCAAGGCGGCCTATCGCACCGGCATGGATCCGGTGCTCCTGATGGCGGTGGCCGACAAGGAATCGAGCTTCCTCACCGAGGTGCAGGCCCGCACCTCCTCGGCCACCGGCCTCTACCAGTTCATCGAGCGCACGTGGCTGCAGGTGATGCGCGAGTTCGGGGCGCAGCACGGCTACGCCCGCGAGGCGGCGCTGATCGCCGAGGACTACGCGGTGGCGGAGGCCGCGGAGCGCGCACGCATTCTCGACCTGCGGCGCGACCCCGCCCTGTCGGCACTGCTCGCGGGCGAGATGCTCAAGCGCGACAGCGCCCGCATCGCGGCCCGCATCGGCCGCCCCCTCAGCCTCGGCGAGACCTACCTCGCCCACTTCCTCGGGCCGGACGACGCCGAGCGCTTCATGGCCAAGGTGGTGGAGGAGCCCAAGGCGGAGGCCGCGGCCCTGCTGCCGAAGCCGGCCCGGGCCAACAAGCCGATCTTCTACGAGCGGGTCGGGCGGCGGAAGGCCCGCAGCCTGACGGTGGCGCAGGTGCACGACAAGTTCGAGGCCATGATGACGACCCGCGGCGACCGCTACCGCGACGTCGGCTCGATGATGGGCGTGATGGCCTACGCGGCGGCGCAGGCCCCCTGACGGGATGCTGAGCTCAGGCCGCCCGGTTGATCGGGCGGGAACCTGCCTTAAACTCAGGCCTTGGGAGCGGGATGGCGCCGCCGGGCTGGCCCGGACGGCGCACCGGCAGGCCGAGGAGGGCGATGGCAGTGAAGGACGACGCGGATTCCTACGCCCGGGAATATGCCGCCACGGCCGGGCAGCAGGCCGCCTTCTTCCGAGAGCAGGCCGAGCGCCACCGCCGCGAGGCCGCCCGGGTCCGGCTCGGCGCCGAGATGAGCGACGGCGAGGAAGCCCGCGCCGCGCAGACGAAGCGCGCCGAGCAGCTCGAGACCCTGGGGCGGCACGACGACACGATGGCGGATGCCTTCGAGGCCAGGGCGCGCGGGCCGAACTGAGCCTGCCCGCCGGCTCCGGGCTGCACCGGCCGGATCCTAGCCGCGGAGCGGGAGTTGCTCCGGCTGGTACAGCCCCGACCCGGACGCCTCATGGCCACAGGATTCCTCGCCCTGCTCGACGACATCGCCGGCCTCGCCAAGGTGGCGGCCGCCTCGCTCGACGACGTCGCCGGCCAAGCGGCCCGCGCGGGCGGCAAGGCGGTCGGCGTGGTGATCGACGACACGGCGGTGACGCCGCGCTACGTGACGGGCTTCTCCCCGGCCCGCGAATTGCCGATCGTCTGGAAGATCGCCCTCGGCTCCCTGCGCAACAAGCTCCTGTTCCTGCTGCCCGGCGCGCTGCTCCTCAGCCTCTTCGCCCCCTGGGCGATCACGCCGCTCCTGATGCTCGGCGGGGCCTATCTGTGCTTCGAGGGGGCCGAGAAGGTGGCCGAAGCGATCCGGCCGCACCGCGCGGAGGCGCACGAATCGGCCAACCAAGGATCGGCCAAGCCGGCCGGCGACCCGAAGGCCCTGGAGGACCAGAAGGTCCGCAGCGCCATCCAGACCGACTTCATTCTCTCGGCCGAGATCATGGCACTCACCCTCGCCAACGTGGCGGAGGCGTCCTTCCTCACCCAGGTGATCGTGCTCGCCGTGGTCGGCACCGGCATCACCCTGTTCGTCTATGGAATCGTCGCGCTGATCGTGAAGGCCGATGACGTGGGCGTGGCGCTGGCCCGCGAGCCGCGGCCGGCCTCGACCGCGCTCGGCCTGCGCGCTCCGCCTCAGGGCCCGCCGACGGACGGCGACCGGCGGCTGGCCCCGGTGACGCAGGGCGTCGGCCGCGTCCTCGTGCGCGGCATGCCGGTCCTGCTGCGCGGCCTCGCCGTCGTCGGCACCGCCGCGATGATCTGGGTCGGCGGCGGCATCGTCGTGCACGGCCTGGAGAGCTACGGCCTCGCCGGCCTCGGCCACGCGATCGCACACGCGGCGGACGCCGCGGGCGAGCGGCTGCCCGTGCTCGCCGGTGCCGCCGCCTGGATCGTCACCGCGGCGCTCTCGGGGGTGCTCGGCCTCCTCCTCGGCGCGGCTCTGATCCCGCTGGCCCATTACGTGGTGACGCCCGCCCTGCGCAGCCTCAAGGCCTAATGCCCGGCGGCCTCCGCCGACCGGGCGGCCGAAGAGCACGAGTCCGAGCGGAATGGTCGCGAAGCCCCGCTCAAGCCGGGGCGACTGCGCAGGAAAGTGCCACCTTCCGGCCAATGGCGCACGATTTTGCACTTGGCGGGCTTGCCTGAGCCCTGCCCGAGACGCTACGGTTCCGATGCCTAGGCCGTACAGAAGGCAGCCGAACGGCCTCACGTCTAGGAAGGAAACGCCCAGTGCGGCAGCGCTGCCACGACCCCGTCGTGGCAGCGCTGCCGTCGGCGTACCCGCACGGTGGCCATGGGCCACGCCGTGCGCCTTGCGGTCATCTGCCCTCGGCTCTGTTGGACGATCGTCGCGGCAGACTCACGGGATGGTGATGACGGCCAGAACCGTGTCGGTGCTCGTCCGGACGAGAAGCTTCCACGACCCTTTGAGTCCGGCCAGTTCGCCGTCGACCCGCATCTCCTGAACCGCCGCTTCGGCCTGTTCCAGGGCAGCCTGCGCGTCGTCGACCTCAACGCCCTCTTCGTCGCGGATGATGGTGTTTCCATCAGTCAGGTCGAAGTAGAAACGTTGTGCCACGCAGCTCTCCCCGGCCCGGTTCACGAGGCCACCGTGTAGCCGCCCGCCTACGCAGTCAACCACAGCCTTCCCTCCACACCAAAATATCCCGCATGCGTTCTTCAATCGCGGGCAACCAATCCAAGAACGACAATTGCGCCGCGATTGTCATTCTTTCGGATTGGTACTATGATAAAAATGGGTAGTCGGCGCGAATGCTCGACCGCAACTCGATAAAGCGACAATAAGCGGGTGAGCGGTCTACCGCAAGCGGGCTTGACTTCGAAGATGGGAGACGGGCTGATGTTGATGCTTTCCAGGACAGACGACGATTTCACCGGCATTTCTCCTCCGGAGCAGAAGGACAGGATACAGGTTCACATCGCGAGCGTGCTGAAGAAGTTGCTCACCTTGCAGTCGGACCCGAAGCGGTGAGGCATTGAATTGTTGCTGGCTGCTTAACCGAGCGCTAGAGTCGCAGGGACGGATACGCCTACTTCTTTTCAGAAAATAATATTTGAATGTGATGCCGGAATGATTGCTCGCGCCGAACGGCAGCGCACTTCCGGTGTTCTCGCCTCGCCCGTGATGCTGGCCGTCACCTGAGCGCGACCGTCATAGGCCTCGACCGGTCGTCTGCCGCGGCGAGGCGGGGTCGCCGCCATGTGGGCAGCAGCCCGCCCGCGGAAGCCCAGCGGTGCGCGTCATGCGGGATTCGGATGGCCGCGGACATTCCGCCGCGCCCTGCCGCGGTACTGTCCCTCACATCTCATACAGAGACATCTGCAGCCCCCTTGTCTCGCCACGTTCAGGGCGAATCAGTCGTGCGAGCGAACGCGGCGGGCCGTCACGGCGCGCGCATCCTGAGCAGCCGCCTGCGCCGCAACTGAGACGGCAGCGGCGGGATCGACGGCGAGGTATGCCAGGTCGGGCTCGTGTCGAGCTCGTCCCACGCATCCGACACCTCGGGATGCGCGACCCGCACCAGCAGCTCCTCGGCCGTGCGCTTCGGATCGGCCAAATAGAGGAGCTGCCGCGAGCCGGCCTGGACGCTGGTCATGCTCTGCGGATGAAAGTAGCGCGACCGGTTGCTCTTGAGGGCGTCGATCAACAGGTAGGTCGCGTTGATGGCCGGATTCGGAGTGAGGACGACCATCGACCGGCCCGGCGGAGCGAACAGGGCGGTGTGGAGCGCCGAGCCGATGCTGGCGATGATCGTCCGGCGCTGCGCGAGCAGCCTCACCTGCTCGTCGAA
>NZ_BPQQ01000086.1 GCF_022179325.1 Methylobacterium isbiliense | reverse complement strand
CCGCCGCCAAACCGCGTGGCGATATTGATCGTGGTGTCGTAGGTCTCGGTTCGCGCCCAATCGCGCTGCAGTTCGAGCAAATAAGTCAAAGCGGTAATCGGCCGCGCGCCCGCCTGGACCATGCGCGCCACGGCGCGCTCATGTGCCTCAGTCGTGCAGTCGCCGCACGCATCCGTCACCACATAGACCTCATAGCCCTGCTCGAGCGCCGTCACGACGGGACCGTTGCAGCACACGGACGTCCACAAGCCCGCAATGACCAGGCGGTCCTTGCCGACGGCGTTGATGCGCTTGATGAAGTTCTCGTCTTCCCAGGCGTTCGAGGTCGTCCGGTCCGTGACCTCGGCGTCCGGAAAGGCTTCGGTGATCTCCGGGAAGAGCGGGCCGGCGAACGTATCCTTCGAGATCGTCGACAGGATCGTCGGCACTTTGAAGCCCTTCGCCGTCTGGGCGAGACTGCCGACGTTGATGCGCAGGTTCGTCGGATCGATCGAGCGCACGTCGAAGGCCATCTGCGACTGGTGGTCGATCAGGAGGAGCGCGTGATCATGCGGGCTGAGAAGGGTGCGAGCAGGCTGGGCAATCGCTTTGATGCTCACGACACATCCTTTCCGAAACGACATTGTCCTTACGACAGCGGCCGCGGAGAGTGCGCCGGGCGCCATGCCGCCGATGGCTAAGAATTACGGTCTCGAGCCAAGCTCGGGGACCCGCGAAGTGCGCGGAATTACTTGTGCGATTTTGCGGATGGCGGCATCAATGTCGCGCCAAAGTTGTCCCTCCACACGCGGTTCCCAGGCGTTTGCGGCGCCCGCTGCCGCCGAATTTGCTCGCGTTATCAAATGATTACAAAATGTCGAAACGAAAGCCGTCCCCCTCCCCCTGCTGTCCGCCCTGTCGTGGGACGACCTACGGGTCGTAAAGGCCATCGGTGAACACGGCGGTCTGGCCGCCGTGGCAGCCGCGTTGGGCTTGAACCACTCGACGATCTCCCGGCGCTTGTCGGCCGTCGAGGAGAGCCTTGGCGTCGTCCTGTTCGATCGGCGGCGGTCCGGCTATGCCGCGACCGCGGCCGGCGCGGAGATCATTGCTCTGACCACCACGCCCTCCCCTCGACCCGTCGAGAGGCATGGTGGGCTGCAACTGGGCGGCGCCCCGCGACCCCGCGCTCAGACCTCGGGCGCGTCGCCGGTCTGGGAAATTTTCAGCCGCCGTGTCTGGGGAGGATGCAGGCGGCGGTGACAGCTTGAGCTATTCAAGGCGCCGGGCTTCTCAGCTGGTCCTGGCCCGCTCCTGCGCGACTGGCTCGACTACTAAAGAGTGCGTCTGCGTTGGTCCGAGTTCGCGGGGACAACAAAGGGGCACGGCGGTCCAGGCTGGTGATAGGCTTGCAACCGCGCGAAGCCGTTGAAGCTAGCATCCTCCTCTGCTAACAATGTATGCAGAATGGAAACGCAGTTGATATGATGCACGCAGCCACTGTACTTGTCGTCGCACGCCCGGCGTCCGACTGGTCGACGGCACTTGAGGTGCTGTCGGACCGCTACAGCTACCGCACCATTGTCACTCGCTCGATCGGGGAAGCTCGCAAGGCGCTGGACGCCGCCCAAGTTGACCTCGTCGTAGCCGAGGATGACCGCAGCCAGTCGGAAGGTGTCGGCTTCTTGGCGGGCCTGCGAACGTCCCATCCTGACATTGTGCGCGTTCATGTTGCTCCAGACGCCACGTCAATCTCCGAGGAAGCGCTGACGCGAGCGGCAATCTATCAATTTCTGCTGGCGCCGCTAAACGCAGCGCAGCTCGGCTTGGTTATCTCAAGAGCGCTGGAGGCCCGCGAGCTAGCTCGTCGACATCGCCTTCTCGCAAGGGAGTTCAAGGTCGAAGGGGTTTCCTTGGCAAACGATTACGCTGGTCCGAGCTTGCTTCTTCGGCCAGAAAGTCAGCGATTTGAAAAGCTTGTCTACGCAAGCGAGAAGATGGCGCAGCTCTGCAACGTGGCGCGGCGAGCCGCCACGACCGACCTACCGATTCTCATTCAAGGCGAGACGGGCACGGGCAAGGAGTTGCTCGCGCGAGCGATCCACTACAATTCCAAGCGGCGGGCAAGCCCGCTGCTCGTTCAGAATTGCGGCGGGATATCGGACGAGATGCTGCAATCGGAGCTGTTCGGCCACACGCGGGGAGCATTTACCGGGGCCATTGCTGATCGTCTCGGACTGTTTCGAGCGGCTGATGGTGGTACGGTCTTTCTTGACGAAATCTCCGAAGTGTCACCGTCGTTTCAAGTCAGCCTCCTGCGGTTTCTTCAGGAAGGCGAAGTCAAGCCAATTGGCTCCGACAAGGTGGTTCACTGCGATGTTCGCATTATCGCGGCTGCAAACAGGCCGCTGAAGGACCTCGTTGCGTGCCGGGAGTTTCGACAGGATCTCTATTTTCGCCTCAAGGGAATCGAGCTCGAACTGCCTCCGCTTCGGGATCGAACCGAAGATATCACTCCCCTCGCGGAATTCTTTGTCGCCAAACATGCGGAGGCGAGCGGACGAAAGATCCTCGGCATCACCGCTGATGCGATCGCCAAGCTTTTGGCGTGCGACTTTCACGGAAATGTTCGTGAGCTTGAAAATGAGATCCGTCGCATGGTCGCGCTGGCCCAGGATGGTGAGCA
Organism: Methylobacterium isbiliense; assembly: GCF_022179325.1. GTDB lineage: Bacteria > Pseudomonadota > Alphaproteobacteria > Rhizobiales > Beijerinckiaceae > Methylobacterium > Methylobacterium isbiliense. The sequence continues at coordinate 63,692 of NZ_BPQQ01000086.1, read as the reverse complement.
TCTGACCACGCGCAATATGTCACCGGCGCTGCTGGCCGCTGCGAATGCACGGAAGGCGCCCATAGTGCTGGAAGGAATCGCGCCAGAGGGAACGAGCCTGAAGGGGCAGGTGGAAAGCCTCGAACGACAGCTTGTGGTCAGGGCACTCCGCCGCAATCGCTGGAATCAAAGTCGTACGGCGGCCGAACTAGGTTTGTCGCGCGTCGGGCTTGCGAACAAGATCAAGCGCTATAACTTGACGGAGAGCGAGTGAGGCGACGAATGGGCGACAACGACGAAACGCGTCCTCCTGCGGCGGTTCTCCGATTCCCGCAATCGAGACTGTCACCCTCCGGGCCGGCCAGGCCGGCGAAGAATCTGGGCATCGGTGCGATGGCCAAGGTCATTGGTGCGCCCGAACACCAGGCTACTGGCCATTGGTGCAGCCGCTGTCGTGGGATATGGTATGGTTACCCCCTTGAGGTCACATGCCCAGTATGTGGCAATCGACACGGTTAAATTGATGATAACTATCTTTGCATAAAGTAAGAGTTCTTTTCGACAACATAGTTTGCATATCCCGTCTCCGCCGGACCAGCATTCCGGACAAGCCTTTGAAATTACATTGTAATTTGTTTTATTGGAGTTCTGGCATGTAACTTGCTTAGCGAGGGTACGCATCATAGAATGCGGCTATCTCTAGGTGAGGAAAAACCCAATGGCGAACCTTCTATGGCTCCAAGGCGGGGCGTGTTCCGGCAACACGATGTCTTTCTTGAATGCCGAGGAGCCGAGCGCCTGTGACCTTGTCACCGATTTCGGCATCAACATTCTCTGGCACCCATCCCTTGGACTGGAGCTTGGAGAGAACTTGCAGAAGATGCTGAAGGCGCTGACGTCCGGCGCCCTTCCGCTCGACATCTTCGTGTTCGAAGGAACTGTCGTAAACGCTCCCAACGGGACCGGAGAATGGAACCGCTTCGCGGGCCGGCCAATGAGGGACTGGGTGACCGATCTCTGCAAGGTGGCCAACTTCGTCGTGGCAATCGGCGATTGCGCGACCTGGGGCGGCATCCCTGCAACGGCGCCCAATCCATCCGACAGTCAGGGTCTGCAGTTCCTTAAACGTAGCCATGGTGGCTATCTCGGCAAGGACTTCAAATCCAAGGCCGGCTTGCCTGTCATCAACGTGCCGGGCTGTCCTGCCCATCCCGACTGGATCACACAGATCGTGGTCGCGGTCGCCACGGGGCGCGGCGGCGACCTGGCGCTCGACGAGTTCCAGCGTCCGAAAACCTTCTTCACTTCGTTTACCCAGACCGGCTGCACCCGCAATATGCACTTCGCTTACAAGGTCTCGGCGACCGAATTCGGGCAGCGCAAAGGGTGCCTATTCTACGATCTCGGCTGTCGGGGTCCGATGACCCATTCTCCGTGTAACCGTATCCTATGGAATCGGCAGTCGTCTAAGACGCGGGCCGGGATGCCGTGTCTGGGCTGCACCGAGCCGGAGTTTCCGTTCTTCGATCTTGCGCCTGGCACAGTATTCAAGACACAAACGGTGATGGGCGTGCCCAAGGACATGCCCGCTGGCGTCGACAAGACGGGATACATCAAGCTCACGGCTGCAGCCAAGGCCGCTTCTCCGCGCTGGGCTGAACAGGACATCTTCGTCGTCTGAGTATAACTTTGCGCAACAAATCAAGAACTTAGGGAGGACGGTTAGTCATGTCCGCAGCAGTCCAAACACTTGACATCTCACCCGTCGGCCGGGTCGAGGGAGACCTCGATGTGCGCGTCGACATTCAAGACGGCGTTGTCGTCAACGCATGGACACAAGCCGAGCTTTTTCGCGGTTTCGAAGTCATCTTGCGCGACAAAGACCCGCAAGCGGGTCTTGTGGTCACGCCGCGTGCCTGCGGCATCTGCGGCGCGTCCCACCTCACGTGCGCCGCGTGGGCGCTCGACACGGCGTGGGGTACCCACGTGCCACGCAACGCGATTTTGGCGCGCAACCTCGGTCAGATCGCGGAAAGTTTGCAGAGTTTGCCGCGCCACCACTATGGTCTTTTCATGATCGACTATACGCATAAGAACTACTCCCGATCGAAATACTATGAGGAAGCGGTCAAGCGCTGGTCTCCGTTCACCGGGACGAACTATGAAATTGGCGTGACTATCTCGGGCCGTCCGGTCGAGATTTATGCGCTACTCGGCGGTCAGTGGCCGCATTCGAGCTTCATGGTGCCCGGCGGCGTCATGTGCGCGCCCACGCTCACCGACGTGACCCGTGCCTGGTCGATCCTGGAGCATTTCCGTCGCAATTGGATGGAGCCGGTCTGGCTTGGCTGCTCCCTCGAGCGCTATGAAGAGATCCGCTCCTATGACGACCTCATGGCTTGGATCGACGAGAGGCCCGAGCACGCAAACTCCGATCTTGGGATGTTCTGGCGGATGAGCCAGGACATCGGCGTAGACACTTACGGCCGGGGGCACGGCAAGTTCGTCTCTTGGGGGTACCTGCCGCATGAGGACAAGTACAACAAGCCAACCATCGAATCGCGGCAAGCGTCGGTGCGCATGAAAAGCGGCGTCTTTGTTGGCGGAACCGACAAGCACCAGGTCATGGCCGAGAATTTCACGCGTGAGGACGTGATGCATGCCTGGTACGATGAGCCGAGCGGCCGCCACCCGTTCGACCGTGTCACCAAGCCGGTGGGCAAGAACCCGACCGACCATAACGCGAAGTATTCCTGGTCGACAGCGGTTCGACATGAGATGGATGGCCGGCTCGAAGCAGGTCCGCTCGCGCGGCAGTTGATCGCCGGCGGTGATCACGGAGAGGGCTGGCAGCACACCGATCCGCTGGTGCTCGACATGTACAAGAAGCTCGGCGGAGCGAGCGTCGCTCTGCGCCATTTCGCGCGGATGCACGAGGGTGTGAAGCTCTACCGTGAAGCCGAGCATTGCCTGCGTGAGTTCCGCTTGAACGACCCTTGGTACATCAAGCCGACCGAGCGCGACGGTAAGGGCTGGGGAGCGACTGAGGCGATCCGAGGCGCGCTCTGCCACTGGATCGAGGTGCAGAACGGCAAGATCAAAAACTATCAGATCATTGCGCCGACCACCTGGAACGTTGGGCCGCGGTCGGACAGCGGCGAACTTGGGCCGATCGAGCAAGCGCTCGTGGGCACACCGATCGCCGATCCGAGCGATCCTGTCGAAGTCGGGCACGTCTGTCGATCATATGATTCCTGCCTGGTTTGCACGGTCCACGCTCACGACGCGAGCACCGGAAAAGAGCTTGCTCGTTTCCGTACCGCTTGATCCTAGTCGTTTTTGGGCCACAGTCATTCCTGGATGCCCGCTTCAGGTGGGCATCCAGGAACCGTGCAACCTTGGGCGGGGCCGACGGCAATGAACAGTGATGAACAACAAGCTCTGCTCCGCAAGATGGCCGTTATGATGAAGAACGGCCTCAAGACGCAGACCGAACCATTCCCTGAAACCGACAAGGAATTCGCCGCGATCCTAGGTGAACTCCGGCAGCTCGACCCGGAGGATCTGAAGGGCAAGATGGTTATCGGCGGGTTCATCGACCAGCCCTATGGACCCGATCAGCAACGTTGCCTGGAATGCATGTATTATCTCGTGCATCGTCAGTGGTGCGATCTGCCGGAGCTGTCGGTTCCGGTCGATCCAAACTGGTGGTGCCGGCTGTGGCGTATCTGAGGCTGCCGTAGACGATCGCAAATGCGGCCCCGCCCGGAGGCAAAAATGTCAGCGTTAGCGAACGCGCAGGATGAGGCAGAAACGCGCGAAGACATCCGCGCGTACTTGACGGAGGGACTGAAGACCGAGGTCTTCCCTCGTGCGGACACTCATGAGCGTGTTCTGGAGGTGACAGCACGGCTCCGTCCCGCAGCGGGCGATCTCCGCGCCAAGCTGGTGATCGGCGGGTTCACGCTCCATGCCGTCGAAGCCGGCGAAATCGAGCAAAGCTGTGAAACGTGCATGTACTTTCTCGTCCATCGGCGTTTTTGCGAGCTGCCCGAGCTTGCGCTTCCTGTTGAGCCGGAATGGTCATGCCGACTTTGGCGGATCTGATGGCATGATTGCCATCATCGGGTGTGGGAATCTCAACCGACAGGACGACGGGGTCGGCATAGAGGTCATCCGGCACCTGAAGACCCGCCGCCTTGCGAATGAGCAGGTCAAACTTTTCGATGCCGGTACCGACGGCATGTCGGTGATGTTTGCGGCGCGTGGCTGCACGTCGCTGATTGTGATCGACGCAGCCCGGACCGGAGTCGAACCGGGAGCGGTCTACGAGGTGCCGGGCGCCGAACTCGAGCGACCTTACTCGCCCGGCCTCAATCTGCACGACTTCCGCTGGGATGCCGCCCTTCACGCCGGCCGGCAGATCTTCCGCGACGCGTTTCCCACGGATGTGACGGTGTTCCTGATTGAGGCCGGAGCCCTTGGCTTTGGCGTCGGCTTGTCTGAGGCCGCTTCGGCCGCCGCGGCGAAGGTCGCCGCACGTGTCGAGGAAATGGTACAACGCCGATCAACGAAGACACACACATGAGCGCCGAACCCGTCACCATACGCATTCGTGGTGGTGGGCTCTACATGTCGGCAGTCGTCTGCGATCGCTACTTCGCTGGGGTCGAAGCGGTCGTGCTGCTGCGTCCTGACGACGATGTCATCGTGCTTCCCGTCCGCCACGCTGCAGCCGGCGGGTATCTGCTCAAGCGTCGCAACGCTGCCGGAGATCGCGTCGTCTTCGCCCCGGAGTTCTTTCACAGTCATGGCCTTGGCGATGACGTCAACGGCGAGTTCGCCGCGCATTGGGATGACAATCGGGCTGCCCTCGTCGTATCGATACATTGACAATTAAGTTTGCAGATAGGAAGCGTTCTTGACAGCCAACGTGGCTTCCCTCTAATGTGTCAAATCAGTCCAAGAGGCGACCTGCGAGAAGCGCCTCAAGAAGGGTCAAGGGAGGAACGATGCGCCAGGAACGTGGCCGCATAGACGATGAGTTGCGCGCCGCAATTGCGGCTGCCGAAGATGAGGCGACGGGCCCCGCCGAGCGCGCCGAAATGCTGATGGAGATCGCTGTCGGTCTCCAGCATCGTCCCAAGAATGCTGGCCAGATTGAAGCTGCGATCGACCTCTATGATCGCGCGCTTGCGAAATGTCCCAAGGATCAGCGATTGCTGATCGCGCGCATCACCGCGCGCAAGGGCACGGCGCTCCTGGCGTTGCCGGGCGAAGGTGCGGAGCCTCTTCTGGCCGCGCGGGAAGCCTTTGCTGAATCCCTTCCCGCTCTAAAGGATTCGGGTAGTCCTGAAGAGGTGGCAGAGACCGAGATGAATCTCGGTCTCGCACTCCAGACCTTGGCAGGTCAGAATCGCGCCAGGATCACTGATGCGATCGCTGCCTACCAACGCGCGCTGCGAACCTTCGACAAGGATCGGTTTCCGAAAGAGTTCGCGATCCTCCAAAACAATCTCGCGACGGCATTCCTCTCGATGCCCTTTACTGACAGCCGCGCCAAAATGCGTGAAGCGTTGGCGGTTCAGGCCTTCGAGGAGGGGCTCCGGACGGTCAATCTCGTCGATCATCCCGCCGAATACGCGATGCTGCAGAACAATCTCGGAAACGCCCTCCAATACGCTTCATCCAGTCATACGGTAGAGAACAATCTGCGAGCGCTCGAGGCCTACGACGAGGCGCTGAAGGTCCGCACCAGTGCGACGATGCCGTTGGAATACGCCAACACGATCGCCAACAAGGCGAACTGCCTGTGGAACCTGCCCGATGACCCTGAACACCTCGAACAGGGTAACCGTGCCAACCTGATTGCCGCCCGGGACTATTACCGCCAGGCCAGAGAAATCTTCAGCCGCAGTGGGGAGACCGAAAAGGCCCGCGTCGTAGCCGAAGCATGTGACCAGATCGACCGGGAGCTGCTTTCGGCGCCGCCCAGCAACGGAAGCGGACGGAGTGCCGCGGAGAGTACGCAATTCAACTGAAGTGAAGGAGGCTTGGGATACATGTCGGGAGTCGAATCCATAGCAATCAGCGCAATAATCGCGTTCGCGATTGGCGTGATCGCGTCAATCGCTGGCGGCGCGGTCGGCGGCGTTCTGGTTGGCGGCAAGCACATGGGCAATAGCCTAGCCGCGATGATGGGCAGCTTCTACGGGCCAGTGGGGGCTGTCGCGGGTCTGGTTGTCGGCCTTGCTGCGCTGGTTCTGATCTCGTGAGGTGGACCGATGTTTGAGATGGTACGAAGCTCGATGACGCTCTTTTTCCAGGGGAGGCTGTTCGCCGAACCGGGCAAAGTCTACCGGCAGACGGCGATCGGCGCGGTCGCGACCGCTGTGATCCTTGTTGTTATCGGCAAGCTCGGTCTGTCGCTAGCGGTCGCGGCGGCCGCGGCCGGGTTCATTGGCGGCGCGCTGCAGCCCTACCTCTTCAAAGATCTGCGCTACCGTTGAGGATAATGCCGGTATGAACGCCATTGATCTCGCCCCAATGCATCGCGAAACGCTCACCGGCTACATCGGCGATATTGATCGGCTGGAAGCGATCTTCGCCGCGTGGGATGAGACACAACGCAGTGCCGTCGAAGCTTACCGGCGAGCCATTGAGGATCTGCAGGCCGAGGCGTTTCGGCGCTTGGTGCGCTCCTTGAAGTCTGACCCGGCTGCACTCGAAACCATGAAACAGGCCGTGGCGGACGAGATCGTCTACGCCGTCTTGCGTCACCACAATATCCTGAAGCCCAGCCTCAGCGAGCGCGTCGAGACCGCTCTCGATTCCGTTCGGCCGATGCTGGCTGCGCATGGCGGCGACGTGGAGCTCGTCTCCGTTACTCCCCCCGCGATCGAGGTGCGCTTCACAGGCGCGTGTGATGGATGTCCGGCGTCCGCGCTGACCTTTCACGCCGGCGTCAAGAAAGCAATCGAGGAAGCTTGTCCGGAGATCACCGAGATTCTCCAGGTGAAGGGGGCTTGTAGTGGTGCGCAGAAGGACAGCGTGCGTTTTATTAGCCCCTTTGCCCTTGGCTCCGTCGATGGCTGGCACCTCGTCTGCCGGCTCGACGAGATCCCTCAAGGTGGCATCAGCACCAGGACGGTCGGCGGAGAGAGCGTCATTCTCTCGCGGCAGGGCGCGATCGTGTCATGTTTCCAGAATGCTTGTGCCCATCTCGGCCTGGAGATCGACGGCGGCATTGTTGAGAACGGCATCATCACCTGCCCTTGGCACGGTTTTCAGTACGACCTCGCGACTGGCGAATGCCTGACCGCGCCGGAAGTTCAGCTTCAATCCCATGGCGTCAAGGTCGTCGGCAACCGCGTCGAAGTAAGGCTCGCGACATGATGAACGTCTTGCTGCGGCCAAGCCTCCGATCTCCCGTTCCCGAGCTCGGGAAGGAACGCACTGATCCGCTCCTTGAGCCCAGAGGGGCCCGTGTCATACTCGGCGAGCAAGTTGGGAAGGACGGACTGCCAGTGCCCTTGGCGCCGGGCCGCTCGACCATGTTTGGACCGCGGGGCGTCTGCTTTACTGGGAAGGACGGTCCATTCTTTGTCGCCGACACCGGTCACCACCGTCTCCTCGGGTGGCGCACGGTTCCTACGGAAGACAATCAACCGGCCGATCTCCTCATCGGCCAGCCGAATTTCTCAACTGAAGGGCGCAATGCGCGCGGCGATGCGAACGCTGCAACGTTAAACATGCCAACCGGCCTGGCAACGGATGGACGCAGGCTGGCAATCGCCGACGCCTGGAATCATCGGGTCCTGATCTGGCGCACGATGCCCGAGCAGAGCAATCAACCGGCCGACATCGTACTTGGGCAGAGCAGCTTTTCCTCGGTGCAACCTAATAGAGGCTTGGGCCGGGCCGGACCGGACACGCTCAACTGGTGCTATGGCGTGACCATTGCCGATGGTAAGCTGTACGTTGCCGATACCGGCAACCGGCGCATCCTGGTCTGGAACTCGATTCCCGACCGATGTGGGCAACCGGCCGATCTGGTGCTGGGCCAGATCGGGATGGCACTAAGAGACGACAACGCCGGCAGCGGCGCCAGTGCCATTGGCATGCGGTGGCCGCACGCTGTCGCCGTTGTCGACGGAAAGATCTTGGTCGCGGATGCAGGCAATAGCCGCATCATGGTCTGGAACGGTCTCCCCAATGCAGACGGCGCACCTGCCAGCTTTGTCGTCGGACAGGCTACGTTCGACGCAAACGACCACAACAAGGGGTCCTATTACCCGACGGATAGTTCTCTGCAGATGCCCTATGGCCTCGCAGTCGTTGACGGAACACTGATCTGCGCAGACACCGCCAACTCCCGCCTCATCGGATTTCGGCTCCAAGGGCTCGACATGAACGCCGCGGCCGCTGCGCTCGCGGGACAGCACGCATTCGGTGACAAGGGCGACAACCGCTGGCGCTTCGCCGCCCGCGACAGCCTCTGTTGGCCTTTTGCCGTCGCTGCCTGCGGTGCCCTGATGGCCGTCGCCGATACCGGCAACAATCGCGTACTGCTATGGGAGGCAGCAGCGTGAACGATCAGCTCGCTTTGGCCGCCGATCGTCGCGAAAGCGTCCAAATCCGGGTGCGCGGCCGCGTGCAGGGCGTCGGCTTCCGTCCGACCGTCTGGCGGCATGCGCGCGACTGTGCCTTGGATGGCGAGGTTTTAAATGACGGCGAAGGTGTATTGATCCGCGTCCGCGGCAGCAGCGACGGCGTCGAACGGTTTATCGCCCGGCTGCGCGCCGCGCCGCCTCCGCTGGCCGACATCGCCGCAATCGAAGTGACAACGTATGGCGGATCGTTAGACCGGGGATTTCGCATCGCCGAAAGTGCGCAGAGCGCGGCTTGCACCGACATCTCGCCAGACGCGGCGATTTGCGCGGCCTGCACGGAGGAGGTCCTCGACCCGTTCGCTCGACGCTACCGATATCCCTTCACCAACTGCACCCATTGTGGTCCGCGCCTCACGATCGTCCGCTCGGTGCCCTACGACCGAGTCGCGACCACGATGGCACCATTCCCGCTTTGCGAGGATTGCGCGCGCGAGTACGGCGACCCCGCCGACCGCCGCTTTCACGCCGAGCCGATCGCCTGTCATCTTTGCGGTCCCAGGGCGCGGCTCATCCGCTTCGACGGGCGCGCCATCAGCGCCGAGCAGCATTCCATGCTTGATGATGTCGACGCCGCGATGAGCCTGATCCAGAAGGGCGAGATTGTCGCTGTCAAGGCGCTCGGTGGCTATCAACTCGCCTGCGACGCAACGAAAGCGGAGACCGTCGCACGGCTGCGGGAGTTGAAGCGGCGTGACGCGAAACCATTCGCGCTGATGGCTCGCGACACCGATGTGATCCGCCGCTACTGTTCCGTTTCGCCGCAAGAGGAAGAGGCGCTGAGGTCGCCAGCGGCCCCCATCGTTCTGCTGGAAGCCGCGGGCCCCGAACGACTGCCCGAGGGCGTCGCGCCTGGTCTGCGGACGCTGGGCTTCATGCTGCCGCCAACGCCGCTGCATGTGCTGATGTTCCGCCGCATGAAGCGGCCGGCCGTCATGACGAGCGGCAATCGATCCGACGAGCCGCAGGTCATCGATGATAGGGAGGCTGGTGAAACACTGTCGGCAATTGCGCCCTATGCGCTCATTCATAACCGCGCGATCGCCAACAGGGTGGATGATTCGGTGGCGCGATGGATCGGCGGACAGCTCCGTCTCCTGCGCAGGGCGCGTGGCCACGCGCCAGCTTCCATCCCCTTGCCGCAGGGCTTCGAGGAAGCGCCGGAGATCCTCGCCTATGGCCCCCAGATGAAGGCGACCTTCTGCCTTCTCAAAGATGGCCGCGCCGTGTTGTCCCAGCATCAGGGCGATCTCGATGACGCTGCCACCTGGTGCGACTATCTGAAGAATCTTGAACTCTTTCGCACTTTGTTCGGGCATGCGCCGCAAGCGCTGGCCTGCGACATGCATCCCGAGTATCTCTCGACCAAGCTCGCGGTGGAGCGCTCGAAGGCGGAAGGCTTGCCGCTCGTCCAGGCGCAACACCACCATGCACATCTCGCCGCCTGCCTCGCCGAGAACGGCCGCCCGCTCGATGCTCCTGCCGTTCTGGGCATCGCCCTCGATGGGCTCGGCTATGGCATCGACGGAACCATCTGGGGTGGCGAGTTCCTGCTCTTCGACTACCGTAGCTTCGAGCGTCTCGGCACCTTCAAACCGGTCGCAATGCCGGGCGGCGCGCGGGCCTCGCGCGAGCCGTGGCGCAATCTTTACGCCCATCTGATGGCGGAGATGGGTTGGGCGCAGTTCGCGATGAGCTTCGACGGGCTGGGTCTTTTCCAGAAACTGTCCTGCAAGCCGCGCGCAACCCTCGATGCGATGATCCGCAGTGACACGAACTGCCCCCTTGCGTCCTCCTGCGGCCGTCTCTTCGACGCCGTGGCCGCTTCGCTCGACATATGCTTCGAGCATCAGGCCTATGAGGGAGAAGCGGCCGCGCGTCTTGAGGCCATCGCATGCCGCAAGACGCTGGCGGAGGAAGGCGATCGCCTCGCCTACCCGCTGACGATCCCCAACCTCCGAGGATCGGGGCTACCCTATATCGAGCCACTCGGCATGTGGAACGCCATTCTGGGCGATCTGATACTCGATACCGACGTTTCGGTGATCGCCGCACGTTTTCACAAGGGATTGGCAAAGGCCATCGTGGCCATGGCGCTCAAGCTCGCGGATCGGGGCGAGGAAGGCGCAGCAGTCCCTCGATTCGACACGGTAGCCCTCTCCGGGGGATGCTTTCAGAACCGTATCCTGCTCGAGGAGACCATCCGGCGTCTCGAGGCGAGTGACTTCAAAGTTCTTACACACGCCGCGGTGCCAGCCAACGATGGCGGCGTCGCGCTTGGCCAGGCAGCCATCGCCGCAGCTCGCCTGATCGACAACAAAATCCTTCGGCGACAGGGAGCATAGCCATGTGCCTCGGCATTCCAGGACAGATCATAAGAGTCGACGACGTCGCGAGAAAGCTCGCGACGGTCGAAATCAGCGGGGTGCGTCGCCAAGTCAACATCGCCTGCGTCGTCAATGAGGAGCATCCCGTTGAGTCCTGTGTGGGCGATTGGGTTCTTGTCCATGTCGGCTTCGCGATGAGCCGCATCAACGAGCAAGAGGCGGCAGAGACACTTAAGATACTCACCGAACTCGGGGAGGCGCAGGCCGAGATGGAGGCTATGCGCCTTTCCGCGGTTCACTAGGGGTGACCAACATGTCGAACGAAGGCACTCTCAGCGGCTTGTACCCCTTCCTGCACGGCAAGACGCAGGACCCGGACAAGCTCGATGCCGCGCTACGTCATTCGGTGGCCGAGAAAGCGCGCGATTCCCGTGAGACCAGCGAGCGCTTCTTCGGCGAGCAGGCCGGAATCCTCGTTGCCGCCGCGCATGCGCTTGCCGAGGTCTACCGGCGCAATGGCCAGCTCTTCTCGATGGGAAATGGCGGCTCAAGCTGCGACGCCTCTCACGTAGCGGTCGAGTTCGTGCATCCCGTCACCGCCGGACGTCCGGCGTTGGCCGCGACAAATTTGGTCGCGGATCTCGCCATGATCTCCGCTGTCGGCAACGATCTCGGCTTCGACCACGTCTTCGTGCGTCAGCTCGTCGCGCATGCACGAAAGGGTGACGCACTGATCGGCATATCGACCAGTGGCAATTCGCAAAACCTCATCGCTGCTTTCTTGAAGGCCAAGGAGATGGGCGTCACCACCATCGGTCTCACCGGAGGCGACGGCGGAAAAATGAGATCTTCCGGCACAGTCGACCATTGCCTCGTCGTGCCATCTTCATCGATTCACCGAATCCAGGAATGCCACGTCGCTGCCTATCATATCCTATGGGACCTTGTGCATACGCTGCTCGCCGACGAGCGCGGCTCGGCAGCCGGCAAAGGAGATGTCCAATGAAATTTGCTGACGAGTTCCGCGACCGCGAGAAGGCCAAGGCGCTGGTGTGCGAGATTGAGAAGCTCGCGAACCGGATCGAAATCACGAAAACCCGCCCGCTCAACATCATGGAAGTGTGTGGAGGCCACACGCATTCGATCTTTCGCTACGGGCTGGAAGGAATGCTGCCGCCCACTATTGAGCTGGTGCACGGGCCAGGCTGCCCGGTCTGCGTGCTACCAATGGGGCGCGTCGACGACTGTGTAGCGATCGCTGAGCGGCCCGGCGTGATCTTCACCACCTTTGGCGACGCCATGCGCGTGCCGGGCTCCAAGAAGAGCCTAATCCAGGCCAAGGCGGACGGCGCTGATGTGCGCATGGTCTACTCGCCGATGGACGCGCTGGCGCTTGCCCGAAACAACCCCGACCGGGAAGTTGTGTTCTTCGGTCTCGGGTTTGAGACGACAATGCCGTCTACGGCGCTAACCATCTTGCAGGCCGAGGCCGACGGCGTCACCAATTTTTCCGTCTTTTGCAATCACATAACGATCGTGCCGACGATCAAGGCGATCCTCGACAGCCCCGACCTCCATTTGGACGGCTTCCTCGGTCCAGGCCATGTCTCAATGGTGATTGGCACTGCGCCCTATGAGTTCATTGCCGAATTCTACAAGCGGCCGATGGTTGTGGCGGGGTTTGAACCGCTTGATGTGCTCCAGTCGATCTGGATGCTTCTCAAGCAGATCAGTGACGGGCGTGCCGAGGTTGAGAACCAATACACCCGGATCGTCCCCGAACATGGGAATGATCCCGCGCTCGCCGCTGTGGGTAAGGTGTACGAGTTGCGCGAGTTCTTTGAGTGGCGGGGTCTCGGCTCGATCGATCATTCCGGCGTCAAGGTGCGGGAGGCGTACGCGCGCTTTGACGCTGAGCGGAAATTCATCGTCCCGAATGTGCGGATTGCCGATCCAAAATCCTGTCAGTGCGGCGAGGTTTTGAAGGGCGTCTTGAAGCCGTGGCAATGCAAAGTCTTCGGTTCGGCCTGCACGCCTGAAATGCCGCTTGGCGCGCTCATGGTTTCGCCGGAAGGCGCCTGCGCAGCCTATTATCAGTATGGAGGAATTAAACGCCACAGCGCCCTCGAACCAGCCGTAGACCATTCATGAATATTCTGAAGCCTCTCCGCAAACGTGTGCTTGGGCGGGTTCACGTCCCAGCCGTCACGCTTGCCCATGGCGGCGGCGGCAAGGCGATGAAAGATCTCATCGACGATGTTTTCGTCTCCGCTTTTGCGCCTTTAGATGCGCATGTTCTTGAGGATCAGGCGCGCTTCGACCTGGCCGCACTTGCTCGCCATGGTGATCGTCTCGCCTTCACCACAGACGCGTTCGTCGTCGACCCCTTATTCTTTCCTGGCGGTGACATCGGCAAACTTGCGGTTTGTGGCACGATCAACGATCTCGCGGTCGGCGGCGCTTTGCCGCTATATCTCTCCTGCGCCGTCGTCATTGAAGAGGGCACGAAAATCGAGTTGCTGCGGCAAGTGGCGATGTCAATGGCCGAAACGGCGAGATCGGCAGGGGTCTCGATCGTCACCGGCGATACCAAGGTCGTTCAGCGCGGCGCCTGCGACAAGGTCTTCATCACCACGACCGGCATTGGCGTGATCCCACAGAACGTCAGCCTGGGTATCGAAGGCGTCCGGCCTGGCGATGGAATTCTGGTCAATGGTTTGCTGGGCGATCATGGCGCCTCGATCCTGTGTGCGCGCGGTGACCTTGCGCTGGACACGGAGATCGAGAGCGATTGCGCCGCCCTTCACGAGCTGATCGGGGCTTTGCTTCGTGCGGCGCCCGGTACGCGTTGTATCCGCGATGCGACGCGCGGCGGTATTGCTACCGTGCTCAACGAGATGGCGGAAGCGTCGGGCGTCTCAATCGACATCGACGAGGCGGCGATACCCTTGCGGGATGAAGTGCGCGGCTTCTGTGAAATTCTTGGCCTAGATCCCTTGTACCTCGCTAACGAAGGGAAAATCGTGATGGCTGTTCCGCCTGAGGAGATCGATGCAGCGCTATCGACGCTGCGCGCTCACCCGCTCGGCGCCGGTGCGGCCATTGTCGGACGCGCCGGGAGTGGCGAGGCCGGACGGGTGACAATGCAAACCTTTTTTGGAGGGCGGCGGATTGTCGACATGCTGGTCGGCGAACAGTTGCCAAGGATCTGCTAAGGGCAAACCGTATGCATGAGCTGGGTATCACAAGCAACATCGTCGCCATCGTCGCCGAGCACGCTCAGGGGCGAGTCGTCCGGCGGGTGACGTTGGATATCGGCAAGCTGTCGGGGGTGGACGCGCAAGCAATCCGGTTCTGCTTCGAGGTCGTCGCGAAGGGAACGCTTGTCGACGGTGCAAGGCTGGAGCTTCGAGAGATTGACGGCCGTGGCCGCTGTCGCGGCTGTCAAGCAGAGTTTCCGACGCCAACACTCTATGCGTCGTGCGCCTGCGGCAGCCGCGACATCGAGCGGCTGGCGGGCGAAGAGTTGATGGTCCGGGAGATCGAATTGGAGGCTGATTTGATCCCCGACTTTTCTCTCTCAGCGCGCGCTTAACCAGTTCAGAAGGAGCGAATCCCATGTGCATCGATTGCGGTTGTTCGGATGGAGCCACGGCGACAATGACCAATGTCAAGACCGGCGAGATCAGCGATATCCGCCGCAACGCTCGGGGAGAGCTTCACGACGCGGGACACCATCCCTCGCATGACCACGACCACGATCACGCTCTCGGGCATGGGCACCATCATCACGGACATGCACACTCCCATGGTCATGATCATGGGAGCGCTTCCGACCACTCCCATCCGCATGCCAGCGTCGTCACCTTGCAGCAGTCGCTCCTGGAGAAAAATGATGCGCTTGCCGCTCGCAATCGCGCCTGGCTCGCGGGTCGCGAAGTCTTGATGCTCAACCTCGTGAGCTCGCCGGGTTCCGGCAAGACGTCGCTGCTTGAGCGGACCATCCGCGACCTCCATGCGAAGGTGGCGATTTCGGTCATTGAGGGCGACCAGGCGACCGTCAATGACGGCGCCCGAATCGATGCCGCCGGAGCGCCTGCGATCCAGGTGAATACCGGCACAGGCTGTCATCTCGAGGCCGACATGATCGAGCGAGCTCTCGGCGCGTTGAAGCCGAGACCGGGTTCTATCGTGTTCGTCGAGAACGTTGGAAACTTGGTTTGTCCGTCGCTCTTTGATCTCGGCGAGAAGGCCAAGGTCGCAATACTTTCAGTGACGGAGGGCGAGGACAAGCCTCTCAAGTACCCGCACATGTTTCGCGCTTCCAAGCTTGTTCTGCTGAACAAAATCGACTTGCTCCCGCATCTCGATTTCGATGTCGAAAGGGTTGTTGCAGCTGCTCGTGAAGTCAATCCACACGTCGAAATTATTAAGATCTCAACCAAGACCGGTGATGGCCTGCACGATTGGTACAGCTGGCTTGAAGGGCAGCGCTCCAGTGTTCATTGCTAATGCCCGTGTTAGGAACCGTTATCCTTAGAAGCTACTTGAAAACTGAGAAACGGAACTGAGGAGGATAGATGAACAGCGAAACTCGTCACCTGACGTTCTCTAATGCGCCCCGAGAACAAAATCTCATCACCATGCTGTGGGAAATCCAACGCCGCGACGGGTGGATCTCAGGCGCCAATGTCAAAGCTCTTGCCGAAATCTTGAATATGTCGCCGCTGGACGTCGATGAAACAGTTTCCTTTTACCATTTCTTTCGGTCTACACCATCGGGAAAGCATCAGATTTATCTGTGCGACTCGGTCATTGCCCGAATGAACGGGTATGAGGATGTGCGCGCCGCGCTCGAACGGGAAACCGGCGCGCGGTTCGGCGGCCTCAGCGGCGATGGCCTCTTCGGGCTTGAGGACACCCCCTGCGTGGGTCTGAGCGATCAGGAGCCTGCGATGATGATCGATGACGTGGTATTCACACGCCTCACGCCAGAATCGGTCAGCGATATCGTCGCCCAGCTCCGGACCGGGAAGGCGCCGGCGGACATCGCCAACCCAAGCGGATACAACAGCGGCACGCTCGATTACGTAAACACGATAGTCGCTTCCAATATTCGCAACCGGGGACCCATCTTCTTCAAACCAATGCGCGATTATCACGCGGTGCTTCAGGGCGTGCTTGCCCGGCACCCGATCGAAATCATAGAGGAGATCACTGCCTCAAAACTGCGCGGACGCGGCGGCGCGGGGTTTCTAACCGGACTGAAGTGGCGGCTCGCAAACGAGGCCGATGGGGCAGAAAAATTCATCATCTGCAATGCCGACGAAGGCGAGCCCGGCACCTTCAAGGACCGGGTTTTGCTGACACGCTCGCCCGGCGACGTGCTGATCGGCATGGCCGTCGCGGCCTTTGCGGTGGGCGCGCGCTCAGGCATTCTCTATCTGCGCGCGGAGTACCGGTACCTAAAGGATTATTTGGAACGACAGATTGGAGAGTTTCGCGAGGCCGGTCTGCTGGGAGCGGACATTCTCGGCAGTGGCTTCACGTTCGACATCCGCATCCAGATGGGCGCAGGTGCCTATATTTGCGGCGACGAAACCGCGCTGATCGAATCCTGCGAGGGCAAGCGCGGCACGCCCCGGGTCAAGCCGCCCTATCCGATCCAGGCCGGTTATCAGGGTATGCCGACCGTCGTCAATAATGTGGAGACCTTCGCCGCCGTCAGTAGAATCGTCGAGGAGGGCGGTCGTTGGTTCGCGTCAATGGGCACCGACAAGTCTTCCGGCACCCGGCTACTAAGCGTCTCGGGCGATTGCGCGCGGCCGGGCATCTACGAAATCGAGTGGGGCATGCGCCTTGACGAAGTGTTGGCGATGGTTGGCGCCTCCCGGCCGATGGCGGTTCAGGTGAGCGGCCCATCGGGAGAATGTGTCTCCGCGGCCAAGGATGGCGGGCGCGTCTTCTGCTATGGTGACCTCTCCTGCAACGGCTCGCTGATGATCTTTGACGAAAGCCGCGACCTGCTGGGAATCGTTCGACATTTTATGGATTTCTTCGTCGAGGAATCCTGCGGGATCTGCACCCCCTGCCGTTCGGGTTGCGTCGACATGCGGGCCAAGGTGGACCGGGTGATCGCCGGCACGGCGGCGCAGCAGGATCTGGATGACTGCGACAACTGGGGCAAGCTGATGCGCTCCACCAGCCGCTGTGGCCTGGGCACCACCGCCGCCAAGCCGATTCTGACCACAATGAAGAGCTTTCCAGAGCTGTATCGCGACAGATTGACGGCGGGCGATGGCCCCCTCCTGCCCAGCTTCGACTTGAAAAAGGCACTGCAGGGGCATGAGGACGCATTCCAAGTCCTGGTGAAGGAGACTCACTAGTGGCCACCAAGCTTTCCATTGACGGCAAGGAAATCTCGGCCTCTGAAGGCGAGACCCTGATCGATGTAGCTGCCGACAACGGCGTTTATATTCCGTCGCTTTGCTACATGCGCGGCAGGCCCTGTCTGGGAACGTGCCGGGTGTGTTCGGTCGTGGTCAATGGCAGTATCATGCCCGCCTGCACGGTCAGGATCAGCGGCGACATGGTGGTCGAGGTTGCGAAGCCCGAGGTTGCGGACATGCGCAAGGCGCTGGTCGAGGCGAATTTCTCGGAAGGCAACCACAATTGCCCGAGCTGCGAGAAAAGCGGCCGCTGCGAGTTGCAGGCGGTGGCCTATGAGGTCGAGATGGTGGTGTCGCGCTTTCCCTACCGCTTTCCCGAGCGCGAGCGCGACCAAGCGGCCCGCCTCATCTTTCTGGAGCGCGACCGCTGCATCTTCTGTCAGCGCTGCGTGGAATTCGTCCGCGACCGGGAAACCGGCCGCAAGATCTTCTCCATCCATGGCCGCGGGACACACGCCCGCATCGACATCGACGTGGAACTGGCCGATCGGATGCCCCCCGAACAAGCCCGCGAAGCCGCCGAGATGTGCCCGGTCGGCTGCATCATCGAGAAGGGGCGCGGCTACAATGACCCAATAGGAAAGCGCAAGTTCGACATCCGATCGATCCGCGAACGCGCTCTGGAGGAGGATAACAAATGAGCCATCGCGGCAAGGACGAAGTTTTATCCCATCATCTGCCCAGAACCGCTATGGACCCCGCCGTCATGGCGGTGCGGGACGAGAAGATCCACGTGGCCATGATCGGACTATGCGGCTGCTGGGGCTGCACGCTGTCGTTCTTGGACATGGACGAGAACCTGTTGAAGCTCTTGGAGAAGGTCACGATCACGCGCGCCTCCTTCACCGACGTCAAGCGGATTCCCCGGCGCGCCGCGATCGGCTTCGTCGAAGGCGGAGTCGCCAATGAGGAGAACATCGAAACGCTCGAACATTTCCGCGAGAACTGCGATGTGCTAATCTCGGTCGGGGCCTGCGCGGTCTGGGGCGGCGTGCCCGCCATGCGCAATCTGGTACCGCTGGAGGACTGCCTGCGCGAGGCCTATGTCGATTCGCCGACACGCCCGCTTCAGCAGGCGCCGACCATTCCCTATCACGAGGACATCCCGAGGATCACCACCAAGGTCTATCCGCTGCACGAGGTGGTGCAGATCGACTATTTCATACCTGGTTGTCCGCCCGACGGGCAGACGATCTTCAAGGTGCTCGATGATCTTGTCCACGGCCGGAAATTTAGCATTCCCGCCCACATCAACCGTTTTGACTAAGGGACACTCTGATGGAAGACACAATCGTCGGTGATGCAGTCACAGGCCGCAAACTCGTTATCGACCCGGTAACGCGGGTCGAGGGACACGGCAAGGTCACCGTGCACCTCGACGCCGCCAACAAGGTCGTGGGCGCCCGGCTGCATGTGGTGGAATTCCGCGGATTCGAGAAATTCATCCAGGGGCATCCCTATTGGGAAGCGCCGATGTTCCTGCAGCGTATCTGTGGCATCTGCTTCGTCAGCCATCACCTGTGCGGTGCCAAGGCGCTGGACGACATGATCGGCGTCGGCTACGCCGACGGCAAGCAGATCACCCGTACCGCCGAGAAAATGCGCCGGTTGGGCCATTACGGCCAGCAGCTGCAATCCCATGTCACTGCCTATTTCTATCTGATCGCACCGGAGATGATGTTCGGCATCGACGCGCCCCCCGAACAGCGTAACGTGCTGGGCTTGATCGAGGCTAACGCGGAGTTGGTCCGCCGCGTGGTCGCGCTACGCAAATGGGGGCAAGAGGTCATCGTAGCGGTGCTGGGCAAGCGCATGCACGGCATCAGTTCGGTTCCCGGCGGCGTGAATGGCAATCTCGACACCGCCGCACGCGACCGGCTCCTCAACGGCACCGGTGATCTGATAGGTGTCGATACGGTGATCGACTATGCGCAGGACGCGCTCAGACTTTTCTACAGCTATCACGAGAAAAACCGGGACATGATCGATAATTTCGCCGTCGTCCCGGCTCTCAACATGTCGCTGGTCGACGAGACGGGAAACGTAGACTACTATCACGGCCGACTGCGCATCGTCGATCGCGACAAGAACATCGTCCAAGAGCTGGACTACCACGATTACCTCGACGCCTTCAGCGAGGCGACCGAGGAGTGGAGCTACATGAAGTTCCCCTACCTCAAGGCTTTTGGCCGCGAAAAGGGATCGGTGCGGGTTGGTCCGCTGGCTCGGGTGAACGTGACGAAATCCTATGGGGACGACACGCCGCTGGCGAAGGCCGCGCTCGAGCGGTTCCATGACTATGCCGGAGGCAAAGCCAGCGACGCCACACTGCACACCAACTGGGCGCGCGCGATCGAGATTCTGCATTCAGCCGAACAGATTCGCAACCTGCTGAGGGATCCGGAGTTGCAGGGGAACGACCTGGTTCTGAACCCGCCCAACTCCGACTGGACCGGCGAAGGCATCGGCGTGGTCGAGGCGCCCCGCGGCACCCTTCTCCATCACTACCGTGCCGACCGAGAAGGCAAGATCACCTTCGCCAATCTGGTCGTTGCAACGACCCAAAACAACCAGGTGATGAACCGCACTATCGCCTCGGTGGCCGATACTTTCCTGAGTGGGCAGGAGACGATCACCGAAGGCATGATGAACGCGATCGAGGTCGGTATTCGCGCCTATGATCCCTGCCTGAGCTGCGCCACCCACGCCATGGGACAGATGCCGCTGATCGTCTCGATCCTCGATGCCGAAGGAAAACTCGTTGACGAATGCGTGCGCTGAACCGGTTCGGCCCAGGATCGCCGATTTCGACTACGACAACTGCCTAATCTACGGCATTGGCAATGTCGGGCGACAAGATGACGGGTTGGGCTGGGCTTTTGTTGATTGGGTGGAGAACTCGGGCCTTTGCCCAAGGGCCGAACTGGTCCGCCACTATCAGCTCATGCCCGAGGATGCCGATCTGATCTCTCGCAAGGAGCGGGTCCTGTTTGTGGATGCGACCAAGGCGTCGGATATCGACAGCGTCAGGGTTGAAACGGTCGCGGGCCGGTTTGATCTCAGTTTCACTTCGCACGCACTTTCAGTTCCGACCGTTATCGACGTCTGCCGGGTATGCTTCGGTCGGATGCCCCAGGTTCAGTTGCTGACCATCCGAGGATATGATTGGGGGTTGAAAGTGGGACTGACTGAAGCGGCGACCCGCAACTTGGAAACTGCGAAACAACTTTTCGCCTCGAAAGGGATTGGACATGACTGAAACTGCGCAGGGCGAGCCTGCGAACGCTGAAGCCGTCGCTCGCCGCTGCCTGCTGATCCAGCAGGCTCCCATCGGCGACTACATCGGTGCCGAGGGAGCGCGGATTCTAGCTGAGCGTGCCTCTTCGGAGATCCGCCTGAAGGCCGGGGACTATCTGTTGAGAGAGGGCGAACCGACTACCAGCTTCTATCTTGTCGCAAGCGGCAAGTTGGTACGAATCCGCGAAAGTGAGAGGAGTGATCGGAAACCTCAAATCCTGCATGTGCTGGAGGAAGGCGATCTCGTGGGCGAACTAAGTTTCATCGATGGAACGCCCCCGACGCTGTCGGTCATGGCCCTTGGCGAGGCAACGGTTCTACAATTCAAAGCAGAAGATTTTCGGCCGCTGATTTCCGAACATCCGCAGCTGATGTTCGACTTCATGCGCGCGGTCGTCAAACGGGTACATCACACCCTTACCGATATCGCCAAGCAACAAACTGCCCTGGCCGACTATATCAGTTCTGGCGGCAAGGGACGCCAGTGACCCGGCTATGCGCGAGGCTTGAAGATTGGGGCCGTCTGAAGCCGACATGATCGAATAAGACCCACGCCAGCCACTGCCATTGATCGAGGTCTCCGCATGCTGATATCGAGTTTGACCCTGGGTTTCCTCATAGGCATGCAGCACGCGATTCAAGCCGACCACGTCGCAGCGGTCGCCAGTATCGCCGCCGGCAAGCGTGGCGTTCGATCTATTGTACGGCACGGCGTCGTCTGGGGCATCGGCCACACGGTAACCCTTCTCATCGTCGGCGGTGTTTGCCTTTTCATGGCCAAGTCCATGCCCGACAGTGCTGCGAATCTGTTCGAGTCCGTCGTTGGTTTGATGCTTATGGGTCTTGGCGGCCACCTGCTCTATCGCGTCTGGCGTGATCGGGTACATTTTCACAGCCACCGTCATGCGCCGACCGAGGTGCATATTCATGCGCATTCCCACCGTGGTGACGCGCAACCGCATTCCAGAAGTGCGCACCAGCACGAACACCCAAGCAGTCTGCCGTGGCGGACGTTTGCGGTCGGCCTTGTCCATGGCATGGCGGGGTCGGCGGCGCTCATCGTGCTGACGGCGGCAACGCTCGAGTCGCCATGGTGGGGGGTCGCTTACATCCTAGTCTTTGGTTTAGGCTCCGTGGCGGGGATGGCGCTGCTCAGCTGCATTATCGCTGTTCCACTCACGCTGACGGCATCAGCGCTAACAGTCGCGAACCGGGCGCTCCAGGTCATCGTCGGGATGGCGACGGCTGCGATTGGGCTCCACATCCTCGTCGAGAGAGTGCCATCGCTGCTGGCGGTTATCTGACGTTCGCCGATTCGACAGCAGCCAAGCACTGGTGTCGAACTCGCTCAGGTTTGTCAGCAGTGCATGTGCCTCGGCAACGTCTTCTCCCCTTGAGTATTGACTCGGTGAGACGACCACGGGTAGCCCGGCCGCCTTGACGGAAAGTAAAGTAGGCCATGCGCGAATGAATCGTATCCCTCCGGTTAGAGCCACCTTGCGAGGGATGCCCTGGATCGTTGAGTACAGGACGTATGGACAGGCATACGGACAGTGCTTTCGAGCGGCTTGAGATTGTCGAGACTGGTCGCCGGCGCCGATGGAGCGAGGCGGCGAAGGAACGGATTGTTCTGGAGAGCCTGAGCGCACCGCGGCAGATCTCGGCGACGGCTCGGCGGCATAACATTTCGCGGTCGCTTCTCCTGATCTGGCGGCGTGCATTCCTGGCCCGGCACGACGAGCCGGCGCCCGGCTTCGTTCCGGCGGTTGTGACCGCTGAGCCTGCTCCGGCGCCACAGGCTGCGACATCGATGCCGAGGACGGAGATCGTGCTTCGTTGCGGCCGGCGGATCGTGGTCGAGGGTCAGGTCGATATCGCGGCCGTGCTGGCGTTGGCTCGGGGGCTGGAGACCCTGCGATGATCCCTGTCCCGAGCGGAGTGCGGGTGTGGCTGGCGACGGGCCATACGGATATGCGCAAGGGCTTCGCCGGCCTGGCGCTGCAGGTGCAGGAAGTGCTGCGTCGCGATCCCCATGGCGGTCATCTCTTCGTCTTTCGCGGCCGGCGCGGCGATCTGGTCAAGGTGATCTGGTATGACGGCCAGGGAGCCTGCCTGTTCTCGAAGCGGCTAGAGCGTGGCCGGTTCCTCTGGCCGTCGCCGGCGCACGGCGTCGTGACGATCACGCCGGCTCAGCTCGGCTACTTGCTCGAAGGCATCGACTGGCGGATGCCGCAGCGGAGTTGGCGTCCCAGCGCGACAGGATGAGGATTTGCGCTTGCGATTGGCGGTGGATGTGATTCCATCGTCCTGTGACGAACACCTCCGATGCCCTGCCGAGCGACCTCGCCGCCGCCCATGCGATGATCCTGGCGGAGCGCGCGGCACGTCTGGAAGCCGAGGCAGTGGCGGCCCGGGAACGGGCTGCGAGCAGCAGCACGGACGCGCTGATCGGGCGCCTAAAGCTGGAGATCGAGAAGCTCCGGCGCGAGCTCTACGGCACGCGCTCGGAGCGCAAAGCGCGGCTCCTCGACCAGATGGAGATGCAGCTCGAGGATCTGGAAGGTAAGACCGTATGTCCGCCTGCGGCGCTGAGGCGGCTCGCCCTACACTGCCGCGGCGAGGGTTGCCCGGATTGGCCGGGCCGATCCTCAGCGCAGGAGGGCGAGCCGTGGAAGAGCATACACAGGTTTTCGTCGGGATCGACGTGGCCAAGCTCCGCAATGCGGTGGCGGTGGCTGAGAGCGGCCGCGCAGGCGAGGTGCGGTTTCTTGGCGAGGTCGATGCCGACGACGAGAGCATGCGGCGGGTCATCAAAAAGATCGCCAGCGGGAAGACGGCGCATTTCTGCTACGAAGCCGGACCGACGGGCTACGGCCTCCACCGCCTCATCACGTCATTGGGCCACGAATGCACCGTGGTGGCGCCATCACTCATTCCAAGGAAGCCTGGCGACCGGATCAAGACCAACCGACGCGACGCGGTGGCCTTGGCGCGCCTTTTACGTGCGGGCGAACTGACCGCGGTCTGGGTTCCGGACGCCGAACATGAAGCGATGCGCGACCTCGTGCGTGCCAGAGCCGCAGCAGTCGAGACACAGCGCGTGCATCGCCAGCAGATCGGCGCCTTCATGCTCAAGCACGGCCGCGTCTTTCCCCGCAAGAAGGCCTGGACGATGCGTTACCTGCGCTGGCTTCAGGAGCAGTCCTTCGAGCATTATGCCCATCAGATCGCGTTGCAGGAGATGGTCGACGCCTTGCGCGTCGCGACGGACCGGGTGAAGCGCCTCGAAGCTGCGATTGAGGAGTTCGTGGCGACGTGGTCCTTCGCGCCGATCGTCCAGGCGCTGCAGGCGTTGCGCGGCGTCGACCTCATCGTCGCGGTCACCTTCGTGACAGAGGTCGGCGACCTTGCGCGCTTCGAGAGCCCCCGTCAGCTGATGAGCTATCTCGGCCTGGTGCCCAGCGAGCGCTCGACCGGCGATACGGTACGCCGTGGCGCCATCACCAAGGCTGGCAATGGACGCGTCCGGCATATGCTGGTTGAGAGCGCCTGGACTTATCGCTTCCCCCCAAAGATTGGCAAGATGAAGCTCTATAAACTCGAGCGCGCGACGCCACGGATCCGCGAGATCGCCTGGAAAGCGCAGAGCCGCCTGACCGCGCGCTATCGCTCGCTCAGTGCTCGGGGCAAGAAGAGCACGGTGGTCTGCACCGCGATCGCCCGCGAGCTTGCCGGCTTCATGTGGGCGGTGGGACGGGAGGCGACCGTTCGCTGATCAGGGAGTCTCACCTCCATCCGCGCGCAGCGGCGGGGGCGAGGCCACGGCAGGGGAACTCCCGTCAGACGGTTTGTGGCCGGCATCGCCGACGCCCGCAGTAAGACAGGGAACGCCCCGGACGCACACTCGGACCTGCGGTAACCAACCCGCGCATCAGAGCTTGATCACCGACGTCCTTCAGGCCTCGTCTCCACCTCTGCGCGATCATCGTTATGCGGCCGCTGACTAGCGGGCAGGACAAGCTCGCGTCGAGGGTTGACAGCGGACATTCTGGAAGCCGACGCCACCGAGGACGAGCTGGCCACGGAGGCCGCGACGCGGGCGACGAACGTTTCGGCCTTCCAGCGCAAGCGCCCGGTGCGCCGGCCGTTCCCCGATCATCTGCCGCGCGAGCGCGTCGTCGTCGCCGCACCGGAGAGTTGCCCGTGCTGTGGTTCGTTGAGGCTGGTCAAGCTCGGCGAGGATGTCACCGAGACGCTGGAGGTGATCCCGCGTCAGTGGAAGGTGATCCGTACCCATCCGCCGTAGGCCGCCTTGCCTGGTCGGCGCGACGTGCCAGCCTTCCGGTCCTCTGATCTGGCAGTAGTGCCAGCAGCAGTGCTGGAGACGGACCGTGGACGGTGAGGAGACCTATGTACGGCGTCGGCGCTGGAGTTGGGCCGAGAAGCGGGTTGTCGTGGAAGAGGCGGCCGCGAGCGGCAACGTAGTCGGGACGGCGAAGCGCCACGGTATCCAGGCGCAGCAGATTTACCGGTGGCGTGAACGCCTTTGCGAACGGATGGAACCTGCGGGGTTTGCAGCCGTGACGGTCATTGATCCACCGAAGGCACTTCCAGCACCGATGCCGGATATGGATCGTCCGGAGAAGTGTTCAGCATCCAGCACTGCCGCTATCGACACCCCGATCGAGATCGTGTCAGCCGGAGGTGTGACGGTTCGTCTGCCTGCCGGGTCCTCAGCGGAGTTCGTGGTGGCGATTGCTAGCGGGCTGTCGCGGGGTCGGCGATGATCCCGGTTCCGAGCGGAGTTCGGGTGTGGCTTGCGACGGGCCACACGGACATGAGGAAGGGCTTTGCCGGGTTGGCGCTGCAGGTCCAGGAGGTCCTGCGGCGTGATCCCCATGGCGGGCACCTGTTCGTGTTCCGCGGCCGGCGCGGCGATCTGGTGAAGGTGATCTGGCATGATGGCCAGGGTGCCTGCCTGTTCTCGAAGCGTCTGGAGCGCGGCCGCTTCCTGTGGCCGTCGCCGGCCGCCGGCGTGGTGACGATCACGCCGGCGCAGCTCGGCTACCTGCTGGAAGGCATAGACTGGCGGCATCCGCAGAAGACGTGGCGACCTGGCGCGTCAGGGTGATTTGAGCGTGGCGCCGGGGCGGCGGATATGATTCCCTTCCCCTATGTCGAGCCCGATGGATCCTCTGCCGAACGACCTTGCCGCGGCCCACGCCATGATCCTGGCGGAGCGTGCCGCACGGCTCGAGGCCGAGGCAACGGCCGCCAGAGCACAGGTTGCGAGCAGCAGCACGGATGCGCTGATCGCACGGCTGAAGCTGGAGATCGAGAAGCTCCGGCGCGAGCTCTACGGCACGCGCTCGGAGCGCAAGGCGCGGCTGCTCGACCAGCTGGAGATGCAGCTCGAAGATCTGGAAGCCGACGCCTCCGAGGACGAACTGGCGGCGGAAGCCGCGGCGCAATCGGCCCATGTTGCCGCCTTCCAGCGCAAGCGGCCAGCCCGCCGGCCGTTCCCCGACCACCTGCCGCGTGAGCGCGTCGTCGTCGCCGCGCCGGAGAGCTGTCCCTGCGGCGGCTCGTTCCGGCTGGTGAAGCTCGGGGAAGATGTCACCGAGACGCTGGAGGTGATCCCGCGCCAGTGGAAGGTGATCCAGACGGTGCGCGAGCGCTTCTCCTGCCGGGCCTGCGAGGCAGTGACCCAGCCGCCGGCGCCGTTCCACGTCATCCCGCGCGGCCATGCCGGACCGAACCTGCTGGCGACGGTGCTGTTCGAGAAGTTCGGCCAGCACCAGCCGCTGAACCGGCAGAGCGAACGCTACGCCCGCGAAGGCATCGACCTGCCGCTGTCGACGCTTGCCGATCATGTCGGCGCCTGCGCCGCGGTGCTGCGCCCGTTGCACGCCCTGATCGAGCGCCATGTCATGACCGCGGCACGCCTGCATGGTGACGACACGCCGGTGCCGATTCTGGCGAAGGGCAAGACCGACACCGGTCGGGCCTGGGTTTACGTTCGCGATGATCGTCCCTTCGGCGGCGCCGATCCGCCGGCCGTGTTGTTCCGGGCGTCCCGCGACCGCTCGGGGGACCACCCGGAAGAGCATCTGACGCGCTTCACCGGCATCCTGCAGGCTGATGCCTATGCCGGCTATAATCGGCTGCTTGCGCCGGATCGCCAGCCCGGGCCGATCGTCGAGGCGCTGTGCTGGAGCCACGCGCGGCGCAAGTTCTTCGAGCTCGCCGATATCGCAGCGAGTCGTCGACGCGGGCGTAACGCCGCACCGATCTCGCCGATCGCCTTCGAGGCCGTCACCCGCATCGACGCGCTGTTCGATATCGAACGCGAGATCAATGGCTTGGGTGTCGATCAGCGCCGTGGCGTTCGCCAGGATCGCAGTGTGCCCCTCGTCGCCGAGCTTGAGGCCTGGATGCGCGAGCATCGCGCTCAGCTCTCCCGCCATGCGCCCGTGGCCCAGGCCATAGACTACATGCTGCGCCGCTGGGAGAGCTTCACCCGCTTCCTTGATGATGGCCGCGTTTGCCTCACCAATAATGCGGCAGAACGGGCGCTGCGCGGCATTGCGCTGGGCCGCAAGGCGTGGCTGTTCGCCGGGTCTGACCGCGGTGCCGCGCGCGCCGCTGTCATGTACAGCCTAATCGGTACCGCCCGGCTCAACGACGTCGACCCGCAGGACTGGCTCGCGGATGTCCTCGCCCGTATCGCCGACACACCGCAAAGCCGGCTCCCCGAACTCTTGCCATGGAACTGGCGCGCGGCGCGAGAACGCGGGAAGCTCGCGGCATGAGCCATGTCGATCGGATCGCTCGTCTGAAGATCGAGCTGGATGACTGGCAGCCCGCCATCTGGCGCCGTGTTGAGGTGCCACTCACCGCCTCGCTCAGAGCCGTGCACGACGTCATCCAGGCCGCGATGCCGTTCGAGGACTATCACCTGTTCGAGTTCCGGGTTGATGGGCAGCGCTTCGCTATCCCCGATCCGGAGTGGGACAGCCTGCGCGACAGGACCACCTCCGCCAAGACCACGAAGCTCGGCGCCCTCATCGACCGCGGTATCACCGAGCTTACCTACACCTATGACTTCGGCGACGACTGGCGGCACACGATCACGATTGAGGCGACCGCTGCAGCCGATCCCGCCACGGATTATCCCCGCTACCTCGACGGCGCCCGCAGCGCCCCGCCCGAGGACGTCGGCGGTATCCCGGGCTTTGAACTCTTCCTCGAAGCCATCGCCGATCCGAACCACGAGGAGCACGACGAGCTCATGCGCGGGTACGGTGCGCCATTCGATCCGGCTCTCATCGACGAGGACGCCATCCGCGCTCGTATTGCAAAGCTCGCCCGACGCCGCGCCATCGGCAAAGCCGCATTCGCCAAAAGGCGTGGCAAGATCAATTGATCAGGCCGGCAACAGCCGTGGCCCTCGCCGGAGGCTTACGGTGATCCAGACGGTGCGGGAACGCTTCTCCTGCCGGGAGTGCGAGACCGTCGCCCAGCCGCCGGCGCCGTTCCACGTCATCCCGCGCGGCCATGCCGGTCCGAACCTGCTGGCGATGGTGCTGTTCGAGAAGTTCGGCCAGCATCAGCCGCTGAACCGGCAGAGCGAGCGCTATGCGCGCGAGGGCATCGATCTGCCGCTTTCGACACTGGCCGATCATGTCGGCACCTGCGCCGCAGTGCTGCAACCGCTCCATAGGCTGATCGCGCAGCATGTCATGGCGGCCGAACGGCTCCATGGCGACGATACCCCGGTGCCGATCCTGGCGAAGGGCAAGACCGACACCGGCCGGGCCTGGGTCTATGTCCGAGACGATCGGCCCTTCGGCGGCGCCGATCCGCCGGCCGTGCTGTTCCGGGCTTCGCGAGACCGCTCGGGTGATCATCCCGAGGAACATCTACGCGGCTTCGCCGGCATCCTGCAGGCCGATGCCTACGCCGGCTACAACCGGCTGCTCGCGCCCGATCGCCAGCCCGGGCTGATCGTCGAGGCCCTGTGCTGGGCCCACGCCCGTCGCAAGTTCTTCGTGCTGGCCGATGTCGGCGGCAATGCCCGGCGTGGGGCCAAGGCCGCGCCGATCTCGCCGATCGCCTTCGAGGCCGTCGCCCGCATGGACGCGCTCTTCGACATCGAGCGCGAGATCAACGGCATGGTGGCGGATCAGCGCCTGGCCGTTCGCCGGGAGCACAGCGCTCGGCTCGTCACCGATCTCGAAGCCTGGATGCGCGGGCATCGCGCAAAGCTCTCGCGGCATGCGCCCGTCGCCCAAGCCATGGATTATATGCTCCGGCGTTGGGATGGCTTCGCCCGCTTCCTCGACGACGGCCGGGCCTGCCTCTCCAACAACGCCGCCGAGCGGAGCCTGAGAGGGCTGGCTCTCGGCCGCAAGGCCTGGCTCTTCGCCGGATCGGACCGCGGCGCAGAACGAGCCACTGTCATCTACAGCCTGATCGGAACGGCCAAGCTCAATAACATCGACCCGCAGGCGTGGCTCGCCGACGTCCTCACGCGTATCGCCGACACCCCGCAAAGCAAGCTCCCCGAACTCTTGCCCTGGAACTGGCAACCCAGCTCCGCAGACAAGCTCAAAGCTGCCTGACCGTGGCCCTCGCCGGAGGGTTACAATGAATCTTCGAAGGCGATGCAGTTCTCCAGCCCTAGTCCAAGCCGGTCCAGCGCAATGTTATAGATATCGGGGGCTGGCTTCTTGCGTGGCCCCTCATCGCCTGCGGCCAAAAGGGTCGAACACGGCTCTGGCCGGCCTGCCTCACGAAGGCTATTGTTGAGGTGGGCCAAAAAAGAGGGCCGTTGGTATATTGTCATTGGCCGGAGCCGCCGATCAGCGCGCGATCGAACTGAGTGAAATCGTCGATGTAGGCGACGACGTTCTCATATGACGTGAAATCGAGCGGCGAAAGCATTGTCGTTATGGCGACCGCCTGCATGCCGGCGCGGCACGCAGCCTCGACGCCGAGCGGCGCGTCTTCGAAGACGAGGCAATCCGCCGGCCTAACCTGCATACGCTCGGCCGCGGCGAGAAACAGGTCGGGATGCGGCTTGCCGCGAAATCCCTGCGAGGGCGCGACGATGGTCGCAAAGCGCGCGCGCAGATCTATCCGGTCGAGTACGATCGCAATATTAGCGGGTGGCGCGGCGGTCGCAACCGCCATAGGCAGGCCGTATGCGTCAGCGGCGTCGAGCAGATCGAACAGTCCGGGCAGCGCTTCGACGCGCGGCGCATAGAGCTCGCGATAGATCGCTTCCTTCTCCTCGCCAAGCGTGACTACTTCAGCTTCGGATCTATCTGCGAGCAGCGCGGCAATGATCTCCGGATTGTGGCGCCCTGCGGTTCGCGCAAAGAAGGTCGCTTCGTCGAAGGCGAGGCCGTTACGGCGATGCCAGACGCCCCAAGCCTCGTTGTGGACGCGCATATTGTCGACGAGCGTGCCGTCCATGTCGAAAATCAAGGCGCGGAAGTTCATGGCTCGTTCCATCCCTTGGGCGGATCAATCGTCACGAGGCCCGCCATCACATCAACCACCGGAACGAAGGCCTCGCAAAAGGGTGGTAGCGCCAGCTCTTCCCTGCCTTCGAGGAAACTGCTCGCATATCGCTGGCACCGCAATTCTCGGTGCCAGCGATGCGGCCAATCTTGCCTGGTCTTGTCGCGCAAATCGGTCCAACGAGATTCGCCTTCGTCGATCGGCTCAGCGGCAATAGCGTCGCGCGGCGTAAGAATTCTCAAGCGCGTGCACTCAGTCAAAGCGGGCGATCTCGAAGGAAGCTAGGTCGGGCAGACGCAAATCTGCCTCGGCAAAATCCTCGCCTGCCGAATAGTGGCTTGGTGTGACAACCACCCTCAGTCCAGCATTTTTCGCAGCTAGCAAACCATTTCGGGAATCCTCAAACGCTATGCAGCAATCCGGGCCTAGTCCAAGCCGTTCCAAGGCGATGTGGTATATATCTGGTGCAGGTTTCTTTTGCAGCGCCTCGTCGCCCGCCGCGATTGCGTCGAAGACGGCCGCTGCCGGTTTATCCCAACATGCGATGCAGAGTGCATCGACATTTGGCAGGTTCGTGGTCGTCGCCACGGCGGTCCTTATCCCCCGCATCCTCGCGAATTGGATGAGTTCTCGGACGCCGGGACGCAAAGTAACGCCTCGGCGCGCGATGATGTCGCCATAGACCTTCGTCTTGTCGCGATGCAGAGCCGCGATGCTCTCATCTTTCATCATGATTGCTGGCGCTGCCGTGTTGAGAAAGGCCCGAATGCGCTCTTTGCCGCCGGTGATCTTGAGGAGTTCCGCGTAGAGCGGCGGATCCCAGTGCCAATCGAGGCCCGCGGCAGCGAATGTCGCGTTGAAGGCCTGTCGATGCGCCTCCTCTGTCTCGGCAAGAGTGCCGTCAACATCGAAGATTAAGGCACGTGTCTTCATCGTCCGCCCCCCAGCACATGGTCCGAGAGATCTCCGAAGTGATCGAACACGTACAGCGGTTCAAAAGCGTCGATGGACTCCCGGAGATAGCCCCCGGAGAACAGCGCGAACGGAACCTTCGCGCGAAAAGCGGTTTCGGCGTCGATCTCACTGTCGCCAACATAAAGTGCAGACGTCCCATCAGCACCAAGCCGATCCAGGCAAAGCAGTAACGGTGCAGGGTCCGGCTTCAGCTTCGGCGTTGCGTCACCTCCCACGACGGTTCTGATGAAGGGCATCATCCGCAACTCTTCAAGGATCGTGACCGCGAACTCCTGGGGCTTGTTCGTGCATACGCCGAGCGCGAGTCCGGCGAGGGTGAGCCGCTCGAGCGCTAATTCGACGCCCGGATAGGGCCGTGTGAGCCGCGCTGGAGAGCGAGCATAGTGCTCTCGAAACCGAGCGAGCGCGCGATCGAAATCCTCCGCCAAGCCGCCGGTCGCCTCAAGACAGCGTTCGACCAAAGTGGGAACACCGTTGCCGACGAAACCGGCAACTCGCTCAAGCGTCAGGGGTGGCCGGCGGAGGTCGTCGAGCATGCAATTCACTGCAGCATGCAGATCCGGCGCACTGTCGATCAGCGTACCATCAAGATCGAAAATGACGGCTTTCATGTTTTGGCGCTCAACGAAGTCAGTGCTGGCGGGGTGAATTTCGACTCCTTGTCTTCTCTCAAGACATCAATAAGCTCGAAATCAATCGTGATGCGATCCGGCGCCGCGGGCCGGAACATGTTGTCGGCATATCTCACGTGATCGGGGTGATCGCGATAGCTCGCGAGGACCTCCGCGGCTGCGAAGCGGATGAGCCAGCAGTGGTGGTACCGCGCGTCCTTCTGGAGCGCGCGCCCGGCCAGCACGCCGCGCACGCCGGGTATCGCGCCGAGCGCCGCGACGCCCTGCGCCGCGAAAGCGGCCCAGTCTTCGCTCCGCCCGCTCCCGTCGTCGCGCAGGTTATAGACAACCACATGCTCCACCTCGCGCCAGGGACGGGAAGCGGCCAAGGCGGCGCCGGCGCGTCCCGCAGCTCCGAACAGCCGGCAAGTCCGGTTGACCTCAGTGCGGATCGCCGTCCGAACGCCGCGAACGAGAGCCGTATAGGTCGGGGAAGGATTGTCCTCCGCTTCCTCCAGTATCGAACGCGCCGCGGCGTCGGCGAGGCCCGTAAAGTAGTTGATCTTCGCGACGCCATTTGCAGCAAGCGCCCTGTACTGGGCGTCGTTCAAGCCTGTCCCGCCATGGATGACGAGCGGAATGTGCAGAGCCTTGTTGATTGCGGACAGACGCTCGAAGTCGAGTTGCGGCATGCCGCGCAGACGGCCGTGGACCGTGCCGACCGAGATCGCAAGGCAGTCCACCTCCGTTTCCGCGATGTACCGCTCGGCGTCTTCGAGCGAGGTCAGCTGCATCGCGCCGGGATGTTTTTCTGCGGCCTCCCCCTCGACACCAGGCACATACCCGAGCTCACCTTCCACCGCCACGCCGCAGCTGCGGGCAAGGTGGACAATTTCGCGAGTGGCCTTGATGTTGTCCTCAAGCGAGGATAGCGACGCGTCGAGCATAACGCTGTTGCAGCCTAGCCGAATCGCCCGTTCGACCGTCGCGAGAGACTGTCCATGATCGAGATGGATAGCAATTGGCACCTTGGCACGACGAGCAGCATCCACGGCCGCCGCCATGAGGCTCTCGAAATCGAAATGCTCGAAATGGGACTCGGCCAAGCTCACAATTACGGGGGCTTGGCAGCTCTCGGCGCCGTCCAGCACAGCCTCGAGAAACGCCGTGTCCACGACATCGTAAGCGCCGACGGCGTATCGCTCGCGATGGGCGTGCCGCAGCAGGTCGCTCATGCGCACGAGCGCCATCGTCTTACGCTGCCTTTCTCTGCGCCGCGGTCGCAGCCTCGCGGATGGCGCGGATGTTCCGACCGTAGGGTGCAGGGTCGGCAACCGATCCGCCCCTGAAGACAGCTGATCCCGCAACCAGTACGTCAGCGCCAGCGGCAGCAACCAGCGGCGCCGTCTCGGGGGTCACGCCGCCATCAACCTCGATGTGAATTGGCCGGTCTCCTACCATCTGGCGCAAACGGCGAATCTTGGGGACCATGGCCTCGATGAAGCTTTGCCCGCCGAAGCCGGGGTTGACTGTCATCACGAGGATCAGGTCGACGCGGTCAAGGACGAATTCGATTGCTTCTGGCGGCGTCGCCGGGTTGAGCGAGACGCCCGCTTTGGCCCCGGTGGCACGGATCGCCTGCAAGGTCCGGTCAAGATGCGGGCCAGCCTCGACATGTGCGGTTATGATGTCCGCGCCCGCTTCGGAAAATGCGTGAATGTAGGGGTCCACTGGAGCGATCATCAAATGCACATCCATAACCGTCTTCACGTGCGGGCGGATGGCCCTGCAGAGCTGTGGGCCGAACGTGAGGTTCGGGACAAAATGACCGTCCATCACGTCGACATGCACCCAATCACATCCTTGCTCTTCGATAGCGCGGCATTCGGCGCCAAAATTGGCGAAGTCGGCGCTCAGGATCGAGGGCGCGATCTTTATCGAGCGATCGAAGATCATTCTTGGCTCTCCTGTTTGCCAGCATCGCGCGCGATGTCGATGTCAAGCCCGCCGCGGAAAACTCGGCTTGCGCGCAAGTCGCTCTCCTCGATCGTCGACAGCGCCTCGACACCCAGTGGACCCTTGGCGCTCTCGAATAGCCGGTTTGCCTGGCGAAGCCGCATCCGGTCGATCGCATTGCGGATCGATCTGGCATTGGCGAAATGCGGCTGCCTGCGGCGCAGGCCGATATACTCGGCCATTGCCGTGCGAGCCGTGTCTGTGAAGCGGTAGTTCTGGGCGTCAAGCATCGTCGTAGCGATGTGCAGCAGCTCATCGTCGGTATAATCAGGGAAGTCGATGTGATGAGCGATCCGCGAGCGGAAGCCCGGATTGCTTTCAAAGAACCGGTCCATACGATCGGCATAACCGGCAAGGATCACGACCAGGTCGTCGCGGTTGTTCTCCATCACCTGCAATAGGATCTCAATCGCCTCTTGACCATAGTCCCTTTCGTTGTCCGGGCGGTACAGATAGTAGGCCTCGTCAATGAACAGCACCCCGCCCATCGCTTTCTTCAGAACTTCCTTGGTCTTCGGCGCCGTATGGCCGATATACTGGCCGACCAGATCGTCGCGCGTCACGGTCACGAGGTGCCCTTTGCGGACGTAGCCGAGCCGGTGGAGAAGGTTGGCCATCTTGAGTGCGACCGTCGTCTTTCCCGTCCCGGGATTGCCGGTGAAGCTCATATGCAGCGTCGGCGTCTCGTGGGCGAGCCCGAGAGCTTTTCGCGCGCGCTCGACCAGCAAGAGTGCGGCGGTTTCGCGGATGCGGTTCTTCACCGGCTTGAGGCCGATAAGTGAGCGATCGAGTTCCTCCAAAACGCCGCGCACGCCAGACGACTCGAACTCCTGTGCGAGGTCGATCTCGGTCACGGTGGCCGTTTCGAGTTTCTGAATCGCGGGTGTGGAGACAGCCGTCGAGTCGCTGGGCCGGCCGCCGCTTTCCCACGGCATTGTACTTGTGGTCATGTTTTGGCGTCCTCGTCGCACGATTTCACGGCGCCGCGCCGAGCTGTTCCGGGCCTGCAATCTTACAGCGCAGACCCGGAATGGCGTCGGCCACTAGCGGTAGCGTTGACCTTCCGGCTGGTCGGTCGTGTAGGGCGTCGTCGTGTATTGGATCGAGCGCCCCTTCACCTCCTGGCGCGAAAGCCGGAAGCCAGGCTCTTCCGAGGGTCGGTTCACAATGAAGGATAGCCGGACGGACTCCCATCCGCTTGTCGAATCGAAGGCGACGACGCGGATGTAGCCGTGTCCGAACTGCTTGCGGCATTCATTCAGCTCGTAAAGGAGCGCCGCAGCGTCCGGATTGTCGAACATGGGATGGCCCCACATCTCCCAATACGTGTTCCGCGGATGAGGGTCATCCGTGTACTCGAGGCTGACCGCCCAGCCCTTATCGATGCAGTACTGAACCTGCGTGTGTATCTGCTCGTCGGTCAGATCCGGCAGGAAGGAAAAAGCACCTTGTGTCACTCGCATGGTCGTTCTCCAGGTTTCGGTTTTTTGGTCAGGCCGAGACGCTGGCGGTCGGCACGAAGTCCGGCGTGTCGGTAGAGGCATAGTTGAAGGACACGCCCTTCCAGGTGTCGAGCGCCTGGCGGAGCGGCGTGCAGGTCTTGGCAGCCTCGGCAAGAATTGTTGGGCCGTCGGCCAAAAAGTCCCGACCGGCGTTGCGCGCAAAGATCATCGCCTCCAGCGCAACACGGTTCGCAGTCGCGCCGGCGGCGATGCCGTGCGGGTGGCCGATCGTGCCACCGCCGAACTGCAGCACCACATCCTCGCCGAGGTGGTGGATAAGCTGGTGCATCTGGCCGGCGTGAATGCCACCTGATGCAACCGGCATCATCTTGTTCAGCGAGGCCCAATGCTGATCGAAGAACACGCCGTTCTGCAAGTTCTGCGGCGTGAACTCGTCAAGGCAGAAATCGTAGTAACCGCGGGTAGTCGCCGGATCCCCTTCCAGCTTGCCGACAACGGTACCGGCGTGGATGTGATCCACGCCCGCGAGACGCATCCACTTGGCGATCACGCGGAAGCTCACGCCATGGCTCTTCTGGCGCGTGTAGGTGCCATGACCAGCGCGATGCAGGTGAAGGATCATGTTGTTCCTGCGCGCCCACTTCGCCATCGATTGGATGGCTGTATAGCCGATGACCAGGTCGATCATGACGATAACGCTTCCGAGCTCGGCGGCGAATTCGGCACGCTCGTACATGTCTTCCATCGTCGCCGCGGTCACATTGAGGTACGTGCCTTTCACTTCGCCGGTCGCCGCCGACGCCTTGTTGACCGCTTCCATGCAGTAGAGAAACCGGTCGCGCCAATGCATGAAGGGCTGGCTGTTGATGTTTTCGTCGTCCTTGGTGAAGTCGAGACCGCCCTTCAGCGCCTCGTAGACGACGCGGCCATAGTTGCGCCCGGAGAGGCCGAGCTTCGGCTTAACGGTCGCGCCGAGGAGCGGTCGGCCGTAGCAGTTCAGTCGCTCGCGTTCGACGACGACCCCGGTGGCCGGGCCCTGGAAGGTCTTCACGTAGGCAACCGGGAGCCGCATGTCCTCGAGCCGCAGTGCCTTCAAGGGCTTGAAACCGAACACGTTGCCGATGATCGAGGCCGTCAGGTTCGCGATCGACCCCGGCTCGAAAAGGTCGAGATCATAGGCGATGTACGCGAAGTATTGACCATCGGCGCCCGGCACGGGGTCGACGCGGTATGCCTTTGCGCGGTACTTCTCGCAAGCGGTCAACCGATCGGTCCAGACCACGGTCCAGGTCGCCGTCGAACTCTCGCCTGCCACCGCCGCCGCCGCTTCGACCGGATCGACGCCATCCTGCGGCGTGATGCGGAAAAGCGCGATGATGTCAGTGTCCTTCGGCTCGTAGTCGGGCTCCCAGTAGCCCATTTTCTTGTACTCGAGAACACCAGCCGCATAGCGGGCCTTGCCCGTTACGGTCAGGGATTTAGGTTGCTCGTTCATCGGATCTTCCTTTCCAGACTAGGCGGCTTTGGAGGTGGATATCTGCGGATCAAGCGACCCGCTCGCGTATCGCTTGGCCATCTCGCTCATTGGAATCACGCGGATTTTCGAGGCATTGCCAGCGGTTCCGAACGCCTCAAAACGCTCGGCGCAAATCTTCTTCATTGCATCCATCGCAGGCTTCAAGAATTTGCGAGGATCGAACTGCGTTCGGTCGGTGTTGGCCACGCGCCGGAACTCCGCCGCGCCGGCCAGGCGCAAGTCGGTGTCGATATTGACCTTGCGCACGCCGTGGCGGATGCCACGCACGATCTCTTCGACCGGCACGCCATACGTCTCGCGCAGCTCGCCACCATTCTCATTGAACATCGCCTGCCATTCCTCGGGAACGGACGATGAGCCGTGCATAACGATATGCGTGTTCGGCAACTTCTCGTGGATCGCCTCGATCACCGACATCGCCAAGATGTCGCCCGTGGGCTTACGCGTGAACTTGTAGGCGCCGTGACTGGTGCCGATGGCAACGGCCAGCGCGTCCACCTTGGTCTCGGTGACGAAGCGCATTGCCTCGTCGGGATCGGTCAGGAGCTGCGAGTGGTCGAGCTTGCCTTCGGCGCCGTGGCCATCCTCCTTCTCGCCCTCGCCGGTCTCGAGGCTGCCAAGGCACCCAAGCTCGCCCTCGACCGAGGCACCAACCATGTGCGCGAGTTCCGCCACGGTGCGGGTCACGTGGACGTTGTAGCCGTAGTCCGCTGGCGTCTTGGCATCCTCGCGCAGCGACCCATCCATCATCACCGAGGTGAAGCCGTGCTGAATAGCCGACAGGCACGTCTTGACGTCGTTCCCGTGATCTTGATGGACGCAGATCGGAATTGTCGGGAACATTTCGACCAGCGCTTCGATCATCTTACGCAGCATGATGTCGCCGGCGTAGGAACGCGCGCCCCGACTGGCCTGGATGATCACTGGCGCGTCCTTATCGCGCGCTGCCTCCAGAATCGCGAGGCCCTGTTCCATGTTGTTGATGTTGAAGGCTGGAACGCCGTAACTCCGATCCGCAGCGTGGTCGAGCAATTGTCTGAGGGTGATGAGCGCCATCGTCGTTTCCTTTCCGATCATACCAACTGGGGAGCCTTGAGGACCGATACGCCGGGCAGTTCCTTGCCTTCTATCCATTCGAGGAAAGCGCCACCTGCCGTGGATACATAGGTGAAGTCGTCGGTCACTCCGGCAGCGTTCAACGCCGCGACCGTGTCGCCGCCACCGGCAATGGATCTGACCTGTCCGGCGCGCGTCAGGCGCGCCGCTTCGACAGCGACCGCCTCCGTGGCATGATCGAAAGGCTCGATCTCGAAGGCGCCAAGCGGACCATTCCATAGGATGGTTTTCGCGCCGGCGAAAATATCCCAGATCCGCTCGATCGAGCGCGGACCCGCGTCCAGTATCATGCCGTACTCGGGACAATGGTCGAGCTCGGCGACGTGCGCTTCCGCGCCGCTTTCGAAGCGGTCGGTCCAAACGATGTCGACCGGCAAGACGATCTCGCAGCCGCAGTCTTGGGCCCGCGCCAGGATCTTGCGGACGGTCTCGAACTGAGCGGGCTCGTGCAGTGACTTGCCGACAGGCAAGCCGTTGGCCGCCAGGAACGTATTGGCCATGCCGCCGCCCACGACCACTGCGTCTACCTTGCCGACCAGGTTAATGAGCAGATCGATCTTGCTTGACACTTTCGCGCCACCCACCAATGCGACCGCCGGTCTCAACGGCGCGTCCAATGCCTGCGTCAGCGCCGAGATCTCCGCCAACATGAGCGGGCCGGCCACCGCCGGCAGATGTTCCGTGATGGCAACCGTCGAGGCATGCGCCCGATGAGCGCAGGAGAAGGCATCGTTCACGTAAAGATCGCCGAGAGCGGCCAGTTCCTCCGCCAAGCTGGCGTCATTGGCTTCTTCCCGTGGATCGAAACGCAGATTCTCGCACACCAGAACATCGCCGGGACCGAGCGCGGCGGCCGCCTTCTCGGCGACGGGGCCACTTACCACTTCGCAAAAGGCCACGTCCTTACCGAGAGCTCGTCCCAGTGCCGCCGCCACTGGCTCCAGGGAGAGTTCCGGTCGCGGCATGCCGTCGGGACGTCCGAGATGAGAGAGAACGACTGCCCGG
Organism: Methylobacterium isbiliense; assembly: GCF_022179325.1. Classification (GTDB taxonomy): domain Bacteria; phylum Pseudomonadota; class Alphaproteobacteria; order Rhizobiales; family Beijerinckiaceae; genus Methylobacterium; species Methylobacterium isbiliense. Next base: position 24,720 of record NZ_BPQQ01000086.1, on the reverse strand, counting down.
GCGCCATTGGCCAGAAGCGGCTTCAGGCCAGCCGCGAAGCGCTCAATGCGCGTCGCGTCAGCAACCACGCCGTTCTTCATCGGGACATTCAAGTCGGCGCGAATGAGGAGGCGACGGCAGGAAAGTTCGACGTCGTGGACGGACTTCAGCGTCATCCGATGAGCCTCCCCATCGCGACAGCAGTGTCGGCCATCCGGTTCGAGAAGCCCCACTCATTATCGTACCACGACATGACGCGGCAGAGGCGCCCGTCGATCACTTTGGTCTGGTCTGTATGGACGATCGAAGAGCGCGGATCGTGCGTGAAATCCACCGAGACCAGCGGTTCGTCCGTAAAGCCCAGAATGCGATCGAGTTCGGCGCCGGCAGCTTTCCTGACGACGCTGTTGATTTCCTCGACGGTCGTGTCGCGGCTGGCGATGAACTTGAAATCGACGACCGAAACGTTCGGCGTCGGCACCCTGATCGCGACACCATCGAGCTTGCCATTCAGCTCCGGCAGCACCAGGCCCACCGCCTTGGCGGCTCCCGTCGAGGTCGGAATCATCGACATCGCCGCGGCGCGGGCTCGGTACGGATCCTTGTGCAGAGTATCGAGCGTCGGCTGGTCACCGGTATAGCTATGGATCGTCGTCATGAATCCCTTGTCGATGCCGATGGCCCGATGAAGCACCGCCGCGACCGGGGCAAGACAATTGGTGGTGCAGGACGCGCAGGAAACGACTATGTCTTCCGCCGACAGGCTATTGTGGTTGACGCCGAAGACGATTGTTTTGTCGGCCCCCGAGGCGGGCGCGGAGACCAGGACGCGCTTCGAACCGTTCGCGAGGTGTAGCGCTGCCTTCTCGCGTGCAGTGAAGATGCCGGTGCATTCAAGCGCGATGTCGATGTCGTTCCACGGCAGTGCCTTTGGGTCACGTTCGGCGGTCACGCGGATCGGCGGGCCGCGGCCTATATCAATGCTGGCGCCGCTCACTTTGACTGGACCCGGGAACAACCCGTGCACGCTGTCGTAGCGCAACAGGTGGGCGTTGATGTCGACCGGGCCGAGATCGTTGATTGCTACGACTTCGATATCATTGCGGCCCGACTCGTAGATCGCGCGCAGCACGTTGCGCCCGATGCGACCGAAACCATTGATGCCAACTCTGGCCGTCACTTGCGTTCCTCCCCTGGCTTGCGGGCGAGCCTCCACCCTTCGGCGGCGACCCGCTCGGCCGTGATGCCGAAATGGCTGTAGAGATCGCCGGCAGGAGCAGAGGCGCCGAAGCCCTCCATTCCGATGAAGGCGGAGCGAGGCCCGAGCCATTCTGCCCAGCCGAGGGCGACCGCTGCCTCAACGCCGATACGCGGGGCCTCGCCCAGCACGGCGCTGCGATAGCCCGCCTCCTGGGCGGCGAACAGCTCAAAGCAAGGCGCGGAGACGATGGCGACCTTCAGCCCGTCTGCCGACAGCTTGTCGGCGGCCTCGACCGCAATGGCGACCTCGGAGCCCGTGGCAATGAGAGTCAGATCCCTATTCTCGCCAGGATCGCGCAGGAGATAAGCGCCACGTAACGTCATGTTCTCGTCGTCGTTGCCCCTGCGCAGCGTTGGCAGGTCCTGCCGCGAGAGGCAAAGCACCGACGGCGTCTTGGCCGCGGTGAGCGCGAGCTCCCAAGCTTCCGCCGCCTCCACCGCGTCGGCCGGCCGGAACACGTTGAGATTTGGTATCGCTCGCAGCGATGCGAGGTGCTCGACTGGTTGGTGCGTCGGCCCGTCCTCGCCCAGGCCGATGCTGTCGTGCGTCATCACATAAATGACCGACCGGCCCATGAGAGCCGAGAGACGGATCGCCGGGCGGCAATAGTCGGCGAAGGCGAGGAACGTGCCGCCATAGGGCCGCAGTCCCCCATGCAGCGAGATACCGTTCATCGCCGCGGCCATCCCATGCTCGCGCACGCCGTAATGGATGTAGTTGCCCGTGAAATCGCTCCGGGTCACGGGGCGCATGCCCTTGGTACGTGTGTTGTTGGAACCCGTGAGATCGGCCGAACCACCGACCATGTTCGGGATCGTCGCGTTCACGACCTCCAGCGCCAGCTCGGAAGCCTTGCGGGTGGCGATCTTCGGCTTCTCATCGCGCATGCGTCGGCGATGATCCGCCAACGCTGCGTGCAGCCTCGCGGCATCGGGGGGAGCGAGATGGGCAACAAACTCCTCGCGTTGGGGACTGCGAGCGAGCCGCTCTTGCCACTCGGTACGGGCGCGCGTCCCGCGAGCGCCGATTGCGCGCCAGGCTTGGACGATCGCCTCCGGCACCTCGAAGGGCGGATGGGTCCAGCCGAGGGTCTCTCGTGCCGCGGCCACCTCCTCCTTGCCCAGCGGCGCACCATGCGTGGCCGATGTCCCCTGCTTGTTGGGCGCGCCGAAGCCTATGATGGTGCGGCAGGCGATCAGAGAGGGGCGGGGTTCGGCCTGTGCGTCGGCGATCGCCTTGGCGACCGCGTCGCGGTCGTGGCCGTCAACGGCCAGGACATGCCAACCGGCCGCGGCGAACCGCGCCTTCTGGTCGAGCGAGGTCGAGAGGCTCGTGGGGCCGTCGATCGTGATCTGGTTGTCATCCCACAGCACGATGAGACGGCCGAGTCCGAGATGGCCGGCAAAATCGATCGCCTCATGGCTGATTCCTTCCATCAGACAGCCGTCGCCGGCGATCACATATGTGCGATGATCGACGAGTTCGCCGCCGAAACGCGCATTCAGCATACGCTCGGCGACAGCCATACCCACGGCGGTGGCGATTCCCTGGCCGAGCGGACCGGTGGTTGTTTCGATTCCCGCAGCATGGCCGAATTCCGGATGCCCAGCTGTCCGGCTGCCGAACTGGCGAAATCGGCGCAGCTGGTCCATGGACATGTCTTGGAAGCCGAGGAGGTGGTGAAGTGCGTAAAGCAGCATCGATCCATGCCCAGCGCTCAGCACAAAACGGTCGCGATCGGGCCAATTGGGCTGCGCCGGGTCGATCTTCACGAAGCGGTTGAAGAGCACGGTAGCTGCATCCGCCATGCCCATGGGCATTCCGGGATGGCCTGACTTCGCAGCCTCGACCGCATCCATGGCGAGCGCGCGGATCGCGTTCGCCATCTGCGCCTCATCGATGATTGCATTGCGCTCGGCAACGAGGTTCATGAGGTAGGCCCCTTCAAACGTTTGGATTGATCGACGAGCCGAAGGATCATCGGTGTGAGGATGAGTTGCATCGCGAGATCGAGCTTGTCTCCGGGTACGACAATCGAGTTGGCTCGGCTCATCCAGCTGCCGCTGATCATCTGCGTGAGATAGGGGAAATCGATGCCGCGCGGGCTCTTGAAGCGAACGACAACCAGGCTTTCCCCGGCTGTTGGAATCCAGCGGGCGATGAACGGATTGGATGTATCGACAACCGGTACGCGCTGGAAATTGATGTCGGTCTCTGAAAACTGCGGACAGATGCAATGCACATAGGCGTGCATCCGCCGCAAAATGACGTCGGTCACGGCTTCGGTGGTGTAGCCGCGTGAAGCCTTGTCCCGATGGATCTTCTGGATCCATTCGAGGTTGATCACCGGAACGACGCCGATCTTCAGATCGGCGTGATCGGCGATGCGAATGGCCTGGGTGCGCAAAGCTCCGTGCAGGCCTTCATAGAGGAGAATGTCTGAATCCTCCTCGAAAGCTTCCCATTCGGTGAAGCGACCCGGCGACACTCCGTAGCGTTCGGCTTCCGCGTCGTCATGGACGTAGTGACGCGTTCGCCCAGTGCCTGTCGCACCGTAGGAAGCGAAAACCTTCTCAAGCTCGGCAAGCTCGTTTGCCTCAAAGCTGAAATGGCTGAAGGTGCGATCACCCTCGTCATAGCGGCGCTGGAGCTCAGCCTTCATCTCCGCGCGATCAAACCTGTGGAATGCATCACCCTCGATTGAGACCGCTTTGATGCCTTCCCTCCTGAAGATCTGATCGAACGTGTGCTTAACGGTGCTCGTGCCGGCGCCAGAGGATCCGACAACCGAGATGATTGGATGCTTGTTGCTCACCTTTCCCCCCTTTCCGAGATTGATCGTCACGCCCTGAACAAGCCGCGCTTGCCGAACAGTGCCGAGACCTCGCTTTCGGGAAGGTCATGATACGCGGAAACTCGGCTGACTTTCTCGGCAGAGCCGAAGACGAGGGGGGTGCGTTGATGGAGCTCGCTCGGTGTCAGGTCGAGGATGCGGTCGATCCCATCGGTCGCCTTGCCGCCTGCGCGCTCAACGATGAAGGCGATGGGCGCGCACTCATAGACCAAGCGAAGTCGCCCCTGGGCATAGCCTCGCCTTGCGTCTGCGGGATAGAGGAAAATCCCGCCGCGCGTAAGAATCCGGTGGGCCTCGGCGACCAGCGATGCGATCCAGCGCATGTTGAACCTCTCTTCCCACGGCCCCTCTTCACCGGCGAGGCAATCGTCGATGAAGGCCCGAATCGGCCGCGACCAATGCCGATAGTTGGATGCATTGATGGCGAATTCGGTTGTGCGATCGGGGATGTCCAGGCTGTCGGAGACGAGGAAAAAATGGCCACGGTGGAGCACAAACTGAGCGACTGTGGTCCGGGTCGCGAGGACAAACAACGTCTGGGGGCCATAAACCACGTAGCCTGCAGCAATTTGCTCGTGGCCCGGACGCTGAAAACTCTCCAGACCCGTTTCCTTTGTTTCGAATATCGAGAAAATAGTGCCTATCGATATATTCACATCAATGTTGGACGACCCGTCGAGCGGATCGATTGCAAGCGCTAGGGTGCCCTCGGGATTGAGCAATTCGGCAGTCGGCCGCTCCTCTGAGGCATACCAGCGAACCGGTGTGGGCGTGAGGGCCTTGGCGAAGAGCTCATCCGCCACTACGTCGAGTTTCTTCTGGCGATCACCATCGCTGTTTGCGCCCACCTCCTCGCCGAGGCGCCCATTGAGCGGACCGCTCGATATCACCCCAGCCAGAGTCTCTGCGACAAAGGCAAGCGCCGTAACGGTGATCGCGAGCGGCTCCGAAATGGAGCTATCATTCTTGAGGAAGCTTTCGAGAGTGCCTTCCAGTGCCGTCATGACCGTGCTCCACCAGCCAAACTTTCGCGTACGATGCCTTGACGGGGCCGAAAGGGAAATTTAAAAATAGCTTTGCTGCATTAAACAAAGCTATGCGCGATCATGATCCACGAACAAGCGATCTCGCTGAAACAGCTGCGCGCGCTGGCAGCAATTGTCGAAGCCGGCAACCTGTCGTCGGCTGCCAGCCTGCTCAACGTCACCGCGCCTGCGGTTTCAACGCAGCTCCGCACCCTCGAAGCGAATCTGGGCGCGCCGCTGCTGGAACGCGGCCCCGACGGCAAGACGCTGCTAACCGCGCCAGGGCGGGAGGTTCTGGTCGCCGCCAAACAGATAGACATGGTGCTAACTTCTTGTGTTCATAAGATTTCTGCGATCTTGTCTGGGCACGAAGGGCTCGTCGTCCTTGGCGCCGTGAGCACCGCAAAGTACTTCGCACCGCACCTCATTGCGCAACTTCGAAGTCAGGTGCCACGCATCAAGATCGCGTTTCCTATCGGCAATCGAGGCGAAATCCTCGCAGCTTTGGAGAGTCGCCAGATCGAGCTCGCGATCATGGGTCGACCACCGCGCCAACCGGAGGTGGACGCGGACGTGCTCGGCGACCATCCCCATGTCCTTATCGCGCCACCGAAGCATCCGCTCGTTGGAAGATGCGAGATTTCGTCCAATGAACTGAAGAGCAATATCTTCCTGACGCGCGAGAAAGGCTCGGGCACGCGTGCGCTCATGGAGCGCTTTCTCGATCGGATCGAAATCGAAAGTGACTTCGAGTCGATAGAGTTTGGCAGTAACGAAACCATCAAACAGGCGGTTATGGCCGGGCTCGGCATCGCGATCATCTCGGCACATACCGTGCAGGCCGAACTTGCGACAGGGCGTCTGGCGGTGCTTGCGTTTCCGGGCCTCCCGGTCATCCGCCAGTGGTTTCTCGTCCATCGGCGCGATAGCCCGTTGACGCCTGCGGCAAACCGAGTGCGGGACGTGATCCTGTCCATGCAGGGAAGTTTTCTCCCTCATGCGCCGACTTAAGATCGATGTTGTTCGCGCTGCCTCAGCAGTATTCGTTTGAGCAACCTCTTAGCGTTCTGGCGGCAGCTAAATGGGGTCAGAATAAGAGCAGTGCGAAATCGTACGCTAAGGTCGAACAGAGTGAGAACTCATGCGGCTCGCGGCAGCCCAGCCGGGAGTCTCAGCGACCGGAAACCCTCCGGCAGATGCTGTTCGCTATCCCAGGTGTAGATGCCTGTCAGATTGATGTGCTCCCAGCTCAGCGGCGAGACGTGCCTGAGCAGATGATGGGGGATCTCGCGACCCATGTTGCGTAAGTGGGTGACGGCCCGTTCGATATAGACCGTGTTCCAGTGTACGATCGCGCTGACGACGAGGTTGAGGCCGGAGGCACGGAACGCTTGGCTTTCGAACGATCGGTCACGAATCTCACCACGTTCGTGGAAGAAGACGGCGCGCTTCAGCTTATGCGCCGCCTCACCCTTGTTGAGGCCGGCCTGGCAACGCCGGCGGAGTGCTGGACTTGAGTACCACTCGATCATGAAGAGCGAGCGCTCGATACGGCCGAGTTCGCGCAGCGCCCTTGCGAGCTGGCTTTCCTTCGGTGATGCCGAAAGCTTCTTCAAGATCGTCGAGGGCACAACGGCACGGGTGGTGATCGATGCCGCCAGATGAAGCAGATCATCCCAGTGATCGAGGATCAGAGTGGTGTTGATCGGGGCGCTGATATGGTTCGATAGCGCCGGATATACGTCGCCCTTCTCGAACGTGTGGAACTTCCGATCCTTGAGGTTGCGCAGCCTCGGCGCAAAGCGTTTGCCGATCAGGGCGAATAGCCCGAAGACGTGATCACTCGCACGTAAGCGCCCGGTCATGACCGCCTTCCGTGGCGGGGTTCGGATCGGCTAGCGGTCGGACACTGGACGCTGAGGATAGTGTCCATGAGCGGGGCTTGATGGACACGATCGCGTTGGACGGAAGAGTTGGCGGAGATTTTCGAGGCGCGACGTCGCCCACAGGCCGGCGCAAGTCGTATACCGTCGAAGAGAAGCAGCGGCTGGTGGCCGAGAGCTATGAGCCTGGGGCGTCGGTGTCTCTGGGGGCGCGGCGGCACGACATCAATGCGAACCTGTTGTTCACATGGCGCCGGCAGATGCGCGCGCCGGCATCGGCGGCTTCGCCGCTGGAGTTGATCCCGATCGAGGTCATCAGCGGGGCGCCGGCTACTGTCGCAGCGATAGCGGCCGAGGCGGGACAGCGCAGTGTGATTGAGATCGTCCTGGTCGGCGGCGTGTGCGTGCGGGTGGACGCGGAGGTCAGCGAGACGGCGCTGCGGCGGGTGCTGTCGGCTGTGAAGGGGACAATATGATCGCGCCCGGGTCTGGGGTGCGGGTCTATCTGGCGCCGCAGCCGTGCGATATGCGCAAAGGGATGGATGGCCTGGCCGCCCAGGTCCAGAACGTGCTGGCCGCCGACCCGTTCTGTGGGGCGTTGTTCGTGTTCCGGGGCAAGCGCGGCGACATGTTGAAGATCCTGGCCTGGGACGGAAGTGGCCTGTGCATGTTCGCCAAGCGCCTGGAGCAGGGAAAGTTCGTCTGGCCGCCGATCGTGGCGGGGCGGCTTCAACTGACACCGGCTCAGTTGGCCTTGCTCGTTGAAGGAATCGATTGGCGGCGGACGGTCGCGCCGGAACCGGTCAGGCGCCCTGAGGCTGTCTGACAAGCTCCTGATTCCAATGATTTTTTCTCGCCCGCGAGCCATGGCTTTGCTATAAGTCGGCATGTCTATGGCTTTGCTATAAGTCGGCATGTCTCTGGCCACTGCGCAATTGCCATCGGATCCGGACGCCCTGCGCGCGTTCGCGACGGCTTTGCAGGCCGAGCTCTACGCCAAAACACTGCATGTCGAGAAGCTGAAGGCCCAGTTGGCGACGCTGCGGCGCGCCCGCTTCGGCCAGTCGTCCGAGAAGCTCGATCGCCAGATCGATCTGCTCGAGCTGATCATCGGCGATCTGGAGGAAGCCGAGGCGGCCAGCGAAGCCCGCCAGGGCGCGGCTGCGGAGATGCCGGGCACGGTGACGGCGCCGACCAAGCCACAGCGCATGGGCAACCGCCGGCCGCTGCCCGATCACCTGCCGCGCGAGATCATCACCCATGCCGGCGTCTGCGCCTGCCCGGCCTGCGGTTCCGGGCGGCTACGCAAGATCGGCGATGATGAGCGTGAGGTGCTGGAATATGTGCCGTCACACTTCAAGGTCGTTGTGCATGTGCGGCCGAAACTGAGCTGCCGGGACTGCGAGGCCATCACCCAGCCGCCGATGCCGAGCTTGCCGATCGAGCGCGGCAGACCGGGCCAGGGGTTGATCGCCCATGTGTTGGTCTCCAAATATTGCGACCATCTGCCTTTGAACCGACAGTCCGGCATCTACGCTCGCGAGGGCGTCGACCTGGATCGATCGACCCTGGCTGACTGGGTCGGACGGGCCGCCCGGCTGGCGGCACCGGTGGCCGAGCGCATCGGCGACTACGCCCGCGCGGGTCCAGCCATCCATGCCGACGACACGCCCATCCCGGTTCAGGATCCCGGACGCGGGCGCACCAGAAGCGGGCGACTATGGGTCGTTGTGCGCGACGAGGGCCCTTGGGGTTCTCCCAATCCGCCGGCGGCCTTCTATCGCTACTCGCCTGATCGCAAGGGCGAGCACGCCCAGGCTTTGCTGGCGCCTGCATCCGGCTTCCTGCACGCCGACGCCTACGCCGGCTTCGACAAGCTCTACGAACCGGATCCGATCACCGGCCGGCCGCGCCTGGAGCCGGTCGCATGCTGGGCCCATGCCAGGCGCGAACTGTTCGACGAGCACGCCAGGACCAAATCGGACACCTCAAACTACCGGCTTTCGCGGCCCGTGAGGATCGCGCCGAGTGCCGTTACGGCATAGAGCGTGGCGCTGACTGCTGCTTGGGCTGCCGTGGTTTGTCGATTTCAGTGTCGCGGCGGCGGTTTTGGCCGTCTTCACCGTCATGCGGGTGCAGTTCGCCCTTGGTGCCAGACGAAGCGGGTGAGGTTGTAGGCAAGGTTGGCCATGCCAATCTTGGTCCTGGCCCGCGCCATTCCGATCGTGCGCACGAACAGGCCCATCCTGGATTTCTGCTGCGCGAAGACGTGTTCGACGAAGGCGCGGATTTTCGAGCGCCGGCCGTTGGCGCGCGACGTCGCCGCGCTCATGGGCCGACCCTTCGGCTTCTTGTGATGAATGTCGGAGACGTACCCGTTCTTCTCCAACCACGCCTCGTTCGTCTTTGAGCGATAGGCAGTGTCCGCCCAGACCGTCGAGCCGGTGTTACCGCGGTTAAGCACATTGCGAAGCTGCGCGCCGTCATATACCCTCCCGCTTGCCGCCGAAATGCTCGGTGAGGATGCCGAACTGCTGTGGGAGGTCTATATCGACATGGAGCCAGAGGACGGCTGCCTCTGGGTCTACGGCTCCGACGAGCAGCAGATCCCCGCCTTCACCGGCTTCGGCATCGAAAGCCTGACCGACTTCATCCGCGAGCACAAAGCAAATCGTGGCGACGGCAAAAACGGCGACGGACAAAAACCCGGGTCATGACCGGGCGCTTACACTCGCACCGCCCGTATCGGTAAAGTGTTCCTGGATATCGAGGATCGTATCCTGATCGAGCAGCCCATCGAGCACATAGGCCGCCTCGCTTTCGGTCGGGCTGATCGGTAGGATGCTGAAGTAGCCGTACTGATCTGACAGATGGCTGTAGAATTTCGAGCCCGGCTCGCTGCCATAGTGCAGATTGACGTCGCCGCGCTTGGCGGCTCGGTCGCTCGCGCGAAAGAACTGCCCGTCGGATGACGCGGTTGTTCCGTCACCCCAAAGTCGGGCATGGGGATGGCGGGTGTGTGCGTCCGTCACGCAGGCCTGGGCTGCGCGATAGGTCTCTGACCGGGCGTGGAAGGTGCGCATCCAACTGATCTGGTGAGCGCTGATGCCCTTGGACGCGCTGGCCATCCGTTTGGGACCGAGGTTCGTCGCATCTGCGAGTACGCCAGCCAGCATGGCCGAGACATTCTTCGGAGTGTCACCCGAGCGGACATGCGTGAAGCAATCCGCAAAGCCGGTCCAGTCGGGGACTTCCCTCAGGAGGTCCGGCACCTCGATCAATGGATAGAGCTCACTGAGCTCGGCGTTAAGATCCTCAGCTTCCACGGACACCTCGCCAGCGGTTGGTTGTAACGATCAACGTGCCGGCTTCCAGACGAACACCTTCGAGCTTTCCAGATCGTGCTCTATGCGCCAGCCGCTTCAGGTTGAAGTCGAGCATCTGACGCGCTTCGGCAAGCCACGCAACGCCATCACCCTGAACCCCCAGTCCAAGGCGATCCTCATCCTTCATGGTGGTGAATGTTGACCGCGGCATCAGATGCTCATCGATCGGCCGGAAGGATCGGCTGCCGTCGACCCAGATGTCCGCTGATCGAAGCCGGTCTCGCAAGGCCGCGAGGGTGGCGATCTCGTAAAGTCGGCGATCAGATCTCCCCTCGCCGAAGATGAGCCTCCGATCAGCTTGGCTGAGGTGGGTGACCGGGACGCGATCCGGAAGGGCACGCCGCTTCTCGGCATAGAGCCGTCTCAGCAACGCAGTCGCCGCAAGAAGCGGATCGTGGCGGCGCGCTGAGCGGAACGTGAACGCCTGCAGGAACGCACCGGCATACTTGTTGACGGTCGCATATTGCTCGGCCGCCAAGGTCAATGGCGACGCCTCATTGTCCTCGACCATCGACTCAAGCTCAGGCTTCATCCGCAGCAACCGGTGCCACCCAACTTCCTGATCGAGAACATCCAACGCGTTCTGACCATAATCGTTCGCGGACTGCAGAGCCGTGATCGTGTCGAGGAACATGCGCAGTGCCTTGGCGGTATCCGGCCTGCAACTCATGTGCCGCTGCTTCTTGCGGCTATTGGCCTGCGAGAACAGCCGCCCCATCAACTTGATGAACATAGTCAAAGCGTCATCGGTGAGCTTCTGGCCGAGCTTGATAACCTGCGCCGCGACCAGGGCATGCCGGCGGCTGGCATTGAAGTCACTAGCCGGCCATGCCGGCGTGGCGTTACCCTCACGGATCATCTGATCCCACCGTCCCGATGATATGCGCGCCTGAAGTTTCGGATCGACTTCCAGCTTGCGCAGGTAGGTAAGCCGTTCCGTCAGCCCGACCAGGTTGGATGCACCTGGCGCGTCTGGCGCCGATCGCAGCCAATGAAAGCGCGTCTGGCCGAGGGCCGGGTACGAGTGCGACGCCGGCGACAGCAGCGCCGATGGCGGCGAGCGTCCGCAAGCCCGGCGCGTCCCGGAACAGAAGCCAGGCGACCAGAACCACGAGCAATGGCTCGGTGGCGCTGATGAGCGACGCATGGGCGGCGCCGGTCAGGGCCAGACCGCTCGTTCCTATCGCGTAAGCCAGACCGGGCTCAAGCACGCCGCAGCTCGCGGCCTGTCTTGCGGCGGCGTCCAGTCGGACAGGCGTGCGGCCGACCGCGACGGCGGTCCAGAGAAACCCGACGCTTGCGATGAGTTGGACGACAAGCAGGGTGAAGGGCGGCAGATGCGCAAGGGACTCTTTGCTCATGACGGTCGCGGAGCCCCAGCACACAGCGGAGCCGATCATGGCCGCAGCAGCTAAGACGCCGGCCGATCCGGGGCGGCGCGCGGCAAGATCGGTCGGGCGGGTTTGCCCGGCGCTCACGCCGACTCCGGCGGGTTGGGTCCATTCGCGCCGCGCCAGAAGCGCAACGAGCCATCCGGCTGCCTGCGATAGACCTGCAGGAACCAGGCATCGATAGGCGTCTCGGCGCCGTTCGCACGCGAGACCATGACGCCCGTGACCTTGCCGCTCAGGACGACAGCTTCGCCAAACTCATCGGCTTCCCTTACATAGGGAGTGACGCGCGCGACAAATCCAGCAAGCGTGTTGCTCCAGAACGCGCGTATTGCGGCGATGCCGACAAGAGCGGGCTGGCCAGGATTCTGCAGAACGGCGTCGTCCGCGAAGAACGTCATCAGGTCTTCGAGATTTCCGTCGCCCATGGCCTTGTACGCTTGCCGGAGTCTCGCTTCCACCTGCTGCTTGAGGTTCGCGACGACCGGCGTTTGCGCGCTCATGCCCCGCCCTCCGCATGCAGTTGGCGCAGAACATCGAGAATCGCGGCAGGTTCGGCCCGCACCATGTAGTTCGGATCGACATGCGCGAACTTCACGCTTCCGTCGCGGTCGAGCACGAATGTGCCCGGCATTGGCAATTCCCACGATTGATCGCCGTTGAACTTCGGGAGCGGGTTGCCGAAACCCGTCTGGAGCTCTTTCAGCGCATCGCTCAGCGTGAAGACGAGCCCATAGGATCGCGCGACGCGATTGCCGGAATCGTGCAGCACGGGGGGGGTGAGTTGCTTCTTCTCTACGTCCGACAGCGCGTAGTCGGCGGTCTGCGGAGAAATTGCGACCAGCTCGGCCCCGAGGCCGTGAATCTCGGGCAGAATGCGCTGATAGGCGCGAAGCTGGAGATCGCAGAATGGACACCAGCCGCCGCGATAGAAGGTGAGGACGACCGGACCTCGCGCGAGAAGCGACGACAGCGCGGTCGGCCGGCCTTGCGTGTCGGGAAGCGAGAAGTCGGGCGCCTTCCCGTTTGTCGCAAGCGCCTGCTTTGCGATTCCCGACGAGGCGAGCTTTTCGAGTTCTATGCCGAGTTTGGCCACGACCTCGGGAGGAGCCTGCTTCGTCATGGCCGACGTGAATTCTGCGATATGCTCCGCGAGGCTCGTCGCACTGAGATCGTCGGTCACAATCACCTCCCGGAAAGTTGACGCGTTTACTCGTCGAGCATGCGTTCGATGCGACGAAGCTGGCGGACGAGGAGATCAGGCGAACGCATCGTGTTGGCGAGGAGCATTGTCCCCTGTAACGCCGCAATGAGTTCGACGGCGCGATCACGCGACGTGCGGCGATCGCCCAGCGCCCGGAACTGCTGCTCCGCCCACGTCACGTAAATCTCAAAGAGACGCGCCGCCGCTTGGGCGAGTGGTGCGTCGGGATCGAGCTTCTCCAACTCTTGGCACAGGCTGCCGTGCGGGCATCCGAACCGGATGACGTCATCCGCCTCGTCGAGTGGGGCGCGGATGAGCGCCTGAAGCCGTGCCTTGGGGTCTTCGTGTGCGGCGTCCAGAGCAGCGAGGCATTCGCACAGCGCCGCCTCGTGTGCGGCGATGACTGCCTCCGCAAGCGCCTCCTTCGTTTTGAAATAGTAATAGACGTTGCCGAGCGGCACGTGTGCCTCGCTGGCGACGTCGGCGAGCGTCGTGCGCTGCAGCCCTTGGCGATGCAGCAACCCCATCGCCGCCCTGACGAGTTCGACGCGCTTCTCGGTTGATTGATACGCTATCGCCATGTGAGTTGGATAACTAACTTACGCCTGAGAGTCAACCTCGTCGTGCGCTTGTTGCGCGGACGTCATCCGCCTTTCAGTGATGGCTGGGCCTGCTGATCGCCGCCGAACGGATGGTCGAGCAGGAAGCGCCATGTCCCGTCCGCCCGTCTGCGCAAAATCTCGACTCCGCGAGCGGATATTTTGGCCGCCCCAGCTTCGGTGATCGACCAGCGGGTCCGCGTCAGCGCGGAATCACCCGCCGGAACGACCTCAATGGTCTCCACCGCCATCACGCCGCCAATCTGGAGGAAGCCGGACAGGGCCGCGCGAATCTCCTCGGTTCCTCGTGCGAAAGCTCCAGGCTGCGACACAAGCGTCGCGTCGGTCTCGAAGAGAGCGGCGAGGCGATCCAAATCCCGATCGTTATAGATACGAGCCAAGTCCTGATGCAGTTGTTCCGGTGTCTGTGCGACGCTCACGTCCTGCTCCTCACGATTTCCGATGCCCCATGCTAACCACCGCCGCTCGCGCTTTTGAACAAGCCAAAGGCGCTAAAACCTATTCAATCGTCTCGAAATCGCGTAATTTCCCGGTGTTAACGGTCCGGAGCTCCGCATGGACGTGCTTGCCGATGTGTTGCGGCTGGCGAGCCTTGGAAACGCCGTCATCACGCAATCCGAGATGACGGCGCCTTGGGCGCTTCTGGTGCCGTCCGAGATTCGCGTCGCGATCCACCTCATCCGAAGCGGCGGATGCTGGCTCCGCATTCCCGATGGGCCTCAGCCGCTGCGCCTCGTCGAAGGCGACATCGTGCTGATCCCGAGCGCGCTGGCGCATGTCCTGGCCGACGCGCCTGACACGCCTCCGCTCCCACTTGAGGAGGGACTGGCGCTTGCCCGCCAGCGCGCCCAGGATGGTGAGCTGAGCGGAGAGCGCGCCGGCTTGCTTTGCGTCGAGATCACGTTCGACCACGCCGCAAGGCATCCGCTGGCCGGCATGCTGCCGGACGTGATCCACGTTCCCGCGCACGAAGCCCGGCAAGGCGAGGCTCTTGGTTCGCTTACCCGCATTCTGCTCGAAGAGGCCGGATGTCAGCGCGCCGGCTCGGAGATCGTGATCGCCAGACTGATCGACGCGCTGCTGGTGCTTATCGTCAGGCATTGGCTCGAAACGCAGCATGCCCCGAACGCCGGTTGGCTCGGCGCCTTGCAGGATCCGAAGATCCTGCGCGCACTCTCGGCGATGCACCACGATCCGCGTCATCCCTGGTCGGTCGCGGAGCTTGCCGCTCGCGCCGGCATGTCGAGGGCGGCATTTGCGCGCCGCTTCTCCCTTCTGGTCGGCCAGACGCCGCTCGGCTATCTGGCGCAATGGCGCATGAACGTCGCAGCGAAGCTGCTGCGATCGACCGGGCTTTCCATGGAAAACGTCGCGCTCAGCGTCGGCTACGATTCAGCCCCAGCCTTCGGCAACGCCTTCCGCCGGCAGTTTTCGATCTCGCCAGGCCGCTATCGGACGCGGTCGGTGCCCGCCCTATGGGTCCGATCCGGAAAACCGGCGATTGTATCAGAATGATCGTTCTGATATGGATCGCCTATGCCACGCCCAAAACAATACGATCGCAAGGAGGTTCTCGCCTGCGCGATGGAGCTGTTCTGGACGCCTAAACGCAGGCTTCCGCAACGCCCTTCAAGGCACCGCCGCCAAGCGCCGACGCGGCGCGGACATCGACGGCGTCGCGCGCTTCCTGACGATTTCCGCGCAGGGTCTCTGGTCGGTCTCCCGCGTCACGCCGGAAGCGGGTCCGCTCAGGGCCTATGTCGACTATCTGCTCCAGCCTATCGAAGAGAGGTTCGTCCAATGACGACGGCGCGTTTTCCGACGCGGGCCTTCGTGCTGACATTCGTGGTCGTCAGCATCTGGATCAACGCTTCTGAGATTTTTCGTTATTTCGTCTTCGTCATGCCGATGACGCGGCAGACGCTGGCGATGGTCCCCGATGTCGCGCCGATGAACCTGCCCGTCTTCCTGGTCTGGGGATTGTGGGACACACTGCTTGTGGTGATGAGCGTGACGCTCACTTGGCTCTATACGCAAGCATTCGGCGCCGGCATGCGTTCCGCGGTGATCGTCGGCACTCTGAGCTGGCTGTTCTTCTTCGTGCTGTTCTGGATCGCAATGCTGAACATGAATCTCGCGGAGCCTGCGACGGCCGCAATCGCACTACCGCTGGCGTGGGTCGAGCTTGTCATTGCGGGTGTTTTGGCCATGCGTTTTCTTCCCGCGCCGCCCGAACGAGTATCGCCGGCGAGTAGGTAGCTATCTCGCAGAATATCGCGCAATCGGCGCCAGCGGCCGCGTAGAGCGCACTAAGTTTGCGGAAACGTCCGCGTTTTCCCCCGCCGCGGTACGATGCTTCGGCTTCTTGGTCGCTCACTGGGGATAACGTTCTTGGAGAGAGTTCAGCCTCGCCCTGAGACGTGCCGCAGCGAAATCGAGGAAGATGCGCATTTTCGACGGAAGGACGCCACGGTTGGCGTGGATCAGGTGGACCGGGAGCGGCTCAAGCTCGAAATCCTCGAGAATCGTGCGCAGAACTCCGTCACGCATGGCGTCAGCGCATTGGTAGTGGAGCACACGAGTCGCGCCGACGCCCTGCATCGCGGCCCAAACCGCGGCCTCGGCGGTTGAAACGGAAAGACGCGGTCGGACCGGCAGGTCTGTGGTTCCTGTGGCATCCTTCAGCCGAAACCGCCATGCCGGGACCGGCGAAAGGAAATCGAAGTTCACGCATGGCAGTTGGGCCAAGTCTTCCGGCGCCTTCGGCGTTCCGTATGCAGCCAGCAGCTTCGGGCTGGCGCAGACGACCGTCCGCATCGAACCGACACGGGTCGCAACCATGCGGCTGTCCGGCAATGGGCCGATGCGGACGGCCATGTCGATGTGATCGTCGATCAAATGGAGATTCCGGTCTGAGAGCAGCAGACGGACATTGATTTCGGGGTAAGCCGCGAGAAACTCGGTGACGACGGGAAGAATATGCAGCCGCCCGAAGAGGATCGGCGCGGTCAGGACCAGTTCGCCGCGAGGGGCGTGGAACTCACCTGCGGCGATCCGCTCGGTTTCGTCGACCTCTTCGAGAATGCGCCTGGCCGAAGTCGCATAGGCGGCGCCTGCATCCGTCAGCGCCGACTTGCGAGTGGTGCGGATAAGCAACCTGGTTCCCAGATGAGCCTCAAGCTCGCTCACCTTCCGGCTGAGCGTCGCCAGAGGCATGCGCAAGTCCCGGCTGGCGGCGGAAAAGCTGCCTTTCTCGACCACACGCAAGAGGAGTGACATGACTTCAAGGCGATCCAAGACCATTCCATAGAATGAGAAGGTTATCGCCATTCTTAGCGAATTATCCTCCTCAACGGAAGGCGTTACTCTCTCCATGCTTTTGACCACTGCCGGTCCCGTTCCTGGAAGGAGGAGCCCCATGTCCCGTCTCGCCGTCCCCGCCCGAGATGACGTTCCCGAAGCGTCGAAGCCGATCCTCGACGCTGTTCATCAACAACTCGGTATCGTCCCCAATCTGTTTCGCCTGATCGCCGTCAGCCCGCCGGCGCTGGAAGGCTTCATCGCCAACAACGGCGCGCTCGGAAAAACGCTCGATGTCAAGACGCGCGAGCGGATCGCGCTGGCTGTGGCCCAGGTGAACGGCTGCGACTATTGCCTGTCGGCCCATAGCTATCTCGGCCTGAACCTTGCGAAGATCAGCCCGGAAGAGATCGCACTCAATCGCATGGGCGCGTCCAGCGATTCCGAGGCAGACGCGGCGGTGCGTTTCGCGGCGAAGGTCGCGCGCGAGCGCGGTCATGTGAGCGAGGCCGACATCAAAGTCGTCCGCGACGCCGGCTTCGACGATAGCCAGATCGTGGAAGTGGTCGCGCTCGTCGCGCTGAACTGCTTCACCAACTTCCTGAACGAAGTCGCCAAGACCGACATCGACTTTCCGGTCGTTCTGGCAGCCGAAGCCGCCTGACAGGGCGTGTGGACCGCCGGCCGTCCGGCCGTCGGTCCACATTGCTCGCGAGCAAAGAGCCGATCATGCCCTACGGCTTCCTTGACATAGCCGTCACGCCGAGCGTTCGCGCCGCCCAGGCGAAGATGGGCGCCAATCATCTTTGGGAGGGGTTTAAGAAAGACCGGACGTTCGACGCATTCACGCCCGGCGAGGCCGCCTTCATCGCGCGGCGCGACAGTTTTTATATGGCCACGGTTTCCGAAACCGGCTGGCCCTATGTCCAGCATCGTGGTGGACCGCCCGGCTTCCTGAAGGTCGTGAACGAGAAGATGCTGGCCTTCGCCGACTATCGCGGCAATCGCCAATACATCAGTGTCGGCAACCTCGCCGCCGATAGTCGGGTGGCGCTGATCCTGATGGACTATGCAAGCCGGGTGCGCCTCAAAATCTATGCGCATGTCGAGGTCGCCCCGCTCGACACCGATCCGGCGTTCACCGAACGCATCGTCGATCCCGGCTACCGGGCGAAGCCCGAACGCATCCTGCTGCTGCATCTCGTGGCGTTCGACTGGAACTGCCCGCAGCACATCACGCCGCGCTTCACCGAGGCGGAAATCGCTACGGCAATCCAGCCGCTGCGCGACCGGCTCGCGGTCTTGGAAGCCGAAAACGTGGAACTGCGCGCCAGACTCGCTGCGCGAAAGGACGATTGAGATGGAAGCCGAACGACCGCCACTGCCGCCATTCACCACAATTGAAGCCGCCGCCCGGAAAGTGCGTCTCGCCGAGGATGCGTGGAACAGCCGCGATCCCGAGCGGGTGTCGCTCGCCTACACCCCGGACAGCCAATGGCGCAATCGCGTCGAATTCGTCCAGGGCCGGGAGCAGATCAAGGCGTTCCTGACGCGCAAATGGAGTCGCGAGCTGGACTACCGCCTGATCAAGGAGCTGTGGGGCTTCCGGGAGAATCGCATGGCGGTGCGCTTCGCTTATGAATGGCACGACGATGCC
Organism: Methylobacterium isbiliense; assembly: GCF_022179325.1. Classification (GTDB taxonomy): domain Bacteria; phylum Pseudomonadota; class Alphaproteobacteria; order Rhizobiales; family Beijerinckiaceae; genus Methylobacterium; species Methylobacterium isbiliense. The sequence goes on along the minus strand of NZ_BPQQ01000086.1, from coordinate 6,160 downwards.
GGAAACTGGTTCCGGTCCTATGGCAACGAGAATTGGGAGTTTGACGAGCGCGGTCTGTCAATCGGCGCGGAAGTTTGACCCCTTATCGGCGTCCAATGTTGGGTCTGACTCAGTTTCGCTGCACGTTGGGGCTGTTCTGACGCTGGTTTCCAGAAGGAATCAGCATGATGAAGCAGCGATTTCGGCCAGCCAGCCTGGTTCCTTCAGGATTGATGGTCGACGAGATCGCGATCGAAGGCGATCGTGTTGTTGTCCGAGCTCGGGCGGCCGTCAGCGCCGGTCCATGTCCTGATTGTGGGGCGATCTCGCGACGGATCCAGAGCCGGTATTTCCGGCGAGCAAAGGACCTGCCGCTCAGCGGCCGACGCGTCGAACTCCAGATCCTCGTCCGGCGCTTCAGGTGCGATGCCGTTCTATGCGGCCGCCAGATCTTCGCGGAGCGCTTTGGTGATAGTGTCCTTGCTCCGCGAGCACGCCGGACCGATCGTCTCGATCATATCGTCCAGCATCTCGGGCTCGCGTTGGGCGGCCGGCCTGGAGCGAGTTTTGCCGCCAGGATGATGCTGCCGGTCAGCAACGATACGCTGCTGCGCGTGGTCCGGCAGCGTGCCCGGGTACCGAGCGAGCCGTTGCGCGTGATCGGCATTGATGACTTCGCGTGGCGGCGCAATCACCGCTACGGCACCATCGTCTGCGACCTCGAACGCCGCCGGCCGGTCGTCCTGCTTCCCGACCGGGAGCCGGCGACATCGGAAGCCTGGCTCCGGCATCAGTCCGCTGTCCACACAGTCGCCCGTGACCGCGGCGGGGGCTACGGAGAGGCGGTGGCGCGAGCACTGCCGCAGGCCGTCCAGGTTGCCGACCGATGGCACCTGATGGAGAATGCCAGCCGCGCTTTCCTCGACGCCGTGCGCAAGTCAATGCGTCAGATCCGCGGCGCCATCGGCGCCACCGTGATCAATCCCGCTTTGCTGACGGCAGCCGAGAAGCTGCAATATGACGGATATTTGCGGCGCGAGGAGACAAACGCATCGGTCCTTGCCCTCTGGCAGGAGGGCGTGCCGATCAAACAGATCGTCAGGCGCACGGGCCATCACCGCCAGACCGTCAGGCGGATCGTCCGTGGCGAGCGCAGCGACGTCTTCCGACCTCGCCAGAGTTCTCTGGAAGCGCATCTACCCTGGTTGGATGCGCAATGGGACGCCGGCGCCCGCAATGCATCCGCCCTCTGGCGCACAATGCGAAGGAACGGCTTCCGGGGAAGCCTCAGGGTTGTCTCCGAATGGGCAACTCGCCGCCGGCGCGCTGAGAAAGCGGACGCAAGCAGCCTCGCTCGCCTCCCATCGGCCCGGACCATCGCGAGGTTAATGACCACTGGTCGCGACAATCTCTCGAAGGCCGAAACTGTTACGATCGCCGCGATCGAGAACGGCGTCCCGTCCTTGTTCGAGGCTCGCGAGATCGTCGCCGACTTCCATGCCATGATCAGAGCGAGGCAGGCCGAGCCTTTGGCTTCCTGGATCGAGCGCGCCTCCCAAAGCCTGGTCGCCTCATTGTCGAATGGCGTCCGACGAGACGAGGCCGCTGTGCGAGCAGCTATTCTCTCGACTTGGTCAAACGGTCAAACCGAGGGCCAGATCACCCGTCTCAAGCTCGTTAAGCGCCAAATGTACGGCCGCGGAAAGATCGATCTTCTCCAGGCGCGTCTGATTGGCGCGACATGAGCCCCAAACGTCAGCGAGATTGCGTCAGACCCAACATTGGACGCCGATAAGGGGTCAAACTTCCGCGCCGATTGACAGCTGGAGGCCCCACCGCAGTTTGAGCATCTCAACATCGCCGCCGTAGCGCCTTATGATGATCCGGCGTTCGTCGAGCGGTGCGTCGGAATCGAACGGTGTCGCGCTCATAATTATGCGAACATAGCAAGAACATCGACGCAGGGCAATGTGGCGACGGGACTAGCCGGTGTCGGCCTTCACGCACTGGCGCGACCTACCGCTGCCGACTACGAATCCTGATGGTGCTGATCCACCTGCTTGTTTTGCGACGTCGGGCTGACATTTTTCGTTTGGTTACAGGTCATGCTGGTGCTGAGCGAGCGAAATTCGAGATTCTGCTGAGGACGGAGGACCGATGTGCAATGATTACCGCCTGACGGTGGATGTCGCTTCGATCGTCGAGGATTTCGCCGATCTGAAGATCAAGATCCGTTTCGGAGAAGGTGCTCCCAACATCGAGGCGCGCGAGGACATCAAGATTACCGATGTCGGGCCGATCGTCCGCGCGATCGACGGAGTCCGCGGCGAAGGCGAGCTCGTGCAACGGCGATGGAGCTGGCCGGGGCAGAACAAGCGGCCGGTCTACAATTTCCGCTCGGAGGGTCGCGACTTCGCTTCGAACCGCTGCCTCATCGTGGCCGACGGCTTTTACGAATTCACCGATCCGACCGAGAAGGGAAAGAAGCGCAAGGACAAGTGGCTCTTCACGAAGAAGGATGAACCCATCTTCTGCATCGCCGGCATCTGGCGGGAGACGAAGGATGTCGGCGAAGCGTTCACGATGCTGACGATGGACCCTGGCCCAGACATCGCCCCCTATCATGATCGGCAAATCGTCATCCTTGAACGGAGCGCTTGGGCCGACTGGCTCGATTTGTCAGTGCCCGCTCAATCGCTGATCAAGCTGCTGCCCGCCGGGACCCTCGACGTTCGACAGGTAGGCTAGGGCAGGCCGGAGGACTCGCGCGTCATGGCGGTCGCGGGCTTCTGACGCGAAGGTCAGGGCAATCATCCGCCTAGGTTCATCTTTCTCACGACGTCGCTCGGCGAGGACATCGCGTCCGATCGCCATCGGGAGGTCGTCAAGTTGAACCCGGAGGACCGGGCCGCCTAGCCCCATCTGAGCAAGCCCAAGGCCGAGCTGGCCAGCCATCGCCGCCCGGTTCACTGGACGCGAAGACTAGATAATAATGGAATGACAGTGGCATAGTCACAGGCGAAAAACGGGTATGGCAAAGGCTGCGGCCTATATTCTGAACGTGCGGCAGGATCGGCGTGAGACCCTTCTCCATGCCGAGGCGGGCTGGTTCGGCGGTCCGAGGGCTTCCGAGCCCGTGCCGGCATTCCCACACAGCCGCCGCGCGCCACTGGTGGTGTTGGCTTCATTCGAGGACGGCCTTCTTACCCATGTCGGGGATGGACGTAAGGGCGCATCGGCGGGAACTGGGCTCGTTCGTCTCAATATGACCTCGCTGGACGCCTTGCGGCGGCCAATCCCATTCGAGGCGATCGTGGAGCGCGTTCCCCCTCGCTTCAAAGCTCCGCTGCGAAAGGTCATGTCCGCAAGCGGCCGAGGCTGTGTCAAAACTCTCCGGATTGGCTAGAATCCCGACGTCGCAGTCGGGAGGTGGATTTGAGCGGTTTCATTGAGGGTTGCGACCGCCGGCAGCCGACGCTGCTTCCCGATTGCCTGGACGACTACGTCGCCGAGGATAACCTGGTGCGGGTCGTGGACGTGTTCGTCGACGACCTTAACCTGGGCGCCCTGGGTTTTGAGGGCGTGACGCCGGCGCCGACAGGACGTCCGGCCTACCATCCTGCAACGCTGCTCAAGCTCTACGTCTACGGCTACCTGCACAAGGTGCAGTCCAGCCGCCGGCTGGAGCGCGAGGCTGGGCGCAATGTCGAGTTGATGTGGCTGACGGGGAGGCTTGCGCCCGACCACAAGACGATCGCGGACTTCCGGAAGGATAATGGCCCGGCGATCCAGGCCGCCTGCGCGCAGTTCGTGGCGTTGTGCCGTCAGATCGGTCTGTTCGGGAGCGCCTTGGTCGCGATCGACGGCAGCAAGTTCAAGGCGGTGAACAGCCGCGACAAGAACTTCACGGCCAACAAGCTCCAGAAGCGTCTGGAGCAAGTCGCCGAGCATATTGCCGGTTACCTGCGCGACCTCGACACGGCCGACCGCCAGGAAGGCGAGGCCGCCGAGGCGCGCTCGGGCCGACTGAAGGAGAAGGTCGAGCGGCTGCGCGAGCAGATGAAGATGCTTCAGGCGATGGAGGTACGGGTCGAAACCGCACCGGACGGCCAAGTCTCACTGACCGATCCGGACGCTCGCTCGATGGCCACCAGCGGGCGCGGCAGCGGGATCGTCGGCTACAATGTCCAGTCTGCGGTGGAGGCCGAGCATCACCTGATCGTCGCCCACGACGTGGTCATGACCGGCAGCGACCGCGAACAGCTCGCGGCCATGGCCGCGAAGGCCAAGGACGCCATGGGCGTGGCAAAGCTCGATGCGCTGGCCGACCGCGGCTACTTCTCGGGCGAGGAGATCCGCTCCTGCGACGCCCTGGGCGTGACGCCCTATCTGCCCAAGCCGCTCACCTCGGGCGCCAAGGCCGACGGCCGGTTCGGCAAGCAGGACTTCGTCTATCTGCCCGAGCAGGACGTCTATCGCTGCCCATCCGGCGCGCTGCTGCGACGCCATATGACCACCGTCGAGCGGGGCATGACGCTCCACCGCTACTGGGATCGCGCCAGTTGCCAAGCCTGCGCTCTCAAGGCTCAGTGCACACCCAGCATCGAGCGACGCGTGACCCGCTGGGAGCATGAGGCGCTCATCGACGCCCTTCAGCGGCGGATGGACCTGACGCCTGGTGCCATGCGCCTGCGAAGGCGGCTCGTCGAGCACCCCTTCGGCACGATCAAGGCCTGGATGGGATCGACGCACTTCCTGATGAAGCGCCTGCCCAATGTGAAGACTGAGATCGGCCTCCACGTCCTGGCCTATAATCTCAAACGGGTGATCGCCATCCTGGGCGTAGGGCCGCTGATAGAGGCGATCCGGGCCTGACGTCGGCCTCGCCCCGCCCTCGCGTTGCCCCCAGCCAAGACGCAGCGGTCAGCGCGTTTTTACACAGCCTCGGCCTGCTTCCGCCCAAGACCTTGAACGCCGTGGTCGAGGTCCTTAGGGAGATGGATTCAACCCTCGGGGAAAAGCTCGCGAGGATGTCCGCGAGCCGGCGAGAGCTGATAGCGACGCTCGGTGAGCGGGAACGGGAAAATCTGGCGCTTCAGAAGGAAACGCTCGCGGCTGCTCTCGAAATCGCCGGCGTCGGCACGCAGGAGATCCTTGAATGGACGCCCGCTACGATCGAACGTACCTCGTTCCTGGACGGGCTTCCGGGCGCAAGGGTGCGTGAGGACGTGATGCTTCATGCCGACCTGGCAGGACTGCCGGGCTTTGCCGCCCTGCGTGAAGCGCCTCACATCGCCGCCCGCACCTTTCAGTCCGAGACCGACCCGTCGGTGCGCGTTACGGTCGTCATGGCCAATCGCCTGGTGCTGGAGGAGCAGACGGGCGCCGATCTGATCTACTTCAATGAGACCTATCGTTCGTTCGTGCTCGTGCAATACAAGGCCTTCGAAAAAGGCCCGGATGAACACGAATTCCGATGGACGCAGGGCGATCAGTTCTCCGGTGAACTGGAACGCATGGACAAGCTCCTTGAGCAGCTTGAACAAATCGAGCCCGATACGGACCCGGACGGCTTTCGCCTGACCAGCAACCCCTTCTTCCTGAAGTTCTGCGCGCGCATCGTTTTCAACCCTGATGATCGCGGGCTGTTTCCAGGCATCTACCTGCCGCTCGGATTGTGGAAGGTCTTGGCGAAGAGCGATCGTCTCAAGGGCCCACGCGGCGGCAACCTCCTCACCTATAGCAATGTCGGCCGCAGGCTGAGCGGTTCGGAGTTCATCACCTTGGTCGCAGGCTCATGGGTCGGGACTACGATTTCCCAATCGGCCTCGCTGGAAGCGATGATCCGATCTGTTCTAGAAACGGGACGCACCGTCACCTTCGCAGTCAAGCGGCGACCTCCGCCGGACCCAGAAGCGGTAAGTGAGGTATTGCCCGAGCTTGACGAAGGCGAGACGCTCACACCCGAGGAGGCGCTGGTGCGCGTTGCAAACTGAGTTTCCGGCCGAGCGAACGGAACGAGCCTGAAGCGAAGCTCCCAAGTGTCAGTCATTCGATCATGTCCGTTTGATGGGAGGTGTTCCGATTCTGTGCACGTCGCCGCTCAAGAAATCAGGATGTGAAACCCGGCGGGTCCCAATCTGGCGGATCGTAAATTTTCGGCTATCCGGATTTGAGTGTG
>NZ_BPQQ01000085.1 GCF_022179325.1 Methylobacterium isbiliense | reverse complement strand
CCACTCCCTCCTGACCCGGCTCGCCCGCAGGGGCTCGCAGCCGGGTCAGGAGGGAGTGGGCGGCGGGCAGGACCCGCCGCGAAGGCCGGAGCCGCTCGGTCGCGCGGGCGGCCCGCGGGGGCACTTCAGCGGGCCCGCTGGAGCGCGAGGCGCTTGCGCAGGTGCACGGAAGGCGGCGTGAAGTCGACGCCCTCGGGGTTGCTGAGATCCGCACCCGTCACGGCGCGGTAGGCATGGATGTAACTTTGGATCTCTGGGCGCCAGTAACGAGCCCAGTTCTTGGCCGCGTTCTCGTCGTTGATCCCGATCCAGTCGCCCCAGCGCACCGAGAGCAGGATCTGCTCGCCGTAGACGCCGAGGTCACGGAAATGCGTCACCGTGACGTCGGACCAGCCCTGGAGGGACTTCATCGTGTCGACAGCGGGCATCCAGCGCTCGGTATAGGGCACCATTGGCCGGCTCTGGAGGAAGTCGCGCATCTCCGGGCGCGCCAGGATCCATTGCTGCATGAGCATCTCGACCCGGGCCGTCCAGGGCAGGTCGCCGAACTGGTTGTGGGCGCCCTGGGCCAGGAGGAGGTGCACCTCCCTGAGCGAGTTGAGCAGGGGATAGCCGTCGGCGATCACCGTCGTGTCGCTGTCCTCCTTGTAGAAGACGTAGGTGCGATGCAGGAGGTTGTGGAACGCCTCCAGGAACTTGGAGCGGCTGTCGGCGGGGCGCAAGCCCGGCACGGCGCGGCCGTAGATCGGCAGCCCGTACTGGTGATCGTACTCGTAGGCCCGGCGCTGGACCGACAGGCGGTTCCATTCATCTTGGATGTAGCCCCACAGCACGCCATTGAGGGGCCGCAGCGGATCGATTTCGAGATGCGCGAGCGGGTCGCGCCCGCCCGGCGCCCGCACGTTCTGGAAACGTCGGCTGATCGCGTTGAGGGTCTGCACGAGCATGCCCTCCTCGTGCCAGTACGACCAGAACAGCTCGACGAGGCAGGGTGCGTCGATGCGCGAGGCGATGAGGCCGTGGCACAGGAGACCGCGGCTGGCCCCGTCGCGATCCGAGAAGGCCGTGTCGACGATCCGCTGGATGTAGGGCAGGCGGCCGCTCGACAGGTCAAGGTAGCCCCTGATCCGCGACGAGAGTTCCTCGGGGCTGACATACTCGCCGAGCCGGGCGCCGTCCTCATCCGCCGTGCCGCGGAACGCGTCAGCATCGAGGGCGACGCCGCAATTCATCAGCAGGAACACCTGCGTGGCGGTCCTTAGCATCTCGTAGGCGTTGACCCCGCCGACGTAGGCATCGGTCTGACGGGACCATTGGCGCAGCTCCGCGAGACGCGCCTGCTGCGGACCGGCGAGGGGGCCGTCGCCGCAGAACACGCGGTCGATAAACTGGAAGTACCGGCTGCTCGACATCGCCTGGGCGGAGGCTCGGATCGCGTTGTTGACGACCGCATCCCGGGTCATCACGGCGTTGGTCCGCTGAAGCGCCACCCGCACGACCTCGCCGGGCGGTCGCGGCGTGGCTGGGGGTTCGATCAGCGCCTGGGCCGCGAACGCGCTGTCGCCCCGAAAGTAGAGCGGTTCGCCCCGTTGCGTTTCGATGGAGAGCGCGATCGGCACGGGTTGCGCGGGCATCGGGAGGAAGAAGGCTTCGGTCTCCACCGGCGATTTCACGAGGTTCGCAGGGTCGAGACCGTCCCAGACAGGCGTGAAGTTGAAGGCGTTGAACCCGCCGGCGAACCCGGAATGGCGGATCCGGACATGGGAGCGGCGCGGAAGTTGAAGACGCTCGCTCGCCCTCTCGTCCACGTGCGTCACCTGGAGCGCCTCATCGAGGTTCTGCACCAGGAAGACCGGAACCGCGGCGGTCAGCTCGCTGATCCGACCGGCTCCCCGATCCTCCGCTCGGGCTTTCACTTCGAGCGGGACGGGGTTGCTGTCCCGGGGAAACGTCCAAGAGACGGTACTCCGGATCACGCCGGCTGCCGCGTCGACTTCGGTCGACTGCGAGACAACGGAGATGTTTCTGGGAATTGTCGGCGTGTCGAGCGTCAGAACCCAGTCGTCGAGCTTGGTGGCGGGCGGCGGGGTGAACTCCACGGTGATGGGCAGCGTGTCTCCCGGCGCGACGAGCTGGTTCGGCGCCTCCTCGTTGCGGAAGAGGAAGCGGAAGTTCGGTTTGGGAGGTAGTTTGGCCATCGTCATCTCCTCTCGCAGGATTTCGGGATCAGGCGGCCAGGGCGGGCGGCACGGCGGCCTCGGCGCAAAGGGCCGTGGTGTTCACGGTCGCCCGCAGGGTCCAGAAAGTGAGCAGCTTGGCGATGAGCGCCGCCTCGTCCTCGTGGTCGAGCCGGCCATCGGCGCGCGCTTGGCCGAGCACGGCAAGGACGAGAGCCGGGCGAGCGCGGTAAAGGCCCGCCGGTTCGGCGTTCCAGGCCCGCCAGAGCGCGGCAAGCCGTGCGGGCTGGCGCGGCCCGAGCTCCAGCGCCTCGCGCAGTGAGGCGCCGCGCAGACGGGGCGGGCAGTGGTCGGCGAGCAGCGCGACGAAGGCCGGCATGGCTCCCTCGACGGCGTTGATCACGGCGGCGACCTGCGGCGGCAGGCCCACCCGCGGGTAGTAGCTCTCCCACAGGGCGGCGAGGCGCCGCCATTGCGGGTGGGGGTAGAGCGCTTCGCCCATCGCCGCGCTGAGCTTGACGCGCAGCCACGGCATGGGATGCGGATCGTCGAGGTTGAGTCGGAAGACGAAGGGGCGCGGCAGAGCCACCACCGCCATCAGGCCCATGGTGGAGACGACCCCCACCCGCGCCACCGACCAGAGGTCGGCGACGATCTCGGAGATCCAGCGATCCCACAGGCCCCACGCGAGGCGCTCCGCCTGGCCGCCCCGCTGCCGTTGCTGCAGCGCGGCCCGCAGGGAGGGCACGAGGTCGAGGAGCGAGGCCGCCTGGTGCCCGACCTCGTGGACCAGCGACGAGGCGATGCCGCTGCCCACCATGCGCTCGCGCGGCATGCGCACGATCGCCACCGGGTTGTCGCCCCCGCCGGGCAGGCGGGTGCGGGCCCGCCGGATGGCCGCGCCGAAGTCGCGGTCAAGGTAGCAGATGATCGGCGGCGGCTCGTAGACGCCCGGCAGGGCGAGGGCGTCGCCCGCCAGCACGTCGAGGCCGCCGAGCCACACGCCCGTCTCCGCTTCGCTGCGCTGGGTGATGACGTCCGCGAACAGGTCGAACTGGGTCAGCACGACGTTGAAGCGCAGCCGCAGCAGCACGAAGCGGCGATGCGCCTCCTCCGGCGTGGCCGCACGCCCCGCCGGCCCGTCGATCCAGGCAAGATAGCCCTCGATGAGCGCGCGCAGCTCGCGCCGCCCCGCGACGAGAAACCGCTCGACGGCGCTCTGCGCGCGCGGCAGCAACGCCGCCGCCGGCAGCATCGTCTCCTGAAGAGCGAAGGGCTTGATCCGCGCCAGGCGACCGAGCAGGGCTCGGGTCTCCTGCCGCAGCATCGAGCGGGCGAGGGGCGGAAGGGCCATGGCGGCGCCCGTCTACACGCCGAGCAGGACGATGCGGCTGCCACGCCGGATCCAGCGGCCGGACTGGCCGCCGCCCGCGCTCGCGCCGCTGCGGTGCGCCGCCAGAAGGCCCGGGGCGTGTCTGCGCGCCGCCTCGACCGCCGCGGCCTGCGCGGCTTGGCGCGGATCGCCGCCGCCGTTCACAGCCTGCTGCACGGTCTGGCCGGCGAGCTTGACGAATTGTGTCGCGCCGGCAAACTCCCGGTCCTCCTGCGCCATCATCTCCTGCTCGAGGCCGAGCGCCGAGCCGGCGGCGGTGGCCAGCCCGCGCCCGATCATGCCGCCGAGTGGGCCGCCAACCGCCGTGCCGAGGGCGGTGCCGGCGAGCGGCAGGGCCTTCTTCGCCACGCCCTTGAGCACGCCGCCGAGGGCGCGGCCGATGGGGGAACGGATGGCGCTGCCAACCGCCTGGCCGGCCTTGCGGATGAGTCTGCCGAGGAACTGGTCGAGCTCTTCCTCGCTCTGAACTTCGAGCAGTTCGCCGGCAAGCTCCATCATCTCCTGCTCGGAGAAGACCTCGAAGCCCCACTCGCCTTCGCCCTCGCTCTCGCCCTGGTACTCGGCGAACCAGCCCTCGTCTTGGCCGAAGGCGGCTTCGCCCTGAGGCCACTCGAACTGCTCGGATTCGAAGGTCTCGCCCTCGTGGCTGTACTCCAGCATGTTGCGGTCGATGTTGTGCATGTCTGCCTCCTGCGATGATCGCCTCACCTACGGTGGGCGGGGGGAAAGGGGGCACGCCCAGGCGATGCGGGCGGGACGCCTGTCGACCGCGCGGGCGTCGGGGCGCGGCTTGGAAGCCGCGGCGGGGGATGGACAAGGCCCGGGGCGAGGCGCGCCGCCGCGGCGGCGAGCGCCCGGCGCGCGGCCTCCTCCGGATCGGGCTCGGCGGCGCGCACCGCGCCGCGCAAGGCCGCCTCGACGAAGCGCACGAGGCGCCGGGCGATCTGGAACTCCTGGTCCTCGCGGCTCAGGCCCTCCAGCTCCAGGCCAAGGCGGGAGCCTGCGATGGCGACGAGGTGGCTGCCGAGCGTGGCGCCGAACGGCCCGGGGCGCCGGCGCGGTGGCGTCACCCGCAACGCGGCGACAATCGCGGCTTCAAGCCGCTGGACCGCGGCGGCGAGCGCCGCGGGCGAACCCACCGTCCCCACCTCTCGGGTTGCTTCGCGGGCCGCCTCGCACAGGAAAGCGCGGAGGGCGGGGACGGCGCGCAACTCCAGAAGCGTCGTCGCCCGCGCCATCTCGCGCAAGGTCTCGCGGCCGTGCGGCGGCGGGGTGGTTGTCTCGCCCTCGAAGGTCTCAAGCTCCGGATCATAGGCGAGAAGGCGGCTTGCCATGGGTCAGTCTCCCGACCTTCCGCTGCGGGCCCCGAGCGGTGGTCGGGAGAGCTTGCGCAAGCGGCATGCCATGCCTCAAAATATTGATTTAAATACAAATTTGCCTGGAGAGTGGTCGCTCCGGACGAAGTGCGCTTCGCCCATCGGAACCATACCCGAAGCGCCCTTCGCCGAGATTGGCCGGGTCCCAGGCCCAGGTGTCACGTTGTCGGACTGGAGCGCGCGGAAGCCGGCACTGCCCAGTTTCAGGCTGCCATACCGGCCGCACTGCGCAACTGGCCTGCTGCCGGTTTCACGGACACCCGGTTTAGGTGTGATGGTGAAGCCGGTGGTGCTCCATGCAGCGTCGCAAGTTCGGGAGTGAGTTCAAGATCGAGGCGGTTCGCTTGTTTCGCGAACGTGGTGTCAGTGTCGCGCAGGCCGCGCGCGACCTCGACGTTCACGAGACGATGCTGCACCGGTGGGTGAAGCAGGCGGCGGCCGATCCGCACCATGCCTTCCCTGGTCAGGGCCAGATGAAGCCCGAGCAGATCGAGATCGATCGGCTGCGCAAGGAGGTCGCTCGTCTGAAGGCGGAGCGTGACATCCTAGGAAAGGCCGCCGCATACTTCGCGAGGGATGCGATATGAAGTTCGCCTTCATCGCAAAGCATCGCGCCGTCTGGCCGGTCGCGTGGATGTGCGTTGCGCTGGGTCAGCAGACGGGTGAGGGTCTGCTGCGTCGCCGTCGGCAGAGCGCTCCAGGCCGGCGGCGTCAGCATCGACGGTTCTTGCGTCAGGCCGAGGTCGAGCTGCGGATCCGACCGGCGCGGTCGGCGCGGAGGCTGTGGCATGGCGATCTCCCGAGGGCTCGGGCGATGCTAGTGCATTGACGCAT
>NZ_BPQQ01000084.1 GCF_022179325.1 Methylobacterium isbiliense | reverse complement strand
CACTCACAGGGGGGCGGATCAATCGCCGACACTATGATCCCGGAAGCCTTCGAGGTCGCGCATGACTACTCGGGGCTGATCACGGTGGCAGGCTTTTTGGCGGCCTTCGTGCTGTCGAAGCTCGGCGGGTAAAAACGGCGGCCAATACGCGTCGTGTTCATCTGGAAGACGGTTCCGCGACGAGAGACGGTGCGGGGCGCAAGTGCGAACGGGTATGTAAGCGAAACGACCCAATCCTGACAACTTGGGAGGTCGCCCTCGCTGACGTGCTTTACGCTAGAGCCCCGCGTAGCCGCGGATGTCAGGGAGACGGGTCAGGAAATCATATGTCCGGAAAACGCTCACAACCGGACATTCCTGACGCGCTCCTCAAGGGGCCGCTTAGGGTCATTCAGTGCCATTGGGGATTGGAAGGCAAACGTATGACGCGTGGGTGGAGTGGAACCAGCTCCACCTCGCACACCAGGCAAGAACACCGGCCAGCACTCCCGTCACAGCCGCTGGCACGTGCTCCTGGTCGGCAGCCCGACGTCCGGTTCCGCCGTTGGCTGAATGGTGCAAGAATCCGGCTGTATCCGCTACTCTAGGGCTGGACCGCCAGCAGCCTGCTGCGAGGCAGCCTGCGCCACGACCTCAGCTTGATGGAGTCGCTCAACATTCGGCGCCGGCCCATCATCTCGTGCGAGGATGCCCGGAGTGAAACGTCCGAGGCCGGGCTCACCGACAATGCGGCCTTCGTCCATTACCACTTGCCCCCGCACAATCGTGAAAACCGGCATACCTCGGACCTTCATCCCCTCCCAGGACGTGTGACCGGCACGGCTATGCATGTCCTCTTTGCGAAAGACAGTCTCGCGCTTGAGATCAACGATGGTGATGTCCGCGTCGGCCCCAAGTTCCAGCGCGCCCTTGCGTGGATAGAGCCCGAAGCGCTGGGCCGGCTGCAGGGCACAGAAGCGTGCGACGTCCTGCAAGGTCATGCGGCCCTCGTTGACCGCGTTCAGCATCAGAGGCACGAACTCCTGGGCGCCCGTGATGCCGAGCGGAACGGAGAAGTTGTCCTCCCACCCGGGTTCGACATCCTCGACAGAGTGAGGAGCGTGCTCGCCGACGAGCATGTCGGCAACGCCATCGCGCAGGCTGTTCCAGCCTGCCTCGGCGCTGTGGGCCCAGAGATACGCGAAAGGCCCCACTCGCTCGGCTTGTTCCTGTGACATGAACAGGGAGGCGGCTTCGAGCTCGGCCGAGACATCTTGCTTCAGATCGAACTTGGCATGCCGCAGCATCTCATATGCACCCACAGGCATGACGCCAAGGTGCAAGACGTGCAATCGAAGCTTCGTGAGACGAGCGTAGTAGAGAGAACTAGCCAGTCCGGCAACCATGCCGTGACCGTACATGTATCCCCGCTCGTAGCACTCCATGTAGTATTTATTCTCGACCTTTCCGGGATTGATATAGTCCCTGAACGTCAGACGCTTGCACCATTCCGTATCGTCATGGTGAACGGAGCCGACGAGTCCGGTCTCGGCGATGGCCTCGTAGAGTTCGTACAAGATGCCGTGATCTACGACGCCGAGCTCCGTGATGTAGGGATAAACCTCCTTCACGTGCCGTGTGTTGAATATCTTGATCCCAATCGCACCAGCTTTTCCGAGATCCAGACATGTCTTTGGATAAAGCCCACCACCATAGATAGCATAATCAACATGCGCTTTCGGGGCGATCGCCTCTTTCTTCATTTCGAAGGTTTCGAGCGTCGTCGGATGCGGTGTATTGTTCGTCATATCGATGCAGAAGGCGATACCTCCTGCAGCAGCGGCGCGGCTCCCGCTCTCGAAATCCTCCTTGTAGGTATGGCCGGGCTCCCGAAAATGGCAGTGCACGTGCCAGAGGCCAGGCAGAATGTGACGCCCAGTTGCGTCGATCGTCCTCATGGCCGGCAGGTCGACACCCGGCGCTACGATGGCGGCGACGCGTCCTTCTGCAACGGCGATAGATCCACGGTATTCCCCATGTGCGGTCACGATGGTGCCGTTGGTGACGAAGAGATCAAAGGGCTTCATGACAGGCCTTGAAGCAGTCGGGGTCAGGCCGCGAGGCCCATATAGGCTTCGCGGATTTTGGGGTCGTCGATCAGGGCCGTCGACGGGCCATCGAGGACCACACGCCCCGTGTCCATCACAGTGGCGTGGGACGCGATCTCGAGAGCGAGCTCAACGTCCTGCTCGACAAGCAGCATCGTGATCCCATCCTCGGCGTTGACGCTCTTCAGCGCCATCGCGATGCGATCGACGACTACGGGAGCAAGGCCGAGCGACATCTCGTCAATGAGGAGAAGCCGTGGGCGGGCCATCAGCGCACGGCCCACCGCACACATCTGTTGCTGACCTCCGGACATCGTTCCGGCGATCTGACCCGATAGCTTCTCAAGCTCAGGAAACAATGCGAAGATTTTGCTGAGATCATCCGCCACGGCGCTGCGATCAGTGCGGACGTGGGCGCCGAGCATGAGGTTCTCGCGAACCGACAGGCCGGCGAACAAGCGCCGTCCTTCTGGTACGAGCGCGATCCCGCGCCGGACCCGCGTCTCGGCTGGGACCCGTGCCAGATCCTCCCCGCCGAAGCTGATGCGCCCGGCGCTTGGCCGCACCAGACCTGCGATCGCGCGCATCAAGGTCGTCTTGCCGGCGCCATTGGCTCCGACGAGTGCCGAGATCCGGCCTTCTTCGACCGCGAGATCGATTGCCCAGAGGACCTGACTGTCACCGTAGCGCAGATCAAGCTTTTCGACGCGCAGGAGGCTCATGCGACGGCTCCCTGCGCAACCTGCCGGCGGGCGTACCGATCACCCAGATAGGCGCTCACAACCTTGGGATCGGAGAGAACCCTGTCCGGTGTTCCATCCGCGATCTTCTCGCCGAACTGGAGAACGACCGCTCTGTGACACACCGCAGTGATCGCCTTCATGACGTGCTCCACGACGATGATCGTGAGCCCGTTTCGGTTGATTGCGCGGATCAGGTCGATGATGCGCTCGATCTCGGCATGATTGAGTCCCGCCATCACCTCATCGAGCAGGAGGAGGCGGGGGCGCGTCGCGAGCGCCCGGGCGACCTCAAGGCGCTTGCGCTCGGACAGCGTCAGCTGGCTTGGTAGGAAGTCCCGTTTTCCGGCGATCCCAACCTGCTCCATCGCTTCCGTGCAGGCCTCCGCCACGGCGGTAGCCGAACGGCCTGCATCGCAGAACATGGCGCCGACCGCGACGTTCTGCGCGACGGTGAGATTCCGGAATGGCTGCACGATCTGGAATGTGCGGGCGACGCCGCGCCGGGCGATCGTATGCGCCTTACGGCCCGTTATGGTCTCGCCGTCGAACATCACACGGCCGCCCGATGGCTTGACTAGGCTTGAGATGACATTGAGGAGGGTAGTCTTGCCCGCGCCGTTCGGCCCGATGAGTCCGAGGATCTCACCGGACGCGACGTCGAAGCTCACATCCTTGATCGCCTGGACGCCGCCGAAGCGCACACCGACGTGATCGACGCTGAGGAGGGCGGACATGTCAGGCCTCCGCCGCGCGGCGCGGTCGCCGGGCAGGCGGCCTCAGCCGTGACAGGCTGTCCAGCACGCCTTGTGGCACCAGAAGCACCACGGCCATGACGAGTGCACCAAGAAGAAGATTGTGAATGCCTGAGAAGTGGCTCCAGATCGCATCACCGACGAGCTGGAACAATGCTGCGCCGATCACTGGCCCGATCACCGTGCCCATGCCGCCGAGCAGCATCATGATGTAGCCTCGCACCGAGATGGAGATGTCGAAGGCGGTCCCCACCTCGATGAAGGTGAGCCAGTAGGCCCAGAGGCCGCCCGCCGAACCTGTCATCGCCGCGCTGATCGTCCAGGCAAGGATCTTGGCCTTGACAGTATCGACGCCCATGACCTCGGCACCGCTCTCGCTGTCACGCAGTGCCCGCAGCGCGTAACCGAGCCGGCTGCGCGACAACCAGAACACGATGGCGGTCGCCAGGACGAGCGTGGCCAGCATCGCGAAATAAATGATGCGGTAAAGAAGAGTGGGTGGGAGCGACGAGAATGGCAGCGGCAAACCCTGCGCGCCACCCGTGACGCCGCCGATGTTGATGATCACCTCAGTTGCTGCTGCGTTCAGCGCAACCGTCGCGATGGCGAAGTAGTGACCGCGCAGGCGCAGAAATGGCCAGCCAAGGACGGCCGCGATCAAGGCAGCGGCGGCGACCGCAACCGGGATGGCCACCCACACCGGAAGGCCAAGGGTCATGCCGATGCCCGTTGCGTACGCGCCGATGCCGAAGAAGACCGAGTTGCCGAATGCGTGATAGCCCGCGAAGCCGACGATCACGTTCAGCCCTTGGGCCACGACCCCGAACATGAAGACGGTCGTGAGCACGCGCAGCCAGTAGTTGCCGACGAACGCCGGAGCCGCGAGGGCTGCAATGAGCAGCACGGTCGCCAGGATGAGTTGACGCTTTCCGCTCATCTCAGACCTCCCCGAAGAAGCGTTTGCCGAAGAGGCCCTGTGGCCGAACGATCAGGATAGCCAGGAACAGCCCGAATGCGACTATCTCTTGGTAGTTGACCCCAAGGTAGCTCGCGGCAAAAGATTGAATGAGAGCATACACGAAGCCGGCGGCAACCGCCCCCGTAACGGATCCGATTCCACCAAGGACAGTAATCACGAATACTGCGCCGATAAAGGAGTTTCCCAGTCCCGGCGAGATCGGAAACAGCGTGCTGGCAAGCGAGCCGGCGGCCCCCGCCAGGGCGGCGCCGATTCCGGCCGTGTAGTTGTAGATGCGCTCCGGGAAAATCCCCATCAGGCGCGCCGCTTCTCTGTCGAGCGCGGTTGCCAGGATTGCCTGCCCGAGGCGCGTTCGCGTCAGGACGAGGTAAAGAAATGCCGCCAACGTGAGCGACAGCAAGGCTGCCGCGAGCCGGACGTAGGATATCAGAACTGGACCGACTGCTAGGGCCTGAGAAGAGTAGCTCGTGTTCACCGAGCGGATGTCGGAGGTGAACAGGGCAACGAACAGATCAACGAGGAAGAGCTCGAGGCCGAACGTCATCGCGAGGGTGAGCAGCACGCTCGTGCGCATCACCGGATTGAGAAGCAGATGCTGGACCGTGAAGCCGACGCAGAACAGCGCAGCCATGACGAGCGGCATCGACACGAATGGATCGATCCCGAGCCGCGACGCCAGCATATAGGAGAAGTATGCGCCCATCATGATGTAGGCGCCGTGGGCAAGATTGATGATGCCCATCACTCCCCAAACCATCGAGAAGCCGATGGTGGCGACGCCGTAGACGCCGCCGAGAAGGAGCCCATTGACAAAGGTCTGCGCGAACATGGGTCTGAACCGAATACGAGTTCGGGCAGGTTCTTATTGACCGGTGCGGGGATATATCGGATCTGCCTGCTTGACGGCGACGGGAAAGATCACCTTCGGCTGGCCGCCGATGATCTGCGACACGTTGAGCCCGGCCAGGGTATTCACACCGTTGGCGTCGAACTTGAACGGTCCGTAGAACGTCTCCCCCTGCATGGACAGCAGCGTGTTGCGCACCGCCGTCGGGTCGACCGTCCCTGCCTTCTCGATCGCGAGTTGAAGCACCACGCCGGCCGCCGCGCCGCTGGCCGCGTGGAAGGTCGGCGGCTTCGCGTATTTGGCCTCGAATGCCTTCGCGAATCCGGCGCTGTCATCGAACAGCGGATCCTTCCACGTCAGCGTCGGAACCCAGTAATCGACGCCCATCACCCCTTCAGCGGCAGGACCAAGGGCGGTGCGGAAATCCTGCACGCCGACGGCCGTCGCTAGGCCGATGAGCTTCGGCGAGACCTGCAGTTCGCGGAGCGATTTGATGAGCAGGATCGAATCCTGGACGTAACCAGTCGCCAGGATGATATCCGGCGTTACCGACTTGATTTGAGTGGCGACGGCCGAGAGATCGTTGGCCCCCTTCGGGTACTTGCCGGTATAGGCAACCGTGAAGCCGAGCGATTCGGCGCGTTTGCGGGCTCCGTCACTCGTGATGTTGGGAAACAGATCGTCGGGGCCGACGATCGCAACGGTCTTGGGGGCAGGTGTGAGCCCCTTGGCGAGTTCGAGGATCGGCACCAAGCCTTGATCTGCGAGCGGCGACGGGGTGAAGATGTACTTGTAGCCTCGGGCGTAGAGGCTGTTCGCGGTCGCCATGGGAGCGAGCGTCAGTGCCCTGTAGCGCTCGCTGATGACGGCCGTGGCCGTGGCGATGCCGGACGAATAAGGTCCGAAGACGAACGACGCGCCGTCGTCGCTGACCAGCTTCTCGGTGAGCTGCGCGCTCGTCTGCGCCTTGGACTCGTCGTCGTAGTAGACGATCTGAACCTTGTAGGTTTTTCCGCCGGCTTTGAGGCCGCCACCAGCGTTCAAGCGCTCGCGCCAGAGCTCGTATCCGTCCCTCAGCAGACCGCCCTCGCGGGAGAAGTTTCCACTCAAGCTGATGGCGGCACCGATCTTGAGCGTTTCTTGTGCGGCGAGCGGCGGCGCCGCGATAATCGCTGCAAGGCAACCGAGAACGATCCGACGGGTCCACGCTCCAGCCATCACCTTGCCCACTCCCTGTCTCTATGTGTGCATGCTGCATGTCATGCGACATGAATACAAGCTGTATTTTCACGCAGCACGTGCCTATGATGTGCCCTCGGAGTCGTACGACCGGGAGACAACCCTGATGACCTCAGCGAAGCGGCGGCGCGCCGATGGTTCGGGCAGAGGCCGTCCGACGAAGGGAAGCGGCCGCGAGTTCGCGTACGACACTTTGAAGCGGCAAATCGTGTCGCTTCAACGCGCGCCCGGTTCCGAACTGGACGAGCTGCAGCTTGTCAGCGAACTCGGCATCTCGCGAACTCCGTTGCGGGAAGCCTTCGTCAAGCTCGCGAGCGACGGGCTGGTGGTCCTAATGCCGAACCGGGGGGCGCGCGTCGCGCCACTCGACCTCGCCTACACACAGGAGCACTTGGAAGCCTTCGATCTGCTGCAGCGCGTGGCAACCGCCTGGGCGGCAACCCGTCGTTCGGACGAGGATCTCACGCGCATCCGGCGGCACGCAGACGCCTTCGAAGCGGCTTGGCGCGGCCGAGACCCGAGTGCCATGATCGACACCAACTTCGCGTTCCACGAGGCGATCGGTGAATCCTGCGGCAATCGCAACATCGCGCGAACGTATATCGGCCTGCTGAGCGAGAATCTGCGCATCGCGCGGCTCGCCATGGCCTACGAATGCTACGGCTCGGCCGATGCCTACGAGGCGCACATCGAGGCGATCGTCCGGGAGCATCGCGAGATGCTGGAGGCCATCGCAGCACGCGACCCTGAGCGCGCCGAGCGCATCGCAGGGTCTCATTCCGGCCTCGCTCGAAAGCGTGTGCTCGAATACCTGTCTTCCAGTCTGGTCGACGGCCCGATCGGCCGCTTTCTCGCCTCTGCAGCCTGACCGGAGACCCGAACGATGTGTGACGTCTGCGCCGTGTTCGGCATCGGCGACCATTGGACCGATGCCGCCAAGCTTTCGCGCAACCTATTTCCGGCACGGGACATTCAGCGCCATCGCCGGCATCGGCGAGAGAGGATCGCGCTGATGAACCGCTTGGTCGAGCCTGCCGGCCTCGTCTGCGAGGATTGGGACGGTGATGCCTTCCTGCTGACGGACAGAGCCGGTCGCACGCGGGTCGCGGCGAGCCTTGCGGAGTTCTGGCGCGAAGCGGAGGCTCTGTCCGGTCAGGCCTTCGATCCGCTGGGTGTGCGCTTCGACGGGAGGGCGCCCCAATGGTAGGCCTCCCTGAGCCGATGCCGCTCTTCGTCCTCACGGGTTTTCTCGGCAGTGGAAAGACGACTCTTCTCGGACGCATTCTGCGCGCGGACGACGGGATGCGCACGGGCGTGCTGATCAACGAGTTCGGACAGGCTGGACTCGATCATCGCATCGTCGCGCATGTCGCGGAGGCGAGCGCGGTCGTGGCAAACGGTTGCCTCTGCTGCTCTGTCCGCCCGGAACTGTCGCGTGCCCTGCTGGACCTGCTGCGCCGCGCGCTGGCGGGCGAGATGCCGCGCTTCGGGCGCTTGGTTCTCGAGACCTCGGGGCTGTCCGATCCCGCACCGATTATCAACACGATTCAGACACACCCCGTGCTGAAGGAGTATTTCCGGGTGGCGGGGGTGATTACGACGGTCGACGCCGTGAACGGGTTGGCATCCTCGGACGATCACGCCGAGTTCGCCAAGCAGGTCGCAGTCGCGGATCTCGTGCTGGTCACCAAGACGGACCTCGCATCACCGGCCGTGGTCGTGAGCTTAGTGGAGCGGATCCGAACCATCAACGCATTGGCGCCAGTACGCGACGCGCGCGCGCCCGAGCTCGATCCCTCTTCCCTCCTGCAAGAGCAGGGGACATCCCGCGTCTCGGCCGTGAGTTCCGATGCCGCATCGCCCCATGCCGTGCGCACGTTCTCGATCTCGCTCGATGAGCGCCTCGACTGGTCGACTTTCGTGACCTGGCTGTCGCTCCTCCTCAACCGCCACGGCCGTGCCATCCTGCGCTTCAAAGGCATGCTGAACCTCGGCGCGGAGGATGCGCCCGTTCTCGTCCATGGCGTTCAGCACATCATGCATCCGCCGGAACACATGGCTGGCTGGCCCGATGAAGATAGACGTTCTCACCTCGTCTTCATCGCGAAGGGTCTCGATCCTGCGGACATCAAGGCATCTCTCGACTCCTTCCTGCGTTTCGCACGAGACACGATGCCACTTCGTGCGGGTTCCCTCGTTGCACAGGAGGTTCATTAGAGATCGGTCATCCGGCCGATCTTAAGGTTGCATTGCGTCGTCGCGGGCTCGGGGTGCAGCGCTTCAGGGCGCTGGATGAGCCGATCGCCTCGCAGCACCCACACCTTCTACCAGCTCGGCAACCCTCCCCTCCCCCGCGATCTCCGCCTGCCACACAATCACGCGTGCTCCCACTGGCGGGGCTACCGGCTGCATCACTCGCTGCTTCGTCGCTGTTCTTTGCAACCGCGCCTACGCCGGCAACTGATTGTCGGATATAAGTTTTTCCGCCGCGAATGGCCTATTTCGGCGCCTAGTTTCGGCAGATTTCCGTGATTTCCATGTTTCGTAGGGGCAGACGGGTTTGCAGCCGCCTGCCAGCACCACCAAACACAAATCAATCACTTAGGCTCCTCGGCGTCGCGGACCCTCGCGGCGGTTTTACAGGGCCGTTTTACAGCTTCGCGACTCCGCTCGCTCTCCTCCCGCTTCCGCATCGCCGTTTCGGCCAGCCGGATGTCCCGGCCGAGATAGTGCCTGTGCAGGATGGCCTCCGCGTCCTTCAGCGAATGGCCAGTGATGGCCGCGATCTCCGGCACCGCGCAGCCGGCGAGCGCCAAGTGTACGACGGCCGAGCCGCGCAGGTCGTGAAACGTCACGTCGTGGATCTGCGCCTTGTCGCAGGCCTTGCGCCAGGAGGTGCGGAAGCCGTCCGACGTCCAGGGCTCGCCACGCTGGTTCGTCAGGATGGTGCGTGATCGGCGCGGGGCGCCCTCCAGAGCCGCGCGCAGCGTCTCCCCGATCGGCACCACCACGCGTGCGCCCGTTTTGCCCTGCGCGAAGCGCAAGCCTCCGCTCAGGTAGGCAGACCAAGGCACGGTCAGCAGGTCGCCTTGCCGCTGCCCGGTCCACAACGCGAGAACGAGGGCCAGCCACAGCTCGTCCGAGGCGACGGCGCCGAAGCGGGTAATGTGATCCTCGCTCCAGAGCGCGTCCCTGCGGTCTGCCCGGTAGAGCCGCCCTCCCCGCTCGCAGACGTTCGTCCTGATCCGGCCACGGTCCTTGGCGACGGACAGCACGCGCGCGAGGACCGTCCAGGCGTAGTCGGCCTTGCGAGGCGTCGTCGCCATGGTGTCGCGCCACCGTTTGAACTCTCCCCGCGCCTCCGGATCCTCGACGGCCTCGATGGGCATGTCGCCGAACTCCTCCTCGATCATCCGCAGGTAGGTCCGGTAGGCGCGCTTGCTGGACTCCGACTTGCCCGTGAATTCGGCCGAGGCCCGGAACTCGGCGATGAGCGCGAACATCGTGCCGGCCGGGACTGCCTTGCGGCTCTTCACGGCCTCCGCATAGGCGAGCTGGAACTCGGGACTGCCTGGCTCAGCCGTGATGCGGGGGCCGCCTCGCCAGGCGTAGTAGTAGGTCCTGCGCGAGCCATCGGCGAGGCGGCCGACCACCCGGTGGACCCCCTTGAGGATCGTCCTCATGCCCGCGCCGGGCCGCCGATTGCGTCATGTCCGACGGCCATGGCGTTCATCACGGTCGCGCTTCCAGCGCTGGAACGCGCTCTCCTCCGTCACGCCTGGGAGCCCGCTCGCCCGGTCGAGTGCCGCGTCGACCGCCCGCCGATCCCACCGGCGGCTGCCCGGCAGGGCTTGGGGAAGGAGGCCGCGCGCGACGAGCGTGCGCACGCCACTCGGTGACATGCGGCAGTAGGCTGCCAGTTCGCCGATGGTCATCAGGCGAGCCTGCCCCTCGTCCCGCTCGGCCCTTCGCACGGCGTCCACCTGCCTGCGTTCGTCGCCCTCGACCGCACGGCTCATCATGCGTCAATCCGCGCGAGATCCGTTGCTACAGCCACATCCTCGGCCTCCACCGCCCGATGGTGTGCCAAGCCCCGGGCTACGTTGAGGAGCGCCGTGCGCATCACCGCCGGCATGGCGCCATAGGCCTGGAGCAGCTCCGCGGCGTGCGGGATGTGCAGCAGCGGCAGCAACTCGCCGCCGCCCTCCTCGCCCTCGCCGTAGAAGGCGCTGACCGGCACCTCGAGGAGGCCGGCCAGCGTGCGGATCCGGCCGGCGCCGATGCGGTTCGCTCCCCGCTCGTACTTCTGCACCTGCTGGAAGGACACGCCGAGCACCTCGGCCAGCGCGCTCTGCGTCAGGCCACGCGCCTTGCGCAGGGCGTGGAGGCGGGCGCCGACCGCCCGGTCGGCTTCGGTCACGCGCTTGGGCATCAGGCGGGCACCGCTTCGGTCGCGCGCCGGGCGCCGGGGTCACGAATCATGGGGCCTCCGGAGGGGCACCACCTCGGCATCGACGAAGTCGAGCGCCGGCGGGTGGACGTTGCGGGGCAGGATCTCGTCGTCGAAGCGCACGCGGACCTGCTCGCCGGTGCCGGGCACGGGCGGGATGATGCGGCCGAGCCGGCCGCTGGCGCGCTCGCGGACGCGGGCGCCGAGTTGGGCGGGTGCGCCCGGATACAGCTGCTTGACGAGATCGTAGGTCACGTGCCGCAGCCCTCCGTGCCTGCCAGCTGCTGGCCGAGCGCCTGGAGGCGGCAGGTCAGGCCGCAGCGCTCCAGCGGAAGCGCGTCGCCCGTTGCGGCCAGCCGCTCTAGGAAGCCAAGGGCCGCCTCGAAGGCAACGGCCGAGTCGGTCTCTGGGTGCCGCGGCCGACGGGCGGCCAGCACGAGGGCGGCGGGGCCGGCCTCACGAGGGGCCTCAAGGCTGCCGAAGGCCCGAACGAGGGCGTCGAACTCCCAGCACGGCACCGCGATCTGGAGGTGCAAGGCCTCGCCGGGCTGGCCGATCAGCACGTCGCGGTACAGGCCGAGGACGCCGCCGGGAAGGCCGGGCAGCGTCATGCGCCGGTATTCGTACTGCGAGGAGCGGCGCTCACCGTAGAGAGCGGCAGCGCGAGCAGGATCGCGGAAATGATCGGCATCGGCTCACAACCAACAGCAGATGGAGCATGATCCACCCATTTTGGGCGTATTGTCAAACCCAAATTGGGTGCTCTAGGCGGCCAAAGGATTGACGCGTCGGTATCTGCCCTCAAATCGAATGCGAGACACCAGCGGAGAGACGCGCCGCTCGCCTTCGACTCCAGCCTGAGCCGCCTTGCGGTTCGCAAGCTGCGCAAGGATCTTCTCCGCCATCGGGTCGGCCACCAGGCGAGCGCTGGCGAGGCTGCGGACCAGCTCGGCAAAGCAGGCGCATAATATCATGCTCAAGAAGAATACGGCGGTGACGATCTGCCTGGACAGATTTGGCGGGCCGCGTTTACGAGGATGGTGCTGACTAGAAGGCCGAGGGCTCACAAGTTCAGCCTGCATGCTGGCAAAACGACACAAAAGGTAGCGGCTATGATACCGACGAGGAAAGATACAAGCTCCACCGCTCCTTCGGGCTTCATCTTACCTCGGTTTGATCCAATCGATTTTAGCCGACCAGATAATTTCTGTACCAAGTAGAGGCTCGGTCCCTAATGTGAACAGGTCATACGTCCCGGCTCTCCGGCCGTGGAAGGGGCGGCGAACCAAGACCACGTTGTCTGGTAGACCGACGACACACAGGTCACCTATCCAGTCTTCAGGCAACCCATGCCGCCTAGTGCCGTGGTATACAAACCATCTTTCCTCTGCGACACCCGGCAACGCATCACCATCCGTGACCACAAGAGCGACCGTATCAATGGTCGCATCAAATGGCGCTGGGGCAACTAGAAGTGTCGGTGTTTCCGGTGAAAAAAAGCGAACCCTGCCACCGCGTACGACCTCGCCAACAACACCAGTATTGGTTCTATCGTTGATCACATCAGACTGGGGAACCTGATAGATCTGAGCCGCTCGCGCTATGCGCTCCAACGTCAAACGGCGGGATCCATTCTCGATCTTTTCATATCCGCTTTTGGAAAGGCCCATTGCACTGGCGGCATCTTCTACCGTCCAACCTTTGCGTTCGCGGAGCGTCTTCAGATTGTTCCCCATGTCGGGAACCATGCTGCACCGGCGGATGCCCGTCCCCTCCCAATTTGTGCGCGTTGCCGCTGACTGTACCACCCATTTTGGGTGGAGTGTTGGAGGGATGGTGCCTCATGAAGCTCGCAGACTGGATGCGCGAAGAGCGGATGACCGCACGGGCCGTGGCGAGCGCCGTGACCGAACGATTGCCTCCGGGCGAATCGTGCTCCGCCTCTGCCGTCGAAAAGTGGCGCGCGGGCGTGCGTGTGCCGCGACGCCGGAAGATGCAGGCGATCATCACGATCTCCGAGGGGCGGGTCACCGCCAACGACTTCACCGAAGCGTCGGCCTCTGGCGAGCGCACCTCGTGAGCGACCTCGACTCCCTTGATCTCACCGCCGCCATCGTCGGCATCGCCGCCATGCAGAGCGCCCGCTCCGCCCTGCAGCGGCATGTCATCGACCCTCTCGCCGACACCGCCGCGGCCGCGGCCGGTGCGGCCTCAAGCTTCGTCGACGACGCGCTCGCGCGCGCCGCCGCCCTCCCGGCCGGGATCGTGGAATCGCTGCCCGAGATCTCGGCCCTGCTCGGCTTCCTGTCACCCCATGGCGCCTCCGTCGCAGCCCCGCCCACCGACGCAGCGTGGGAGCAGGGCATGGGACAATCGTCCGCAAAGGCAGGCCACGACCGGCCGGAAAGCTGGACCGCGTGGCAGACCCAGATCGACGCCGCCGGCATGGTGCGCTGGCTGCGCGAGCGCTATCCGGCCAAGACCGCGACCCATGTCGCCGCCGATCTTGGCGCGCCGGTCGACACCGTGGCCAAGTGGCTCGCGCGCGAGGCGCTGCCGAACGGCCGCATGCTGGTGCTGATGATCTGCGTCTACGGCCCGGAATTTCTGGCCGCCCTCCTGCACACGCCGCCGGACTGGCTGCAGATCGCGGCCACCGAGCAGGACCAGCGACGCCTGGAGGCGAAGCTCGCCGCCGTGAAGGCGCAGCTCGCCGACCATCGCCGCTGGCGCCTGCCGGGCTTGACCTCGCCGGAGGGCGCGCCGTGAGCACCCCGCCACGTGACGGC
Organism: Methylobacterium isbiliense; assembly: GCF_022179325.1. Classification (GTDB taxonomy): domain Bacteria; phylum Pseudomonadota; class Alphaproteobacteria; order Rhizobiales; family Beijerinckiaceae; genus Methylobacterium; species Methylobacterium isbiliense. The sequence continues at coordinate 11,457 of NZ_BPQQ01000084.1, read as the reverse complement.
CTCGCCCGCACGGGCCTGCAGCTCCTCGGCGCGACGCTCAAGGCGGCGGCCTGGGTGCCGGCCTGCCTCGCCGACGGCTTGGCGCGGCTGTCGCGGCGCTGCCTCGATGCGGCCCGGCCGCGACACGGCCGAGCGGACGGGGAGCGCTGATGGCGCGGCGCTCCCGCACTCCACTCACGCTGCCGATCGTCTGCCGCTGCTGTTGCGGCGCGCCGGCCGTCACCCGCTCCGCATCCGGCCGCGGCTTCTGCGCCGACCACCGGCCGACGCAGCCACCCCCGGTCCCACCGGTGCCGCCGACGCCGGCACCCGCGGCGGCGCCCCGGTCGCCGCAGCTGGAACTGCCGCTCCCATGACCGGCGCGCGGCGCTCCCGCCGCGCGAATCCCACTCCGAATCCGACCACCCGCCTGAGGGCTGCGCGTGTGAGCAGACCGTTGCCGCCGGGCGCCGCGTCGCGCCTGTACCGCCTCTACCGCTTCTACGAGGCCGAGGAGCGCGCCGCCGCGGACGAGCGCCGGCGTGCGGGCGGGCGGGCCGGGCAATTGCCCGGGGCGGCGGGCCGGGTGCGCGACCACATCGCCAGCCTCGACGGCCGGATCCGCGGGCGCACGCTCGCCAAGATCGTCGAGGTGTTCGAGGCCGCCGCCGCCGATCCCGCCGCCTTCGGGAGCCTCGCGGCCGAGATGGACCGCACCGGCACGGTGGACGGCCCCTACACCAAGCTGCGGCGCCTGCGGGACGAGGCGCGCATCCGGGCGCTCGCCCCGGTCGCCGGCCGCTTCCGCACCCTGGTGCTCGATCCGCCCTGGGACACCGACGGGCTCTCGGACTCGTGCGGGCCGCACTACGCGCGCATGCCGGTGGCAGCGATCGCTGCGCTGCCGGTGCCGGCCTGGGCGGACGCGGAAAGCCACCTCTACCTCTGGGCCACCAACAACGCGCTGGCGGTGGCGCTGCCGCTGCTGGCCGGGTGGGGTTTTTCGTACAAGACGGTGCACACCTGGACCAAGCCGAACCTCGGCCGGGGCCAGTACTTCCGCAACACCACCGAGCAGGTGCTGTTCGCGGTGCGCGGCGGGATCGGCACGCGGCCGCGGGCGATGGCGGTGCGCACGCACCACGCCTGGCCGGTGGGCGGGCACAGCGAGAAGCCGGAGGGCTTCTACGACCTCGTGCGCGCCTGCAGCTACCCGCCCTACGGCGAAGGCTTCCAGCGCCAGGCGCGGCCCGACTTCACCGACCTGTTCACGGATGCGGGCCGGGAGGCGGCGGAATGACCGCGTCGCACGACCGGGACGACCGCCGGGCGGGAGACCTCCCGGCGCAGGGCCGCGATGGCGGGAGGCGGGGTGCCGCCTCACCCGGGCTCGAAGGCGATCACCAGCTTGCCGCCCAGGGCCTTCGCCGCTTCCTCGAGCTGGCCGATCTTGGTCCCGTGCCGCGGATTGAGGATGCGGCGCACCTCGACCTCGTTCCGGTCCAGCCTCTGCGCCAGTTCGGACTTGTTCAGGCCCGACCGCTTCCAGGCGGCGTAGACCGCCGCCTTGGCGGCCAGGTGGGCCGGCAGAGCGACCGCGTGCTCACCCGGCCTGAGGGGCGTGGGCGGAGACAGGTCCATGGAATCCTCCATGCGGCCGGCCACCGCGACCTCGATCGCGTCCGCGGCGAGTTCAAGCGCCTCCGCCAGGGAACTGCCGGCGGTGACGACCTCGTCGAGGTCGCGCACGCTGACGACGAAATCCCCCTCCTCCTCGTGGATCGCGACACCGTAGGTGAATGTGAACATGGCTGCCGTGCCATCCCTTCGACGTGGTCGTTGCCGTGTCGTGCCGTCCCGTGGAAGAGATCCCGCCTAGAGGTCGGCGGGATCCACACCAAGTTGTTTCAGGATGCGGGCGATCCGGTTCGGATTGAGTTCGCTCTGGATCGTGGTGACCTTGCCACCGACCCGCACCCTGTAGTGCGATCCTTTGCCTTTCTTGCGGTCCTCGTCGAACGGAAGCGCGCGCTTCCTGGCGTAGGTCCGAAGGCTGCGGATCAACTGGTCCCTGGTCATCCTCCCGCTCCGGCTGCGACAGGGAGACAATCGAACATTTTTGTTCGATTGTCAAGGCATCGAACGGGAATGTTCGTGCTTCCTGCCCGGCGTCGTGGCTGCCCACCCATCCGCGGCCCGCCCGACCGGGCCGGCCGCCGATCCCAGGATGTGACGCGCGCTCCCCGCTCCGCTGGGGGGCGGCCGCACGCGCGAGGCTCCGCCGCGGCGCGCAGCCGATTCGGCGCACGCTCCCGCTCGGCCTGGGATCCCCTCCCCGATCGCCGTCCCCGACCGTCGCGCGCCCTGGCGCGTCCGACGTCGGGCTTTCACGCGCCCGAGCCAGAGCCCCTGCTCGCGGCGCCACGGGATTCCCTTGCCCGACGAGGCCGCCCCATGCGTCTCACCCGCGCCCGACAGCCCCGCTACGTTCCCATCGAGGTCGCCGCCTTCGAGCAGGCCAGCGCGGCCGCCCTCGGCCAGTTCGCCTGGCTCTCCTTCTCCCAGCCCCGGATGGACGCGGCCGCGCTCCGCGACGCCGCGATCCGGCGCTTCGGCCTCTCCGAGGCGGAGGGCGAGGCGCTGCTGGCCGAGCTGCGCGGCGCCGGCCTGATCGAAGGGGCCGGGCCGGACGGGGCCGGCTCATGAGCGTCCAGGCCATCACCTTCGTCATCGGGCAGCACATCCCCGATGCCGGCGCCAAGCTGCTCGCGCTGGTGCTTGCCAACTACGTGGACCATCGCACCGGGCTGGCGTGGCCGACCGTCGAGGCGCTGGCCGACGACACCTCGCAGTCGGTGCGCACCGTGCAGCGCAAGCTGCGCGAGCTGGAGCAGCTCGGCCTTATCACCATCCTCAAGGGCGCCTGCCCCAAGACCGGGCGGCAGCGGGCCAACCGCTACGTAATGCACCTGCCCGGCGTCGCGGTGCCGGCGAGGGGTGACAGACCGGGCGGCGCCGCGGCCGCGGCGCCCGCGAGGGGTGACAGCCTGACACCCCTCCTTACGCCCGAGGGGTGCCAGCCTGACGGGGAGGAGGGTGACACGGGTGACACCCCCGGGGGTGACACTGCTGTCACCCCTCTAAAGGAATCCGTCAGAGGAACCGTCACAAGGGAGGCCCCCCAACCCCCCGTGGCCGGGGGGAGGATCGAGCCGGTTCCGATTCGAGAGAACGGGGCCACGGCACCACCGGAGCCCCCTCCCCCCGATCCGGCGCCGGAGGCCGGCGCGACCGGGCGGTTCGATCAGCTCGTGGCAGCCTACCCGGAGGGCGGCCGGGCCTGGGCCAACCTCGCGGCGGCCCGCGCCCTGTTCGACGCCCTGCCCGAGGCCGAGCAGCGCCAGGCGATCGCGGCCGCCGCCGCCTACGCGGCCCATTGCCGGCGCGAGGCGGCCCTCAAGCCCAAGTACCTGCAGAACTGGCTGCGGGCCGGGCTCTTCCGCAATCACCGCCTGGCGCCCGCTCCCGCCGAGCCGCCCCGGCCCGTGCGGGTGTTCGTGGCGGCCGACACGCCGGACTGGAGCGCCTGGGCCGAGCACCACCGGCGGCAGGGCCGGCCCATGCCCACCCCGGTGCGCAGCGACGTGGAGCGCCGGGAGGGCTGGTGGTTCGCGAGTCGGCGCCCGCCGGAGCCCCGGGCCGGAGCGTGAGATGGCCGCGCCCCGCGCCTGGACGGTGGAGGCGGTGAAGCGCCGGCTGCGGGAGGCGGAGCGCGCCGCCACCCGCCGGCCGCCGGACCCGGCCCTGCAGGCCGCGTTGCGCTGGCCAGACCTCTACATCCGCGAGCACGGCACGCGGCAGTACCTGAAGGCCTGGATCTGGTGCGAGGCGCACGGCGAATCCTTCACCCAGCTCTGCCGCGGCCGGGCCGGCTGGAGCGCCCGCACCGGCAGCCGCCGCGTCGCCGAGGCGCTGGCCACCATCGCCGCCCTGCTCACCTTCGCGGAGGCCGCGCCGGACGGCACCGCGCTGGCGGCCGAGGGCCGGATCGGGCCTGCGACACCGGAGCGGCTTGTTGCTGGCGGCGATCGCGCCCGACGCAGCACTCACACCACACAACCGCTGAGGAGCGCGGGCGATGGCGGGGGCACGGGGCGGTAACGGCCGGTACCGGCGGATCATCCAGACGGCCCTGGTGGCGGCGCGCACGCGCTACGACGGCGGCCCGGCCCTCGACCTCGGCCAGACCGCCCGGCCGGTGCCCTCCGCCAACGTGCGCACGGCCGTGGGCAGCGTGGAGGACCCCTGGCCCAACCCGGAGCGCGACCCGTTTCTGCCGCGCGAGCGGGTGCGGGTGACGATCAACCGGCTCACCGACCTGTTGGAGCGGGAATACGCGCACAAGCGGATCACGGACGCGGCCTACCTGATCGGGCGGGTGCTGCAGGAGGTGTTCGAGCGCCGGTCCGGCCCGCGCGCGGCCGGCTCGCCGGAGGGCCGCGACCGCGTCGACCAGAGCGTGGCGCACGAGCTGGCGATGGTGCTGGCGATCGACGACGGGCGGCTGGTGGAGGCGCTGAAGGCGCGGCTGGCACAGTCGGTGGGGAGCTACGGGGCGCGCTTCCTGCACCAGGTGCTGGCGGAAGGGCGGGAGTTCGCCGAGATCTCGCGCGGGCTCGGGCGCGGGGACAGCCGGGCGGCGGTGGCGTTCGTGGCCGAGCACTTCCGCACGCTGCTGGAGCAGGTGGCGGTGGACCTCCTGGAGGAGCAGACCTTCCGCGGGCCGGAGCGAGGGCAGCTGCGGGGCACGCCCGCGGCGCCGGCGGCGCCGGGCGAGTGCGTGGACGAGGCGGGCTGCCTGACGACGCCGACGCGGGCGTACCGGGTGGCGGAGGACCGTGATGGGTCGCGGCGGTGGCAGCCGGCGTGGAAGCGACGGGCGCTCGGAAATCGATCAGATAAGCCGGTCAAATTATGAGAACTCATGCTCGGATATTGTTTTGAATACTGTAATAATTTCCATTGGAGTAAGATATTTCCAGTCTTTTATCACTCTTTCAATGACATATTTGGCCAATGATCCCCGCGATCGAGGATTAAAACACCAAAGTTGTGGAAATGTTTTCGGTAATTCTTCTTCAATTTTGTGGCCGTTAGTCTTTAAATAAGCATTCATTATCTGGATTTTTAAATCTCCATGAAACTGAACGAATGACATGCCACTTTCGCTCGCTTGCGGAAAGGTGATTTTATTTTGTATTGCGTCAGCAATATTTTGTGCCTGCAGTTGACTCAGGTGGGGTAGATCATTGATATCAATATCTAAGCCGCTAATAGATCCACTATTTCTGATTATAAGGCATCCTATAAGTAATGGGTTTAGAATAATGTTATCAAAAGAATAGTGAGTTTCCTCTCCTATAACCTTAACTCGCTCGTCGCTTCTATTCGAGCGGTCCCAGTCAATAATGCCAAAAACAGATTTATTACCATTTTCTGCAAGTTTATTAACTAGCGATTTCACAACTTGGCATCCTGTATTAATTTCTCCCGCTTCTTTTCGAATGCCCGTGGAGATAAATGTCAAAGTTCGGGGTAGATTTAGATCACTTTTGAGAATTGATAGGATGTTTTCAAAAGCATAAGCATCGGTGTCGCTTTCAGTAAAAACCTGCCTTCTGCCGTCAAAATTTACTGACAGGGCAGGAAGTCCATAGGTTAATCGATTAAGCGCTTGTTGCTTTGTGATCTTGCTTGGCCCATCTTGGCCCTTCACCATTTCGAACAATGCTGCCTCGGGGGCCAGTGCGACAGTAGTTGGTGAATGTGTAGTAAGAATACATTTTATATTGCGCTTATCCACTAGCTCTTCGCGTATCGCTGATAACCAACGGTATACCATTTCCGGATGCAAAGATGCATCCATTTCGTCAAGAAGTAGGAGTTTGGGCACACTTAAATTGACTCTTAACGGATCGAATTTGAACAAAGATAAAACAAAACGCATAATAACCCGCTCTCCGGACGAGAGGGCGGAGAAATTTACTATAGATCCATTATTTATGTCTTCAAGTTCGAAGATAATTTCGTTTTCCGGGAACGAATCTGGAACTCTAACTTTATAGGGCAAGCCAAAACTTGGCATTAGATCGCTGATTTGCCTCCAAGGCGGCCGGCCATACGTTTCAGTGAACTCTGATTCTGATAGATAAGGGGCGCTTCCACCTTGCTCAGCATCGTCGCGCGCGATTAAATTTCGGTTGCGCGTTTCGCGATAAATGCAGAATATTTTATTTATCTCTGGATTGAATATTGAGAAATCACCCCATTTCTTTCTTTCCAATAATTCTTTGAATTCTACTTTGAGCGGAGCTTTATCCAACGCTTCAGCTACATCTTGGATCGCTGCTGCAATCATGAATGGGGGTTGAGGGTTCCAACGCCTTGGAAGGTGGCCGTTGGAGCTTGCACGATCTGATTGATCCACAATAGCGATATTTGCCTTCTCGTATAATGATACGATTGCGTCCCCATCATCTTTGCCACTGCGTTCAGAAATCAATTTTGCAAAGGCTTCAGGATCAAGCTTCCATACGTCTCCAGATTGGACGATGTCATTCGCAATCTCGCCATACTTAGCCAAAATTTCTTGTTCAAATGGGTCAAGCACGCGCCGGCGATATGTTTCGAACGCTTCTGGAGTGATTTGTCCGTACGCACCCTGTGCCATGTAAGTAGGCATCGTTGATTGCGTATTGTTAGCAAGCAGCGCGCCACGAGCTGGCGTCGTCAAGCCTGCTGGATGCTCGCCTCCATTTTCGATCCGCACGATCGAGCCGGCAGGAAGATTAACCGGCGCATCTATGTCACCAAGCAGATCAGTTATCACTGCTTGCTTCTCTATTGCTTGCAACAGATGGCTTTTCCCGGATCCATTTACACCTATGAGCACAGTTAGATCGGGTAGGTCAATTGTTTCAAATTTCTTTATACTAAGATGTTCATGAATACATTTGATTTTCATGCTATCTGCCTCGCTGAAATATCTACAACCCATATCGCATCGACATGTGTCAATCCAGAGGTGCCGGAAAAAATTTATCAATTTCATCCAAAAATAGTAGATCATGACAAATCTGAGAATCTACATGGCCAGTATACAGCGGCATAAGTTTTGTAGTCATAATACAATGGGTGATATTGACTTAATATACATGCGTGTTTTAGCCAATGGGAAACTAGTTGACACTGCGGCAGTAGATGGGTATGACGTTGCAAGTTCGACTTCCTGCGCCCGCGGCCCCACTGGCCGCGGGCGCACTGCGTTTCAGCCCCCGAGACCCGGCCGTGATCGACCCGCTCGTCCAGGCGACGCAGCTGCGGACCTTCGCGTCCCGGCTCCGCCGCCTCGCCCCCACCCGCGATCCCGAGATCTTCGTCGCCGACAAGGATCAACTCGTCGCCGACCTGGAGCGCGCCGCCGCGGAACTGGATCTGTCCGGCGCGATGGCCGCCGTCGCGCCGCTCGCGCGCGGCGCCATCCGCTTCGGCGTGGTCACCGCCGAGGGCCGGATCATCCCGGTCGAGCCCCGCCACCCGGTTCGTCCGGCGCGCTGACCGGCGCCGTTCCCGCATTTTCCTGAATATTCGGGAAAGCGGCACCTCCTGGCGCTGAAACAACAACAAACACAGTAGCTTAAACGTGATTTCCGGCTCCCGCCGGGTGGCCCGCCTGCGGGCGCGCAACAAGGACCGAACCCAGGCCCGCGCCGCCATCGCCACCCGGGCCGTCGGCTACGTCCGCGTCTCCACCGAGGAGCAGGCCGCCCACGGCTACGGCCTGCCCGCCCAGGAGCGCGCCATCCGCGCCTTCGCCGAGAGCCAGGGCTACGACCTCGTCGCGCTGATCGCCGATCCGGGCGTCTCGGGCGCCACCCGCCCGGCCGAGCGCGCGGGGTTTCGCCAGGTGCTGGCGATCGCCGAGGGCGGCGGCATCGCGGTGCTGCTGGTGCACAAGTTCGACCGGCTCGCCCGGCACATCGCCTACGCGGTCACCACCGCCAACGACCTCGGCACCGCCCACGGCGTCTCGGTGCGCTCGGTGACCGAGCCGATCGACACGGTGAGCCCGGCCGGCCGGATGATGTTCGCGGTGCTGGCCGCCATGGCGGAGGCCGAGCGCGACCTGATCACCGAGCGCACCAAGGGCGGGCGGATGATGAAGGCCGGGCGCGGCGGCATCGCCTGCGGGCGCCCGCCCTACGGCTACGCGCCGGACCGCGAGGGCGGGTTGCGCATCGTCGAGGCCGAGGCCGCGGTGGTGCGGCGGATCTTCGCCGAGCGCGCGGCCGGGCGGATCCTGCAGGCGATCGCCAACGGGCTGAACGCGGACCGCATCCCCTCCCCGCGCGGGCGGGCGTGGCGCACCGGGCAGGTGAGCTACGTGGTGAACAACCCGAAGTACCGGGGCGAGGTCGAGTACCTGTTCTTCTCCGGCTCGGCCGAGACCTACGTGAAGAGGCCCGGGCAGCACGCGCCGATCGTCGCTGCGCCCAAGCCCTCCCGCCGCAGCAAGGATCCGACCGGATGAGCGCCGTGCCGTCCGCGCCCGCTGGCGCGTGCCCATTGCCGGATGAGGTGGAGACGATCGCGGCGCGGCTGGCGGCGCTGGCGGTCGAGCGGGCTCGGCTGGAGTACGTGGACGACTTCGCGTTCTGGGGCGCGCGTAGCCGGGCGATCGACGCCGAGGTGCTGCAGCTGCAAGCGCGGCGAGCCGCGCTCGCGCACGGGCCTATCGGCGGTGTGGCTTAGCCATTCCCTCCCGGCCCTCACAGCATCGGCCTCCTGGCTGGCGCCCGCCCGAGGAGGCGCGGCGCGCGCGCAACCGGGCGCATGACGCCCAGCGCCGCCGCGAGAGCCCCTGGAGGGCTTGGTACGGCCTGCGGGTCTGGGCGGTGGCTCGCGCGGCGCAGCTCGCCCGCGGCGAGGTCGTGCCGGCATCCGTGGTGAACCACCGCCGGCCGCATCGGGGCGAGTGGGCGCTGTTCATCGATCCGGAGAACCACGAGAGCGTCTGCAAGCCCTGCCATGACCGCGAGATCCAGCGCGAGGAGCGGGCTGGAAGCAGCTGAACGAAACTAAGCTCGGCACTAGGGTGCAGATGAGCTTATGTCTTTCCGCATCGCGTGCATCCAAGATATGTAGCCCTCCCGCACCAAATCTTCGCTCCACCATTTTGGTGGCGTCGTGTACCACTTTTCCCAATCTGAATTCTTGAAGAGATCGGGCATTTCCAGGCGCAGGTGCGCAATGTCTCCGTAGATTTTGGCCGGCTTTCCGGCGCCGCCTCCGTACTCCAGAAAGAGATTGCGCATGGATTGTTGATATTGTTCCCAAACGTTCTGTGACCATATGCCGATGTATGTCCACATTTATTTATCAATAACTCGCTTACTCAGAATAATCTGCTGAGGGTCAAGTTCTTTCCAATTCCCAACTACATTGACGAAGCTTACTATTCTATTTGCTGCAGGTGCAATTACGTCTAGGCTCTCGATCCTTCGCTTAACGAGAGCTTCATCCGACTGTTTGTTCCGGCTAATTGCCAGCCCGACGTAAGCAATGGCTACAGTAAACGCGGCACTCTTCAATATCTCTACACCCAATTTTGTTGTTTCAAAAGAGTCCCAACCTTTCGGCAAGTGAAAAAAACCTCTGCGAGTGATGCCGCGCCTGCCTTCTGGGATATTTGATTGATATTTATCCATGTCTTTACTCATTCTATATGTGGATTGAGACATGATGCGGCGTACCGCCGAACGTCAAATGCTATTACACCTTCGCGAATTGTAAATAGTATGCAATCGCCGAAGCGAGCTCTGCAGCGTGCCTACCTGCAGGGATCTTCCGTATCATGCATTGAAGCACAGAAGGGTTCTACTCAGGGGTCAGCTTCAAGCTGTCATTGCCCCCCGGGGTCGAAAGTCCGAGTCGATCCCCGCCCTGACCGGTGCTCTAACCAGGGATTTGCGCGTGCAATTTGGAGGGGATTTCGGTGGCCGGGCGTAAGCGCACCCCGGACGCGGTCAAGCAGCTCGCCGGCACCGCCCAGCCCTGCCGCATGAACCCCGACGCGCCGATCGCCGCCGAGGGCGTGGCGGAGGCGCCGGAGTGGCTGAGCGCCCGAGCGGCCGAGATCTTCGCCGATCTCGCCGCGATCACCGACCGGATGCGCATCGCTTCGCCCGACGACGTCGCCATGCTGGCGCTGCTCGCCTCGCGGCTGGAGGAGATCGAAGCCTGCACCGCGGTGATCGAGGATCTCGGCCGCGTCTATCAGACCGTCGGCTCCACCGGCGCCGTCATGCACCGCGCCCGCCCCGAGGTCGGCATGCGCAACGAGGCCATGCGCCACGCCCAGGCGCTGCTGGCCGAGTTCGGCCTCTCGCCCGCCGCCCGCTAACGCGTCTCCGCGACCACCCCGGCCGAGGAGAACCCGTTCAAGGACCTGTGAGGACAGCATGGCCGCGGACCCGTGCGTGGACGCGGCGCACGCCTATGCGCGCGACGTCGTCGCCGGGCGCATCCCGGCCGGCCGCTGGATCCGGCTCGCCTGCCAGCGCCATCTCGACGACCTCGCCCGCCAGGACGACCCGGCCTTCCCCTACCGCTTCGACGCGCGCAAGGCGGCCAAGGTCTGCAAGTTCCTGCAGCTCCTGCCCCACACCAAGGGCAAGTGGGCGCGCAAGGCCGAGCGCCTGCGCCTCGAACCCTGGCAGCTGTTCAAGACCGCCGCCCTGTTCGGCTGGCTGCGCAAGGCCGACGGCCTGCGCCGCTACCGCAAGGCCTTCCTGCTGATCCCGCGCAAGAACGCCAAGTCGACCTGGGCGGCCGGCATCGGCCTCTACCTGTTCGCCGCCGACGGCGAGTACGGCGCCGAGGTCTATTCCGGCGCCACCTCGGAGAAGCAGGCCTGGGAGGTCTTCCGCCCCGCCAAGCTGATGGCGCAGAAGACGCCAGCCCTGCTGCAGGCCTTCGGCATCCATGTCGGCGCCAAGAACCTGCACATCCTCGCCAACGGCTCGCGCTTCGAGCCGATGATCGGCACGCCGGGCGACGGCGCCTCGCCCTCGGCCGCGATCCACGACGAGTACCACGAGCACCCCACCGACGAGCAGGTCGACACGATGGAGACCGGCATGGGCGCCCGCGAGCAGCCCCTGCTCGTCATCATCACCACGGCCGGCGACAACCTCGCCGGCCCCTGCTTCGCCCTGCAGCAGGAGGCCCAGAAGGTGCTGGAGGGCGCGCTCTACGACCCCGAGCTGTTCGCGCTGATCTACACGGTCGACCCGGAGGACGACTGGACCTCGGAGCTGGCCCTGCGCAAGGCCAACCCGAACTTCGACGTCTCGGTCTCGGGCGAGTACCTGCTCACCCGCCAGCGCGCGGCGCGGGCTGTAGCGCGGCAATCAGGGT